>CAVXWB010000157.1:0-106160 GCA_963765185.1 Bryobacterales bacterium
ATGGTGGCGTAGTTGATGTTGAGCTCGGTCAGCTTGGTGCCGATGTGCGCCATGTCCGCGCCGCGGTTGCGGATGCCGCACTGCCGGTGGTGGACATGACTTCCTGATGATAGCCGCGGTTGTTGTGCATGATGGTCAGCAGCGGGATCTTGTGGTGAACGGCGGTCCACAGCACGCCCGGAGCGTAATTGATATCGCCGTCGGTCTGGATGTTGATCGACAAGCGGCCGTACTTCTTGTTGGCCAGCGCGGCGCCAACGGCAGCGGGAGCGCCGTAGCCCATTCCGCCGCGCCTTGCCCGCCGATGTAGTGATAGGTCTTGCTCATGTTCCACATGGTGTTGGGCAGGTTGCCGATGAAGCCCTGCGGCGATACCAGCGACCAGTCTTCCTTCTCGATCAAGGGCCACAGCTCGGCGCACAGGCGCTGGAGCGAGACCGGGCTGGCGTTCCAACCCAGGTTGTCCGCGTCGATGGCCACGGCGCGGGCGGCGATGTTGGCCGCGGTGTGCTTCTTGATGCGCTCGCTGATGGTGTTCTTCTTGTCGGAGGTGAGCAGCTTCTGCACTTCTTCGATGATGGCCGGCAGCGATTCCTGCGCGTCGGCTTCGATGACCACGTCGCCGGTGGGCTCGTTTCGGTTGATGTTGTAGTTGTGGGTCGCCAGGAATTCGGCCGAGCTGATGGTGTACGTGCGCGGGGCACTGCCGGAAGCCCGGCCGCCCCGTCCTCCGCCACCACCGCCTCCGCCGCCTTCCAGGTTCAGGTTGAAGTCCACGGGAACGCTGGTGTCGCCGTTGCCGGCCAGGGGATGGCGGAGGAAGTTGATGCGCTCACCCACGCCGTTCACGGATGCTCCGGTCAATTCGGCCAGCTGCACCAGCAGATCGATGCCTGCCTGGCTGCGCGCCATCTTCCCCGCGCTGATGTGCGGATTCTGGGCATTGACCAGGCCCTTGGCGATCTCGCGCACCGAGGCCAGATCCGCGCTGGGGAACACCGGCAGCACCAGCTTGGGAACGTTCAGGCCATTGGCGGGCATAGGCTGCTGTTGCAGAGGGCCTTTCACCACAACCATCACAGGGGCCGTGGGAGGCGTGATGGCCAGCTTGTAGGCGCGCATCAGAGTGGGCGCAAACTGGCTCAAGGTGTCCGGCTGATGATCCCACTTGACGAAGTCGCGGCACATGGCGGCCATGTCGACGGCGTCGTGCGCCGGGACCGCGGTATCGGAGGCGCCGGTGATCATTAAGAGCGGCGTACGGTCGCCGTAGGCGTTGTAAATCGCCATGGCGGCGTGCTGAATGCCGATGGTGCCGTGCAGCAGCGCCAGCATGCTGGGCTTGTTCTCGATCTTGCCGTAGCCGTGCGCCATCGCCACCGCCGACTCTTCATGGCAGCAGGTGATGATTTCCGGCATGCTGTTCTTGCCGTAGTTAATGAGAGACTCTTGCAATCCGTCGAAGCTCGATCCGGGGTTGAACGCCACGTACTCGATGCCAAGCGCCTTAATGACATCGACCATGTGGTCGGAGCCGGGATGTTCGACCAGATAGTTTACCGGGCCTGGGCGGGCGTTCCCGTCTTCGCGCGCCAAGGCGGCTTGCGCTTGAGCGCCTCCGCCGCGCCCTCCGCGACCGCCTCCGCGACCTGCTGGCGCCGGCGCCGCTTGTTCCTGCGCTCTCACCGCCGGGGCCTGCGTAACCAACGCAGCTGCGCCCGCGGCCGCGCCTCTCAGGAATCCGCGGCGGTCAACGGAAGTCTTCTTGGATTTCGCCATCGGGGGGTTGGTCCTTTCCGAAATTAACTATACTCCAGCGCGCTCCCGAATGGGGGACGATTATCGGTTGTCCTGCTTGGCCCCGTCGATGATGGAGGTCAATGCTGGAGCGTCCTTCAAATTGGCCGGCGCTGTGCTCTTGAAGGTCCGGATGTAGGCATAAATATCTTTCGCCTGCTTGTCGGACAGAGAAGCCTCGCTGAAGTTCGGCATGGACGTGGATGGAACAATGGGCGCCACGTTTACACGGCCGCGGAGGAAGGTAAGGAAGGCCTGCTCGGTCCCCAGGTTTCCCCAGCGTCCTACGAAATTCCGCGCTCCGGTCTCACCGTTGTAACCGTGACAGGCATAGCAGCCAAACGCGTAATACAGGCCTTTCCCGGAGACCGCGTTCCCGGTGACAGGACTGGTGGGCGCCGGGACGTTCGTGACCGCCGCAGCACCGCGGCCACCACCCCCACGCCCGCCGCCCTGAGCGTTCAAAAGCACGACCGGCGCTGTCACGGCGATCAGCGCCGCCAGGCACCACTGGTTCTTGAAATCTATCTTCATGCCGATCGTCCTTACCGGGGCTGGGTGATCACGTCGATCATATAAGGTTCACCGCTCTTCACGGAAGCCACGCCGCGCTTCAATGCCGCCGACAATTTCGCCGGATCGGTAATCGGTCCCTCGCCATTCATGCCGTAGCCCGCCGCCATCTTTGTGTAATCGAGGAACGGGTCCCGAAGCGTGCTGCCGATTTCCGCGTGATTCGCGCGGCGTCCGCGGACGCCGGCCATATATTCCACGAACATGTATTCCTGATGCCACGCGCGATTGTTGTGCATCACCGTAAGCATAGGCAGTTTGTGATGCACCGCCGTCCACAGAACGCCCGGAGCATAGTTGAGATCGCCATCGGTCTGGATATTGACCACGAATCGCTTGCGCGCTTTCGCGGCCAGCGCCGCACCGACCGATGCCGGCGCGCCATAGCCCATACCGCCGGCCCCCTGGCCTCCCAGGTAGCTATACGGCTTATCGTGATCCCAAAGCTGCGCGTTATGGCCGCCGGAGAAATTGCTGGGGGACGAAAGGCACCAGTCTTCATTCATGATCAACGGCCAGAGTTCGGCATAAATCCGCGCCGTGCTGATGGGAGTGCCATTCCATCCGGCCTGCTTACCTCCACGGCCGCCGTGATGGCCGCACATGCGAGCCTCGTGGTTGGCCGTGGCCTGCTTGGCGATGCGCTCCTGAATCCGCGCCTTCTGGTCCGCGGTCATCTGGAGCTTTACTTGTTCGATAATCAGCGGAAGGCTCGCCTCGGCGTCCGCCTCAAGAGGAGCCGCGTTCGCATTTCCGCCGCGCCCGCCCCTGCCACCGCCGCCTCTTCCCGCTCCGCCGCCGGCCGCGCCGCTGATGCCGCCGAACCCGATGTTGGTGGTGTCCCGTGACCGAACAATCGTCGCCAGCGCCGGACCGGTGATCGAAGCCTGCGCGCCGCCGCGTTTCAAGACCGAGGGTATAGTCGTAAGCCGTGTCCGCGCCGGGGCCGCACAAGGGATGCCGCTGCGGGAAACTCATGGGTCCGTTCGTTGCCGTTGTGCTGGTCGACGCTCCCACCAGCTCCGCGAGCTCGACCGACCGCTTCACGCCTTCAGGCGTTCGCAAACGGCCGACCGCGATGCGCGGGTTTTGAGCGGCGAGCAGACCTTTCGCGATCTCCCTGGCGCTGGTCGAGTCGACCGTCACGAATACCGGCGGCTTGTAAGCCGGCACTTTGGTGTTGGGGGCGTTGTCCTTTTGAATATCGGAACCCAGCACCACCAGAGTCGGCGCCATGGGCGGCGTGATGGCTTCGTTATAGGCGCGCTGAATGGCCACCAGAGCTTCATCGATGGTCTTGGGCTCGGCGTCCCATTTCGTGAAAGCTTCGAACCATGCCGGCCATGTCGTGCGCCGTATGCGCCGCGATAAAGTCCGGGTCGTTGCCGGCGATCATCAAGATCGGCACGCGGTCGTAATAGGCGTGGTAAATGGACATGGACGCGTGCTGAATTCCAATGGTGCCGTGCAGCAGCGCCAGCATCGGCTTGCCTTCGGCCTTGGCGTAGCCGTGAGCCATGGTCACCGCCGACTCTTCATGCAGAGCGGTGATGAACTCCGGCATCTGATTCGGCGGATTGCCGTAATTGATGAAGGACTCCTGCAAACCTTCGAAGCTCGATCCCGGGTTGGCAGCTACGAATTCGATCCCGAGCTCTTTGACCGTCTGGACCATGGGATCCGAGCCCGGCCGCGTGATCAGGCGCGCCACCGCAGGCGGGCGGACATTCCCCGCGTCGCGGTCAAGCTGCGCCTGCGTCGGAGCCGGCGCCACGCCCGCCGGCGCTGCGCCGGTTTTATTCTGAGCCTGCGTGCTTTGAGCCTGCGCTTCCACCAGCGGTGTTGTGGTTACCAGCGCCGCCGCTCCGGCCGCCGCGTTCTTCAGGAAACCGCGACGACCAACCGAGGTCTTCTTGGATTTCGACATGATCTCTCCTTCTCCGCCCCTTATCTTAAGTGGACTGGAAGAATTTCGCAATTTCCACTTCGGCCACAATGGTATCAGTTGGAATGTCCAGGCTCAACGGCCCGCGGCCCGGTGTCGCAGCAAAGTCCGGCGCAGGCCAAGCCGCTAGAATAAAGCTGTGAAGTTCCTCCCCATCCTGGCCGCAGTTGTCCTTGCGCCGTTTCTAAATGCCGCGCCGGATATTTTCCCCCTGAAAGACGTGCGCGCGGGACAGCACGGCGTCGGCCGGACGGTGTTTGCCGGCAATCGCATCGAAGAGTTTCAGGTCGAGGTTCTGGGCGTCCTTGAGAACGTCGGGCCGCGGCAATCCATCATCCTGGCGAGACTCAGCGGAGGGCCTCTGGCGGAAACGGGCGTGTTGCAGGGGATGAGCGGGTCGCCGGTCTACATCGAAGGCAAGCTGGCGGGTGCGGTGGCGCTGGGATTTTCGGAAGCCAAGGTGGCCATCGCGGGAATCCGCCCGATTGAGGAGATGCTGCGCGTGGAGCCGCAGATTCCAGCGGGGCTCGCCTCAGTTCGCCCTCGCGCCAGATTTGTCAGCGGCGGAATGCGCCTCGAAGAAATTGCCACGCCGCTGGCGTTCTCGGGATTTACGGCGGCGACGCTCGATCACTTCGCTCCGCAGCTTCGAGCCCTGGGTCTCGATCCGCAGCAGGGAGTTTCGGGCGGCGCCAATCCTCCCGACGCGCTGGGCGATCCGCGGACGCTCGAGCCCGGCTCCATGATCAGCGTCCATCTCATGTCCGGGGATATGAACGTGAACGCGGACGGCACCGTGACGGCGGTCGACGGGGACAAGATTTATGCCTTCGGGCATCGCTTTATGGCAACCGGCCCCACCGACCTGCCGTTTGCGAGCGCCGAGGTGCTGGCGCTGCTCCCCAACCTGGCGAACTCCTTCAAGATTTCGCAGGCTACGGAGTGGATGGGATCGATCACCGCGGACCGCGACACTGCGATTTCCGGCATCGTGGGCCGGCGCGCGTCCATGGCCCCGATCGAGATTCGCGTGGGCAAGAACGATTACCGCATGAACGTGGCGCGGGATCCCATCCTGACGCCGCTGGTGGCCCAGATGGCCGTCTTTTCCGCCATCGATTCGACCGAGCGCTCCGTGGGCGCGGCCACCTACGCGGTGCGCGGACACGCGGATTTCGAGGGCGGAACGGTGCAGCTCGACAACGTGTATAGCGGCGACGTGAACACGGCCACAATGGCGTCGCTGGGCGTGTCCACGCCGCTCTCCTACGCTCTGACCAGCGGGTTCGACGCTCTGCGGTTGAAGAGCCTTACGCTCGAAATCACCCCCACCGAGACGCACAATCAATTGCAGATCGCCGATGCGTTCGCTCCGCGCCAGGTGCATCCCGGCGATGATGTCGAGATCAGCGTGGTGCTCAGCGGCGAAAACGGCGCGGAGACCGTGAAGAAGACCAGCTATCGCGTGCCCGTGGGAGCGCCGGCGGGGCTGATGTATCTCACGGTGTCGGACGCATCCAGCGCGAATCTGTTCCAGTTTCAGGGGACTTTGGGCACCCAGGCGCGTTCGTCGGCACAGGTATTCAGTTTGCTGAACGGGCTGCGCTCCAATACCAGTGCGTACGTGCGAGTGTGGCGCGCCGACGCGGCATATAGTATGGACGGGCGTGATCTGCCGGACCCTCCGGCGTCGGTGGCGACGATTTTGGGGCGCTCGCAGCCGGGCGCCGCGGCGCTCGCCTCCACGCGTGGCGCGAAGGTTGCCGAGATCGAAATTCCTGCCGGCGAAAACCTGGTGACGGGATCGAAGACCATTCAGATCGAGGTGAAGGAGTGAGAGCGCTCGCGCTCCTTTCCCTGCTCGCGAGCGGTCTTGCCTCCGTGGGCTTCGCGGCCTCCACGCAAACCTGGGAGATGAACGGCTACCCGGATTTCTCTCGCGGACGTTTTTCCGGGCTCTCCATCTCATATGACGGCAAGCTGACGCTGGGTCCGGCTCTCACTACGGTGTTCGATTCGGGGCAAGCCGAGGTGTGGAGCGTGGCCGCTGCGCCGGACGGGTCCATTTATCTCGGGACTGGAAATCGCGGGCGGCTCTTTCGTGTCGACCTGACCGGCCAGGGCAGTCTCGTCTGGACCGCGGATCAGCCTGAAATCTTCGCGGTGACCGTGGACCCCAAGGGCGTCGTCTACGCCGGAACGTCGCCGGACGGAAAGGTGTATCGCATCGAGAACGGCAAGGCCACCGAGTACTTCGCTCCGGGGGCGCATTATATTTGGGCGCTGGCCGTGGCTCCGGATGGCGCGCTGATGGTGGCGACCGGGGACGAAGGCAAGATCTTCCGCGTGACGGCGTCAGGACAGGGCAGTATCTACTACGAAACCGGTCAGGCCCACGTGACCGCGCTGGCGTTCGACGCGCAAGGCCGCCTGCTGGCGGGTTCCGAGCCGAACGGGATTCTGTACCGCGTTACCGCGCCGGGCAAGGCGTTCGTGTTGTACAAGTCCAGCCTGCCGGAGATTCGCGCCATTGTTCCGGCAGCCGACGGCAGCATCTACGCGGCGGCGATGGGCGGAGGCGTGGCCAAGCGTGTGGGAGCGGCTGCCAGCGCGATCACATCCGCCACCGGCTTGGGCGCGCCCTCAGTAACAACAACCATCACCGTGACCGATCAGCAGAGCGGCATCAATCCTCCGCCAAAGCCGGATGTCCCCAAGCCGGCGGCGCCAGCTCCGCAGACCACCGTGGTCGCGGCTACGCCCAGCGCGGAATCTTCCAGCGGGGACCGTTCCGCGCTGTATAAGATTTCAGCGGACAATTCCGTCGAGACGCTGTGGACTTCGAAGGAAGAGAACATTTACGATATCGCGGTGTCGGGGTCTTCGGTGATGTTTCTCACCGACGTACAGGGGCGCATCTATCAACTGGAGGCTCCGCTCCGGGCCACTCTTGTGGCACAGGCGAATGAAGGCGACGCGACGCGCCTGCTGGCTTCGAATCGGGCGCTGCTGGTGACGACAGGGAATCTGGGAAAGTTGCTGCGCCTGGGAGGGATCGCGAACGGCTGGTTCGAATCGCCCGTGCACGATTCAGGCGCGGTCGCGAAGTGGGGCCGGATTTCCTGGCACGGAGACGCCAAGGGCATCGCGCTGCGGACTCGCAGCGGCAATTCGGCGCGGCCGGACACCACCTGGAGCGACTGGTCGGAGCCGGCTGGCGATCCCAACAAAATCGCCATCGCAAGTCCCAGCGCCCGCTACATTCAGTGGCGCGCGGAATTTATCGGAGGCGCAGGCTCCGCGCCGGAAATCGACGACGTGATCGTCGCGTATCTGCCGCAGAACTCGCCTCCGGTGGTTAAGTCTTTGGTGGTGATCGGAACCGCGAAGCCTTCCGGCGCCTCCGCCTCCGACGCCGCGACCCCCGTTGGCACGATTGGGCACGGCGGCGGGCAACAGATCCAGGTGGTGTGGCAGGCGGACGATCCCGATGGCGACCGGCTGGTGTACAGCCTCTACTTCCGGGGTGAGGACGAGTCGCAATGGATATTGCTGCGCGCCAACTTGACCGAGACCCTGTACTCGATGGATGGCGACGCGCTGGCGGACGGCCGGTATTTCTTTCGCGTGGTCGCATCCGACCGGCCTTCGAATGCATTGGACGCGGCCCGGGAAGCGGAGCTGGTGAGCACACCTGTGGCGATCGACAATACGCCGCCGGTGGTGACTCTGAGCGGACCGGGACGTACCGGAACAAGCTTCCAGATCTACGCCGACGCGGTCGACCGCGGCCCGCTGCGGCGCTGCGAATATTCCGTCGACGCCGGCCCGTGGACGCCGGTCGAAGCCTCCGATGGCGTGACGGATTCGCCGCAGGAGCGGTTCACCATCGCGCTGCCGAATCTGCCCGCCGGAGAACACCTGATCTCCGTGCGGGTTTACGATGCCGCGGGCAATGCCGGGCTCGCGAAGTACGTGGCGCGCTAACTGCCTTCCGTCGCAAAATGCCGCCTACTCCGCATTTCTTACAACTCACCAGGCGATGTGGCGCACGCGCCTACGCGTGCCGTGTCGAGACTCTCTCGACACCAACCTCGGATGCCGCACAATGTGGCCCTACGTCGGCGCGAGTGCCGACGCGGCACGCAAGCGTGCGTGCGCCACAACTCCCGTCCAAATTCTCGTGCAAGCGTTACTCTTTGGCGCGCATCCGGCATTTTGAGACGGGAAGCGTCTATTGCGGACGCGAGGTCAGCCACAGGAACATCTCGGCGAACGCCAGCGCGGTAAGCGCCAAAGCGATTCCCGCCGCCGCGCGCCAGAACGCCTCCACGGTGCGTGAGAAGCGCGGCGTTCCCGCGACGTATGCGATGGCGAATCCGCTGCTGATCCCGCCGATGTGCGCGGCATTGTCCATGAACGAGATTCCGAACAACGAGGGCAGGATTCCCAGGGCGAGCCCATACATAGCCCACCGCGTATAGACGCTGCGGATCATGGCTCCGTAGGCGGAGCGGTCGCGCACGCCCAGTGCGATCATGGCGCCGATCAAGCCGAAGATTCCCGCTGACGCGCCGATTGAGGGCGTCATCGGCGCCCACCATGAGCTGACCAGGTATCCGCACACGGTGGAAACGAAGTAGAACACCAGATAGCGGCTGGTGCCGTAGGTCTCCTCCACTTGCACCCCCAGGTCGAACAGGACCCACATGTTCATGCCGATATGCAGCAGCCCGCCATGGAGAAAGCCGGCGGTGATCAAACGCCACCACTGGCCCAGGGCAAAAATGGCGTAGGAGTACTTGGCTCCGAAATCGAGCAGAGTCTGGACATCCAGATCCATTCCGCCGCCGCGGTTGCCGCGCATGCTGTAAAGCACGGTGGCGATATACATACCGACGTTCACCAGCAGGATCATCATGGTGGTGAAGCGGGCGTGCGGAATCAGGCCGCCCAGAACGTCGGCGGGAGTGCGTTTGTCGACGGCGCGGGTTTCCAGGCGCAGATCGCAGTAAGGACAGACTTTGTCGTCGGTGGTGATGAATGCCCGGCAATTCGGGCACATGCGGCGTTTATCCAACCCCCTATTGTAAGGGACAACGTGAGGGGCGGATGGGAACTCGCCGCTCCCACTCCTCAACTCCTTCGGGCGCAGGAGCACCCGCCCGTGGCACGGGCCCCCGACGATTGCTACAATCTAAGGACTCTATTTGATGTAGGCACGGATGCCGCGAACCGAGCAGCAGTTGCGCCAGGATATGGTCCGGATCGGCCGGCTTATGTCCGAAAAAGGGTGGATCGCCGCCTGCGACGGAAATCTGTCCGCCCGCATGGGAGATAGCCGTATTCTGGTTACACCCGCCGGCGCCTGCAAGGGAATGCTGGCCGAGGACGATCCCATTGTGTGCGGCCTGGATGGCAAGAAGGTCGAGGGCAAGGGTGAGCCGACCTCCGAGTTGCACATGCATCTGACCATTTACCGCATGCGCGAAGACGTGGGCGCCGTGGTGCACGCGCATCCGCCGGTGTCCACCGGCTTCGCGGCGGCGGGACGCGAGCTGAATCTGGGCCTGCTTCCCGAAGTGATCGTGGGGCTGGGCTCGGTTCCTCTGGCGGCCTATGGAACTCCGGGAACGCCGGCGCTGGGCGAAAGCCTGCTGCCGCATGTCGAACAGCATGACGCCGTGCTGCTGGCCAACCACGGCGCGGTGGCGTGGGGCGAAGAACTGTTTCAGGCCTACAGCCGCATGGAAAAGGTGGAGCACTTCGCGCGCATCACTTTGGTGGCGGAGCTTCTGGGCGGCGCCCGTCCGCTGCCCCGCGCCGAGATCGAGACCCTGTTCGCGGCGCGGGCGCGATACGGAATCAAATCCCGCACCCGCTTCGTGCCAGGCAGCCCCCTGGCCGCGGAGGATGTTCCGGACCCCTCGGAAAAAATCCAGTTGACCCGGGAGCAGCTGCTGGCGCTGCTCGACGAAGCCATGAAGGTGCGCGGCGTATATTAGCGGGAGCGGAAAATGCGCGACCGGCTCGGCGTCCTTTTCCTAGCGGCGACGGTCGCGATCGCCTCGAAAAAGGAATCCTCATCGAGACTTCGATTGCGCTCGAAGCACCGAGCGGAATCATCCATCCATGTGGCTGTGTTGGGGGAAATCGATCGCGTTGATCTGCTTGCGAGTGCGCCGGGCGCGGAAGATAAACAGATACCCCGAGAGTAGAATGCCCAGCACCAGTTTGGTTCCCTCCACCCACCCGTACACTTGATAGAGCGCCCACACCCGCGTTTGCGCGCTATAAGACGCGTTGCCGGGAGGGAAATCGGCTTCGCGTCCGCGGAAAGCCAGCTCCGGCGTGAGGCCCAGGTGCTGGAAGATAACCATGAGCAGCATCAGGCCGCAGAACACCAGGGGGAAGATGCGCTTCTGAGTCCCCAGAAACAGGCAGCCTCCCAGAATCAGCGCCAGTCCGAATTGGGCATCTTCCCAGACTTCTGAGTAACGGCGGTTCTGCTCGGCGGCTTGGTATCTCATCAGCAGCTCGACGTTCTGCTCCGGACCGGTTTTCTTCATCAACTCGGCGGCCGGATCGGAAGGGGTCGATAGAAGGGACGCCGTGAAGCGCAGATTCTCAACCTGAATCACGATCATCAGGAGACTGCCCCCGAGCCAGGCGCCCAGCAAAAAACCCGCCATGCGCCGCGTGTGCATCGATTCTTAGTTTAGACACACCGTTCCGAAAAAGCGAGAAGGGGAACGGTGGTCCGTTCCCCTTCGCCGCGTCGATCCGAGTTGAATCTGGAATCGTGACTTCTTGGTCCCCTTCGTATCGGGGCGTTTTCATCTTACCGCAATTAGGTCTTGATACAGTAGCAACATGCGGAATACACTCCTGCTGCTTCTGGGAGCAGGAATTCTGGCCCGAGCCCAGACCTTGTCTCCGGCCTGGGTGGAGCTGGGCGAAGGCGGGCGGGCGATCGCGCGCGTGGTGGTGAGCGGACCGGCCGACTGCCCCAACGCGGAGGTCGATGGCGCGAGCCTGGCGATGTCGCCGCGCCAGCCGGCGCCGGACGGATTCCGTCCCGTCTGCGAAGTAGCGCTTCCCGCCGGCGCACGGTCGACGCGGGTGAAGGGACAGGTTCTGGCGCTTCCTCATCCCGACCCGTCCCGCATCGTGGTCATCGGCGATACCGGCTGCCGCATCAAAGGCGCGGAGGTGCAGGATTGCGGCCACGACTGGCCGTTCGAACGCGTCGCCAAGGCCGCCGCTTCCGCGCAGCCGCAGTTAGTCATCCACGTGGGCGATTACCTTTACCGCGAAGATCCTTGCCCCGCCCAGGACCGGAACAAGTGCGGAGGCAGTCCTTTCGGCGATAACTGGGAGACCTGGAACGCGGATTTTTTCAAGCCCGCCGCCAGTCTGCTGGCAGCGGCCCCGTGGGCCTTTTCGCGAGGAAACCATGAGGATTGCAAACGGGCCTGGCGCGGCTGGTTCTACTATCTCGACCCAAGGCCCTGGCAAGCCGGCGCGTGCCGCGCTATGCCGCCGCCGTATTCGATTCAATTGGGAATGTTTCAGTTGATCGAGTTCGATTCCTCCGCGACCAATCAAAACAGCATCGATCCCGAGCAGTTACGCAATTATGCGGCCCAGCTCGCTTCGCTGCACGCGGAAAATGCCTGGCTGGTGGACCATCATCCGTTCTGGGCGCTGAAGCCGGCAACTGCGTCCTCGCCCGCGATCGCGGAAACAGATGTGCTTCAGCGAGCCTGGAATCAAGCCTCGCCCCAAGGGGTCGCCATGGTTCTCTCCGGGCACACGCACCTGTTCGAGTTGTTGAGCTACGGTCCGGAGCGCCCGCTTCAGATCGTTGCCGGAGACGCCGGCACCAAGCTCGACAAGGCTGCCCAAGGGCAAACCAGCGGCGCGCAGATTTACGGGCTCATGGTTCAGGAGAGCGAAGACGAAGAGCAGTTCGGTTACACTCTGCTGAACCGGTCCGGCTCGACTTGGACCCTCAGCCTCCGGAATCCGAAGGCGAGGGAGATGCTGAACTGCATCATTCAGGGTCGCCGTGCTCAGTGCAAATCCGGCAAGTCCGGAAGCTGACCACGCCAGCTTCGCTACAATGGGGATAATGACTTATTACGGAGCAAAAGATCTCGCGGCGGCATTTCGCACGGTCCGCGACAACACCATCAAAATTGCGGAAGACATCGGCGAGGAACACTACGGATTCCGAGCCACGCCGGAAAACCGCAGCGTCGCTGAGACGCTGGTGCACATCGCCAACGTCCCCAAAATCGCGTATGAGGTTCACGGCAACAGGAAGCTCACGGCGCTGGCGGGTTTCGACTTCATGGGTTTTGTCGGGCCCCTGATCGCCGATGAGAAGACCCAACGCTCGAAGGCCGAAATTATCGCGTTGCTCGCGAGCGGCCGCGATCAGTTTGGCGGATGGCTCGACGGTCTGTCGGACGATTTTCTAGCCCAGTCCGTGACCATGCCGGGCCCCAACAATACGGTCAAGTCGCGCTTCGAAATGCTGCTGGGCGTGAAGGAGCACGAGATGCATCACCGCGGCCAACTCATGCTGCTGGAGCGGATGGTCGGCGTGGTGCCGCACCTCACCCGCCAGATGCAGGCGATGAGGGCCCAAATGCTGGCTCAGGCGGCGCAGACTCAGACGGCGCCGTAGCCCGCACAGGGCCCGCTCGGCCCGCCAAGCTAGCTTGCACCAAACGAAGCTCCGTTGAACGGACGAATTCTTCCATGGCAGCCCGCGCCTTGCCTCCCAGCGTTTCCACCACGGTCAGGAACTCCACCGCGTCGATGGGCTTGGTGATAAAGGCGTCCATCCCCGCGGCCAGGCATCGCTCGCGATCGCCCTTCATCGTATGGGCGGTCAGCGCCACGATGGGCGTGTGCAGGAATCCCGATTGCTCTCGCGAGCGGATCACCCGGGTGGCTTCGAGGCCGTCCATATCGGGCATCTGCACGTCCATGAGAATCAGATGGAAGCTGTTGCGGGCGCATAGCTCCAGTGCCTGGCGGCCGGTCGTGGCCGCCGTTACCTGGTGCCCGCACTTTTCCAGCAGCCTGGTAGCCAGACGCTGATTCACCAGGTTATCCTCGGCCAGCAAGATGCGAAGACCCGGCACGCCCTCGCTGGCCGCTTCGAGCAACTGCCGCAGACCATCCACTTTGACCGGAGCTCTGGTTTCTTCCGCGGCCGCCAGTCCGAAGCGCGCCGTGAAGTGGAACGCGCTTCCCCGCGCGCCGTCGCTTTCCACCCAAATCCGGCCGTTCATCAACTCCACCAGTTTGGAGCAAATCGACAATCCCAGGCCTGTCCCGCCGAAACGGCGCGTGGTGGAGCCGTCGGCCTGCCGGAACGACTCGAAAATGATGCGCTGTTTGTCGGCGGGAATCCCGATCCCGGTGTCGTGAACGGCGAAGTGAACCATCACCTCGCCCGCCCCGCTCATCTCGTGCTCGACTCCCAGGTGCACCCCGCCGCGCGAAGTGAATTTGATGGCATTGTTGATCAGATTCAGCAGCACTTGTTGCAGCCGGTCCGGATCGCCCACCAACCCGTCCGGCGTGGAATCGCCGACGTCCACGCCCAGCTCCAGACGCTTCTCGGCTGCACTCACCGCAAAAATCTTGACGGTCTGGTGCACGCACTGGCGCAGCGAAAACGAAACCGGATTCAGGTCCAGCTTCCCGGCTTCGATCTTGGAGAAGTCCAGAACGTCGTTCAGGACGGTCAGCAGCGAATCCGCGGACAGGCGCGCCGTTTCCAGGCACTCACGCTGCTCCGGCGTAAGTTCGCTTGCCAGAACCAGGTCCGTCATGCCCAGAATTCCGTTCATGGGTGTGCGGATCTCGTGGCTCATGTTGGCCAGAAACTCGCTCTTGAAGCGGCTGGCCTGGCGAGCCTCATTGAGCAGCCGCTCAATCTCCTGGTTTTGCTGTTGCACCACCGCGTTCTCATTCTCGGCCCGCGCCTTTTCCTCGATCACGCGTTGCTTTTCCTGCGACAACTCGCGGGTGCGCTCGGCCACCGCGGTCTCCAGCCTTTGCCGCTCGCTTTCCAGGCGTTTCGTTCGCCGCCTCCACAGCAAGTGTCCCAGCAGCAGGACCGCCAGCCCGGAGCCTATGCGGAACCACCACGCCAGAAACCAGGGCGTTTGGATTTCGAAGCGCAGGCGGGCAGGTTCGGCGCTCCATACTCCCTGGGCGTTCCGAGCCATCACCTCCAGCGTGTATTGACCCGGGGGCAGCTTCACGTAGTTCAGCTCCCTTTGCCGCGTCTCTACCCAGTTATGCTCGGATTGGGCCAGGCGATAGCGGAACACCACGCTCGACTCCTGCATAAAGGTCAGCGCCGCAACCCGCACCTGCAGCGAGTTCTGGCTATACGGAACCTCTTTGGCAGTGAAAGGATCCACTTCCTGGCCGCCTAGCTTCACCGAGGTGAACACCACCGGAGGAGGCACCCCCGGAATCGCAGTGGCGCGCGGCTGGTATCGCGACAACCCCCGGCTGGTGCCGATCCAGACGCTTCCGCCCGCATCGGCCAGGAAGGCGTTGGTATTGGTGTCGTCCCAGATCAGGCCGTCGGAATGACCAAAGTGCCGCCAGCGCGTGTGGTCGTACACGTCCACGCCATGATCGGTCCCCACCCACAGCCATCCGCGCCCGTCACGGCCGAGGAACAGCGTCTTGTCCGATTCCAGGCCGTTGCTCGAGTTGACATGCTCAACCTTCGGGTGGTCCCCGGTAAATGTCAGATGCGTTAAGCCGTAAGCGTCGCGATACCCCACCCAGATGGAGCCGTCCTCGTCCTCGGCCACATGCGCCACCAGGTTGTCCTTCAGGCCGTCCTTGGTGGTGAAGCGAGTCCACTGGCCATCGGCATATCGCGCCAAGCCGAGGTCTCCGCACGCCCACAGGCGACCTCGCGAATCCTGCAAGGTCATCAGGAACCCTTCCGAAGGCGTCCCGCCCGCCGGCACTACCTGCTCGAAGCCCGTCACCGCGCCCTTCGGTCCAGGCCGGAGGCCGTTGGAGGAAGTCGAGGCGATGCTGCGGAAAAGTCCCGCCCGCGTCGCCGCCCAGATTCGCCCTCCCCGATCCACGGTCAGCTGCAGAACCGAGTCGTTGATCAAGCCCTGCGCGCGCCCAAAGACGCGCACGGATCCGTTGCGCGGATCCAGCTGGCGCACTCCCGCTCGATTGCCGCCGATCCAAACCGTTCCATCCGAAGCCGCCGCCAGCGCGCGGATCTCCAGGCCAGCCAGTTGATGGCGCCACATCAGCCGCCCATCCTGCTCCGCCCGCTCCTCCAGGTAGTCGAGCCCGAACTGGGTGCCCAGCCACAATCGCCCCGATGCGTCGCGAGTGGCTGCCCACACCGATTCGCGGCTCAGACCGTCGCGCTCATTCCAACTCTGCCACTCCCGGTAACCCAGCCATCGCGCCAGTCCCGATCCCAGAAGCCCGATCCAGATGGATCCTTCGCGGTCTTGTTGCACCGCGGAAATATCGTTGGTGGTCAGGCCCCGATCGGCGCCCACGATCTCCCAGCCGGAGCCGGTCTGGCGCGCCAGACCCAGATTCGTAGGCACCAGCAGATTGCCGTCGGGATCGAGGGCCAGCGCCGGAAGCGTGTTTGTAGAAGGCGGTAATGTTCCGCCTTGTCCATGCATCCCGGAGGTGTGCATCCCAGAGCCGCGAAGCTGAAAGCGGCGCGTGGCCGGCGATCGCACCGCCAGTTGATGCTCGCTACGCACCCAAATGTTGCCTTCCAGGTCCTCCAGGATCGCTTCCCATCGATCCGGCGGCAAGCCTTCGGCTTGACTCGATTTCACGGGGATGGACAGCCCGGGCCCCAAGCGGCAAAGATCGGCCGCACCGCAGCCAAACCAAACCAGACTGGTCGAATCCACATAGACCGCCGTCGCGGGTTCGCCGGCGGGGTGTCCCGGAGCCGGATCTACCGGCCGGAAGCTCCATCCCCGCGGGAGCTTCGTCCCCACCAACAGGCCGCGTTCCGTAGCTACGTACAGATGCCCGCTCGAATCGGACGCGATCGCCTCCCGTCCTGCGACCCCCGTGGCAACGCCCAGCCCCACAGTCTCGAATCGCTCGCCTTGCCGCCGTGCCAGGCCAACGCGAGTTCCCACCCACAGAGTCCCGTCGACGGCTTCATGCAGAGAGTCGATGCGGCCCGCGGGCAAACCATCGGCGCGGCTAAACGAGGTGAAGCGGCTGCCGTCATAACGGAACAAGCCATTCTGCGTGCCCACCCACAGGAATCCGGCGCGGTCTTGCAGTACAACCTGCACCACCAGGTTCTGTAGCCCCTCTTCCTCGCCGTAAAACTTGAAGTTGTAACGTTGCCCCGCCAGCCGAAGGGGCAGCCCGAGAGCAGCCAACGCCACGGCGATGAGGAAACGACTGAGAGCGCGCATGTACCGGCGTATTCCTTTAGAAGCGCAAAGGGTGCGGCGCGCACCCCGAATCAATCCAGGAACCGATCGCGCCGCACTCCGTTTTGCGCAAGTTCCTCAAAAGCGCAAAGGGTGCGGCGCGCACCCCGAATCAATCCAGGAACCGATCGCGCCGCACTCCGTTTTGCGCAAGTTCCTCAAAAGCGCAAAGGGTGCGGCGCGCACCCCGAATCAATCCAGGAACCGATCGCGCCGCACTCCGTTTTGCGCAAGTTCCTCAAAAGCGCAAAGGGTGCGGCGCGCACCCCGAATCAATCCAGGAACCGATCGCGCCGCACTCCGTTTTGCGCAAGTTCCTCAGATAGAATTCGTCGGTTCTTGTTGAAATGATTAGGCCGTGTTAGCCTCTGAATACATGTCCCTACCCCGAATTGCGGTCGTCGGCGCCGGCGCCTTCGGCTGCAATCACCTGCGAGTCATTCATTCCTCTGAAAAAGTTGCCTTGGCAGGGGTTTTTGATATCGATTCGGCTCGAGCCGCCGCGGCTGCCCAACCTTATGAATGTCCCGTCTTTGAAACCCTCGAGGACCTGGCCCGGGCCGCCGACGCCGCCGTTGTGGCCACCCCCACCGTCACCCATTCCGAAGTCGGATGCCGGCTCATGGAGCTCGGGCTGGACGTCCTGGTCGAAAAACCGATCGCCCATCTGCCCGGACCCGCGCGTATCTTAGTCGAAACCGCCAAGCGCACCGGCCGCGTCCTCCAAGTGGGTCACCTGGAGCGTTTCAATCCGGTGGTAATCGCGCTTGCCTCGGTGGTGACCAAGCCTCTGTTCTTCGAAATTCACCGGCTGAGCGAATTCACCCCGCGCAGCCTGGATGTGGACGTGGTCCTCGATCTCATGATTCACGATATCGACATCGTGCTGGCTCTCACCGGCGAGACACCGCAGGAAATCCGCGCCGCGGGCATCTCCATTCTCACGCCCAAAGTGGACATCGCCAACGCGCGGCTTCAGTTTCCGGGCGGCTGCGTCGCCAATCTGACAGCCAGCCGCGTATCCACGGAACGCGTGCGCAAGCTGCGCCTGTTTCAGCCGCATGAATATATTTCGCTCGATTACACGCGCAAGGATGCGGTGCGCTTCCGGGTAAATCAACAGGCCTCCATGGCCATCGATTTCAGCCCTTTGCCCGTCACCCAGGCAGAACCGCTGCGGCTGGAGCTGGAGGCGTTCTTCGATAGCATAACCTCGCGCTGCCCGCCCTTGGTGACCGGAGAACAGGGTCTGGCGGCACTGGAGGTCGCCAGCGGCATTCTTGATAGAATTGAGGAGCACTCCCGCCTGGTTAGCCAGGCACTGCAGAGAGGGTAAGTGCCGAGCGCGCCGCCAGTCGAGCCAGATGAGCTGAATCTTCTCCGATCCTGGTCCCAGCCAGTTTCGCCGCGGCGTCTCGCCTACGATATTGGCGGTACCCTGGTGGTGCATTTTCTGTTCCTCTCGCTGGTGATCTTTACTCCCGAGGTGCAGTTGTACCAAACTTCGCCCGAGATTCTGGCCAATTTCCAGCGTCCCGTCCATCTGGTGTTTCCGCGAGACGTGGAGTTGACGCAGAAGGCTCCCAACCAGGGGAAGGTGGCCAAGGAACTGGACGTGCGCAGCGCCGTTCAGGCGCAGCCGGCGCAAGCGCCCCATGTCCGCCAGTTCGCTCCGCCTCCTCCGGGGACGGCCGGCGAGCCGGCGCCGCTGCTGACTCCTCAAATCGAAGCCCCGCAGATCCAGACTGGGCCGCTGCTCGCGCAGATTCCTTCCACCGGCATCGGAACCACGACTCTCAATCCTCCATCGTTTACGGCCCCGCGCCCGAATCCCGCCGCGCCTCCGAAGGCTCCGCCGGTCCCTCGGCCGCCCAACATCGTCCGCTCCGCGTTGCCCCCGGGAGGCCGCGGCCCAACCGTCGGGGACATTTCGGAGGATTCGCCCAGAGTCCCGGGTGTAGCGCCCTCGCCCTGCAACGACTGCAGCGCCCTGCAATTGCTCAGCGACCCCAAGAACGTCGACTTCAAACCCTATTTGCTTCAAGTCCTTGCGATGGTTAAAAAGAACTGGATGACGGTCATTCCCGATAGCGCCCGCTTGGGCCGCAAGGGCGTTGTCGTTCTCAAATTCATCATTGACCGGCGCGGCGCTGTTCCTAGCTTGGAATACGTCTCCCAATCCGGAAACGATTTTGATCGCGCCGCTGTCGCCGGCATCAGCGCCTCGGTTCCTTTCCCGCCGCTGCCCTCCGAGTACCAGGGAGACCAGATTCACCTGCAAATGGCCTTCGCCTACAACGTGGCCCCGCACTAGGTGAGATAACCCCTTATGAATCGCCGCCTTATAGTCGCTATGTCGGCATATGCCGCTCTCGCCACGGCAGCCTCTTATCGGCTGGACGGACGGCCTCGCCTAGTGGTTTGGCTGGTTCTAGGGTTATTCGCAGTCAGAACCGTGCTGGTGGTACTTAAACAGCGGGTCGACTAGGAATTCGGCATACTCCACATCGGAGGATTATTAGGCCTCGCCTAAGGTGATCCTTCGAGGTACTTACCAAGCCCTTACCTCTTAATCTTCTAAATACAGGGCGCAGCTCTTGAAGCGTAGTACCCAAATCGGGTGTCGGCGTTTCAGTTCGGGAGTGAACCCCTGATTAACAGTTTCATTGTGGTACGAAGTCGGCTGCCGCCGCCCTTCAAAAGCGTCGAGCAGGCGTGTCATGCATTGGGAGCAGCATAGGGTTTCTCACTCATAACACAGGCTCTATTGCTGTAGTCGAGTTTAGTCGCAGGAGTTGTCGGAGAGAGTGGGCTGAAGCGTGCATCTTCAGGTGTCGTCGAGAAAAGTTAGAGGGGGATGCAGAAGATGATGAGTATGAGCTACAAGACCGCAGCCGCCACGGCAACCGCTCCGGTGACGTCGATCGCGGCTGCCAGCCCTGCGCCATCGCGGCCGGCCAGAAGGACTCCCCGAGGAAGCCTTGTGCCGGTGAAGCCCATGGGCACCGCCGCTACTGCGCACTCCGCGCATCCGCGTCCCGCCGCCGCGCCCTCCGCCAAACAGGCCCGGCGCGATCGAGTGGTGCTGGAGCATCTTCCGCTGGTGAAGGCGATTGCCGTACGCGTGCATGAGAACCTTCCCGTGCACGTGGACTTGGACGATTTGATCCACGCCGGCATTCTGGGTCTGTTCGACGCCGCCAACAAATATAATCCCGAAAAGCAGGTTGTGTTTTCGAGCTACGCCAAGCACCGCATCAAGGGCGCCATTCTGGACAGCCTGCGGCAGCTCGACTGGGCTTCGCGCGATATGCGCCGCCGCCACAAGCAAGTGGAAGCCGCCACGCGCGATCTATCCTCCAGGCTGCAGCGCGCCCCTACCGAAGCCGAAGTCGCCGAGAAGCTGGGCATGGATGTGGACCGCTGGCGCACCATGATGTTGGATCTGCGCAACGTTGGTCTGATCTCCG
Source organism: Bryobacterales bacterium (assembly GCA_963765185.1). Lineage (GTDB taxonomy): Bacteria > Acidobacteriota > Terriglobia > Bryobacterales > Bryobacteraceae > Palsa-187. Next base: position 20,280 of record CAVXWB010000157.1, read on the forward strand.
CTTCCACGCGTTCGAACGAAGGCGACGATCTCCCCGCTCCCGATTTCCCCAGCAACCCGGAAACGCAGCCCGATTCCATCTGCGCCCGCGAGCAGCTCCGCAGCGTGCTGACGGTGGCCATGAAAACCCTCCCGGAGCGCTACCAGAAGGTCGTCCTGCTGTACTACACCAACGAAATGACGATGAAGGAAATCGGCGGCGTCCTGGGCATCAACGAAAGCCGAGTTTCCCAGATTCATAAGTCGGCACTCGAAAAGATGCAGACCGCTCTGCAAGCCAGCGGCATCACCTCCAGCCAGGCGTTTTAACCGCAGCCTAGCTGCCCATTTGTAGGTTGTTGCCCGCGAGCCCTGCTATTGTAACCTGAAGGCTCGAAACGCGATTCATCAGGCTTGGCGCATCACGCCGGGAATGATCGCCGTAATACGCAGCTCCTCCGACGTCAGGCTGTAGTAGAACAGATGCCGTCCGGCGACAAAATACCGGTAGCCCCGCATCAATCCGCGCATGCGCACTGGGTACATCTTGGGGTATTGTTCCAGCAGATCAATGGATTTTGCGGCCCTTCTTTTCGTTGAATCCGGAAGTTCGGCGAAGGCCTCGGCGGCCGACGCGGCGAACAGAATTCTCACAAGCCGTTGCGGGTCTTCACGTCGTTCCAGGTCAACGTACGACCTTCTCGAAAGTCCGCCTCCGAACTGTCGCGCAGCGTACGCAGCACGTTTTCATGCGCCTCCTCGCTGCGATTCGCGAAGTCTTCCAGCTGCTCGTGGGCGCGAACCAGCTCCGTCAGGGCGAGGCTCAAATCCCCCTCATATTCTGAGGCAAGCTGTGTAAGAATGCGGTCTGTGTCCTCGTCGATCTCAATCTCGCGGCGCACCATGCCGCAAGAATAACACGGTCCAAACGACATCGGACCAGCGGAAACCACGCCCGGAACGGTAGAATCGTCACCATAGGTGACTCCCCCCGCCAAAGCTCTAACCGTCCGCCAATTCTTTTCGAAAAAGGGTCTGCTCTCGCAGTGGCACCCCAACTACGAATACCGCGACGGCCAACTGCAAATGGCCGAAGCGGTGGAAAGCGCGCTGGCCGAAAAGAAGCACCTGATCGTCGAGGCCGGCACAGGCACCGGTAAAACGCTCGCGTATCTGGTGCCCGCGATCCTCTCCGGCAAGCGTGTCGTGATCTCCACCGGCACCAAGAATCTTCAGGAGCAGCTCTTCTTCAAGGACATTCCTTTCCTCGACCGGCACCTCGGCCAGCTCATTGGCCCGCTGCGCGTCTCCTACATGAAGGGCCGCGCCAACTACGCCTGCCGCCAGAAGATCTACGATGCCGAGAAGGAGCCGGTGCTCGAAGGCCTGGAGGAAACCGCCGATTTTCAAATCATCCGTGAGTGGGAGAAGACCACCCAAACCGGCGACCGCGCCGAAATCAAAACGCTTCCCGAACAATCCTCGCCTGGGCCAAAGTCGATGCCCGCTCGGATCTTTGCACCGGCCAGAAGTGCCCGCAGTTTGAGCGCTGCTTCATCACGCTGATGCATCAGAGGGCGCAGGAAAGCGACATCATCATCGTCAATCATCACTTGTTCTTCGCCGACATGGCCGTCAAGGGCGACGACCGGGGCGCGATCATCCCCGACTACGGCGCGGTGATTTTCGACGAAGCCCACGACGTGGAAGACGTCGCCGGCCAATATTTCGGAGTCGTCGATTTCAAGCTATCAGTTCGAGGAGCTGGTTCGCGACACCTCCGCGTTGGCGCGTCGCAAGGATTTCGGATCGCAGGAGCTGGACCGCACTCTCATCACGCTGGGCGATTGCGCGGGGCGTTTCTTGAGCTTATTCGGCGCCAATGAAGGCCGCACCGGTTTCCGCTCGCACGACGCTTTCCTTGAAAAGAACGACGAGATTTATCGCGACGTTCTGCGCGCGCTGGAGCTGGCGGCGTTGCAGCTCGAGTTACTGCAATTCTCCGCCCGAGGAGTCGCTGCTGCTGGTGGCTCGCGCCCGCGATCTTGCGCGGAGGCTGGAGTTCTGGATGGAATCGGGCGACCGCCGCTACGTGTATTGGATTGAGCGCCGCGGCCGCGGAACATTTCTGCAAGCCACTCCCATCGAGGTCTCGCAAATATTGGACCAGCGCCTGTTCGACTCCGTCGATACGGTGGTGCTGACCTCCGCCACGCTGGCCGTCTCCGGCGGCTTCGACTTCACCAAGGAGCGTCTGGGCTTGCGCGCCGCTCGCGGTCTGGTCGTTCCCAGCCATTTCGATTACGCTACGCAAGCCCTTCTGTATGTCCCGCAAAACCTGCCCGATCCGCGCAGCCCGGCTTTTACGGCTGCGGCGGCGGAGGAGATTGTCGAAATGCTCACCTTCAGCCGCGGCCGCGCGTTCGTGCTCTTCACCAGCTATCAGCAGATGCGACTGATCTATGATCGCGTCTCGCTCGACGTTCCCTATCAGACTCTGCTGCAAGGCACCGGCCCGCGCAGCGCGCTGCTCGAGGAATTTCGCTCGACGCCGAACGCGGTGCTGTTCGCGACATCGTCCTTCTGGCAAGGCGTGGATGTGCCGGGCGAGCAGTTGAGTTGCGTTATTATTGATAAACTGCCGTTTGCGGTTCCGAGCGATCCGGTGGTGGAAGCGCGGATCGCCGCGATCAAGAACGAGGGCGGTGACGCGTTCTACGGCTACCAGGTTCCGCAGGCCGCCATCGCGCTGAAGCAGGGCTTCGGACGGCTGATTCGCAGCCGGGGCGACCGGGGAGTTTTGGCGCTGCTGGACAACCGGATCACGAAGACTCGCTACGGCCAGATTTTCTTCGACAGTTTGCCTCCATACGGATTCACCACCGCGCGCAGGGATGTTGGGAAGTTCTTCAAGGTGTAGGGATCTTTTCAAGAGGTAGGAAAGTTTTTCAAATGTTTGAAGTTTCCGTAGAACAGACTTTCGCCGCCGGCCATGCCCTGCGCAATTACAAGGGGGCATGCGAGAACGTCCATGGCCACAATTTCAAAATCCAGGTGACCATTGAAGGCCGGGAACTGGACCAAACCGGGATGCTGGTGGATTTCCTGGACGTGAAGGAGTCCATGCGCGGCGTGATCGCGCGCCTGGATCACAGGTTCCTGAACGATGTCCCGCCCTTCGACGTGAAGAACCCTTCCGCCGAAAACATCGCCGAGTATTTCTACGAAGAGCTCACCAGCGGCCTCGTGGCGAACCCGGTCCCGGTGCGCGTGCGCGAGGTCAGGGTCTGGGAGACCGACATCCAAAGCGCGACCTACCGGCCGTAGCTAGCCCGCAAAGGGTGCGGCGGCACCCTCACTTCAGCCAAGCAACAATGGCCGCCGCGCTCCGTTTTGCGGGCTGTTACTAAGGAGTTGAGGCCCTGCTCCGCGGCAGGATATAATGTTGCAACGGGCTTTGAACCGAACGGGAATTCATGGCTCGACCGGAGGGATCTATATGCGTTGTATGATTTGGCTGGTTCTGCTGAGCACCACCGCTTTCGCGGATACCTTCATGACCTACACTTTCACCGGAACGGCATCCGGAACGATGGATGGCAATCCTTTCTCTGATGAGCCCCTCACCGTGACGGCAACCGGAGATATCAGCGGAGTCACGTATACATCACCGACTTACTTCCTTTATTTCCCAGGGGGATCGGCGTCTTTCACGCTCGGCGGCGTCGGCTCAGGGGTGTTTACGGACGAGACCGATGTCTTCGACAACACTGGTGGACTGGCGGGGTTTGGAGACCAGGGCGCCACCTTTTGTTGCGACATTATCCAGATGTATGATGCCGATATCGGAAGCACCGCCTTTACCACCTATAACCTTCAATCCCCGATCGGCCCACTCGGTCCCGCGGCATCGGACCCATCCACCGCAGATTGGGTTGGTCTAAACACTTCGCTCGGCAGTTTTACGGTGACAAGCTTCGACGATTTCACCTTTCAAGCGACGATCGACACGATCACGCCGGAGCCGGGCAGCGCAGTTCTACTTGGGATCGGCCTAGCCGGCCTGGCTATAGGGAAGTTCAGATCGCGAGTTTTCGCTCGCCAGCGTTAGCTGGGGCCTGCGCGGCGAGCGAGACCGAAATCCAGAGCGCGACCTGCGGCAACGTCGCACCCGTGCTCCCAAAGAGGAAAAGAGCCCAGAGGCTCACCGGCCGGAAGCCGTCTCTGTTTGCGAACGATCCACTGCGGCGCAGCTCGCCGCGAGATTGAGTCGCCTGGTTGTTCGCGATCGCCCAAGAAATCCGGACTAAGCTCCCAGCGCGAGCCGCATACTCATGTCGCCGGGGTTTTCGCGCTCAAAAGCCAGAAGCGCGACCTTAAGAGGAGAGGGGCAGGCCCGAACCGCACTGGTTCGCCAATGTTCGGTGACTGGCAGCACGTCCCGATCGATCTCCTGCCAGGGTTCGCCGTTCAGTTTGCGTTGGTCGATGCGCGCGATCTTGTCCTCGATGCGCACGCGCAGATCCTGCGTTTCAAATGTCACATTGCTCATAACTCATTATCCCACGCGCCGGTCACGCGCTTTTCGGCGAACTAAATTTGCCCACGGCTCAATCATTTAGAGATTTGCCCGCCGGCCTGTTCCATGCCTCTCCTGCTATTTTGTGGGCAAGAGTCTGGATATCTTATCGGGTCTGGATCACGCGAGCGTGGGAGAGCAACCTAGGCAACCCCGCCGACCGTCACACGATGAGCTTTGCCGTTGAAGTCCAGCGGCCGTGTTCCCGATTGGCGTTGACAAATCGGGCAAGAGGTACCTCTTCGATCTTTCTCAATCGCACGCAGGGCGCGCCGGGCTCGGCCCGCGGTGTCTTTAACCGCGCCTTGCGCGGGAGCTTCGCGTTTTGGGGCCGAAGCTTTTAGTGCCAAAGCTGCGAACGTGGTGGGTGCGCGATTCACGATCGCTCATCGGCATTGAGGCTGCGCCTGTTGCCCGAGCTTCCTGCTGCAGTCCGGACGGCACCGGGCGGCGCGTTAGTCGAAGATCCAGCAGCCGCTCGATCTTGCGGATCTCGCCGCGCTCACTCTGCGTGCTGAAGGTGGAAGCAGTGCCGCGAAGCCCGGCGCGGCCGGTTCGGCCCACGCGGTGAATAAAATCCTCGGGCACCTGCGGCAGATCGTAATTGACCACATGCGCGATGCCTTCCACATGCACTCCGCGAGCGGCCACATCGGTGGCTACCAGGACGCGATAGCTGCCTTGCTGGAATCCGAGCAGCGCCAGATTGCGCTGAGACTGGGTGCGGTCTCCATGAATGGCGGCGGCTTTCGATCCGCCGCGCACCAGTTTTTTCGCCAGACGGTCTGCCCCGTGCTTGGTCCGGGCGAACACGAGAAAGGAGCCGCGCTCCTCCTGAAGCATCTTTTCGAGCAATCCAAGCTTGCGGTCCTGCTCGACCTCATAGACATGCAAATCGATGTGCTCGGCCGGTTTCGTGGTGGAACCGACCGCGATCCGGACTGGGTTCTTGAGGTGAGCGTTGAATCAAATGCGCAACCGAGGATTCGATGGTCGCCGAACAAAACACGGTTTGCCGTTCGACCGGGCAGCGCCGCCAGGATTCTTTTGATGGTGGGAAGGAAGCCCATGTCGAGCATCCGGTCCGCTTCATCCAGAACCAGACCATGTGAACCGAGCCCAGCTTCACAAGCTTGCGCTCCAGGAAGTCGTAGAGCCGTCCGGGGTGGCGATGACGACCTGCGCGCCTTTGCGAATCGTCTGCAATTGGGACTGTTCGCTCAAGCCGCCGACCACGACAGCGGCGCGGATGCCGGTTCCGCCGGCGAGATTCGAAAAGACTTCGCTGATCTGGATCGCCAGTTCGCGGGTCGGGCTGAGGATCAGCGCGCTGACGCCGGGCTGATTGCCCAGTGTGGCGCCGCGCTTGGTCAGTTTTTCGAGCAGCGGAAGGAGAAAGGCAAGGGTCTTGCCCGTGCCGGTCTGCGCCGTGATCACGACATCGTGACCCGGCGAGCTGTTGCGGGATGGCCTGGGCTTGCACAGGCGTTGGCTGGACGAATCCCTGCTGGGCCAAATTGCTCTGCAAGAAGATAGAAAGGGGGAGTTCGGAAAATGTATTCATTCTTAGTTGAAGCGGGAATCAGCGAGCCAGATAGGAACGCAAAGGAACGGAGGGGCGCGGTATGACTTCCGGTACATTTTGAGTATAGCGCGTTTTCCGCCAAACCGTACAGGTTTTAATATTTAGGGGGATCTGCTATTCTAATATCGAATGCAAAAACACCATTCCCCGCTCCCTTCTTATCATTTCAAACGGACCAAGACGGATGGCCTGATCGAGGTGCTTAACGAGGGCTCTTACGTGATGGCCGAATATAGTGAACGAACCGGCGTGGTGAAATGGCAACGCGTCGTCCTCGCCACTCAACGGGAAAAAATTGAGAAATGGCTGGGGGATCACTACCCCGCGCAAGTAAGTAACGCGTAGCCGAATTTCTATCGCCCGCAAAGGGCCGGTCGCGGCCCTCAATTTCTCTCGAGCCCTGCACCGCTGCCGCCGAAGTCATATGCTGTATGGGGAAGGATATCCTCATGCATCGGCGACTCTCGTCTGCGGCATTCGCAGCCTCTCTTCTGATCGCACCCGCGTACGGGCGCATCGTACGAATCGTCATTGAGCAACGGGATGCCGCTGCGTTTCAGGCGCAGGCATTCGGGCAGATCGGGCGATACCAACAACTGAGCGGCCACGTCTACGGTGAGCTCGACCCCAAGAATCCGCTCAACGCCATCATCACCGACATCGAATTCGCGCCGCGCAACGCGCGCGGGATGGTGGAATATTCGGCGACATTCTCCATCGCCATCCCCGCGGATCTTTCGAAAGCCAGCGGAGTGCTGTTCTACGAAGTCCCCAACCGCGGCCGGGCGCCACTGCCGGCTGCCACGGCGAGTGCGGGTGCGATGGCGGATCTGTTCAAATATGGCCACATCGTGCTGACCAGCGGATGGCAGGGCGACCTTGCGCCCGCGCCCAACGTGGAAACGATCTCCGTTCCCGTGGCCAGGAACGCGGACGGCTCCCCGCTCACCGGCCCGGTGCTGGTGCGCTTCGCCGACATGCCCCCGAACACGAATACGCTGGCGCTGCGCGGCCGTCAGCCTCCCGCGCCGGCGGCGCCTCCGCTGACTCTCGATACCTCCAAAGCCACGCTGACTCGCCGCGCCGCCGAAGGCCGCGAGGTGATTCCCATTCGCTCCACCGACTGGGCCTTTGCGGATTGCCGCGCGACGCCGTTCCCCGGCAAGCCGGACGCGGATAAAATCTGCCTGAAAAACGGATTCGACCCGGCCTATCTCTACGAACTGGTCTACACCGCCAAGGACCCTCTGGTGCTGGGCATCGGGTTCGCGGCCACGCGCGACCTCACTTCCTTTTTCCGCTACGCCGCGAAGGACGATGCGGGAACCGCCAATCCCATCGCAGGCAAGGTGACCCACACCCTGGCCCGCGGCGATTCACAATCCGGAAATTTTCTGCGCAGCCTGGTGCATCTGGGCTTCAACCAGGACGAGGGCAAGAAAATCGTCTTCGACGGCATCAATCCCAACATCGCAGTGCGTCAGCTCGCCATGAATTTCCGATTCGCGAGTCCCAGCGGCGCGGCGGCGATGTATGAACCCGGCAGCGACGCGGTGCAAACCTGGAGCAGCTACACCGATGAGGCGCGCCACCGGGCCGCGGCCAGTCTGCTCGATCGTTGCACGGCCACCAATACTTGTCCCAAAGTCTTTGAAACCTTCGGAGCCTCGGAGTTGTGGAACCTGCGCGGATCGATTGACCTGGTCGGCACGAAAGCGGACAAGGATATTCCGTTGCCCGCCAATGTCCGCCGCTACTTTTTCCCGGGCGTGACGCACGGCGGCGGAGGAGGAGGGTTTTCAACCAACGTGCCCAATCCGCCGCGGGCCTGCGAATTGCCCAACAATCCGAATCCGTCCGCCGATACGATGCGCGCGCTCACCGTCGCCCTGGTGGATTGGGTGATGAAGGGAACGCCGCCGCCGGCGAGCCAGTATCCGCGCCTGGATCACGGCGATCTGGCGGAGCCGACCCAGGTCGCGCTGGGTTTCCCGATCATCCCGGGCGTACCGCTGCCGGATAACATGCAGCTCCCGCTCTACGAGTACGATTTCGGCCCCAAGTTCAACTACAACGACATGCGCGGCGTTATCTCGATGGAGCCGCCGGCGATCCGCCAGGTGCTGCCCAGTCTGGCGCCGAAGGTGGATGCGGACGGCAACGAAACCGCGGGTGTCGCCAGCGTTCTGCATCAAGCCCCGCTGGGGAGTTATCTCGGATGGAATGTCACCGCCGCGGGATTCAGCAAAGGCTCGGGATGCGGCCTGGTGGGCGGCTATGTTCCCTTCGCCAAAACCAAAGCCGAGCGCCTGGCCGCGGGCGATCCCCGCCCCTCGCTCGAAGAGCGCTACCGCACGCATGAGAAATACGTCGCCTTGGTCCGCGCCGCCGCTGTCCGCCTGGTGCACGACCGCTTCCTGCTTCAGGAAGACGCCAACCGTCTGATCGAGGCCGCCAGCGCCAGTAACGTCCTGGGCGCGCCGGGCAGGTAGTCTACAGAGCCGCCCGGCGAATCGCCCGCGCCCGCTCCTCGGCCCGGCGCGCCTGGGCCTTCTGGTTGATCTTCTTCAGGTACGTCGAATAGCTTTCGAGCGACCGCGCCAGCCGCGGATCTTCCGGCTTCAGCGTCCGCTCCTCAATGCCGATGACCAGTTCCATCGTCTGCGCAGCCTCGTGAAACTGCTCGCGATGGGCTTCGAGCAGCGCCAGATTCTCCTCGATTTCGGCCAACTGAACGCTTTCCGGCAGAGCCTTCGCGATTTCGAGCGCGCGCAGCAGGTAGGGCTCGGCGTCGTCCCACTGCTTCTGCTCGGCTTGCTTTTGTTCAACCACGACGATAAACATGTTTTTCAAGGCCAACGCCAGCACGGGGCTCTGGCTTCCCAGGAACTTCTCCATCGAGCGGCAGAGCTCGCTCGAGCTGAGCCTGAGCCTGCGCGAACTCGCCGTTCTTGCGATAGACCATCGCCAGGTTGTTCGCCGCTTCGCCGGCCTCGATGGAATCCGGCCCCGCCGTTTTCTCGAACAAGGCCAGGCTGCGGCGCAGGACCGGCTGCGCGCGGGCGAATTCACCCAGGTCCACCAGGGTTGCGCCCAACCCGCCCAATGCGGTGGCGAGAAGCCGCTCATCGCCCGTCTCCTCGGCGATTTTGACCGCCCGGTTGAACGCTTCGCTGGCTTCGGCGGGCCGCGAAGCCAAGCGCAGCGCCACGCCCGAGTTGTTCAAAGCCGCCGCGTCTGCCGGCCTGCCCTGAGTTTGACCCTGCGGCGTGCTCTGTGCGTAGGCGAGCGTCGCTCCCATCACGAGAAGTCCCCCGCATTTCGGGATCGGCGCCACCTGGATTCCCTCCGTTTCGAAGCCCGCACAGGGCCGGCTCGGCCCTTCAAACGACCAGGGACTCGCAGGCGTTGCGCCGAGCATGCTTGATCAAAGCGCTTCGTTGTGCGGCCGAGTTCCTCAAAAGCGCAAAGGGTGCGGCGCGCCACCCCCAAACCAATTCAGGGACCGATCGCGCCGCACTCCGTTTTGCGCGAGTTCCTCAGAAGCTCCACTTTGGCGGCGGCGAGGGACCACGCGCAAGACCTCACAGTACCAGGCGGTCTATAGAGGAAAACCAGCCGGTTGTACCGAAAGTACGCTCGGGAGCCGTTAGCGTGTATTAAAATGAAAGGACCGTTCGCGGCACGTATCGCGAATGCCCCGAAGCTCCAGCGGGGGCCACGCCACGACGCCGAGACGAATCCCGTTTAACCTAAGGAGATCGCCGCGTTATGTATCGGACATTGAGGGTGTGCGTGCTTCCTCTCGCCGCGGCTTGGCTGTTCGCCGCCAATCCAACCTGGCGAGACCGGCCCATAGCGCAATGGGATCAACAGGACGGCAAACAGGTGTTGACGGATTCGCCATGGGTCAAATTCGCCATGCCGCAGTACGTGCGCGACCTGAGTCCCGATGAACGCGTGCAGGGCGGAAATTGGGAAGAGGGCAGAGGCGGCGGGGTCGGACTCGCTGGGATCGGGCTGTTCGGCCCCACGAGAGCGGCTGAGGCAATCGCGCGCGCCCATGCCAAGCCACCGGCCGGAACCGTCGCCATCCGCTGGGAAAGCGCCCTTCCGATCCGCACCGCGGAGGAGAAAACCGGCGAGACCGGCGCGCCCATCATAGACAACGACCACTACGCCGTTGCGGTCTACGACATCGCCGTTCCCTCGCGATTCAACATAGAGAACGAGCTGAAGGGCATCGCCTATCTGAAGCGCAATAAGAAGAAGGATATGAAACCCTCGCGCGTTGAGATCCTGCGTCAGATTGACGGCTTGGCTACCGTGGTTTACTTTTTCCCGCGTTCCCAGGAGATCACCAGGAAAGACGGATGGATCACGTTTGGAGCGCAGATCGGCCGGCTTTTCGTGAGCCAGTCGTTCTCCGTCGATGAGATGTTGTTGCACGGCAAACTGGAACTCTGACGCCGTACATCCCTTGACGTTTACCGCCTTGATTTTTTAGCGATGACGGCCATGCAGGTTGGAACGATGATAACCCTGCGGGGCCTTCTCCCGCGGGATCCAGCGGCCTAACCCGCGCCACACGGCAACAAGCCAGTTCCACATAGCAGCCTCCTTTGCGGGCACAGTATCACAAATGCGCCCCGAGGTACACCCAGTCGCAATCACCCGGCCGGGCACCGGCATGTTCCTTCGGATTTGATAAACTTCACAGAGCGTATGCATTTCGTTTCCAGGATCGATCCAGCCTCGGCCCGAGTGCCGCATCTCTACGAACCCCACAGCTCCGGCTTTCGCCGCGCCACCTACGTCGATCGCGGCATGGGCTCGGTGCATATGGGTGTGGGCATCTGCTTCCTCGACCCGGGCGGCGTCATCCAGCCGCACCTGCATTCCTTTGAAGAGAGCTTTTATATTCTGGAAGGTTCGGTCACAGCAGAGATAGGCGGCAAGTCCTACCAGCTGGGTCCCGGCCACTTCGGCTTGATCCCCACCGGCGCGCGACATTCCTGGCGCAACACCGGCCAGGGGACCGTCCGCTGGCTGGAGATGCAAGCTCCGCAGCCGCGTCCCGCCGACTATGGGCACGATACGTTCTTCTCGGGTGATGGCGGAGACGCAACTGCGGAGGCGCGCACAGGCTATTTCGACGAATCGCAACTGCCGCGCCCCGGCGCGCCGTCGCAGATGGAAGGCTTCAATCCGACCACAGGCGTCGCCATCAAGATGTTCGTCGACCGCAGCTTCGGCGCGATCCATCAATCTCTGTTCCTGATTCAATACGCGGCCGGCGCGAAAATCGATCCGCACGATCATACCTTCGAGGAGTCCTACTTCATCGTCAGCGGAAGCGTTCGCGCCATCGCCGACGGCGCCGCCTACGATCTGGGCCCGGGCGACACGATCTGGACCGGCGTGGGTTGCATTCACACCTTTGTGAACCAGAGTGCGGAGCCGGTGCGCTGGATCGAAACCCAAGCGCCGTTGCCGCCGGCCAAAGAAATCTTCCGGTTTGAGCGCGATTGGGCGCATAAGGAGTAATCAATGTCACGCACGCGGCCCTTCACCGCGCAAGAATACATCGAGAGCCTGCGCGACGGGCGCGAGATCTGGATCTATGGCGAACGCGTCAAGGATGTCACCACGCATCCGGCGTTCCGCAACACGGTCCGGATGCTGGCGCGCCTCTATGACGCTCTGCACGATGAGCGCAAGTCCACTCTGTGCATGGACACCGACACCGGCAACGGCGGCTACACGCACAAGTTTTTCAGAGCGTCCCGCAACGCCGAGGAGATGGTGGGCGCGCGCGACGCGATCGCCGAATGGGCGCGCGTGAGCTATGGCTGGATGGGCCGCAGCCCGGATTACAAGGCGGCTTTCTTAGCCACGCTCGGCGCCAATTCGGGGTTTTATGCGCCTTTCGAGGAGAACGCCAAGCGCTGGTATACGAAGGTTCAGGAGGAGTGCACCTTCGTCAATCACGCCATTGTCAATCCGCCTGTCGATCGCAACAAGCAACTGGACGAAGTGAAGGATGTCTTCATGCACGTGGAGAAGGAAACCGATGGCGGCCTGATCGTCAGCGGCGCCAAGGTGGTGGCCACCACGTCCACGCTGACGCATTACAACTTCATCGCCAACAACGGAGCGCTGCCCATCAAGACCAAGGAGTTCGCCTTCGTCTGCATCGTGGCCACGGATTCGCCCGGCGTCAAGTTGTTCTGCCGCCCGTCCTATGAGATGACTGCTGCGGCGGTCGGCAGCCCTTTCGACTATCCTCTCTCCAGCCGCCTGGACGAGAACGATTCCATCCTGGTCTTCGATAAAGTTTTCGTGCCTTGGGAAAACGTGTTCGCTTACGGCGACATCGACAAGGTCAACAATTTCTTTCCCCGCTCCGGTTTTCTGCCGCGCTTCATGTTTCACGGCTGCGTAAGGCTGGCCGTCAAGCTAGATTTTATCGCGGGCTTGTTGCTCAAAGGAGTGGAGGCCACGGGAACCAAGGATTTCCGCGGCGTGCAGGCGCAGGTGGGCGAGGTGCTGGCTTGGCGCAACCTGTTCTGGGGACTCACCGACGCCATGGCTCGCGCCACCACGCCGTGGACGCCGGGCCACGTGCTGCCCAATCTCGATTACGGCCTGGCGTATCGCGTCGCGGCCAGCACGCTTTATCCCAAGCTCAAGGAGATCGTCGAAAACGTCCTGGCCAGCGCGCTGATCTATCTGCCGTCGCACGCGGCAGATTTTAAAAATCCGGAGATACGGCCTTATCTGGAGCAATACGTGCGCGGGTCCAACGGGTATACGGCTGTCGACCGCGTCAAGCTGATGAAGTTGATGTGGGACGCCATGGGCACCGAGTTCGGAGGCCGCCACGAGTTGTATGAGCGCAATTACTTCGGCAGTCACGAGAGTATTCGCTTCGAAGTGCTGATGGTGGCCGATCTGCTGGGCCAGTCGGCGCGCTACAAAGGCTTCGCGGAGCGGTGCATGGCGGAGTATGATCTGGATGGATGGACCGTGCCGGACTTGATCAATCCGGACGACATCAACTTGATTATGAAGAAGGCTGGAGGGGCTGCATCATGAAGGCTTCTATAGGTGGGGCGGACCCCCTGGTCCGCGGCCGACGCCCACGTCGGCCTTTGGCTGCGACCGCACAGGCGGACCAGGGGGTCCGCCGCGGACGAGGGCGTCCGCCCCACCAATCAGGCTTTAGCCGGTGGGCCGCGGTGCTGGGAATAACTCTCTTCGCTGTACCCGCGTTCGCTCAGCTCGATCTTTCCGGCGAATGGGCGCCGCGGTTTCACGAAGATCAGCCGGAGCGCATTCCCGGCCCGGAAATCGGCGACTACCTGGGTCTTCCCATCAACGACGCCGCCCGCGAGCGCGGCGACATCTGGGACGCGGACCTGCTGACGCTGCCGGAGCATCAGTGCAAGCCTCATCCCGCAGACTACGGCCCGCGCGGGCCCGCCAATCTGCGCCTGTGGAAGGAAGTGGACCAAGCCACGCAGCAGATCATTGCCTGGCACACACACATCTCCTGGCAGGCCGTTGAGCGAACCATCTACATGGACGGACGTCCTCACCCGCCGGAATACGCGGCCCACACCTGGCAGGGCTTTTCCACCGGCAAATGGGACGGCGATATTCTGACCGTCACCACCACGCACCTCAAGATCGGCTGGATCAGGCGCAACGGCATTCCCCGCAGCGACCGCGCTACGCTGACGGAACATTGGATCCGGCACGGCGATCATCTCACGCTGGTGAGCGTCGTCACCGATCCCGTGTATCTCACCGAGCCTTTTGTTCGCTCCACCGACTTTGAGCTGGACCTGCATCAGCAGATCGACCCCTACCCGTGCGAATCCGTCGAAGAAGTGGTGCGCGACAAAGGCGTCGTGCCGCACCATTTGCCGGGGACGAATCCGTTTCTGGCGGAGTTCGCGGCGCGCAACAATGTACCGCCAGACGCCGCTCGCGGCGGCGCGCCCACCATGTATCCGGAGTACCGGCTGAACGTGCGCCTGACATCCGCGCCGGCCACGGTTGTGAATCCTCCCGCCGAAGACGATCAAATCCACGTGCTTCCCGTGCAAGGCAACGTCTACATGCTGGTGGGCGGAGGAGCGAACATGACCGCGCAGATCGGCAAGGACGGCGTTTTGCTGGTGGATTCCAAATACGCCCGCGTCACCGATCAGGTCGTCGCCGCTATCCGCACTCTGTCGGATAAACCGATTCGCTACATCCTCAATACCAGCGCCGGCCCGGATCATGTCGGGGGCAACGAGAATCTCTCCAAGCTGGGCGCCACCATTACCGGAGGCAACGTGGCGGGATTCAACGCCGGCTGGGCCGCCACCATCGTCGCGCATGAAAACGTCGCCACGCGTCTGAGCTCACCGGCCCCTGGCGAGACTCCGATTCCCGCGGATGGCTGGCCCAAGGACACGTACTTCACGGATCAGAAGGATCTATTTTTCGACGGCGAAGCCGTGCAGCTCTTTCACCAGAAGGCGGCGCACTCCGACGGCGACAGCCTGGTGTTCTTTCGCCGCTCGGATGTGCTCAGTGCCGGGGATATTTTTTCGCCCAGGCTGTATCCGGTGATCGACGTTAAGAATGGCGGAAGCATCAACGGGGAGGTGGATGCGCTCAATCGCATTCTGGATCTGACTGTGCCCGCCGACAAGCAGGAAGGCGGCACCTACGTGATCCCCGGGCATGGCCGCCTGTGCGACGAAGCCGATGTGGTGGAATACCGCGACATGGTGACCATCATTCGCGACCGCATTCAAGACCTGATCAAAAAGGGCATGACGCTGGAGCAGGTGAAGGCAGCCAAACCGACGATGGATTACGATCCGCTGTACGGCGCGACCTCCGGCCCCTGGACCACGGATCAGTTTGTGGAAGCGGCGTACCGGAGCTTGAGCCCGAAGCCGTGACCTAAATGCTGTTCACGTAACGGCAAAGGCGGTTCGGCGACATGCCCATGCCCCTTTTAACAAAACGCCAGATCCCGTAAATCCCTGGGCGACGGAAGAGGAGTGATGTCCTGTAACCTTACCTTGGAACATGAGTATACGTATGAGGGAGCCGGGACCCCCTCTGCGTGATCAAAAAAACTAAAGTCAGGATTTTGACACTCGCGCTCTTGTTCACGGCAGCGCTCCTGCCTGCGGCATCGTTTGAAGTTGCTTCCATCAAACCGGCTGTCCCGGACGCGTCCGGTAGCTCGGGCGAAGACGGGCGAAACGGCGTCCTCAAGATGTACAACGTCACTCTGAAGAACTGCATTCGGTACGCCTACACGGTTGGGGAAGATCAGGTTGCCGGAGGCCCCGCATGGATCGACGACCGCCGCTACGATATCCTCGCCAAAGCCGATCACCCCGCAGGCGAACCCGAACTCTTGACTATGCTGCTGCCCCTGCTGGCAGATCGCTTCAAGCTGGAGCTTCACCATGAGACCCGCACTCTCTCCGGCTACTCGCTGGAAGCGGCGAAGGGAGGGATCAAACTAACGGTAGCCGATCCCAACCGGCACTCCGGCGCCAACGGGGGCCGCGGCTTCATTGACGCGGTGTCGTCTCCGCTGTCAGAGCTGACGATCAGGCTATCGGCGCTGCTTGGTCGGCCCGTTGTGGATATGACCGGCGAAAAACGGAACTTCGACTTCCACCTGAGATGGAATCCCGATGACACATATGCAGGCGCGAATTCCCCCGATGCAGACCGCCCCTTTCTGTTTACGGCACTGCAAGAACAACTGGGACTGAAGGTGCAGTCGGGAAAAGTTCCGGTAGATGTGCTCGTCGTGGACCACGCCGAGCCGCCTTCGGACAACTGATACGGAGTGACCTCACCGGCTCATCAGCGGCGTAGACTCAGTTCTTGTCGGGCAGCTCGAAGACCCAGATCTGCGCGGCGCCGCCGGGCGGATTTTGGATTTCCGGGACCAGCGGCGGCCAGGTGGCGGCTTGTGCCCCGCCGTTTCCCACCGTCACAGCGATGTACTGTTTGCCGTTGACGCTATAACTGATGGGACAGGAATTGGGCACATCATTCAGACGCGTCTGCCACAGCACCTTGCCGGTGGAATCGTCGTAGGCTTTGATGAAGCGGTCCATGGAGCCGGCAAACACGATGCCCCGGCGGTAGCCAGCGCTCCGCTGGTCTGCGGGGCGCGCTGGCGGCTGGTCCAAACGATCTTCCTGGTTTCCAGATTGACGGCCGAGAAGTGGCCGTAATTGCCGTCGCCGTCCAGACGCGGGCGGATGGTAAAGCGCACGCCGGAGGTTAGGCCTCCGCGCCCGCCGGGAGCCACAGGGATCAGGTCCATGCAGGACTCCACCAGCGGCACGTACAACATCTTAGTCGCGGCGTTGTAGGACGCGGGAATCCAGCTCTTTGCTCCGCCCGCGTGCGGGCAGACGGTCTTGGTCTCGCCGTCGCCCGGAATGATGGCGGGATTGATTCGCTTCGCGCCGGTGGCCGGATCGACGGACGCGATCACGTTCTGCAAACCCATATCGATGGAGAAAACGTACTTGCCGGTCTCCGCGTCCAGAGCATCATAGAACGCTTCTTTACCGGACGTGACCACCAGTTTGCGATTGACGCCGTTCACGGGAAGATCGATCAACTGCCGCTCAAAGGCCCAATCCAGATCCCACTGATCGTTGGGCGTGTGCTGAAAATGCCAGACCAGCTTGCCTGTGTCCGGATTGAACGCGAGCGTGGTGTCGGTATAGAGACCGTCGTTGGTGACGCCGGGCTGGTTCACCGAGATGCAGCATCGGACCGGTATCGTAGGTCTGCCCTGGTCCGAAGAAGACCAGGTTCAGCGCAGGATCGTAACTGCCGGGAGTCCACACCGAGGCCCCGCTGCGCTTGTCGGCGGCAAGCCCATTCCAACTGTTGCCGCCTGGCTCGCCCGGCTGCGCAATGGAGTGAAAGCGCCAGGCTTCCTTGCCCGTCTGAAGATCCAGGGCCACGATCGAGTTTCCGCCGGGCCGTCTGGCCGCCGGTTCCGACGATCACTTTGCTCTTGGCGATCAGCGGTCCGCCGGTAAGCTGCCAACCGGTTTCCTTGGAATCCTGAATGGCCTGATCCCACACCACCTCGCCGGTCTTGGCCTGAAGCGCGACCACGTGCATGTCGGAGGTGCCCAGGATCAGCCAGTCGCCGTGCAGCGCCATCGCCTTCTTGACGCTGACGCGGACGCCCTGGGGCAGTTGCCGCGAATATTGCCACAGCAGATCACCGGTGACGGCATCCAGCGCCTGCACCTTATCGTTGTAGCTGTGCACGAAGATCACTCCGTCGTGAACCAGGGGCGTGGCTTCGTTGGGTCCGTTCGGCAGCGACCACGTCCACGCCACGCGAAGGTTCGCCACATTGCTCCTGTCGATTTCTTTCAGCGGGCTGAAGCCCTGGTCGTCGTAGGTGCGCCGCCAGGTCAGCCAATCGCCGGCAGGAGGATTTTGGAGCATCGCGTCGGTAACCGGCGTGAACCGGTCGAGCGGATTCTTCGTGGAGGGCGCGGGCGGAAGCGTGGCGAAAGGCGACAATCCTCCGCCTGGTCCCGCCGGACCCGGACGCGCAGCCGTTCCAGGCATCAACATCGCGGCCAGAAGTTTAGTGTCGGTGGGCAATTCGAGCGTCCCCGCTTGCCCGCCGTTGGCCTGAACGACGTACGCGAGAATGCCGGCATAGGCCGGATTTCCGAGCGATCCGGCATTGCCGGGAGGCATGCGAGTGCTCATGTAAGTGAACACGGCGTCGGCCGGCTTCCCGCCCCATTGGCGATTGAACGCCTGGCCCTTGAGCGGGGGACCGAACTGCCCGTCATCCAGGTTCGCCCCGTGACAGGATTCGCAGTTTTGCGCGTACGCAGTTTTGCCCTGCGCCGCTTGAGCCGCGGTGAAAACGACGGCTTGAGCTTGCATCCGGCCAGCCAAACCCCAAGCCAGGCTCACAAGAACGAGAATGCGTGCGTATGTCATACCCGGCTATTCTATCGCGCCGGCCTTCAATCCGTTAGGCAACCAGTGTATAATCGCCGGAGGCTCAAAATGCCCATGTCCGGCAGAACTCGTCTCTACATCGCGGCGGCAGCAGCGCTGTCGCTGCTCTCGGCTCCCGCAAGCGGGCAGTGGATGAATCTGCCGTCGAAAGGTGTCCCGCAAACCGCCGACGGCAAGCCCAATCTTTCCGCGGCTGCGCCGCGCGCCGCCGATGGCCATCCCGATCTCTCCGGAATCTGGGAGCCCAGCGCTACCAAGTATCTCCGGGACCTCGCCGCGGATATGAAACCCGGCGAAGTTCCCTTCCAACCGTGGGCCAAAGCGTTGTTCGAACAGCGCGCGGACGGATCGCATGCAAGAGAAGAGCCGGATGCGAACTGCCTTCCGCAGGGCGTTCCCAAAATCGACGCGGCTCCCGCTCCGTGGAAGATCGTCCAGACGCCGGGATTTATTGTGGTGGTCTATGAGGCGTTCAATCTGTGGAGGCAAATTTTTCTGGATGGGCGCACGCTTGCCCAGGATCTCAACCCGACCTGGATGGGTTATTCCACAGCCAAATGGGACGGCGATGCTTTGGTGGTGGATTCGCGCGGCTTCAATGGCAAGGCTTGGCTGGATCAGTTGGGCAAGCCATCCTCCGACGCTCTGCACGTTACCGAGCGGTTCCGGCGGACCGACTTCGGGCACATGGATCTTCAGATCACCATCGACGACCCGAAAGTGTACACCAAGCCGTGGACGGTGAACGAAAGCGAGCATCTGTTGACCAACACCGAACTGCTGGAGTTCATCTGCAACGAAAACAACCGGGACGTTGCGCATTTGCCTGGAAATTAAGGAGACCGTATGCGTTCGGTGCTGGTGTGTCTACTGCTGGGGCTTGCGGGCTGCGCCTCGAAGAACGAGTTGTCCCCGGCCACGGGCGGCCCGGTTTTGTTCGAGGGTGCGCGGCTGATCGTCGGCGATGGCGGCACGCCCATCGAAAATTCCGCCTTCGTGATCGAGAACAATAAATTCACCACGGTTGGCAAGAAGGGCGAAGTTCAGGCTCCCGCGGGTGCGGCTCGCGTGGATCTGACCGGGAAAACGGTGATGCCCGCGCTGATCGACACGCACACTCACCTGGGCTGGATGATCGTCAAGACCGGCCAGATGGGCGCGGACACCTACAGCCGGGAGAACCTTGTCGATCACTTGCATCGCCTGGCGTACTACGGAGTCGCCGCGACGCAGAGCATGGGCATCGATCCGGGAGAGGCGACGTATCAAGTTCGCGCGGAGCCGGTTCCTGACGCGGCGCTGCTGCTCACCTCAGGACGCGGGATGGGCCGGCCCAAAGCGGGTCCGGGGCGGGAATATTGGCAGCCCGTGGCCTACGGCATCGACACCGAGGCCGACGGCCGCAAGGCGGTCCAGGAATTGGCCGCTAAAAAAGTGGATTGGGTCAAAATCTGGGTGGACGATCGCAACGGAACCGTACCCAAACTCACCCCTCCTTTGTATCGCGCCATCATTGATGAGGCGCACAAGAACAATCTCCGCGTGGTGGCCCACATCTATTACCTCGCCGACGCCAAGGAGCTGCTCCGGTCTGGAATCGACGGCTTCGCCCACCTGGTTCGCGACAAGGACATCGATGACGAATTCGTGAAGCTGATGAAGGAGCGGCCCAACGTCTTCGTCATATCGACGCTCCCGGATATTGGGACCGCATTGAAAGATCCCGCATGGATTAGTGAGACGGTTCCCGCCTCCGAGGTCAAGAAGATGGAGGACGCCTTCGCGAGCCGCACGCCGGATGCGGTGAAAAAGGCGAACGACGCGTTTGGTGTGCAGGCGCGCAATCTGAAGAGGCTCTCCGATGCGGGTGTGAAGATCGCCTTCGGCACCGATTCATCGACGGCGGTGGGCTGGAACGATCATGAGGAACTGTCGGACATGGTCACGGCCGGGCTCACGCCGGCTCAGGTGATCGTGGCCGCAACCAAGACCTCGGCCGAAATCCTGAAGCTCGATCAGCTGGGCACGGTTGCGGCGGGCAAGAGCGCCGATTTCATCGTGCTGGACGCGAATCCTCTGAATAACATCGACAACACGCGGCGGATCGCTAAGGTGTATCTCAGAGGCAAGGAAGTCGATCGCGCGGCGTTGCGCCGGGATTTTAATGCTGGGGGGAAACAATGAAGAGAACATTGATTAGAGCCTCGGCGATGATTGCCCTGGCGCTGGCCGGGGCGTTGATACAAACGGCCGCCGCCCAGGACGCGAAGGCGGTTATCAGCGCTGCCTCGAAGGCAATGGGCGTCGACGGGCTGAACTCGATTCACTATTACGGCGTCGCCCAGAACGGCAATCTGGGGCAAAACAACAACGCCAATCAGCCGTGGCCGCTGACCAACGCGGACGACTATGTGCGCACGATCGACTTCACCCAGCCGGCGTCGCGAGCGACGTGGATGACCTACGCCGTGGCAGTGACCGGCGGCGTGGCGACGCAGGCTCCCGGCCAGCAGAACATCACGCCTCAGAATACGGCGTGGGCGCAGCAGCTCGAGATTTGGATTACGCCGTGGGGCTTTCTCAAGGCTGCGGCGGCGAACAACGCGACGGCGAGGGCGGAGACCATCGGCGGCAAGCGCTACCAGGTGGTCACGTTTAACGCGCCTGTGAAGTCGCCGGGAGGGCTGCCGTACAAGATGGTGGGCTACATCAACAGCCAGAACCTGGTGGAGAAGGTCCAGACCTGGCTGGAGAACCCGATTTTCGGGGACATGCTGGTAGAGGCGGAGTATACGCATTATCGGGATGGCGCCAACGGCCTGAAGTTCCCGGCGCAGATCGTTCAGAAGCGCGGCGGCTGGCCGGTCTTCACCGCGTATATTTTGGGCGCGGACGCGAATCCGCCGAACGTCGCGCAGCTTGTGACTCCGCCGCCGCAGGGTGGACGCGGAGGCGGAGCTGGGCGGCGGCGCGCACCGCGGCGGCCGCTGGCCCGACTTCGGAAAAGTTGGCCGACGGTGTCTTCCGCATCAACGGCGCGTACAACTCGCTGGCCGTGGAGTTCGCCGACTACATCCTGCTCTTCGAACCTGGACCGCAGAACGAGGCTCGCGCGCAGGCGGTCATCGCTGAAGCCAAACGCGTCATCCCCAACAAGCCGATCCGTTACGGAGTGATCTCGCACCACCACTTCGATCACACCAGCGGTCTGCCGGCCGTGGTCGCCGAGGGGATCACCATCGTGACTCCGGAAGTGAACAAGACGTTCCTGACGACCGCGCTCTCCGCGCCCCGGACGCTGGCGCCGGACTCGATGTCGAAGTCCGGCAAGAAGCCGGTGATCGAGGGTTTCACAGGCGACAAGCGCGTGTTCCAGGACGCCACGCGCACGTTTGAGGTTCACGTGATCAAGGGACTTCCGCACGCCGACGGGCTGGTGGTCGGCTATCTTCCAAGGGAAAAGATCCTGGTGTATGCCGACATGTTCAATCTGCCGCCGCCGAACGACCCGGTGCCTAATCCTCCGGTGGTCGGCACGATGGTGTTCCTGGACAACATTGATCGGCTGAAACTTACTCCCGACCGGGTCATGTCGATTCACAGCTTGAATCCCGACCGGCTCACGACGGTCGCGGAGATGAAGGCGTCACTCGGCAGGAAGTAGCTACGACAGGATTGAAGAGACGACGGGTGCCAAGGCTTTTCCCAGCGCGATGTGCTGGCCGGCATCGAGATGGATGCCGTCGACACTGCTCGCGGGCGTCACGCTGCCCGCGTCGAAGAAATGACAGCCCAGACTGGAGGTGATCTCGCGGTACGCGTCCGCGAGGCCTTGACACCTTTCCTCGGCGCCGGCGAACTTGGCGGCAATCGCACCCTTGGGTGAGAGGATCGGGGGTGGGCACACCACCAAAATCGGAGGCACCGGCATTCCCGGTTCAATCGGCGCGCTTCGGATTTCGTTTACCAGCGCGGCGATGCCCTGCGCCGCCGCCCAAGCGTTATTGTGCGGATGGGAGAATTGAAAGTCGTTGGTGCCGAGCATCAGGATCACCAGCGACAGAGGGCTATGGATTTCAATCCGCTGAGCCAGGCCCTGCAAGCCGTTTCTGCCCGGCTTAAATGGATCCTCCCAAACGGTGCGGCGGCCATTCAAGCAGTCTTCAATGATTCGCACGCGTTTGCCGGAAGCGCGGAGCTGACTCTCGAGCACCCCGGGCCAGCGCCCTTCGAAGGGCAATCTGTTTCTGGTGTCAGGAATGATTCCCCAGGTGAGCGAATCGGCGTAGACAAGAATATTGAGCACGAAAATACGTCCTTTTCAGCGAGTATACTTGTTGAATCCCACAGATGAATGTCACGGTTCGTCCAGCCTCCGGAGCAGCGCGTGCAGTGGATGGAGCGCCCGCTGAGACTCTCCTGAACGCGGGACCGGTTTTGCGTGTAAAGTAGCTTAAGTGTAAGAGGAGACCTCGATGTCCAGACTGTACGCGCTCTTTGCTATCCCTTTGGCGGCTACGCTCGCGGCCGCGCAGACCACTTGCGATCAATTGAAGCTCTCGCTTCCCGATACGACCGTCACCTCGATCCAGTTGGTTGCGGCTGGCCCGTTTGCCGCTCCGGCCCCGACTCCTGATGCAGCTCCGGTGGCTCCTGCGGGTCGCGGTGGACGGGGCGGCGGCTCAACCCGCCGCTTCCGTTCCCGCGTATTGCCGGGTCCTGATGGTGCTGACGCCGTCGGCGGACTCGCATATCGAAGCCGCGGTATTTCTGCCGGCTGAAAACTGGAATGGAAAACTCCAGGTGGTGGGAAATGGCGGATGGGCCGGCACCGTCAGCTATCCCGCAATGGCGGCGGCTTTGCGCGAAGGCTACGCCACCGCGTCCAATGATACGGGACACCGCGCCAACGACGCGGGCGGAGGCGGGATGTTCGGGCTCGGCCATCCCGAAAAGATCACCGACTTCGCGTATCGCGCCATGCATGAAACCGTGGTGAAGGCGAAGCTGATCACGACGGCGTTCTACGGCAAAGCTCCCAAGTACTCCTATTACAACGGGTGCTCCACCGGCGGAAGGCAGGGTCTCGTTGAGGTCACCCGCTTCCCCGATGATTTTGACGCCGTAGCCGCGGGCGCTCCCGCGAACCCGCACGTTCATCTGCACGCCGCCGGAGTGGAACGATCGCTCGAGTTGATGAAGAACAACGCTCCGCTCACGCAGGCGAAGGTCGAGGCGCTGCACTCGGCGGTCATGGATTCCTGCGATGCACTCGACGGAGTCAAGGACGGGATCATCGGCAATCCGGAAAAGTGCCACTACGATCCGGCCCAGCTTTTGTGCAAGGGCGCGGACGGCCCCACCTGTCTGACTCCGGGCCAGTTGGAAACCGTGAAAATCGTGTTCGGCGATGTGAAGACGAAGAAGGGTGAAGTCATCTGGACCGGATATCCGGCCGGCACGGAGCTCAATGTCGGATCGCTCCGCAGCGTGCCCACGGGCCCGGGCGGCGTCTGGGACGTGATTCGAATCCTGGGTCATCAGGACAAGGATTATGACTGGCACAATTTCGATTTGGACGCCGAGGTGGCGCAGGCCGACAAGGCCGGCATCGACGTCCTCACCTACGATCTTTCAGCCTTTAAGGCGCATGGCGGGAAGCTGCTGCTCTACCATGGCTGGTACGATTCCACCATTCCGCCCGAGCACACGGTGCTGTATTACGAGTCCGTTCTGGCGAAGATGGGCAAGAAGCAGGACGATTGGCTGCGTCTCTACATGGAGCCGGGAATGGCGCATTGCGGAGGCGGCATTGGTCCGGATCAGTTCAACAAAATGGGAGTGATCGAACGCTGGCGTGAGGCCGGCCAGGCTCCGGAAGCCATCCTCGCTTCGCATGTTACCGGCGGCACGGTCGACATGACGCGCCCGCTCTGCCCCTATCCGCAGGTGGCCGTGTATAAGGGCGTCGGGAGCGCCAACGACGCGGCGAATTTCTCGTGTAAGGTGCAGTAGCCGCTTTAGGGAAACTCGCACGGTGTATCATGATCTCTTGCCTTCAAGGAGATGTACGTGCGCCCTTTCACATTCAAAAGAGTTACGATAAGCGGTCTCGCGATCGCAGTGGGAATCAGCGCTGGCTTGTTGATGACGCAAAGCTCCAGCCGCGCCCAACAACAGAAAGGCAAAGGAAAAGACGCCGCCCCTGCGCCCGTTCCCGTGCTTTTGCAGAATTACTCGCCCGTCACCGCGGAGCGTTTGAAAAACCCCGCGGACGGCGATTGGCTGATGATTCGCCGCACCTATAACGGCTGGGGCTATAGCCCGCTCAATCAGATCAACACGACCAACGTCTCGAAGCTGCGCCTGGTCTGGTCCACCATTACCGGCGAATCGCGCGTGCACGAAGCGGCTCCCTTGGTCAATAACGGCGCGATGTTCGTATCCACTCCAACGGGTCAGGTGATTGCGTTCGATGCGAAGACCGGCGATATCCTGTGGCGTTATCGCAAGCCGCGGCCGCAAGGCGCAGTGATTCTGCACGACGTGAATCGGGGCGTCGCGCTCTATGGCGACAAAGTATATTACGCCGCCGGTGAGGCAGAGCTGGTGGCGCTCGACGCCAAAACGGGCCGCCCGGTATGGACTACCACGGTTGCCGATAACAAGGCAGCCTACTATATAACGCTCGCGCCGCTGATTGCGGACGGCAAGGTGATGGTCGGCGCGTCGGGCGGTGAAACCGGCATCCGCGGGTTCATCGCTGCCTACGATCCCGAAACCGGCAAGGAGCAGTGGCGCACTTACACGATTCCCGCGCCGGGTGAGCCGGGCAGCGAGACGTGGCCGAAGGGCGGCGATCAATGGACACACGGGGGCGCTCCGGTGTGGGTCACGGGCAATTACGATCCCGACACAAACACCGCTTATTGGGGCACCGGCAACGGCGGGCCGTGGATGGGCGACAAACGGCCCGGCGATGATTTGTACACTTCCTCGACGCTTGCCATCGACGTGGCCACTGGCGCGATCAAAGGATATTTTCAATACGCACAGAACGAATCGTGGGATTGGGATGAGGTTTCGCCGCCGCTTCTGGTCGATTATCAACGCAACGGGCGCACGATTAAGGGTTTGATCGACGTCGCGCGCGACGGTTACTTGTGGTTCCTGGATCGCGACAACGGCGGCGCGATCAAGTTCGTCGAGGGCAAACCGTACGTCTATCAAAATGTTTTTCGCAGTCTCGATCCTGTCACGGGACGGGCCGATGTCGATCCCGCCCACAAACCGGGAACCGGCAAGCGCGCCGAGTTTTGTCCCGGCACGGCGGGAGGCAAGAACTGGCCTCCCATCGCATACAGCCCGCAGACACGCATGATTTACGTCCCCGCGAACAACAACGTCTGTGGCGGAATTATCGGCCAGGAAGAGGTCACCTACGTTGCAGGCAGGGGTTACGCGGGTGTATCGTTCGGCGGCCCGCTGGTGCCGCCGCAGTCCACCGATCATTTTGGCGAGGTGCAGGCCTGGAACGTCGATACGGGTAAAAAAGTGTGGACGCATAACTTCGAGAAATCGCCGAATTGGGGCGGGATGCTCGCCACAGCGGGAGGGCTGGTCATTAGCGGCGGCACCAACGATCGCATGGTCCGCGCGTTGGACGCGAAAGACGGCAAGCTGCTGTGGGAGTTTCCAACCAGCAGCGGCGTCGAGGCTCCCGTGACCACGTATGTCGTCGATGGTAAGCAGTACATCGCCGTGCTCTCCGGCTGGGGCGGCGATGCGAACGGCATGAATGGCACGATCCAGCGGACAGTGAGCGGAGTTCGTTCCGTGCCCGAAGGCGGCTCGGTCTGGGTATTCGCGCTGGAGTAGCTACTGCGTTGGCACCTGCTTCAACTGCGTCCACCCGGTCCCGGGCGGAGGTGTCGGGCCGCTTGTTTCGGCAGTCTTCCCACCCGGGGCGACCCAATGATAATTCTGCGTATTCTGCACGTTGTTGTAGAGATGTCCCGAGGAGTCGACAAACGTTCCGGTCTGCGTCTGCACATTATTGAAGTCGTTGTATTCCTGCCTCATCGACGCTTGTTGCGCTTTCGCGTTGGCCAGAGTGGAGTCAAAAGCGCGCTGCTGCGCGGCGGTGATCGCGTTAAGGTTGCGAGTGGCTTGATCGATGAGAGCCTGTTCTTTGCGGTTCCACGCCGGATCGAACTTCGCCGACTGGAGCATATGCAGCACCATCTTCTTGGCTGCGTCGACGCGATCCGCCGGGGCCAGGCAGCCGGCCAGCAGGTTCAAGCCCCAGCTTCCGGGCATTGCTTTCAGCTGTGAAGTGTAAAGATAAGTCCCAGCCACCATGTAGGCGCGTGTCGGCTTGCCGTTGTGCGTGCACGAATACATCACGTCGCCGGCGTCGTGTCTGGCGTACGGCGTCCCCTGTGCGAGCGGGCCGCTGGCGATGTCCGGGCGGTCGCTGCCGGTGATGAATGTCAGCCCGGAGCACAGCGACGGGAGAGACTGCTCCACGTACTGACGCGCGAACCCCTGCCCGGGCAAATAGGGCCGGGCCTTCGGGCCGGCGCCCAGGCCAGGCGTGCCGAAATACGCCGGCGCCGGATCGCCGAGAATCAGCATGATCGCGTCGTCAGGCGATAGCGCCCGCAAGAACATCGAAAGGTCCACCGGGCCGCGACGCACCAAACCGCCCTGGACCTTCCAGCCCGCGGGAACGTCGAGCGAAAACGCGTGCTCGTTGGGATCGTCGAAGCGTGTCCAGTTAGGCGTATCGCTCTTTGGAGCCTGCGCCCGCACCGCCAAAGGGAGGCTGCAAAACATCACCATCAAAATGCGCGTGAACCGGCGCTGCATGGAGCATCCTCCAGTGGAGCGGGTGATCTGTCCAGTCTATTTGAGACCGCTCTGCCCCATGTCGTTCCGAATGACCTTCCCGCCCTTCATTACGAACTTGACCCGCTGAAGCTCGGTGATGTCGGCCAGAGGGTCTCCGGAGACGGCGACAAGGTCGGCGTACTTCCCCTTGTCGATGGAACCGATCTGGCTCTGCCAACCCAGCACCTCGGCGTTAATTGTGGTCGCGGCCTGGATGGCTCGCGCTGGAGTCAGGCCGCCGCGCTTCACCAGCGCCTCGAAGTCCAGGGCCTGCGTGCCGTGGGCGTAGGTCGCGCCATCGGCTCCGCTGCCCATCATGATTTTCATTCCTTTGGTGGCGGCGGCCATGGTTACGGCCTTCTCGAAAATCGGGATCATGCGATATTTGCCGCCGGTGTTCTTGGCGTCGTTATCGTCCATGTATGGTTCCAGGTATCGAACAAAGGTCGGATCGTAATACAGCCCCTTCTGCACCATCATGTTGGCCTGCTCCTGATTCAAGCCGAAAGCGTGCTCGATGGTGTCGCAGCCGGCCAGGATGGCGTTCTTTTGCCCTTCGCCTCCATAAACATGACAAGCCGTCTTCTTGCCGAGGCGATGCGTCTCATCGATCAACGCCTGCAATACGGGCATCGGATAGGTGAGCACATATTGGGCTTCGCCGTTCGATTTGAACGAATACGCGCCGGTGGGAAACAACTTGATCCAGTCCGCGCCGCGCGCAATCTGTTCCCGCACTGCCGCGCGCGCTTCCTCAACCGAACGAACCACCGCGCTCGCGAGCGGGTTGTCCGGAGCGGCAGGGTTCGCCGGCGAAGCTCCCCAGACGATGCCGCGCGTCGACACCTGATACCTGGGACCGTCGATGCGCCCCTGGTTGATGGCGTCGCGGATCGCGATGTCGCCGTATCCGTTGCCGTGTGTGCTCATATCCCGAGCGGAGGTGAAGCCCGCCCGCAGATCCGCCTGCACGTTCTGAACGGCGATCAGCATGGAGGCTTCCGTGGTTCCATTCGGTCCGCGAGTGTTGAACATATGCGTGTGCGCGTCGATCAAGCCGGGCAGGACGGTTGCCATGCTCAGGTCGATCACTTGCACGCCAGCCGGAATCTTGACCTGCGCCTCCGGTCCAACTTCGGTGATTCGCTCGCCTGAGAGGATCACCACCTGTCTGGTCAACATCCGGCCGGTGGTGCTGTCGAACAGGCGTCCGGCGCGGATCGCGATCACTCGCGCAGGCGGCGGGCACTGAAAGACGCCGCCATCCGAACCCACGCAGGGAGTCGACCCGGCCCCGCGCCACGGAGCCGGCGGAGGCTGAACCTGCGCCCAAGCCACGGCTGAACACATTACTGCCACTGCCGCGAACGCGGTGGTCAAGACAGATCTGCGCCGCATGATGTTCCCTCCCCGGGGAGAAACTACTTCCCGACGAAGTGCCCTACATCGCGATTATTCTCTTCGCAGATGTATTCGAGCAGCTCCGTATCGGGCTGATAGACCGCGCCTTCGGTGACGGTCCACGGCTTGGTGTAAGCCCCTGGGTCGTCGATCGTAATCTGCACGTCCATGTGCCCGAAGTCCTTGCGGTGGTAGCGTTCGATCACATGCAGCTTGTCCGTGACCGGATGTCCGTTGGTATCCAGCCAGCCCTTGCCGTTGAAGCCGTTGGTTTCCACCACGAACGTGTCGCCTTCCCAATGCCCGATCGAGTAGCCCTGCCAGGTGGGATTCGGGTCCTTGGGCAGAGGGCGGCCGTCGGTGAAGATCTGACGGAAAATGGTGCGCGATTCGTACAGGATGTAGGTCACTCCCGGCGTCTCCACGATCTTCCAGGGCGAGGTCACCGCGATCTTCTCCGGAATGATGGAGGGCAGGCAGAAGTTATTGGGATCGTCTTTGCCGAGCGTTTCGACGCGCTCTTTGTACGCGGCCGCAGCCCAAGGCTGGAAGGAAACGTCTCCGGGCTTCAAGTCCGCGGCGATGTTGATCAAATACTTGAGCCCCGGGACCAGCCAGATTCCCGAAAGGTCCGGCTGGCCGTTGGCTTTCTTCGGCAAAGGCGCCGAAAGATCCGCCTTGCCGTTGGCCGTGCGCGGAATCCCCGCGGTGGGGTAGTTCAGCCATTGCGCGGGCGCCAGGGACGCGGCCATCGTAGCCGCGCATACAATCCAGAAAGGTTTCATCTTATATGGTTTTTCCATCTCGGGTTGATTATACTCCCGAGCTACTTCACGCCGACCAGGTGCACACGATCCCTTTCATTTTCCAGGCAGACGTATTCCATCAGTTCCAGTCCAGGTTTAAGCTGGAACACGCGACTTTGCTTCCAAGGCGCGGTGTAGGCCTTAGGATCGTCCACCGTTACTTCGTACGACATCGTTTTCGGACCCGTGCGCCGTAGACGCTCGATCAAGTGGAGTTGGTCGCTATGGGGATGGCCGTTCGTATCCAGGCGGGTCTTGTCGTTCATTGCGGCGACGTCGATCACCAGCGTATCGCCGTCCCACTTTCCGACGGAATTTCCGAACCAGGTGGGGTCGACATTCTTGGGGTGATCGCGGCCGTCCGTGGGGATGGAACGAAAGATATGCCACGATTCGTAGAGGATGACCACGCGGTTCGGCGTTTGGACAATCTCGATTGGGTCGGGGGCGTTCGCCTGCCGGGTCACTCCCACGGGCAGACACGGGTCCATTTTCCCGTCGAAGAGATCGAATTGTTCCTTTCCCCAAGGTGTCAACACGGCTTGCGTCCCTCGGGTGAGGTCCGGAGTGTAAGGACCCTGCCAAACTCCCGTCAGGTCGCCCTTCCAAGCGTCGGTGTCCGCCGGTGCAGCCTTGGCCGATTGACCAGCCGCGGGCTGCGGCGCGAACAGCAGGATCGCCAAAAGCGCCCCTGCGACCACCGGAACTATGCCGACCCAAAGCTTACGCATTGCATGCATTGTTAAACCACTCCCTTTTCCGTCGCGATGCCGCCCATTTTGCGGCCTGGAATTGCGAATGTCAAGCGCGGGCGCCCATGGTGTCGACCCTCCCTTAACAGCGATAAACGACTCGTGGTAAACTTTTCCTGCCATGACGCCGACACACGCGTTTGATTTACGGAAGATACAGGCCGATCGGAAGGCAACCGAAGACGTCGGGTACATGACCTGCATGACCCTGGTGCTGCTCGGAAATTATGCCCAAACGGGCCATTTCGGCGGTCCATTGGCCTGTACGCCGTACAATGTGGCGGCGCACTTGGCCGGGCCGGAGCTGGGCGGCATGCGCTATGACTATCGCCGGCCGAAGCATCCCTACGGCGACAAATTCATGCTCGCCGGCGGGCATAACGTTCCCACCTGCTACGCCCTGTGGATGATCATGGGCCAGGCCCTGGCGCGCAGATATCAGGCCACGGGCGACCGGCGCTATCATGTCGATCCGCAAATCGCGATGTTGCCGGTGGATGCCCTGGGGTTCAGGCGCGGCGCCGGAGCCATGCGCACTCTGCTCGAAGACAACGGCCTCGAAAATCACCCGCTGTTTGCTCAGGCGAAGGGCCGGGGCATCCGCGCTTTGGCCGGTCACGCGGAGAGCACGGACGTCACCAACGACGTGAACGGCGGCCCGTCGGGAGTCGGCGTTGCCACGGCCGCGGGCAAAGCGGCGTTCTGGAATTTTATCGGCGCGGCGGGTTCCCCGAAAGTCATCGCCATCGAAGGCGAGTTCGCCATGACCGAGGGCCATGCGCAGGAGCTGAAGACGCAAGCCTTGGCCCTGCAAGTGGGGAAACGCCTGCGCATCCTTCTTTCCGAAAACAACGCGGGCATCGACGATGCGCTTCTGGGCGGCGTCATCGCGCGAAAATATGACGGCTACGATCTGGCCGGGCAGTGGACCTCCTATGGCTGGAACGTCTTCACTCTGGAGGATGGGAACGACTACGGCCAAATTACGGCAACCCTCAAGAGCATGGAGGATTGGGACCCCAGTGACCGCCGTCCGATGATCGTGATCGGCAGGACCACAAAGGGATATTGGCCCGGCGCCATCGACGGAAAGATTCCAGGCTACGGCGATCAAGTGGTGAGTTACCGCAGCCATCCTTACGCGATGAAGATGAATTCGGAATATTTCGTCGCCCTGGCAAGAACGTTCGAGGAACGTTATGGGGTTCAGTTCGCCGGGATTCGCGAGGGGGCGGTGAGCGATCCGCGCGAGCGGCTGATCCAGTTCAAAACCAATATCGACGTGGTCATGTCGGTGCTCGACCGCGGCGGCCTCGGTGACTGGCTCGCGGACCGGCTGGCGGATCTTGGCGACACGGTCAAGGACCACCCGCCGGTGCTTGTGGACATGGGTTTCAAGGTCACGCCCGATCCATTTTTGGATGAGCGCCTGCGCGTCGCGAATCTTCCCGTGGAACCGCAGAGCGTAACGGTGACCAATCGTCTCTCGGAAGCGCAGAAGCAAGTCGGCATCACCCTTTTCCGCAAGGCCGGCGAGACGGCTGGGGCGCGCCGCGGAGTCTCGGAAATTATTAAATGGTTGAACTACGTCACCGATAACCGCTTCCTTACGCTGGCCGCGGACCTTTCCGAATCCATCAATGTGGAACATGGAAGTTTATGGGGCCACTACGATCCGGAATCGAATCCTCTGGGGACGCGCATTAAAGCCGCGATCCAGGAAGCCGGCAACGTCTCCACCGCGATCGGCCTGGTGAGCCAGAGCGCGTCCGTCGATCCCGCGAAGTTTGCCGGAGTGTGGGCCCTCAGCGGGACCTATGGCGCGTTTACGCCCTTGATGTACACGCCCGCCCGGGTATGGAGCCAGCAGAATCAGGATAGCCGTTTTCGAATGGGTGTTCTGCATATTTTAGTGGCTCACTCCGGACCGGAGACGGCCGCGGACGGACGCACCCACTTCGGCATTTTTGCGCCCCAGGTGTGGAAGCTGTTTCCGCGCGGCCAGGTGATTCACTTGAATTTCTGGGACTACAACGACGTGGCTTCGGGCTATTTTGCCGCCGCTGAAATTGCTGCTCGCGATCCTAAAGTGGGCATCATCATATTGGAAGTGGCTCGCCCCGATTTCCCGGTCGCCGACCGCGCGAGGTTCGCCGACACGGATCTCAAAGCCGCGGCGAAGGGCTTGTATGTGATTCGCGACTTCGCTCCCGACGCGCCCCGGCACGGCTACGTAGTCGCGCAGGGGTCCAGCGCGACGTTCAATCTGATCGGCGTGCTGCCGCGTCTGGAGCAGGCAGGGGTCAACGTCAAGGTAATCGCGGCGATTAGCGAAGAGCTGTTCGACCGGCAGCCGCGGGAGTACCGTCACGCTGTGCTGCCCCCGCAGGCTTCCTACGACCTCATGATCGTCAGCACGGGGACGCGTCGCATGTGGCCGATCCGTGACGTGGGGCCGCTTACCGATGAATACTCGCTCACTTCCGACTGGGATAATCAATGGCTCACCGGAGGACTGGAGCCGGATGTAATCGCCGAGGCGCACTTGGACGCCGGCTCGATCTTCGCGGGGGTTCAGCGCTTCGCGCAGGATCGGGAGCGGCGCAGATCCCGGCAGCGTGATATGGTGGACAGCGCGGATTGAAAATCAGGGAGGGGAAATGCTTCGAAAACAGATCTGTTACGTGATTTTGGCCGTCGGTCTAGCCACTGCCGTCTTCGCCCAGGGTCCCGCGGGCGGTAAAGGCGGCGGCAAAGCCGGAGCGACGGTTGAGAAGATCCGCCTCTTGAAGCCCGGTCTCTACCTGATCACGGGCGGCGGCGCGAATACTCTGGTCCGCGTCGCCTCGGATGAATTGATTGTCGTGGATACAAAGAATCCCAGCGATGAGAATTACAAGCGCCTGATGGAGGAGATCCGTTCGGTTTCGAATCTGCCGGTGAAATATGTGTTCAATACCCACCATCATCCGGACCACGTGGGGAACAATCAGAAGTTCATCGACGCGGGGGCGCAGGTGATCGGGGTGGCGGAGCTGAAGACGCGCATGGGCAGCGATCCGCGCACCAAGGACATCCCCGGGCCTCCGGGCGTCACCTTCGCCAGGGATTACGACCTGAAAACCGGCGGCGTGGAGGTGCAGGCGCACTCCTTCGGACGCGGGCACACGGGCGACGACACCATGGTGTACTTCCCGGATTTGAAAGTCGTCATGGTCAGCGATGAAATCACGGACGGCACGCCCATCGTCGATTTCGCTAATGGCGGGAGCGCGCTCGAGTGGACCCAGGTATTGGACGGGGTGTTGAAGCTGGATTTCGATATGGCCATTCCAGGCCGCGGCGAGCCCAAGACCAGGGCCGATGTGGAAGCCTACCGGACCAAATTCGCCACGCTGATCCGCCGCGCTTCGGACGCGATCAAGGCGGGCGCCACGCGGGATCAGCTCGCGATGCAGGTGAAAACCGACGATCTGGGCTGGCAGTTCAACGCCGCGTTCTACGGATCGCTGTACGATGAGCTGGCGAAGAAGTAAAGTTTACCGCAATATGTAACCATCTACGGTCAGATGACTGCGATTGGTCAGGACTTGACTGCGATTGGTTAGAACCGGGGGCGGCCTACGCCACCCTTTCACATTCGCGTTCCGTGTCATTCTGTTGACTCTCCCACTCGTCGAATGCACCGGTATCATGGACCTGGAGCAGCACGGGCGCATTGCGTTCAGAGGACTTCATCCTCTGCGCCCCTGCCTGGAAACCGAGCCCGAACATCAACATTAGCCCCACCACCATCAACACCACCGTCGCAAGCGACAACAGTGGAACGAACAGGAAAAACGCTACGGCACTGCCCAGGAAGAGGGTGCCGAAG
The DNA here is from genome assembly GCA_963765185.1 of Bryobacterales bacterium. Taxonomy (GTDB): domain Bacteria; phylum Acidobacteriota; class Terriglobia; order Bryobacterales; family Bryobacteraceae; genus Palsa-187. Next base: position 54,198 of record CAVXWB010000157.1, read on the forward strand.
GAAGCCAGAAAAAAGCGTTGGATCATGACGCCTCAAATAGAGCAGACGGGATGCCAAACGCCTGTCATCGGAACGGCAGCGGGAACGGCAGGGGGAACGGCAGCGGGAACGGCAGCGCGCGTGCACTGACCTTCGTGACGGTGATCATCATGAAGACCTTTTCCACTACTACAATTTCAGGAGTTGTCTTGACGACCCTCCTGTTCGCGTTCTCTGCCTCCGCGCGCGATCGCAGCGTGCTCAACGGCACCTGGACGCTGGTGCCTGCCAGAAGCGATTTCGCGGGCGAGCCCGTCGTTCAAACCGGCACGGTGACAATCGACGACAACACGGGCGTTGTCGTCATCTCCCGCAATTTCGTATATGAAGGCGCCACCCAGACCTTCTACTTCAGCGACAGCACGGGCAGTGAAACCAATTCTACGGTTCATCTCGGCAAAGATTTCAAGACCAAGACCAAGTGGGATCACGACGTTCTGAGGGTGACGACCACGCAATCGGGCGCGATCACTACCGAGGATTACAGTCTTAATGCGGATGGCAGCATGACGGTCACTGTCATAAGGCCGGACCACAAGCAGTTCACGCTGCTGTTCGAGCGCCAATAGACCGTTATTTTGTCACTGTCAGGCCGTCCACCTGAACCTCGAGCAGGTGATTGATACGAATTCCGTAGATGCCGTCGGTCTTCGCGGTCGCACCGCTTTTCGGCGTCGAATGCACCACGGTGCCGTTGACAACGTAGTCGATCTTATTACCTGCTACGCGCACTTCCAGGGTGTTGGTGGATTTTCCACTGGCGTCGGGAGTCTTCACCGCGCTTGAGGCTTGCTGGGACACGGTGGCGGTCGATGAGTCGCCGTCGCGGCGCTTGATCAGCCAGGTCCCGTCCTGCGCGACCACGAAGTAAAGATACGCCTGCCGCGGACCCTCAAGATTGCTGCCGCCGAACACCAGGCCGTAATAGTTGGTGTGACCGCTTGGCCGCATAAGCGTAAACGTGCCCTTGAGGGTGTAATCGCCCACCGCGGTGTTCGCCGGATTCCAATACACGGCCGCTTGGGGATTGGTCGCATGGAAACCCGCTCCCATCGCGACGAACTTGATTGAGCCAGAGGCGTCAGGGTCCGATGCGGCCGTGCTGCGGTCCACACGCATCTTCCAGCCCTTGGGCGCTTGCGCGAAAACACCCGCAACGGCGGCGAGCGCGAGCACGGAAACAGCAAGAGAACGTTTCATTTGTTGGTTTCCCTCCGTCATTTTACGCTGGTCATCCATTTGAGGATCGGGCCGGTAACGCTGTCATCCGCGGTATCCGGCGACATGACTTCGGAAATGTGGCTGTGATCCTTGAACGTGACGTAAGTGGGGCATCGGCCGGCCTTGCAGAGTTCGTCTCTCAGGGTCTGTGCGAACGCGATGATGCTGGGGGGATCGAGCTCGGCAACCGAGACGAAGAACGGCAGCTTGGAATGAATCAGTCCCGGCAGATTGGATCGAGCCAATTGAGTGGCAGCGTCCGGCGGAGCCGCTTTCGCGTTTCCGTTGCCGCCTCGGCCAGCTCCTCCTGGCCCACCTGGTCCACGTCCAGCGGGCGCGGCAGCGGCAGCTCCGTTAGGCTGCCCGCACGCCGCGAATCCGCCTTGGACCGGAGGCGGCGTGGCCGGCAAAATATTGAAGCCCGGAGCGGACATGAAAACCACTCCCTTGACCCCGACCCCCATGGGACCATAAAACTCAGGATGGCCGATGTAGGTGCCGACGGGGATGTTCCCAGCGGATTGCGACCAGAGGAAGACTCGCTTGGGATTGCCTTTGTGGCGGCTATATTTTGACCCACCCACTGAACCACCAGAGCGACGTCCTTGGCGGGGTCGTCCCAAGCCTGGCCCGGGCGCCGCTGCATGTTCACACCGACCATTCCGTTCTTTACCGCCCACAGCATGACGTTGTCGTAGAAGACGTCGCCATTGGGTCCGCCTTGCTGCTTATTGCCCGCTCCTCCCGACACGTAGATCAGGACTGGACGCGAACCGCCGCCCTTTTCCGGCGCGAAAACATCGAGAACATTTTTAGGATCGGGTCCGAACGAGATGTCGCGGGCAATCGAGACCCCCGCGTAAGGAGGGTTCGGATGCAAGGGCCGGTAAATCTGTGCGGTCTCCGGCACGCACACTCCACGCCCGATAGCCACCAACTGTTTGGCGATTTCCGGCGGCACTTCCGCTTGCGCCATCCCCGCGGCGGCGATCGCGATCGCCACCAGCCCCCATGTCTTTTGTATGGTTCCCACGCCAACCTCCAGCAGCAATAGAGTATATCGCAATGGCTCAAATCCCAGCGTACTAATTTTCAGCAGTACTGAAGATCGCTCCGAAAGTGTACTGAAGGGCGATTCGCTCCGCGCGGCTCGCATTTTACGATAGGACACATGAAAGCAATCCTGATCTGCCCCAATGGAGACTTGAGAGATAAGTTTACCGAGGCAGTCGAACGGCATCCGAACGTCGCACTTTCCAAGATCCTGGACGCATATCCATCGAGCGATCCGCTGCGCCGGGCTGTATGCACGTATGCCCCGGAGATAGTCTTCCTGGATATTGGAGAGGCCGAGGCGGCGGAGAGCATCGCCCGGCAACTGGAGAAGGACTTTCCGGCCATTCAACGGGTCGCACTGCACCTGTCGCAAGACCCTTCTATCTTTCGACGCGCGCTCCAATTGCGGATGACGGAGCTGCTCTCGCCTCCGTTCGACTACTCCGAGACCGGGCTGATTTTCGACCGCCTCCACAAGGAACTGACGGCCCACCCCGCCACCATCGGCGCCACCAAGCACCTGTATGCATTCCTTCCCGCAAAAGCCGGATCGGGAGCTTCCACCATAGCCGCCAATACAACTTGGGCGTTTGGCCAGGCACCGGGCAGCAATGTACTGCTGGCGGACTTTGACACGTCTTCCGGCGTGACCGGCTTCATGTTCAACGTGGAGCATGAGTACGGCCTGGCGGACGCGGCCAAGCACGCGCGCGAATTCGATGGTGAAACCTGGGAGCGCGTGGTGAGAAAAGTAGGCAACATCGATTTGCTGCTATCGGGCGCTCCTCACATAGGCGAGGCGATTTCACCCCAGCAACTCGCCCGTTTGATCGAATTCAGCCGGCGTAACTACGACGTCGTAAACGTGGACCTCCCGGAAATGCTGAGTGAGACAACGCTCGCAGTGCTGCGCGAGGCCAACCAGATTTTCTTGGTCACAACTCCGGAGCTTGCGGCGCTGCGCATGGCGCGCCTCAAAACTTTGTTGTTGCAGAAACTGGAGCTGCACGAAAAAACCTCACTCCTGCTGAATCGGTCGTCCAAACGTTCGGGACTCGCCATCGAGGAAATCGAGAAGACGGTTGGGCTGCCTGTCTTCATGTCCTTCCCTTGCGATTATGCGAATGTGACGAGCGCGATACAGAGTGGAAAGGCCGCCAGCAAATTATCCGGCGCCGCTCGGGAATTTACAGAGAAGGTGCTGGACGTCACCAAGCAACCACAGGGAAGGAAACGCTTCATTGAACATTTTGCCGTCCTTCCGCTTCGCTACGGCTTCCGGTAGAACCTACTGCGCCGGGAGCGAATACGCCTCCAGATACTTCAACCCGGAGCCGGTGTTATAAATAACGATCCGTTCGCTTCGCGATAAGAATCCCGACGCGAGCAATTTCCGCAAGGCTGCTACGCAAGCTGCCCCTTCGGGAGCCGCGAAGATTCCTTCGAGCGAAGCCAACTCCACCCCGGCTGTCAGAGTCTCCGAATCCGCCACTGCGATCGCGGTTCCGCCGCTAGCCCTGACGGCATCAAGAACCAGAACGTCTCCGAGCGGCTTGGGAACCCGTAAGCCGCTGGCCACTGTCGAAGCTCCTTGCCAGAACTCCGTGCGGGACTCTCCGCGCTCCAACGCTCGAACCACCGGTTGGCAGCCTTCCGCCTGAACCGCGATCATTTTGGGCCGCTTGCGTCCAATCCATCCGAGTTGTTCGAGCTCATCGAAGGCTTTCCACATTCCAATGAGACCTACGCCGCCGCCGGTAGGATAAAGAATCGCATCCGGCAACTCCCAGCCGAACTGCTCGGCGACTTCGTACCCCATGGTCTTCTTACCTTCGATCCGGTAGGGCTCCTTCAGCGTGCTCATGTCGAACCAGCCTTCCTGGTCTTTACGCTCGGCGACGATGCGGGCGCAGTCGCTGATCAGGCCGTCGACCAAAGTCACGCGCGCCCCCAGAATCTTGCACTCGATGTAGTTCGCCCGGGGAACATCCACGGGCATGAAGATATGCGCCTCGATTCCCGCGGCAGCCGCATAAGCCGCCGCGGCGCTGGCCGCGTTGCCCGCCGATGGAATGGCGATTTTCCGGATGCCCAATTCCAGGGCCATCGAGATGGCGGCGGAAAGTCCCCGCGCTTTGAACGATCCCGTGGGATTGAGCCCCTCATCCTTGACCCACAGTTGTTCCGCGCCAAGCGACGCGCCCAGGCGTTTCGTGGAAATGAGAGGCGTCATGCCTTCGCCCAGCGACACAATGGATTCGCGGCTGTGGACCGGAAGCACCGGCAAATAGCGCCACAGCGTGGGAGCCTCCGCGGCGAGGGAGTCCCGGCTCCAGCTTTGCCGGACCGCCTCCAGATCGTATCGCACCAGCAAGGCGCCGCCGCATGGGCATAGATTGTGGATTCTGCCGGCCTCAAATCGGCGTCTGCACAGACTGCACTCCAGGTGGGTAACGTTGGGCATAGAGAGAATGAAGGTCAGGCCGGCTATCGTTTGGCCTTAAACAATAGCTTGGCAGATTACGCCGATCCGGCGCGACGTTGTCGAGCCGAAGGCTGTGACCCGTGGAGTATGAGGAACTGGCAGCCGCGTTAGAAAAATATGGGCATCCGCTTGTAACGGATGCCCACCCCTAATTTAAACACTGCTCAGGGACAAAGAAGGCTTGTGTTCGGCTTTAGGCAGCCAATATGGCGGCCGTCCATAGTGGGAGAAGAGCTGGTTTTCATATCCTCGCGTGATGGGCGAGGATTCGAGGTACTCGGGGGCGTTCTGGATGGCCTCTCGCGAGAGGCCGACGTAGACTTTCGAGTCCGTCCAGCTCACCCGCTCGATCCACGCAGGTGAGACCAGCACCTTTTTGCCAGGCCACCAATTCCGCGTAGCAACCTCGATGTAGCGGATCGCCCAGGCTTCGTCATCGACGACGAATCCGTCCAGGTGACCGATCTCACCGTCGGACGCCCCAATAAAATAGCCCTTCACTTCCTCGGAAATGCGCAGATGTGAATCGGTCAGTCTTTTTCCAGCTTGCGCTTTCGTTACGGTTTTCTTTGGGGCCGCCGCTCGGACAGCCGCCAAGTCCGCTGGATACGACGCCGGCCCCCACAAATCGGATCCACCCCAATAGAACGGGTAGCCGTAATACCCAAGGTATTCGATTTCGTGTTGTCGAGAAACGGGCTGGTGAGTATCAACGTCGGGACCATTTTCCACCTGCTTTTTGTTTAGCGACACATCCAGCCGCTTGGATTGCCAGTCCGGCTGGCCAATCACGGAGATTGGCGAGATCAGCACGGGCCGGCCGCCAAGCCAACCGCCAGTGTTTACCACGAGGTAACGGATGGCCCAAGTATCATCGTCAAAATAGAACTGCTCTACCGATCCAAGTTCGCCATCCCTCGCCCGGATCGTCAATCCTTGAAGTTCCTTGGCATTTCTCAGCATGATCGCTACCTCACGCCGGCTTCAACTGCGTGGGTCGAGTGCAACGTCACGCTGATCGGCCGAGTGGTTTCAAGAATGTCTCTCGCCTTTTCGACTTCCGGAGCGACGTCATGCACCACCAGCAAAAACTTGTCTGTCTTGAGCGCCAGATCGTACTGAACGATGCTATCTTTCGGAATACCGAGAGAATAGAGTCCCGCACCGATTGCGCTCAACCCGCCGACTACGACGGCGCCTTCAAGCGCTCCCACGATCCACGCGACCAAGGGGCCGGCCACCAGCACCGGACCGATGCCCGGAATGGCAAAGAAAGCCGACCCGAACAACAACCCCCAAAAGCCTCCCCAAAAGGCGCCCATCTTGCCCCAGTACTTCATCCGGTCGCCAGTGTTGTAATACCCCACGGCATTTTCATCGGTATGAGTATCCTTGCCCACGATGGACAAGGTGCGCATATCGATTCCGGCGCGCTGAAGCTTCTTCACGGCTTCCTCGGCTTCGACATGCGTGCCGTAAATCGCTACGACTGCGTTTTGTTCAGACATCTTCAATCTCCTTTCCTATTCGCGTGTGAGTCTTCGCACGTACACCTGCTCCCGAAAGCACGTGTAGCACCAACTTCGCTGACGAGGAAGATCATTTAACCGCGGCCGTTCGCATCCGGGGGCTCGCGGCCCCATCCGGTTCACTCCGTGGGATTTATCGGGAGCGGAATCGGGAAATCAAGACCGGCAACGCCATAGCGTGAGGGTCGACCCAACCTGAGGCCCGCCCGACGGGTGACGATATCTGGTCTTCCGGCCAAAGGCCGCCATCCGCATCGGTAAATTGCGGCGTCTAGACTGTGCCTCGGCGGCTGCTCACTAAATTGACTACGAAGAGGACCAAGGCCACGACCAGCAGGATATGGATCAGGCCTCCGCCGATACTAAAGGCGAACCCCAAAGCCCATAAAATCACGAGAAGAGCAACAATTGTCCAAAGCATACTTTCCTCTAATGCCCACCGGGAGCAATCCTATGCATGAATTCGTTTGCCGGCGCGAGCAAGGCCCCTTTGGGTCGCGCTCACGCCGCCAGGACCAGAGGCATTTCGACATCGCTCCAGGGCGTTCCCCGCTCGCGATCCTCGGCCTCCTGGCATACGATACAGGAGGAAGCCCACGGGACGGCCGCCAGGCGTCTCGGATTGATTGGCTCCTCGCAGCCGACGCAGATTCCAAACCTGGCCGCCTCAATGCGCCCAAGGGCGGCTCGCACTTCACGCAGCAGCGTGGAGTTACGATCCAGGTTGCCGATGGCCAACTCGCGCTCCTGGCTGTGCTGAATCCGGTCCAGCTCATCGGGGCTCGTCTCTATAGCAAGAGCTTCGCGGTTCCTGTTTCCGTTTACCAATTCAGCCTGTCTGTTCTCCAAGGCCTTTCGGAACGCATTCAATTCAGTCTTTGTCATATGGCTTATACACCGATCTCTTTCAACTTGCTCAGCTAACCTTTTAATTCGACGAACTGGCCTTCTGCTTCTTTACTTGCAATTCGTTCACCACTTGCTGGACGTTTAGAACGGCTGACGCGACGTTCTGGGCCCGCGCGCGCTTGGATTGAGAGTCCACCTCGCCAGTCAGCGTGACGACATTATTCTTAACCTCGTATTTCACACTGTCATGAAGCTTGTTCTCGACGAGAGCCGCATCCAGGTTGCTCTCGATACCCTTATCCAGGTCCGAGTTGATCGCCTTGGCCTCGTTCTCGGCCCCCGGCGGAACCACCGCAATCTGGTTCGACACGACTTCGGCTCCCGCAATAGACCTGGCGATGGATTCAGCCTGTGCCTTGTCACCGTCTGCCGCGACGTGTCCGGTCAGGGTCACGACGCCCTTGTCCCGATCCTGACTGGCGGAGACGTCTTTGAGTCCGGCCTGATCGAGCGAAGTGCGGAGGCTGTCGGCGACATCGGGCGCCTTCGTGGACGTTGTTGAGCATCCTGCCAAAGTACCGACAACGGCTACCGCCAGCAACGCCAAGCTGGGCCTGAGCATCTTCATAATTTCTCCTTTGAAACGGCTTCGATCACTCTCTCTTTAGGGCATGCGAAGCACCGAACGCTCCGGGACGAATATACTCACGCGGCTGCCGCCAAAACGGCTAAAAACCACGGGTGCGCGCCGTGAGAGGCGGTCTGGCCGATAACCGTATGCGGTCACCTGACCAGATCAGGTCAAAGCATAACCCCAGCCGGGGAGGTCTACAGGCGGCGGAGGCGCAGTCCACTACAATTTCTCGACCACCACGAAGGTGATGTCGTCGGTTTGCTGCATGCCTTGCGTGAATTCATGAATGCCCTTCAAGAGCTTCGCCACAAGCGCGCCACTTCCCGAGGGGGCGTCCTGCCGAATGATTTCCAGCACTCTTTCCGATCCGAACATCTCTTCCTGCGGATTTTCCGCGTCCGTCAGTCCGTCGGAATACACCACCAAAATATCTCCTGTGCAGAGATGAAGCGGGCGGGACTGATAGGAGGCGAAATCGAACATCCCGAGGGGAAAGAGATCGGAGACCAGCTTTTCAATTTTTCCCGTAGCGGAGCGGAACAGATAGGCTGGATTATGTCCCGCGCTGATGAATTGCCCCGCGCCATCCGGGCTCAACGAAAAGAGAAAAAGCGTGACGAACTGGAAGGGAAGGGATTTTTCGCACAGGAGCTGGTTGACCCGGTTCAAGACTTCGTGCGGCTGGAGTGCCGGAACGGAATTCCATGCTGAGGGCTCCCAGCACCATCGAACTTAACAGCGCCGCGGATATTCCCTTGCCGGAGACATCCGCCAGAACCCCCATCCATTCCCCCGAAGTCAGTTGCAGAAAATCGTAAAAATCGCCTCCCACATAACGGGTGGGGTGGTTAAAAGCGTGGATCCTGAAATTTTCAAACTGCGGCACGCACGCGAGGGAGGCAGACTTTCCTGAGTCTCCTGCGCCAATGCGAATTCCTGTTCGCTCTTTTTTTGCTCTTCCAGGGTCTTCAGACGGATGACCTCGCGGCTTGCTTCCAGTTCCCGAACCGTCTCCTCCAGTGCGTTGCTGTAGTTCTTCGTTTCCAGGTGCAGCAGTCGCACTTCCAGAATGTTATGGACGCGCGCCCGGAGTTCGGCCAGATCGAACGGCTTGCTGACGAAATCCTTGGCTCCGGCCTCGAGTGCGCGCAGCTTGTGGTCCGGCTGGGCCGTGATCACCAGGACCGGCAGATACCCGTCCGCTTCGATTTCTTTCAGACCTTCCATCACCTGGAATCCGTCCATTCCAGGCATCTGGAGATCGAGCAAAATAAGGTCGTAGCGATTCTTGCGGTGAAGTTCGCAGACCTCGCGTGGATCGGTGGTGGAATGGACGGCGGTATAGCCGGCGACGCGCAGCATCCCCTCCAGCAACCGGACGTTGGCTTCCTTATCGTCAACCACCAGGATTTTGGCATTCAGAATATCGGCTAAGCTGACCATGGCTTCGTCTGGAGTTATTTGCTCACAACGACCTCTTGTGCCGCGAATTTCAGCGCTACGTCCAGCGTGTCCATGAACTCGGTGACCTTAATCGGTTTGGTGAGATACCGGAAGAAGCCGGCTTGCAGGCCCTTTTCTACGTCGCGAGGCATCGCATTGGCACTGAGGGCAACCACAGGAATGTGCGCGGTCGACGGGTCTTGGCGAAGGATCTTGAGGGCTTCGATGCCGCTGATGCCGGGAAGATTGATATCCATGAGGATCACGTCCGGTTGATGGGTGCGGGCAAGCTGGATGCCCAGACTTCCGTCTCTGGCGCTCAGCAGGCGGATATCGGAGCGGCGTGCGATCAACTGCTCAATCAGCTTCAGGTTCGCCGGGTTGTCTTCCACGTAGAGCAGGGTGCGCAGCGGCGCGCCGTCCCGCACCTGCGCTTGTGCAATCGCCGGGGGCTGCGCGGGGTCAGCTTCGTCGAGTTGCGATTCAGTAGCCGAGTTCAGTTCGAACCAGAACACGCTTCCCAAGCCGACGGTGCTTTCCACGCCGATCAAGCCTCCCATCAGTTCAACCAGCCGCTTGCTCATCACCAGGCCGATGCCCGTGCCTTCCTCCGCGCTCCGCTCCTGTCCCAGGCGGTTGAACGGCTGAAAGAGCTGCACGCAGCATATCCGGAGGCAGGCCCGCGCCGGTGTCCCGAACGCTAATGCGAATGCGCTCCGGGGTGATCATGGTGCAGTCCACGGCAACCGTTCCGTTGGTCTGGTTGTATTTGATTGCGTTCGAAAGAAGATTGATGAGAACCTGCTTCAAACGGGTCCGATCGGCATGCACGAAGGAGGGGATGCCGGAGTCGGGAAATGTCATTTTAATGCCGCGTTTCTGTGCCTGCGGCTCGATCATGGCCTGGCATTCGAGCATGACTTCGGACAGCGAAGTGGGTTCACTGGACAGCGCCAGTTTGCCGGACTCGATCTGCGCGAGATCCAAAATTTCATTGATTAGCTCGAGCAAATACCATCCTGCGTGGAGAATCTGGTCGATGCTGGCCGTCTGGGAGGGCGTTGGCGGCGGAGAATCGGAGTTGATGAGCTGGGCGAAACCGAGGATCGCATTGAGCGGCGAGCGGAGTTCATGGCTCATGCTGGAAAGGAAATCCGATTTCGCGAGGTTGGCCTTTTCCGCCGCCGCCTTGGCTCTCTCCAGTTCGACGTTATTTTCCTGCAACGCTCGCTCAAAGCGCTTGCGTTCCGTGACGTCGCGCGCCGCGGCGAATACGCCCTGAAGCTTCCGGTCGCGATCGTGGAAGGTGGTGGCGTTGTAGGAGACCACCGTTTCCTTGCCATCCCGTGCGCGCGCGGTCAGTTCATAGTCGGTGACTTTGCTTCCGCTCAGCACCTGCTTGATGCCCGCATCGGCCCGCTCCGGATCGGTAAAATAACCCTTGAAAGGCGCGCCGATGAGCTCGTCACGCGTGCAACCGGTGAGCGCTTCCATCTGGTGATTGACGTCGGTGATGATCCCGCGCGGATCGGTGGTCATCAACGCGTCAATGTTGGATTCGATGAGAGAGCGCGTATAGAACTGCTGGTCGCGCAGGCGCTGATCGAGCAGCATCTGTTCGGCTTCCACCTGCTTGCGCGCGGTATTGTCGGTGCCGATCAACAGGTAGCCGATGATTCCGCCCTGAGGGTCGCGGAGCGCGGTGACCGACACGACCGCCGGAAAACGGCTCCCGTCCTTGCGGAAGTACGTCAATTCGTAAATGTCTTCGATGCCGCGCGAGGCCTTGAAGGCCAAGGCGTCGAACCCCGGCGTGATCGGAGTCGCCAGCTCCAGGCTCAACGCCTTGGCGCGCGCGATCACTTCCTGGGGATCGGAAATGTCGGCGGGAGTGATCTTATCCACCACCTCGATGGCCGTATAGCCCAGCATGCGCTCGGCGCCGACGTTGAATAACTGAATGACGCCTTTTTCGTCGGTGGCGATGCTGGAGAAATTTTCGCTGTTAAAAATCGCGTTCTGCAAGGCGCCGGCCTTGAGCAGCGCCTCTTCCGCCTGCTTGCGCGCGGTATTGTCGGTGCCGATCAACAGGTAGCCGATGATGCCATCTTGAGCGTCGCGGAGCGCCGTGACCGAGACGACCGCCGGAAAGCGGCTGCCATCTTTACGGATGTAAGTCAGCTCATAGATGTCTTCGATGCCGCGCGAGGCCTTGAAAACCAGCGCCTCGAAGCCTGGCGTAATCGGGGTCGCCAGCTCCAGGCTCAAGGCTTTGGCGCGAGCGACCACTTCCTGGGGATCGGAAATGTCGGCGGGGGTGATCTTATCCACCACCTCGATGGCCGTATAGCCGAGCATGCGCTCGGCGCCGACATTGAATAACTGAATGACGCCTTTCTCGTCGGTGGCGATGCTGGAGAAATTGGCGCTGTTGAAAATCGCGTTCTGCAAGGCGCCGGCCTTGAGCAGCGCCTCTTCCGCCTGCTTACGCGCGGTATTGTCGGTGCCGATCAACAGGTAGCCGATGATGCCATCTTGAGCGTCGCGCAGCGCGGTGACCGATACGACTGCCGGAAAGCGGCTGCCATCTTTACGGATGTACGTCAGCTCGTAGATGTCTTCGATGCCGCGCGAGGCCTTGAAAACCAGCGCCTCGAAGCCGGGCGTGATCGGGGTCGCCAGCTCCAGGCTCAAGGCTTTGGCTCGCGCGACCACTTCCTGGGGATCGGAAATGTCGGCGGGAGTGATCTTATCCACCACCTCGACGGCCGTATAGCCCAGCATACGCTCCGCGCCGACGTTGAATAACTGAATGACGCCCTTCTCGTCGGTGGCGATGCTGGAGAAATTGGCGCTGTTCAGGATTGCGTTCTGGAGAGCCCCGGTCTTGAGCAGAGCCGCTTCTCGCCGAACCTCAGTGACGACATCCGTCCCAGCGGCATCCTCTGAACGGGCAGGATTGTGGTATCGCGAAAACATGTTCCAACCTCCGTCGAGCGACAAAGCCAAAACGGGCTTCGGGCGACCTCTCTCCTAAGTGCACGAGTCCCGCCAATTTCGTCCTTCCGTCGACCCGGTTCGCAACCAATGGATTCAGCCGGGGACCCTCCGCGGCGAGTGACCGCCTGTAGTCATTCGGCTAAATACGGTCGAGGACGGATCGGCTCAGTTGGGGACGGCCGCGCGGGCAGTCAACATGCGCCGCACGGCCGCATAGATTCGCTCGACCGCGGGCCGCCGGTAGGTCCATTTCTCATCCGGCTCCGGTGGATTGACCACCATCGTGGCGTTGGCCTCGAAGAACAGAATCTCGCCGCTTGGCGTTCAATCCGAAGTCGATCCCCGCATAGTCCAGCCCGAGCCGGGATTGAATCTTGGCCAGAGCCAAGGTGGCGCGTGCTCCCAGCACAGCCGCCATGTTTTCGAGAAACTCCGCGTCTTCGGCGCGGTGTTCGGGACTATCCGCCATTTCCGCGGTGAAGTAGTGAATTTTCCAATGGCTGGAAATGGCGACATGCAAAGGGTAGAGCTCGCCGTCAATCATCATCACGCGATACTTGCGCACTTTGCCATCCGCCCCGCGCGCGTCGAGGTATTGGATCACCGTCAAATGCTCGCCGGGAAGTTGGGCCAGCGCCTCGGGCAACTCCGCGATGGTCTCGACCCGAAGGAAGTGACGCCCGGTGTGGAAGCCGGGAGTCCGGATCAGAAGGGGGAATTCGAAGCCGTGACGGAGCAGCGTTGCGGCGGCGTTGGGAGCGGCCAGCAGTGCGCGCGGTAGCGTGACGGTCTCTGGCGTGATCACTCCAGGAATGCCGGAGAGGCGCTGCGCGTTGTCGCTGCGTCCGGTTGGCGCGACAATGCCGGGCGCATTGATCACCGGCGCCGTTGTCAGAGCCAGCACGGATTGGGCCGCGGCCAGCGCCGGAGCCGCGAGATCCGCGTCGCCGATTGCATTGAAGACGATCCGGTGCGGTGGAAGCGGAGTGGCGGGATTGTAAAACTCCACGAAAACAATAAATGTCTGAAAGATCCGATCGTCCAGAAAATGGCGCATGGGAATGTTGGCGCCCGCGGAGGCGGCCAGCAGCAGCAGCGAGACCGGCGCCCGCTCCCCTCGGTAAGGCAAAGCTACGATGGACCGGTTCTCGAAACCCATTTGCCAATGGCGGGCGGCGCCGGCTTGATCGCCGGACTCCGCGAGGATGGCGGCGAGGCCCTGATGCGCCCCGGCATGATCCGGCTCGAAGCGCAGAGCCGTCTCATAATGCTCGCGCGCCTCCGCTAAACGCGTCCTGCGTATCAGCGCAGCAGCATTTGCCAAATTGACGCGGCTCATCGCGTCCCCAGGGTGCCTGGCCACAGCTTCGGCGTAGGCAGTGCGCGCAGCGGTGCGATATCCCGTTTCATAAAGCAGCGTACCCAGGTTGTTCAATGCCAACCGGTGCGACGGCTCTCGCGAAAGTATGTCGAGATAAGCGTCTCTGGCTTCGGCGGTGCGGCCGACTTCGGCCAACAGGCAGGCGCGCTCAAACCGCAAAGGGATCGCGGCGGAGTCCGCGTCCATCTTGGCGTCGATCTGCTTGGCGTCGATCTGCTTGGCCGCGATCTGCTTGGCCGCGATCTGCGCCTCCAGTTCCCGTAGCCTGGATTCCCTGACCCTCCGCGGCGTCCAATCCTCGGCTTCCGCCGCCTGGCTCTGACGGCTCCGCCGCGCACTCTGCTCGATTGCGCGACCCGCCGCGAGAACGCGTTCAATCAGCGTATCGATCTCGGCCCGGCCGGTGCGGTGATTCACAATGGCGGCGCGAATCGCCAGGCGGCCGTCGATGACCGTGGTCGACGGAGCCACATCTCCGGCTTCATGAAGATCGGCGACGATCCGGGCGTTGACACGATGAGCGTCGTCGCCGGCGCGATATCGGAAACATACAATGTTCAGCTCTACCGGCGCCAGCAGCTCCAGTTCCGGCGTTTCCTTGATGCGGCTCTCCAGATAGCGCGCCAGAGCGCAGGTCCGCGAGATCGCGGCTCCCAGGGCATCGGCGCCGTAAACCTTCAGCGTGAACCACGTCTTCAATGCACGAAAGCCACGGGAGAGATCGGGTCCAAAGTCGCATGGCCAAGGTGAGCCGCCCGCCAGTCCCCACTCTTCGCGGCGCAGGTACGCAGCGGAGGTGGCGAAGGTTTTGCGGTGCAGCAGGCCGTCGCGCACCAGGATGAAGCCCGCGTCATAAGGAACCTGGCCCCATTTGTGAAAGTCGAACGCCAGCGAATCGGCGCGCTCGATTCCCCGCAGACGGGGAGCAAGATCGGGCGCCAGCACCGCCAGCGCTCCGCAGGCTCCATCGACATGGAACCAGAGATGCTCGCGGCGTGAAAGATCGGCCAGCGCGCTGAGGTCGTCAATGGCGCCGGTATCCACGGTTCCGGCCGTGCCCACCAGAAGGAACGGCGTAAATCCGGCGCGGCGGTCTGCCGCGATGGCCTTTTCCAATTCCGCCAGATCCATCCCCCGGCCGGGACGCGCCGGAATCAGACGAAGAGCATCGCTTCCAATTCCGGAGAAATCCATGGCCCGGGCAACGCAGGTGTGCACGGCCGCCGAGGCGTAGGCGGTCAACTTGCGGGAGCTCGCGGCGACGCCCGCGCAACGCACTTCGAAGCCCAAGGCCACGTCGCGGGCGATCAGCACGCCGATGAAATTCGCCATCGAAGTACCGGTTACAAATAAACCGGTGGCGTTTTCGGGAAAGCCGAAGATCGCCTGCATCCAGCGGACAATCTGGCGCTCCACTTCGATGGGGATGTGGTCGCGTCCGCCGAGATTCGCGTTGAGACTGGCGGCCAGCATCTCGGCCAATATTCCGGCTGGAGTTCCTCCGCCATGCACCCATCCCATAAAGCCGGGGTGCGTATTGCCGGTGGCGTAGGGCAGGATGTCGCTCATGAATTGGCCGTGAACTTCGGTGAGATCGGAGGGCGCGCCGGGCACCGGCTCGCGAAAGTGAGCCCGTACCTCGGCGGGGATGGGCTGCCAGACGGGACGCTCGCGAATGTGCTCGACGTAATCCAGGGCATCGTCGAGCATTTGGTGAGCTTGATTTCGGAAGGGGGTCCAGTCGGCGGGGTCGAGAGATTCGCTTGCCGGCGTGGAAGGATCGGTCGCCATGTCATTTATCTTCGCGCACACATGCCGAGCCGATGACGCCACGTAATTATTCGCCGGAAGGCGGAGCCGGCGGCTCGTCGAGGATAAGAATTTCGACTCGCCGATTGCTGGCCCGGCCGTCCGGAGTATCGTTGGGATTCCTGGGCTCGTTGGAGCCATAGCTCGCGACGGAGAAGCGCGATTCCGCGATTCCGTAGCGAGTGGTGAGCAGATTGAGAAGGCTCAGGCTGCGGGCAGCCGCCAATTCCCAATTGTTCTTGAAGAGGCGATTGTGAATTGGAATCGGGTCCGCGTGCCCGGCCAGATTGATTTTATTCGGAATTTCTCGGAGCACATCCGCTATTTTGCCGACCATCGGGAGAGCGGTGGCGTTGATCTGGGCCTCACCCTGCGGAAACAGGACGGCTTGAGGAAGACTGATCACCAGGCCGCGCGCCTCCGCATGCACGTCCAGACCGTCGTGTTCGAGCTTGTCCTCAATCCCGCTGCGCAGCGGCTTCGGGTCCGGCTTGGCCAGGACAATTTCGATAGGTTTAGGCGGAATCGCCGCCGGCTCGGTCTTCACGGTCTCCAGGCTCTTGGCGGCCACAGCAACGAAAAGGATCAGAAGAATTGTGAGCACGTCCAGGTAGCTGATCATCCACCGGTCGCGGCCAGCCGTGTCGGCTTGAAGATATTTCGGTTTCATGCGCCGGAAGCCGCGCGCAAAAAGTTATTCAGGCGCTCGCGGACCAGGGAAGGATGAATCCCGTCAAACAGGCACAGGCCGCCTTCGACCATCATTTCCTCAAGCTCAAATGTCTCGGCCACGCTGGCGCGAATCCGGTGTGCGGCCGGCAGCAGCACCAGATTTGCCAGCGCCAAACCATAGACCGTGGAAACGAACGCGGTCCCAATCCCGAGCGCCACAGCCGACAGATTGGAAAACTGGTGCAGAATTTGGATCAATCCGACCACCGTTCCCAGTACGCCAATGGTGGGCGCGAATCCTCCGGCGACCTCCAGAACTTTGGCGTCCGCTTCACCCTGTCTCTCGCGCAGCCGGATCTTGGTCTCAAGGGTGGCCTGTAGCTCCTCCCGGTTGGCGACGTCCATGGCCAGCTTAATCGTGTCGCGGAGAAAGCCATGGCTCGCGCCGTCCATCATAGGATCGATGCTCACCAGGCCTTTTATGCGGGCCAGTTTGGCGTACGCAACAATCTCTTCGATGAGAGCCTCGCGATTTGTAATCTCAGACCGGAGAATCCCCATCACCCGGCGGGCGGAATGGCGCAAGGAGCTTTGCGGGGTGGTGATCAGCGCGATTCCCAACGTTCCTCCCACTACAATCAACGCTCCCGCGGGCTGGAAAAAATAGGTGAGGTTGACTCCGGTTGACTTGATGCCGGCGATCGTCCCCGCGATCGCGATCACGACGCCGGCGAGCATCCACACATCCAGCGATTTTGCCGCGGCCCGATTGAAAGGTACAGACCTGGGTTGAGGTGACGGAGACTGAGATGGTTGAGGTTCGGGCTGGTTGGACTCACCGAGTGGTGTAGTGACTGCCCCCGACGCAGTTCCCAAAAACGCGGACGCCATGTATGCTAGTCTCCCGCAGAGACAAGGCATCTCAGGGGCCAATCTAAGCCGTTGTCGTTCAAGCGAATTCATCGACTCGATTCCGTAGAGTCGCCCAATTCCTGACGCTTCCTGAGTAAGTTTTGACAGTGTAAAGCGAAGCGAGGCCAGTGTCGATGAAAGACTATGATCTGGTGGATCGCTGCTTTTTTGATGCAGGCCCCTTTGACGCAGACCCCGCAAACGCAGGCCGAGCGGGTGCGCGCGGCGATGGCGGAGTCTCTCGCCAGCCAGCGCGCCTCGGTACGCCGGCAGGTGGAAGCTGCGGGTCCGGTGCAAAGCTCATCGAACGCGGTCCCTTTTGCGGCGGCAATTTGCGATGCCATCTCGCAGCCGGAGATGGTCCGCCTGATCGACGTGGCGGCACGGCACGAGAACGTCGATCCGCTGCTGGTGCGCGAAGTGGCGCGTCAAGAGTCCGGCTTTCGGCCGTGCGCCGTTTCGCCAAAGGGAGCCGAGGGCCTGATGCAGCTCATGCCGGCAACGCAGGTCCAGCTTCAAGTACAGAATCCCTTCAGCGCGCAGGAAAGCCTGGAGGCCGGCAGCAAACTCCTCAAACAACTGCTGGATCGCTATCATGGCGATCTTTCTCAGGCGCTGAGCGCGTATAATGCCGGACCGGCCCGGGTGGATGCAGCGGGCGGAGTTCCGAAGATACAAGAGACGCAGAATTACGTCTCCGAGATTTTGAATCGGCTGCTTCCGGCGCTGGATATTCGGGAATTAGACGTTCAAGACCCGGACATCCAAAACTGGGACATCCCGGCCCTCACCCACTAGCGGAAGAAGTCTCCGAGGTTCTTCAGTTCCAGTTCAAGCCGCTTGTTCACGCGCTCCGCCGGGAACTCGAAGCCGGGGAACTCCAGGGACGGGGCTTCGCCGCGCACCGGCTGAGGGGGAAGCACAGACATTCCCAGGCCATTGATGAACGCATCCGCCTGATGCACCGCCAGGCTCAAACTGAGCTTTCCGGGCCCGGTATGTTCCACATCGACGGCGCTCTCCGGCTGGTGATGGTAGAACGCAGCCCAGCGGATGGCTTCCGTCAGTTCCCAGCGCGAAATCGCCAATCCGGATAACTCGGCATGATCGGTTCCGAGGATGTCGCGCTCGCAGTCGATCAATGGAGCGCCACTGACCGCGACCACCGCGAGGATCTCTTCATACTGTTGGGGCATGCTGACTGCGATCAGCAATTTGCCCACATCGTGCAACAGACCCGCGATAAAAGCCCCGTTGCTGTCTTCAAACTCGATTTCATCCGAAATCAGTTCGACCAGGATTCCGGTTGCCACGGAATGGAGGTTAAAGCGCGCCATTGAAAAACTGGGCGCGGTCCGGAACCGGGAAAAGAGGTTGGAGATCGACGCACCCAGGGCGAACTTCCGCATGGCTCCGACTCCCACCATGGCGATGGCATGTTTCACTGAGCTGATCGGCTGCGACCGGCCAAAGACCGCGGAATTGGCCAGCCGCAGGATCTGGGCCGACAGCACCGCGTCTTTCTCCACCACCGCCGTCAGCTCGATGATGTCGCAATTGCGCCGCGCCAGCCTGGCCAGCAACTGCGTGGTCATGGGAGAAAGCGTGGGCAGCCGCTCCAGGCACTTCAGAGTCTGCTCCCGCGAAGATGACCCGGATAGCTGAGCGAACACCCATAGGTGCGTATTTCCATATCGCTAGAATGGGCGCAATTTAGAGCCAATTCTTAGGAGGTCCCTGACTGCGCGTCCGGGTCAGCTTGTAGATATAGGCCAGCACCTCGGCGACGGCGCGATACAGATGCGGCGGGATCTCACGGCCAACATCCACCGATTTGTACAAAGCCTGCGCGAGCAGCGGATTTTCCACCAGCGGCACGCCGCTCTCCCGGGCAATCTCGCGAATGCGCAGGGCCACGTAGTTCTTGCCCTTCGCCACCACCATCGGCGTGGCCGATGAGCCGAACCCGTAGCGCAAGGCGACGGCGTAGTGCGTGGGATTCACCACCACGGCCGTAGCGGTTCGCACCTCGGCCATCATACGGCGGCGAGCCAGAT
This sequence comes from Bryobacterales bacterium, assembly GCA_963765185.1. Classification (GTDB taxonomy): domain Bacteria; phylum Acidobacteriota; class Terriglobia; order Bryobacterales; family Bryobacteraceae; genus Palsa-187. Next base: position 73,285 of record CAVXWB010000157.1, read on the forward strand.
CCCTGCGCAGTCTGCGAATCTTGCTCTTGACCTGGGGACTTCCTTCCGCCTCCTTGTGCTCCTGTTTGATTTCGTGCTTGGTCATGCGCAGGTCTTTCATGAAGCGCCGCCGCTGCCGGATAAGATCGAACACGCCGAATACGAGAAAGACAGCGGCCGCCTTCCACATCAGGTCCTTCATCGCGTCCCCCACCTTCTGAAGACCGATGGCCAAGTTCGTGAACGGCAGGGACAGGAACAGCTCCGCGTTCTGCTTCGCGATAAGGTAAATGGTGGCGCCGAACACAACCAGCATCAGTACGGCCTGCAGGACGGCGCTGGGAGCCTGGCGCGACATTTGCTTGATTTTGGTCGCCGGGTTGAGGCGGGTGAAATCGGGAGTCAGCTTCTGCAGACTCAGCCCCATCTGCGTGATCGCCAAATGCAGGCCCAGAGTGGCGGCGAACGTCAAGGCCGCCAGTACCGAGAGCGGAACGATGGCTCGCTGTATTAATGACCAAATGATCCCCGGAAGAGTGGTCAAATTCAGGTCGGCATGAAATGCTCCGACCAGGGATTGGCCCACCACTGCCTTCATGTTGGAAAGCCAACCGGGAAACCACGCCTGTAGGATGGAGAGAAAAACCAAAAACTGGCCCGCCGCCACCAGTTCGCGCGAAGAGGCGAATTGCCCCTCTTTCCGGGCCCTTTCGAGGCGCCGGCCGGTAGGTTTTTCGGTTTTACTGGAATCCGCCATGACTTTAAAACTTAGGGGACGCTCGAACTCACGGTGCGAGCAAAGCTCGAACCAGCTGCATCGTCTGTCCCGCGGATTGTCCGAAAACCTGGGGAAAAATCAGGAGCAGCCAGGCGAAGAGCGCCAGCGCCAGCAGCATCTTGATCGGACGAGCGAGCATCATGAGGTGCAGCTGCGAGTTGAGACGAGCCAGCAGAGCCATGGAAATCTCCACCATGATGAGCAGCGACAGCAGCGGTAGAACCAAACGCAGGCCCGTGGCGAAGATGGAGCCTCCCGTCTGAATCAGCCGGTTGACCATGGATGACGAGATCGCAAGATGGCCCGGCACTTGGGAGGAAAAACTCTGTGCGATTGCCAAGAGCACCTGGCGGTCGAGGCCGGTGGCGAAAAAGAGAAGACCAGCCGCAAGCTGCGCAATCGTGAGCAGAACCGCTGAATCGGCTCCCGAATTCGGATCGATCGTGGTTGCAAAGCTGTAGCCGGCTTGCAAGCTGACGATCTGGGCTCCGATCTGGAAGCCTTCGGCAAGGAACGCCACCGCGAGCCCGACGGCAATTCCCAGGGTGGCTTCGGCGAGAATCCATCCCGTCATCAACAGGATGTTCACCGACGATGCATCCACCACAGGCCAGCGTGAAGCGAGCGCTAAGGTCAGGCTCACGGCGAGAACGGCGCGCGCGGGTTCCGGACCCGCCTTGATTCCGGGCAAAGGAACAAAAATGAAGATGCCGGAGACGCGCGCCAGTGCCAGCAGAAATGCGTACAGAGTTCCGGCATCGATCTTTAGACCAGCGCCCGTAAAGTCAATGCCCATACTTGGCGATATCCGCGAAGACCCCCACGGTATAGCCGACCAACTGCTTCAGCATCCACGGCATCAGAACGATAAAACCGGTCAGAAACGCGGCTAAGCGCGGGAACGTGCTGAACGCCGAATCCTGAAGCGAGGTTGCCACTTGAATCAGATTCATCACGACGCCCACCCCGAATCCGATCAGCAGGAGTGGGGCGCTCACGTTAAAAGCCGCAATCAGCGCTCCGCGAATAATGTGAACCACAGATTCAGGAGTCATATAGGTGCTTTCCTTTTCGCAATTAATAAAAAGATTTGACGAGCGAGCCGACCACCAGATTCCAGCCGTCCACCAGCACGAACAAAAGAATCTTGAATGGTGCGGAGATCATCACCGGCGGCAATTGCACCATCCCAATCGACAGAGTCACGGACGCTACCACCAGGTCGATAACCAGGAACGGCAAGAACAGCAGCGCGCCGATCTGAAATCCCGTTTTTAGCTCAGACAGAATATAGGCGGGAATCAAAACCTGTAAACCCAGATCGGAGACGTTTCGGGGCGGGGGAGCTTTGGCCACTTCGACGAACAACTGGATGTCTTTCTCGCGGGCAAAGCGGGCCAGGAACGTCTTGAGCGGCTTCGATCCCTCGTCGAAGGCTTGGCCGGCTGTAAGTTTGCCTTGATCCATCGGCTCCCACGCGCTGTGGTAGATTTCGGTGGCCACGGGCTGAAGGATCAAGAGAGAAAGAAACATCGCCAGGCCCACCAGCACCTGGTTGGATGGCGTCGTCTGCGTCCCCAGCGCCTGTCGAAGAAAATGCAGCACGATGGTGATTCGGAGAAATGGCGTGATGGACATCAACGCGGCCGGCAGCAGCACCATCAGCGTCAGCGATAGCGCGATCTGCATGGGCAGACTGAGAGTCGTACCAGTGCTCTTCACGCCCAGATCGGAGAGCGGCGAACTGGACGCCCGCGCGGCCAGCCCGACGGAACCGAAGAGGACTCCGGTAAAAAGATTTCGCAGCATGATTTTCAGTGTGTCCTTAGCGGTCCCGCGCGCCCGCGGAAACAACTCCGCTCGGGTTACTTTCAAGCAGGTTGCAACCGCTGGGAGATAGCCCGATCAACAAGGTCCGATCCGCCCAACGGACCAGGTGCAGGGAGTGCTGCGGCGTCAAGGGCAGCCGATCCAGGATCTCGAGCCTGGGCCGGCCATCGTCTCCTGTGCGCCGCAGCGCGGTCTGGGCCCAGCCCTTCCGCTTCAGCAGCCAGAGCCCCCCGCACAAGACCCCCAGAACAACGACGACGACCCAGAGCTGTTGCAATGCTTCCATTCGATTTCCTCGTTAGATCCGCTGCTTTTCGAAGCTAATCCGCACGGCCATGCAATCGCCTGCCTTCACGATCTCCCCCGAGCTGAACCGGGCTCCACCAACGTACAGGTCCACTGGTGAGCCCACGGGACGGGACAACCTGATGAGACTGCCCGGAGCGAGGGAGAGGATCTCGCGTACGGACATGGTGCACCGGCCCAACTCGGATTCGACAGGCAAAGACAGCGTCGCAAAACGCGCAAGATTTTCTGCGGTTGTCAAAAAGAAATCCCCTATCTGGTTTTGATTACGGTTGGATTTGCAGAAGCATCTGATCCATCTGGCTCTGCGTCGAGATGATTTTTGAACCTGCCTCGTACCCTCGCTGGTAGACGATCAGATTGGTGAACTCAGTGGCCATGTCGACGTTGGAGGATTCGAGCGATTCGCCCACGATGGTGCCGCGTTCGCCGGTTCCAGCGGTTCCCACCGACGGTGTGATTGTATCGGTCCCCAGGGTGAAGTTATTATTCGACGCGGCAATCAGAGTGTCGGGGTTCTCGATGGATGCAACCGCGAGTTGAGCGACTGTAACTTGCTCGCCGTTGGAGTAAGTGGCGACGACATCGCCTCCGTTTTGCAAAGTGACGCCGGTCGCGGTTGCCGGCAGAACTCCATCCTGCGTGGTGCCCGTAGTGGCGGAGGCTTCGGCATACTGCGAGATCAGGGGGTTGCCACCGGAATCGTAGAGATTCCAATTGACACTAAGGGCCGCGGCGCCGTCCGTCAATGCGCCCGCGGTTTTCACGGAGACCGGGGCGTTGGCGGCGGGACCGGTCAATTGACCCTGGGCGTTGAACGTCAAATTTCCCGTGGCCAGCGATGTCGGTGTTCCTGCAACGCCGCCCGATACATCCGCTCCGGGAATCGTGACGTTGTAACTCCAGCTGTTCGCGGCCGTCTCTGAGAAGGTGACGGTCAGTGTCTGCGTGTTGCCGAGAGAATCGACAACCTGAATGGGCGCGGAGAACGTGGTGCCGACCGGCGAGGATGCGTCCAGGTTGGCCGTCACGGTCATGTTCGCGGTCGCCGAAGGAGGGGTCGATGTAAGCAACGGGATCGAGATCGCGGAGGTTGGGCCGGAGGCGTTCAAGATGCCGCCCGACGCCGTCCACCCCTGCACCAGATCGCCGCTGCTGGTCACCAGATCTCCGGCCGAGTTGAGGCTGAAGCTGCCGTCCCTTGTGTAAGAGGTGTCGCCTGAGGGGCTCTGAACGACAAAGAAGCCGTTGCCCTGAATCGCGGCATCGTACGGTTGGCCGGTGGATTGGATGGTGCCTTGCGTGAAGTCGGTGCTGGTGATTGTGCTGCCGACTCCGGCGCCGACTTGTAGGGACTCATTGGCCGTGTTGAACGCATCCTCAAACAGGACGTTGTCCTCCTTAAAGCCTTGCGTGTTCATGTTGGAAAGATTGTTGCCGACCACATCCAAGGCGGTGGTGTTGGCAAGCAATCCTGAAAGTGCAATGGAATACGATGACATGGTTGTTCTCCTTTTCCTGATAAACGAAATTAACTTGTGGAACCCGCCGGCTGGGTTGCGCTGGTACTGCCTGCTGTCGATGGATCCAGTTCCGAGACGTCCTGCTGAATGGCGATCAATTGCTCGAGCTGGCTGAATTCGGCTAACTGCGTGAGGAACGTTGAGCTGTCCATCGGCGCGGTCGGGTCCTGATTCTGAATCTGGGCCACCAGCAGTTGCAGGAACGTGCTCTCGTTCCCGAGCGCATCGGTACTGCTGAGGGAGCCGGCGGTGACCGGCGAATTGCTTCCTGCCGCGTTGGAATTCGTCGCCGCGGCGGGAAGCGGAGTCATCAAATCCGATGCCGCGTCTGAACTTTGAATTTGCATATTGATTCCTGATTCTCCTCACGAGCCTGCATGGGCAGCCGGTTCGGAGATGGACGTTTCCAGCTCCTCTACCCACCGGGGTTTGTTCTCACTGGGTTGATCCTGTCCTTCGCGCTGCGCTCCGGATTGGTTTCGGCGCCCTCCGGAACCCTTGGGGTCCTGGTTCTGCGAATGAGTCTGGTTCTGTGAATCGCTCTGCGACGAATCCGCGCCAGGACGCCATACCTCCGCTTGAATGCCGTTGTGCTGGAGCCGGCCGGTAAGATCGCTCAAGCCGCCGCGGAGCATCTGCGCCAACTCCGCATCTCCGGTACGGACCGAGACATGAACCTCGCTGCCTCGTTCCACGAAGCGCACATTCGTTCCACGGTCCGTGGCGTCGGGAATTCGAACGGTAAAGTCGCGAGGGGAGCCCGGCGGCGCGGCAGGCGGTTCGGGAACCGGCTCAACGCGCGCGGGGGAGGGCGCGAGGGCGGGACGCACTTCGCTCCTCACGGAGATTGCCGGCTCACTTTGGCTGGCGCTTTGATTCATGAATTGCGTGGGCAGCGGCGTCACGCTCGTCTTCGCGAGCGGATCTCCGGGCCCGTCCATTTCGCCCTTTTCGCCTTCGCTCTTTTCGCCGGGGGTTTGGGTTGAAGACGCCACCGCGTCCGGCGTGAGCGTCTGCTTCTGAGAAGCTTGCGGCGATGCCTGCGGGCCTGAAGATATCTCCGGCCCATTCGTGGCGGCAGCGCCACTCTCAGCCGCCGGCGCACTGTCCGGAGGGGTCACCCGCACCGCGAAAGCAAGCGCAGCCCCAGGTTGATCCGCTGGAATCGAGTCGCTTGGACCGGAAAGCGCCTGGCCCGAAAGCGCCTGGCCCGAAAGCGACGACCCGTCTGAGCTCTCATCCTGCTGCGCGGGCTCATCCGGTTGGGCGATGCCCGTGGGGGCCGGGGTCGGCCGTGTGTCCGCGACTGGCTGAGGCGATCCAAATTTGAACAATTCGGGTTTTAACAATTCAGGCGTGAGCACGTCGGGCTTCAGCGAATCAGGCGGGAGACCGGTTCGATCGGAAAGCGGCAAAGAGGAAGCTTCGCGATCCGCAGCCGGACGCTCCGTTGCGCCGGGACCTCGAATCGCCATATCGTCACTCGAGCTGGAGGGCGCGTTGGAAATATCCGCGTCTGAAGAGATCTCTGCCTTGACTATGTTCGGTGAGTTGGGAGTTCCCGAAGAAGGACGGGACGGCGCCCCGGCCGCTTCAAGGAAATCCGAATCGGCTTCGTCCGTTTTTTGTTGGCCTGCCTGTCCCGCATCGCTCTGACCGGACCGAATCTCACTACTCGGAGGAGCGAACTTTGCAGGAGGTGAGTTCGGAATTGCCGCGACGTTGTCCGTTTTCCGTTGACCGGCCTGTATTCGGGCGCTCTGAGGGGTGCTCAAGCTGGAATACTTCGGAGCATCGCCCCACGAAGCGGTTGCCGTGACCGGCGAACTTGGCTCTCGCGAAACCGTTCGCGACCCCAACCCGGCTACCGCAAAACGATCCGAATCGAAGCTGCTCTGACCGGTGCTCAAGCTGGAATACTTCGGAGCACCGCCCCACGAAGCGGTTGCCGTGACCGGCGAACTTGGCTCTCGCGAAACCGTTCGCGACCCCAACCCGGCTACCGCAAAACGATCCGAATCGAAGCCGCGCTGACCGGTGCTCAGGTTGGAACGATCCGGAACGCCGCCCGCGGAGCGGTTGTGGTGCTCGGCGAGTCCGGAATCGCCGGAGGCGTCCGTGCCGGCAATCCGGCTACGGCTACCTCAGGAAGATCCGAATTGAAGCCGCTGTGACCTACCGCGCTCAGTGAGTTCGGAGTTTCCGGAAGCGTCCGCGACGTTTCTTGATGACGGGTCTGCACCCGGCCGCTCTGAACGCGGCTCAAGCTGGAATGATCTGGAGCGGGTACCGTGCTCGGCGTCCGTGCCGAAAACCCAGCTACCTCAAAACGATCGGCCTGCACTCTGCCGCTGTGACCTGGCCCCAAGCTGGAATGATCCGGAGAGCTCGGGATTCCCGCAAGCGTCCGGGACGCCAACACAGCCGTCTTAAGAGAAGTAGAAAAGGAATCACTCGAATTGGCTTCGCTTCTCGATATCGGAGCTTTCGCGCTCGGCTGCACAGAACCGGCCGCGCGATTCGAATCCACGTTGTCCGTCTTTTGTTGGCCTGTCTGCACCCGATCGCTCTGACTGGATCGAGCTCCACTGCTGGGAGGGGTGAAGTATTGACTCAAGATGGCGCCGAAACTGGAATGACCCTCTGAAGCGCCGTTCTCCGCGGAGGCTGAGTGAGAAGAATCGTCTTCTGAGGTCAACATCTCCTGCGTGTCATCGGACGGAGTCCGCGGTACGCGCGATCCGTCGACCGAGATGCTTGCGGACCGGATGATTTGCGCAGGAGCTGTCATTGCTAACTGCTCCCCCCATGCACATTGGCGTCCACTCTTTCCCAGCGACGCTTTTCAATCAGTTGGAATTTGATAGCCGTCGAGTCTCCGCCGATGTTCGTCGGAAATCTGACGAACGCGCAGTCGAGGCCTGTTCTTCATATCGCGATTTGCGGAGTAAATTCTAGACAATCCGCACAACATGAGTTTTGGCGGGGTACGTGCTCTCACGCCGGTTCAACCTTTATGGATCAGATTGCGATCACGGCTGCAAGCGGTCTTAACGCGCGGATGGAAGCGCTGGAGTTGGTTGCGAATAATCTCGCCAACTCGACAACCGGCGGATTCAAGCTCGATCGGGAATTCTATAGCCTGTTTTCAACCGGTGAGGATTCGGGCGTCGAAGGGGACTCCGACACCAAGCTTCCGGTAATCCAGGCGCAGTGGACGGATTTCACTCAGGGTACTCTTCAGCCAACCGGCAATCCTCTGGATCTCGGCTTGTCCGGCAAAGGGTTCTTCGTGGTATCCGGGTCCTCCGGACCCCTTTATACCCGCAGTGGATCGTTCAAAATTTCTGCCAGCGGCGTGTTGATGACGCAGGATGGATACCCGGTGCGTACTACCGGCGGCCAGCCGATTCAGACGCAGTCGCAGGCGCCTCTCGAAGTTGCGCCCGATGGTTCGGTGACTCAAGACGGAGAGGACCTCGGCCAGTTGGAGCTGGTCGATTTTCAGGACCGTTCCGTTCTGCAAAAGGTGGGGAACAGCTACTTCGGTGTCACCGACCCGAAGGTCAAGACCATCCCGGCGGGCGACCTGACGGTAGCGCAAGGCAAACTTGAGAATTCGAATGTCGCACCGGCCGAATCCGCGGTTCGATTGGTTGGGCTGATGCGGCAGTTCGAGATGCTGCAGAAAGCCATCTCAATCACCACGGACATGAATAAGAAAGCCCTCGATGACGTGGCCCGAGTGGGCGCCGGGGCTTAACCAAAGGAGAAATCGGAAATGATCAGAGCTCTCTTCAGTGCTGCCAGCGGTATGAACGCCCAGCAGATGAATGTCGATAACATCGCCAACAACCTGGCCAACGCGAACACGGCCGGGTTCAAATCCCGGCGCGCCCAATTTCAGGATCTGCTGTACCAGAACGTAGTCCAGCCCGGCGCCTCGGCCAGCCAGCAATCGGTTGTGCCGACGGGGCTGCAGTTGGGATTGGGCACCCGCGCGGCCTCCGACGAAATCATCTTCACGCAAGGCGATTTTTCGGAGACCGACAATCCGCTCGACGTGGTCATTCAAGGCAGCGGTTTCTTCCAGGTCCAGCTGCCGAACGGCGCTTTGGCGTACACACGCGCCGGCCAATTTCAACTGAATGCCGAGGGCAACCTGGTGGACGCCAACGGCAACCTGCTGCAGCCGCCCATCACCTTGCCGCAGAACGCACAGACGGTGACCATCGCCACCGACGGAACGGTCAGCTACAACCTGCCGAACCAGACCGCATCGCAAAGCGCCGGCCAGATTCAGCTGGCAACCTTTATCAATCCGTCCGGCTTGAACAGTCTGGGCCAGAATCTGTACCAGCCCACCAACGCTTCCGGCAATCCCGTGCTGGGAACTCCCGGCGGTCAGGAAGGCCTGGGAACGCTTTTGCAGGGCTACACCGAACAGTCCAACGTGAGCGTGGTCGACGAGTTCGTCAACCTGATCGTCGCCCAGCGCGCCTACGAAGCCAACTCGAAAGTAGTAAAGGCCGCCGACGAGATGTATCAGCAGATTAACAACCTGACCAAATGATGATGGCAATTCCCGCTCTTCTGGCGCTGGCCGTAATCCCCGAAGGGTGTCACTTGATCCAGAGCGACATCGTTTTCGCCCGGGATGTCGCCGCGGTGGTTCCCGCTTTTGCGGGAGTTTCCGGGGATTTTAACCTCGGTTACTTACCAACCTCCGGCGAGCCTCGCATCCTCCGCGGCGCAGATCTCCAGAGGATCGCCAAGAATCAAAGGCTCGATTTGGACGGTCTCCCGGACGTGTGTTTCGCGCGCGAGACTTTTGTCCCCCAGGCCGGGCAATTCCGTGAAGCGATGCTGGCCGAACTGAACTCCTCTGAGCCGAACGGGGCCGAACCGAAGCTGACCGGCTTGAGGATCGAGATGTTGTCCTGGAGCCAGCAACCGGCGCCCGTTGGTGAAATTGTGTTCCCTCGCGACGGAATGCAATTGCCGCAGGGCATGAGCACGCAACGGGACATTTTATGGCACGGCTACGTCCGCTATGGCGACAACCACCAGTTCCCGGTTTGGGCCAAGGTGCGAATTACGGCAACGTTCACGCGAGTGGTGACGGCGAGGAGCCTTCCCGTCGGCAAGCCCATTCAAGCCAGCCAGGTGCGCCTGGAAAGCTGCGAAGATTTTCCGTTCGATGAAACCGTAGCGCGCAATCTCGACGAGGTCGTGGGTTATCTCTCCAAGCGCTCCTTACAGGCCGGCTCCGTGATTCACAAAACCCAAATCGAGCCCGCTCCCGATGTGGCCCGAGGCGATGTGATTATCGTGGAGGTATTCGCAGACGGCGCGCATCTCAAGCTGGAGGGGCGTGCGGAATCCGCGGGGGTGAAGGGATCGACCATTCTTGTGCGCAATCTATGGAGCGGCAAGGATTTTCCTGCGCAGGTGACAGGGAAGAATCAGGCCACGGTCGGTGTCGCGGCCGGCGACGCAGTGGGCCTGCCATGACGACTCCAATGACAAAAGCAATGACCCGAACCGTCACCATTGCGGTCCTATGCGGGGCGTTCACCCTGACCGCTCAAAAGCCTGCCGACAAGAAGAAAGAACAGACGAAGCAGCCGTCGGCGTTGGATAAATACATCCAGGAAGCCTCGCAGCCGGCGTCGGCCAACAGCCAGATTCCCGCCAATGGTTCGTTGTGGTCGCCGCAAGCGCGATTCTCCGATTTGGCGGCCGATCTTCGCGCCCGGCGTGTGGACGACATCGTCACCATCCTGGTTGCGGAAAGCGCCGCGGCTACCAGCACGGGCACCAGCAAAGCGGCCCGGACCTCCAGTGCCCAAGCCAGTATTACGGCCCTGGGCGGCGTCACCAAAGCCACCGGAGCTCTCGCCAATCTCCTCAACCTCGGATCCGGCACTTCCTTAGACGGGGAGGGCACCACCAGCCGTCAAACCACTTTGACCACCACGGTTTCGGCCCGGGTGACGCATGTGCTCGCCAACGGCAACCTGGTGGTGGAAGGCACCAAGAACGTGACCATCAATTCCGAAAACCAAGTGATCGTGATCCGCGGCGTAATTCGTCCCATCGATCTGAATACGGCGAACACCATTCAGTCCGCCCAGGTTGCACAGATGGAAGTTCAGGTGAACGGCAAAGGAGTCGTGGGAGACGTGGTGCGCCGTCCGAATATCCTCTACCGCATTTTGCTCGGTCTACTTCCGTTCTAGGAGCTATGAAGGCGTGATTCCATACTGTGCTGCTCTTCTATTCCTCGCCGTCGAGTTGCAGGCCCCCAACACGCGGCTGAAGGAATTGGTCTCGGTCGAAGGGGTGCGCGACAATCAACTGGTCGGGTACGGGCTGGTAGTCGGGCTGGCCGGAACCGGAGATCGCCAGCTCACCGTTTTCTCGGCGCAGAGCCTGACCAATCTGCTTCAGCAGATGGGCGTTTCCGTTCCCGCCACCTCCATTCTGGTTAAGAACACCGCGGCGGTCATGGTCACCGCGACGCTGCCGCCATTCGCGCAGCCGGGCATGCACGTCGATATCACAGCAGCCGCAATGGGGGACGCATCCAACCTCCAGGGCGGCCTGCTGATTCTCACCAGCCTCAAGGGCGTGGACGGCCAGGTGTACGCAGTCGCGCAGGGCTCCGTCGTCACCGGCGGTTTTGGAGCCGGCAGGGGCGGGAACTCCACCACCGTGAATCATCCCAACGTCGGCCGGGTTCCGGGAGGCGCGATGGTGGAGCGTCCCGCTCCCTCCATTGTTCCCAACGGTCAAGTCAAACTGCAATTGCACGAACCCGATTTCACCACCGCTCAGCGTGTCAGCGAGGCGATCAACCAGAGGTTTGAAAACCCGGCGAAACCGCTGGCCCACGCCGAGAACTCCGCCCTGATCAGCGTGAATGTTCCGCCCGATTATGCCGGCCGCGCCGTCGAGTTTGTGGCCGAGTTGGAAAGCCTGGAGGTCAAAGCCGACCGGCCGGCCAAGGTAGTCATTAATGAGCGCACCGGGACCATCGTTATGGGCAAGGAAGTCCGCGTGTCTCCTGTCGCCATCATGCATGGAAACCTTACCGTCGAGATTCAGACCACCGAGACCGTCTCACAGCCCGGCCCTCTTTCGCAGGGAACCACCGCCGTGGTTCCACAAGTCAGGGTGAACGCCAAGGAGGACAAGGCCCGCAGTCTGGTTCTCAATCGGGGCGCCACGGTGGAGGAACTGGTCCGTGCGCTGGGCGCCATCGGGTCCACGCCGCGCGACGTCATCGCGATTCTTCAGAGCTTGCATGCAGCCGGAGCGCTCGAAGCCGACATCGACGTGATCTGAGATTTTATGGCCGTAGATTCCTTACTCTCGGGCGTGATCACATCAGGATTGGGAATTGGATCCTCCAACACATCCAAGGACAGTCCTGAGAGAATTCGTGACGCTGCCTCTCAATTCGAAGCGCTCCTGATCAGCCAGGTTCTCAAGGCATCGCACGACGGCGACGGCGAGGACGAGGGCTGGTTGGGAACCGGCGAGGATCAGACGGCCGACTCAGTGATGGGATTAGCTGAGGATTACTTCGCGCGAGCCATCGCCGCCCGCGGCGGCTTCGGCCTGGCGCGCATGGTCGCAGCCCAGTTGGAGCGCCGGGTTTCCGCCGACCCGTCTTCTAAGTAATCGCCCGCAAAACGGAGCCTGCGTCGCGACCCGGGCCAAGCTGTTGCTCTCGGGAAATTGAGGGCCGCGACCGGCCCTTTGCGGGCTAGCAACTCCAGTCCCGAGCCGTCGCCGGAGCCTGGGGAGGCTCCGTATACAGACGCTCCGTATACAAGCGACTGACCCCTGTCTCCGGCTCCGTTCCCGATGTTTCCTCCGGAGCGCTGGGCAATTCGGCGCCGGCCGCTCCAGTATCTCCTGTCACGCTGGTTCTCACCCCCGACCAGCTTTCCGACAAAGTAGTCAGAACCCCGAGCGCGTTCTCAAACGCCTGGTGCGACCGCTGCGTGTGTCCGGCGATGATCTCGCGTTGAACGTAGTCGTACAGTTCCGCCAGGTTGCGGCACATAGACTCGCTCGCGGCTGGATCGAGAGCCGCCATCAGCTCATACACCGCCCCCTGAGCCTTATTGACTGCCCGGGTGCGTCCGAAAATGTCGCCCGAGCTGAGGCAAGCGATCGCGGTTTGCAGGTTATCGGTCCCGACCTGATACAACAGATGGACGACTTCGACCGGGTGCGCCGATAGAATCCGGCTCTCGACGTAACCTCGGTAGGCTTGGGAATCCGGTTTTGGGTCTGTCATCGGATGAACTTATCGCGAAGAATGGCGCGGCGCTAGAAACTTTCTTTTCTGTCACATTCAGCCGCCCCGATCTCTAAGGTTTTACTACCCCTCCGCCGAAAGAAATAGTACTACTCGAAATAAGTGTTAGGAAACGGGTTAGGAGCAACTAACTTGCCTCGGATTCTCTGGGTTCACCATAACGGTCAAGTCGCTGATATACAATCAGTTGAGCAGAAAACTGGGCTGAAGATCGCAGTCTCGACCGGGCCACCCTCAACCTGGCGGAGCGTCGCCCACCGGCTCCAGGTTGTCATCGTCGAGCTGCCCCTAAGCCGGGAAATCCTCGAAGACACGCTCATCGAGGCGCACAACGCCGTGGTCCCATTGCCGGTGGTGATCTACGACAAAGACGGCGTGCTGGATGAATCGCTGATCCAGCCCACCATGGTATTTCGGCACGTCACCAGGCGGCTCACCCCGGAAGAACTCGGCGTGGTGGTGGGGACTGCGCTTGAAGAGGCGGCTAAATCTTTCTTGGATGCAGCCGCGGAACGCGAGCCCTGGCAGAATTTGCTGATCGGAGAAAGCCAGGCGATGCGGGAGCTGCACGCCATGGTACGGCTGGTGGGCCCGCGCCAGTCCACCGTGATGATTACGGGAGAGACCGGAACCGGCAAGGAGCTGATCGCCCGTGCGATTCACATGGCCAGCAAACGATCCACCGCGGAGCTGGTTGCCGTAAACTGCGCGGCCATCCCGGAAAACCTGGCGGAAGCGGAGCTGTTCGGCCATGCCAAGGGAGCCTTCACCAGCGCCGTGAATCATCGGGTCGGGCGCTTCGAACAGGCCCATCATGGGACGATTTTTCTGGACGAAATCGGCGAGATTCCGCTGGAGGTGCAACCCAAGCTGCTGCGCGTCATCCAGGAGCGGGAGCTGCAGCGCGTTGGCAGCTCAGAGACAATTCAGCTGGACACTCGCGTGATCGCCGCCACCAACGTGGATTTGGAGCGGGCTGTGGAACAAAAAAAGTTTCGCGAAGACCTGCTGTACCGGCTGAACGTCGTGCCCATCGTTGTTCCGCCGCTGCGGGAGCGCGCCGACGATATTCCGCTGCTGGCCGAGCACTTCTCCGCGAAGGTCTGCTCTCGCGAAGGTTTTCGGACCAAAACAATCTCTCCCAGCGCCATCGAACGCCTGATGGAGTACCACTGGCCCGGGAATGTCCGCCAGCTTGAACATGTGATCGAAAGGGCCGTCAACCTGGCCGCGAAGCGCGACCGGCTCTATCTGGGCGACATCCAACTGCCGGCGGCGTCGCGCGATCTTCGGGCCGGTCTGCGCGCCGATCTACGCGAAGGCGCGGCGCTCACCGGGATGAACTTTGAAGAAATCATCGGACAGATGGAAAGACTCCTGATCCAGGAGGCTCTGCGCAAGTGCGACGGCAACAAGGCCAAGGCAGCCAGAGCCCTGGGGCTCAAGCGCACCACCATGCTCTATAAGAGCAAAGTGCACCGGGCGAAGGCGAGCTAAACGTGGCGTCAGAAGGTATCGCTCTCTGTCTGGAAGCCCGCGGCGAAAATCGTCTGGCGCAAAAACCGGGACAGTCACCATATTTCGCCCACCGGAAAGTTCCATCGAGTCAGCGCGCCTCTGAGCGAAATGTGGTAACTGTACCAGGTTTTTCGCGACGCGGTCCCTTCTGCCACGGGCTGTTGGCGCCGGGCCGCCAGGCATAACCACATGGCTGAAGCAGTCGCAGTCGCGGGGAAAACAAGCGTTCCTGCCCTGCCGCGTTTGCCCGCGGGATTGGGCGAATTGGGCGTGCCCATCGCCGTGGTGGCGATTGTCATCGCCCTCATCATGCCGATCCCCGGCGCCCTGCTGGATTTCCTGATCGTGGTGGACATCATGTTGTCCGTCATCGTGATGATGGTGGCGGTCTACATCCGGCGCCCGGTCGACTTCAGCGTTTTCCCCACCACTCTGCTGCTGCTGACGCTGTATCGCCTGGCCCTGAATATTTCCTCCTCGCGCCTGATCCTGCTCAACGGCAACACCGGCACATCCGCGGCCGGGCATGTCATCGAGGCTTTCGGAAGCTTCGTGGTGGGCGGAAATTACATCATCGGCACGGTGATCTTCCTGGTGCTGATTGCGATTCAGTACGTGGTGATCAACCATGGCGCGGTGAGAATTTCGGAAGTGACGGCCCGGTTCACGCTGGATGCGTTGCCCGGAAAACAGATGTCCATTGACGCGGACCTGAATGCCGGTCTGATCGATGAGACGGAGGCCCGCGCCAGGCGCAAGAACCTCGCTGCCGAGGCGGAATTCTACGGGGCCATGGACGGCGCGTCTCGTTTTACGCAACGCGATGCCATCGCCAGCATTCTGATCACCAGCATCAACATCATCGCCGGATTCCTGATCGGAGTCTTTCAGCACGGAATGGAATTGCGCCACGCGCTCGAAACCTACACGGTGCTGACCATCGGAGACGGCTTGGTTACTGTGATCCCGGCTCTCATGATTTCGATTTCGGGCGGGTTGATCGTAACTCGCACCGGATCGGAGGACAGCCTCGGCGCGGAATTTCAGAAGCAGGTCTTGGGAGCCTCGCAGCCGTTGCTGCTGGCCAGCGGCGTTCTTATGGTGCTGGCGGCGCTTCCCGGTCTTCCGACGGTTCCATTTCTCGCCCTCGGCGGAGGGTTGGGCGCGATCGCCTGGAAAATGCGTCGGAAATCCGTCACCGCGACCGCGGTTTCGACGGCCGCCGCAGCCAAACCGAAGGAGAACGTGGATCTGCTGCTGAAGATGGAGCCGCTCGCCGTGGAGGTCGGCTTGAATCTGGTGAGTCTCGTCGAGAAGGGTCAGGACTCGCCTTTACTGCAGCGGATTACGGGCATTCGCAGGCAACTGGCTACGCAACTGGGATACGTGATGCCGCCGGTGAAAGTCAAGGACAACATCGGGCTGCGATCGCGTGAGTATGTGCTCCAGTTACGCGGCACTGAGATTGCACGGTATGAGCTGCTGCAGGGCCATGAACTGGCCATTTCAAGCGGAAATCCGGATGGCACGTTGCAGGGGAAGGCAACCCACGATCCGGCCTTCGGACTGCCGGCGGTTTGGATCCGGCAGGATCAGACGGACCTCGCCAGAAGCAAGGGCTACACAGTGGTGGACGCGGTCAGCGTCATCGGCACTCACCTCACCGAAGTGGTCCGCCGCCATGCCCACGAATTGTTCTCGCGCCAGGACACCAAGGCCTTTTGCGATCGTGTCGCGCAGGAGAATCCGAAGGTGGTCGAGGATTTGGTGCCAAAACTGCTTCAACTCGCGGCAGTCCAGCGAGTCATTCAAAATATGCTTCGGGAACGAGTGCCAATTCGCGACGCTGTGGGCATTCTGGAAGCCCTGGGAGAGGGCGCCCAGAGCAGCAAGAATCCGGTGCTGTTGACGGAATACGTGCGCCAGGCCATCCGGCGCGGCATCGTGCGGCCGTTGATGAACGCCCAAGGCGAGTTGCCCGCCTATGTTTTGGACCCCTCCATCGAGAGGGCCATTGAATCGACCATTGAGCACGCGGAACTGAACAGCGTCATTACCATGGCGCCGGAGGGCATCCGCGACATCATCGGCCGGCTGGGACGAAAAATCGATAAGGCCGAATCCGCGGTCGTCATTGCCAGTGCCGGCTCGCGTTATTTTCTGCGCCAGATCGTCGAATCGGCTTTGCCCAATCTGACCGTGCTTTCGCAGAACGAAATTTCCCCTGAAGTCAAAGTGCGATCCCGCGGAGTCATTGAATGATGAACCAGAGCGACTTTTTCAAAAGCTGGAGCGGGGCATTGGAAGCCGTGGCGGAACCCGTGGCGGAGCCCGGCGCCCCCTCGCAGCCGCTCACGAAGGTCTACTTCGCCCGCTCGGTGGACGAAGCCATCGCTCAGGCCCGGGAGGAGCTTGGCGCAGAGGCGACGCTGCTGAACACGCGCAAGTTAACCAATGAGCAAGGTCTCGCGGGCGGCTACGAAGTCGTGTTCGGGATGCCCGAGCCGCAGCTTCCTCCCGCCTCGACGCCCCAGCGCCCCGTTGCGGAGGATCTGGCCGCCGATTTGGAACGGCTGCATTCGCAAATGGACGAGATCCGGAACCTGCTGATGCGGCCCGGCAAGGCCCAGCTCGCGGCGCTCCGGATGGCGCCCGAGTTGGCCGGCGTGTACGACCATTTGATCGCTTCTGAAGTGGATCCGGTGTTGAGCAAAGATATTGTCGATCGGCTGGGAGAGCCCGCGGTGCGCCGCGACAAAGCGGGTTCTCGCAGGACGCCTTCGCTCGAAGCGTATGTCCTGGCGGAACTGGAGCGCCGTGTGGGCATCGAACCACGCTTGGGCCGGAATGACGGAAGCGTGGTGCTGGTTGGTCCTCCCGGTGCGGGGAAGACGACTACTTTAGCGAAACTTGCGGCGTTTGTTTCGGATTTGCCGGGAAAGCGTCCCGTTCGCCTCGTGTCGTTGAATAGTGCCGCGGGAAATAGTGCCGCGGGAGCGGCGCCAGTGCGGCTGCAGAAAATCGCAGAGACGTTAGGGATTGCCTTCACCGAGACGACCGCGGTTCTGCTCCCGTCCTTAATCGGGGAAGCTCGCAAGACCGAGTTCCTTTTGATCGACACGCCCGGCTACGCCGCAACCGACAGGAAGGCGGCGGAAGCGGCAGCCGCTGCTCTGGCGGAATGCCCGGAAATCGATACCCATCTGGTCGTGCCCGGTTACATGAAACCCATCGATTTGCGCCGCTGTATCCAGAGATACGAGATCTTCCGGCCTTCCAAGCTTGTGGTGACGAAGCTGGATGAAACCCACTCCTTCGGTTCGGTGTTTTCGGAAGCCGCGCGCGCCGGCCTGGCTCTCTCGTTTCTGGCACACGGTCCGGCGATTCCGCGCGACCTCCGGCCGGCGTCTCCGGAGGATCTTCTGGCCCTGGCGGTGGAGCGGCATCCCACCCGGTCGGCAAACGTAGCATGAGGATGGAATGGGAAGCTTAGGCGCAACTGTTTATTCCGAAGGTCTCGACCCTGGCACCTCGTCCAGGGAAGAACTCATCATGCAGCACCTTCCCCAGGTCCGCTGGATTGCCTCGCGTATCCACGAAAGACTTACCGACAATACCGGCCTGGAGGACCTCATTTCTATCGGGATCATCGGCCTGATCAACGCCATCGACAACTTCGACCCGTCGCTCAACGTCAAACTGAAGACTTATGCGGAGTACAGAATCCGAGGCGCGATCCTGGACAGCATTCGAGGCATGGATGGCATCGCCCCTCACAAACGAAAGAGGTTGAAGCAAGTGCAGGCAGCCATGGATGCGCTGGAGCAACGTCTCCAGCGTGCTCCGGCCGAAGAAGAGATCGCCGCCGAACTGGGTCTCGGACACAAAGAGTACCAGGAATGGCTGCTGGAGCTGCGCGGCATCACCATCGGGAGTCTGGATGCACCTCAGAAAGAAGGAGACTCCCGTACTCTTATGCACTATATCGCCAATCCCGAGGACAATTCCCCGGCCCGGCTGCTGGAACGGGCTGAGCTCGAAAAGTTGATCCAGGAGGGCCTGAGCAAGATGCCGCGGACCGAGGCGCTGGTCCTCGATCTCTACTATCGCCAGGGCCAAAACATCCGCGAGATCGCCCCTGTCCTCGATCTGCACATCACGCGCATTTCTCAGATTAAAGCCCAAGCCGTGCTGCGTCTCCGCAACTATATCGAGCGGCGATGGCCGGTCTCCAGTGGGGTCTATTAGGATGTCCCAGAACAACACATCGCAGAACAACACAGGAACGATCAACGCATCGGTCGCCGGCTTTCTTGACGCGCTGGCCGGCGAGTTCCAGCGCTCACTTGCTCCAGGCGCCGTATCGTCGAATGTTTCGTGGAATCGAAATCAGCCGGATTCGGGGCCGGATCTGATCTGGTGGTCCTGCGCCCTGAGTATCGATCCAGGCTGCCGGATTTATGCCGGAGCGAACCGTGAGTTGTGGACAGAGATAGGTGGGGATTCCAGCACTGCGGAAGCCGGTGTCGATGAGCCGCAGGAAGGTTGGTTCGCGCTGTTGGCCCAATCCATTGAGAAGGCAGCCAAAGCCCGATTCGGCGCTCTGGTTTCCTGCACGGAGCTTGGAATCTTGGAGGGCTCTCCCAACGCATGGGCCAGAGTTTCCGTTGCCATTGACCGGAGTGGAAGCTCCAGTCCGGGGACGATGGCCTGGGTCCTGAGTCCGGAGCTGGTCGCCGCTCTCGGGGGTGGGTCTGAGATCGGCGCGCCGGCCGCGGCAAATGCGCTCGAACTCCTGCAGCACGTCGAGATACCGGTCAGCGTATCGTTCGGGCGCACCCACATGCGGCTAAGAGACCTGCTCGGTCTCGCCAATGGATCGGTGGTGCAGCTGGATCGCGAGCTGGGAGACGAAGTTGAAGTTCGAGTGAACAACTGTGTGATCGCGCGCGGGGAAGTGGTGGCTGTAAACGGCAACTATGGAGTTCGTATTTTGGAGATGGCCTCGAGCCCGGGCGGCTTGGGCGTGCGCGGCGTGCTGAAGGCATAAAAGATCGATTCTACAAAAACGGAATTCCTGCGATATATAAGGAGGTCAGATGAAAATCGACGAGAACAGCGCCTTGACTACTTCCAAGCCGCAGTCCAGCCCCGTGTATGAAACGCCGCGATCCGACGGCAGTTCCTCTCCCGTCGCCGGCCGCACCGCGGACACCGGGGATAACATCGACCTGGGGAGCCAGGCATCGCTCCTGTCGCAGGCGCAGGCCGCCGGCTCATCCGAGAATTCCGCCAACGTGCAACGGCTGCGAGCGCTGATTCAGTCCGGGCAGTACCAGATGGATCCCGGAGCCTTAAGTCGTTCCATTGTCAGCGCCGCCACAAACGGGTACTAGGGCCCGCTGACGGATCATGCAACAGGAAGGAACATCCATCGACGACGCGTGCCTGTACGCCGAGGCGAAGCTTCGGGAAGTACGGCAGTTGTTGCTGGATATGCGCCCGGAGGCAGTTGACCGCTGTCAGAGCGAGCTACAGCAGGTTATCGCGGTGCTCGAGAAACTGGTTTCGGAGGGGGCTTTTCAGCCCAATCCTCGCGCCTCCTCGGCGCTGGTCCGGATCCGGCAGTCCGCCCGCATGCTCAAGCTCCAGATCGAATACGCATCGAATCTCTATTTGGGCTGGATGCAACTACGAATGGGCGCAGGCTATACACAACAGGGGCGTCCGCTGCTGGTCGCGCGTGAACCCGGAAGTTCGTTTGAAGCTTAGAGGGGAAGAAAATGGGTAGCCTTTTCGGCATTTTGGACAACAGCCTGGAGGCAATCGAGGCCTTCCAGTCGGCGCTGAACGTCTCCCAGAACAACGTCAGCAACGCCTCCACGCCGGGATATGCGGCGCAGATAGCGACGTTCGAAGCGCAACCGTTCGATCCTTCCGAAGGATTGACCGGCGGCGTCGAGGCTGGCCCGACCCAAAGCTCCCAGAACGAATACGCAAATCAGGCCGTTCAAAGCCAGCTATCGCAACAAGGCAACTACAGCGCGCAATCCACGGCTTTGTCGTCCATCCAGGGCCTGTTTGATGTATCCGGGCAGACCGGCGTGGTGGGCGATCTCAATAATCTTTTCACCAGCTTCTCCGCCTGGGCCGCGAGCCCGGACTCAACCGCCGCTCAGCAGCAGGTTCTGACCAGCGCGCAGGAGCTGGCCGAGGGCTTTCAATCCACCGCCGCCAGCCTGTCCCAGACCACCACTCAACTGAATCAGCAAATCACCTCCACCGTTCAGCAGATCAATCAAATCGGAGCGCAGATACAGTCCGACAACCTCGCCATCCTGCAAAATCCCGATCCTGCCGGCGGGGTCGACGCGGGAGTCTCCGCGCAGATGGAAGCGTCGATTGAGTCGCTATCGCAGTTAACCAATACCACGGTGACGTACGCGGCCAACGGAACAGCCACCGTGCTGGTGGGAGGACAAACGCCCTTGGTGATCGGCGGCCAGGAGAACGCCCTCCAGACCAATTTCTCCGACACCGCGGGAGCGGTTTATCCGGGGGGCGTCCCTAACGCCCAGATCCTGGACGCGAACGGCAACGATATCACCAGCCAGATTACGCAAGGCAGCCTGGGAGGCCTGTTGAACGTGCGCAACGTCGTGCTCCCGGGGCTGCAGGGGAACGGCCAGCAGGTGGGCGCCTTGAACCAGTTAGCGCAACAAGTGGCGGATCAGGTCAACTCGATTCTCACCTCCGCGACCACGCCCAGCGGGGCGGCGGGCATTCCTCTTTTTTCCTACGACAACTCCAGCCCTGTAGATGTTGCCGGCACCCTGGCGGTGAATCCCAATATCACGACAAGCACGCTGGCGCCCGCCGACGCGGCGGCGAGTAACGGCGCCGCTCTGGCTTTGTCCAATCTGGGGAATTCCACGGACCCGGCCGACGTGATCGACGGTCAGAGCATCCTTCAGTTCCTCAATGCGACGGCGACGCAGGTGGGACAGCAGGCCTCAAACGCCCAGACCGGGGAGAATTCGGCGACCCAGTTACTGACTCAGGCGCAGGCGGTGCAGACGCAAATCTCGGGCGTCTCCCTCAACGCCGAAGCGGTTAACGTCCAGGAATTGCAGGAGGGATATCAGGCAGCGGGGAAAATGGTCAGCGTGATCGACGATCTCACCCAAACTCTCATCGACATGGTTCCCTCGACGGCGTAATTCCATCGGCGGAAAGAAGACAATCCTCATGATTCAGAACGCAAGCTCGGTAGGACAGCAGTTTCTGGCGAATCTCCAAATGCTCCAGCAGCAGATGGCTCAGACGCAGGAGCAGATTTCTTCGGGCTACCAGATCAACAAAGTTTCCGACGATCCAGGACAGGTCGGCGACGTCCTGGAACTGGAGTCGAATGTCGGCCAGGTAACGCAGGTCCTCAGCAATCTGAGCAGCGTATCGGGCGAGGTGAATACCGCCCAATCGGCGCTCGAGAACGCTACCCAGCTGCTGGAGCAGGCCGGCACGCTGGCGGCGGAAGGCGCGAGCACTACCGTGTCCGCGTCGGAGCGCGCGAGCCTTTCGCAACAAGCCTCCCAAATCCTCTCCGAACTGGTCTCCTCCGCCAATACCAACTATGAGGGCCAGTACATATTCAGCGGAGACGAAACCAGCTCGCCGCCCTATCAACTGGATTCTTCGAGTTCGACGGGTGTGGATCAGCTGGTCACTGCGCCGGCGCCGCGGTTGATCCAGGATGCAACCGGTGTGACCTTCGCGGTCTCCCTGACCGCCCAGCAAATTTTCGATTCCCAGACCGGGGGGCAACCGGATTCCAATAATGTCTTCCTGGCTGTAAATAGTCTGGCGACGGCGCTGGCCAACAACGATCAAGCCGGAATTACGGCCGCCGCCGGCTCCATCCAGAACGCTCAAAGCTATCTCGCGCAACAGCTCCAATTCTACGGCGGCGTTCAGGATCAGATTACCAACGCCACCAACGTCGCGCAGATGTTCCAACTCCAGGATCAAACCTCGCTCGGCCAGGTGCGCGACACGAACATGGCCTCCGCCGACGTGGCTCTGACCCAGGAGCAAACCACGGAGCAGGCATCCGTGCAAGCCGAGGCCGCCATGCCGCAAACCAGCCTCTTCAACTACATCAATAGCGCAACTGGCTGATTCATGATCGGTACGCTCAGCCTCTGCCTGATTGTGAAGAACGAAGAGCGCAACCTCCCGCGGTGTCTCGATTCGGTGCGAGGTCTGGCGGGCGAGTTGATCATCGTCGACACCGGTTCGACGGATGGAACGCCGAGCATCGCGGCCGGCTACGGGGCGGAAGTGGTCCCGTTCGATTTCACGATCGTCGATTTTGCGGCCGCCCGCAATCACGCCATCGCACGCGCAAGCGGCCGGTGGATCCTGATGCTCGACGCGGATGAGACGCTGGATCGCGGCCAGCGCGCCCATGCTCGAAAAGCTCATCGCGCTCGACCAAAACGCGGGGTATTTCCTGGAGCGGCACAATCACTCGTCGGATTCCGCCGAATCCCACCACGGATTACGTCGTCCGGCTCTTTCCCAACCGGCCGAACTATCGGTACCGCGGCCGCGTTCATGAAACCATCGACGCCTCGATTCTGTCCGGAGGCGGGCGGCTGCATAAAACCGGCATCCGCATCGATCACAATTTTGCTTCGGACCCGGAAGCGCGGCGCCGCAAGAACCACTGGTATATCGAGATCCTGAAGGAAGAGATCGCCGCCGACCCGAGCGACTCTTCGCGGCTCGATTTTCTCGCCGCGGAATATCACCAGCTCGAAATGTTCGACGAAGCCACGGAAATCGCCGAACGCATCGCGCGGGTGCGGCCGCTGGACGCCCAGGGCCCATTTGTTCGTGGGCATTTATCATTTGCTGTACAAGCCCGATCTGGCGCGGGCGCGAGCCGATTTCAACCAGGCGCTGAAACTCCGCCCGGGTTATGCCGAAGCCGAGTCGTTCCTGCGGCTCCTCGACGAGCAGGAGGTGGGGCGGTCCCCCTGGACCGCAGCCGGCCCCCCGGCCGGCTTGGGCGGCGCATCACCTATAACGGCGGGGTCGCGCGCGGACGAGGACTCCCCACAAGCGGAACTTCGCTCTAACGAGCCACCGGCTCGGCGGGAACTTGCAAGCCGTAGTAGTTTGCGCGCGACGTGATATGCGGGCCTTGCTCGTTGCGGAGCAAGCTGAGCAGATCCAGGGTGCGAGCCTGACTCGCGTCCAGGCCTAGAGTGGACGGGTCGGAAAGGCGGCGCAGGAGTCCGGATTCGACCAGGTAATGCTGGCCGTCGGCGCCGCGCAACAGTTCCCCATCCTTGGCCCCGACCTCGGCAGTGAGGCGCTCGAAGAGGATTCCGTGACCGTCCTCAATGCCGCTCTCGAACCCTTGCAGGGCGTTGTTCGGCATCTGATTGCGATGAATGCGCCAGAGCAGTTCTTCGCGGGCCTTCACGGCGACTTCCCAGGTGCGGCTCTCGGCCATGGCCCGGCCGTTGCGGGCGAGCTGGCTGCGGAGCTCTGGAAGCCGCACCAGGCCATCCAGGGCCGCGACAAAATCGGCGATCACGCGCGGACGCACGACGATGGCGTTGTGCCCGTCGATCGCGTAGTCTTCGGTGCCATAGGGCGTCGTGATCACGGCCGTGCCGCTGGCCATCGCTTCAATAGGCGGCAGCGGGAAGCTTTCGTACCAGGAAGGACACAGCACG
The DNA here is from genome assembly GCA_963765185.1 of Bryobacterales bacterium. GTDB lineage: Bacteria > Acidobacteriota > Terriglobia > Bryobacterales > Bryobacteraceae > Palsa-187. The sequence continues at coordinate 97,303 of CAVXWB010000157.1, forward strand.
ATGTCGCTTTCGGCGTAAAGGCGGCTCAGCTCCTCATGGCCGAGGGCTCCGTGGAACCGGTACGGCGCCAGCGGATTTTCAGGGCCCAGTTCGGGATGAGGAAAGCCGTAGACGTTCCACTCGATTCTGCCGGGATAGCGGCGCAGGATCTGGTGCATGGCCGCCACAGCGTCCTGGAAGCCCTTCCATTTCTCCTTACGGGAATAGGTGACGATGCGGATCACCCCATCCTGAGAACTGAGCTTCGGTCCCGGGCTGAATTGGCTGGCGTCGATGCCATGCTGGACGAACGGAATCCTTTCGCCGAAGCGCCGGCGAAATTCGCCCGCCAGCCAGGAGGAATTCGCGATGCGGTATACCGGCATCTGGAACGCGCTCCGGCACAGCATCTTGATGAGCGGGTTGGTCCCCCATCCGTCGGACGGATTCCCGTCCAGCGTGAAGAAAACTTCGTCGTAATGCTGCGGGAAGTGTACCGGCTTGCCGCGGCCGCACTGCCACGCCGGAATGATGCCTTCCCAGTTCGCGGCCACGATCAGGTCCGCCTCGGGAATGGCAGGAGTAAGCAAATTCATGTACGCCAAACAGTGCTGCAGCTCGCCGATGTAATCGCGGGGAGTCTTGTTGAGGGCGTGCGAAGGCAGCATCTCGGGCGTCGCGCGCTGATCGTAGTAAATCGGAAAGCGGGAGCTGATTCCCGGAAAAGGCTCGTCTCCTTTCCAGAGAAACTTCGGCCAGGTGGTCAGGGAAACGTCATGGCCGCGGTCTTGAAACCGGCGTGCGTATTCCAGGATGCAGGCCGCGCCTCCCGTCCGTATCTGGCCGGTGGGTCCGAGGATAAATGTGATCGACAGATGTCTCTTCATACCAAACACCTAACGCCATCGGCAGAATCATCCTAGGGCTGTAGGACTATGAGCTGGCATTCCGCCAGTGCTTCACCCTACAGGGTTCTACGTCTTTCGCCGATCAAGGGCTAAAGTAAAGTATTCACCCTCATGAAGGTGCACACCGGAGTCAGATCATGATCGCCGAGACGAAAACGCGCGAGTCTTTGTTCGTTGACCTGGAAAGCAGGAGCGGCACGCCCATCGCGCTGGGCCGGGTCGACGCGGTGCTCGCCGAAATTCGGGAAGCGCCTTTGGCCAAGCTTCGCGACGCCATCTGGCTGCAATACTACCTGCTTCCGAAGCTCGGTTTGAACGGTGAGCGGCTGGACGAGTTTCCGGAGGAGCTGTACCCTTGGTGCGGATTCGGAGTGAGGTCCTGGCAATATCCATCCCAATTCAGCAGGTATCTGGTTTATCTGTCGGGGAAACAGATCAAGACCTATCTGGAGATCGGGTGCCGGCACGGGGGGACTTTCATCGTCACGGTGGAATACCTGAAACGGTTCAACCATCTGCAAGTGGCCTGCGCCATGGACATCGTGGAGTCGGAAATCATGCGAGAGTACAAGCGACTGGAACCCTCGATCGCCTACGCGCTGGTTTCGAGTCTATCGAAGGAAGGCCGGCAGGTGATCCAACACCTGCGCTGGGACCTGGCGTTGATCGATGGAGACCACGAATACAAGGCTTGCGCTTCCGACTACGATACCGTGCGCGATCATGCGCGTCTGATTGCGCTGCATGACATCGTAAGCGACGTGTGTCCGGGCGTGAAGCAACTCTGGCAGGAGCTGGAGCGGGTGGTTCCGGTGCTGCGCCGGGAGGAGTTTGTGGATCAATACGAAAATGTGGTGACGCGAACCAATAAAAAATTCCTGGGCATGGGGGTTGTGGATTTTAGCTGACCCGTCCGCGAGCGACGGCCGTTCGAATGCCCAAGAACCACGTTGAAATCGGAATCATCGGAGCTGGGCCGACCGGCCTTGGAGCCGCGCTGCGTCTCCTCGAATTGGGTCACCAGGATTTCATTCTTATCGACGAAGCCCAGGCGCCCGGCGGTTTAGCATCTTCCTGCGTGGATTCGGAGGGTTTCACGTGGGACCTGGGCGGCCACGTGCAGTTTTCTCACTATCGCAAGTTCGATGAGTACATGGACCTGGCGTTTCCGCCCGAGCAGTGGTTGTGGCACGAACGCGAAAGCTGGATTTGGATGCGCGACCGCTTCGTCCCCTATCCATTCCAGAACAATCTGCACCGGCTGGATCCGGAGCATCGCTGGCAAGCGGTCGAGGGGCTGATCGCCGCCGGCGCCGACACCAACCGGCCGGTTCCCTCCAATTTCCAGGAGTGGATTCTGGCGACCTTCGGAGCCGGCATCGCCGATCTGTTCCTGTTGCCGTACAACCGCAAGGTCTGGGCGCATCCGCTGGAGCAGATGGATTTCCGGTGGGTTGGTGAGCGCGTCTCGGTTCCGTCTCTCAGCGAAGCGCTCAAATCAATTTGCCTGGGCCAGGATCAGGTTTCCTGGGGACCCAACCGGCGTTTCCGATTTCCTCTGCGCGGGGGAACCGGAGCGATCTGGAATCTCTAGGCGCCCGCGTTCCATCCGCGAGCCTTAGGATGTCCACGCGGGTGGAAAGCGTCGACGCAATCGGCCACACGCTTCGGCTAAGCAGCGGGGAGGAGCTGAGCTACGGAACTTTGATCAACACTGCGCCGCTCAACCGGCTGACGCGGATGGTGGGAGGCGCGCCTCCGCTGAGCGGGCTGGCGCAGCAAACGGATCAACTGAAATCCTCCACGGTGCATGTCATCGGGATCGGTTTGCGAGGCCAGCCGCCGGAAACGATCCGCAAAATGTGCTGGATGTATTTTCCCGGGGAAGATGCCGGCTTCTACCGCGTCACGGTCTTCAGCAACTACAGCCCCAACAACGTGCCCTCGCCAGGCGCGTCATGGTCCCTGATGGCGGAGGTCTCGGAATCGCAGCACTCTCCCAAAAACCGGTCGGCCATCGTCGAGGACACGGTGCGGCAAATGATTGGGATCGGACTCATCCCGGATCCCGGCGCCATCCTCAGCCGATGGCACAAGGCGCTCAAGCCCGGCTACCCGACGCCTTCCCTGGGCCGCGATTCCATCCTCGACGCCGTGCTCCCCGCGCTGGAATCGGCGGACATCTATTCCCGCGGCCGTTTTGGCGCTTGGAAATATGAGGTCAGCAATCAGGACCACTCCTTCATGCAAGGCGTGGAGGCGGTCGATCGCATTTTGCTGGGCCGCTTTGAGCCAACGCTCAATCGCCCGGATGCCGTGAACCGGCAGTACAACGCGTTCCCTTACGCCGAATCCGCCTGCTAAGTTTGTGGGGCGGACGCCCTCCTCCGCGCGCGATCCCCTGGTCGCGCCCAAGCCGGCCGGGGGGCCGGCTGCGGTCCAGGGGGACCGCCCCACCTTGCAAAGCTCAGCGCCCGGTTCCCTGAAGCGCGAATGCCAGAGACGCCTCGCCGGATAAAGGCAGAGACGGCGGCGCGGAGCGAGCTTCCTCGAGAACCACCCGGTACAGCGCGGCATACTTGGCGGCCATATTGCGAATCGAATCCGGGGGACGGACTCCTGGGCAATGCGCTCTCGCAGATTAGGGTCGCGAATCAGCATGGAGATCGCACCGGCCCAAGCCCGTGGATCGTCTCGCGGGACCTTCCATCCATTGACGCCGTTGATAATCTGATCGCCAAGGTTTCCGTAGTCCGATCCAATCACCGGCACGTTCCCGGCAAAGTATTCCGTTAACGCATAGCAGAACGTCTCGGGCTGCTGGGAGGGCAGGATGCCGATGTCGATCTGCGACAGAATCTGCGGCAAGTCCCGCTCCTGGTACGCACCGTGGTAGAAGATGCCCAACTCAGCGCAGCGCTGAATGTATCGCGGGTCGGAGGCAGCTCCATAGAGATGCAGTTCGGCCTCACCCGTATGCGGAACCATGGGCCACGCTCTGAGGATCACCTCAATTCCCTTGACCGGGGTGACGTTTCCGATCATTCCAAAACGGATTTTCGAGCTGGGCCGCCGCGTGATCGCCGGTAGGCTTCGAAGCCCGTGGGGAATGACTCGAATATCCAAATCGGGGTAAACTTCGCGCACAAGTTTGGCCGCGGCACGGCTGGGCGCGACGATCGCCGCGGCTTGCCGCAAACTGCTGCCGAGAAGTTCCCGGCGCAAGCGCTGATACTCGGCTGGACCCTTGAAGCGCTCCGGGAAGCACGTTTCGCAGGAGTGCACCCCGGGACAATGCTGAAGCGTGTAATCGGGGCACAAGAAGTAATAATCGTGAAGCGACACGATCACGGGAATGCCTGTGCCGATCAGTTTCGCGAGCAAGCTCAACGGATGATGCAACAAGTGATGAAAGTGAATCAGGCTGGGCTTAAACTCGCGAAGAACACCCGCCCATGCCCGATCGTTTTCGGGGACAACCGATGCCGTCAAGGGCCAATTGGCCTTCGCGTAAGGTCGAGCGTCCATCGGAAGCGTTTGAGAGTATAGCCTCAGACCATCCTGCGGCGCTGCCGCAAAGCCCAGGTACTGATCCGACAGCGCGCCTTCCAGATCCCGGACGTGCTTCTCGGTTCCCCCTCCGCCCTCATAGCTGTGCACGATATGCAGAACTCGAGGACGGGGATCGCTGGTTGCCGCAAGCATGCGCCGACGGTGCTCCCGAAGAGGATCCGCCGACCAATACGCCTGCACCTCGAACTGGTAATGCGGATAGCGCTTGTTGATCAGGGCGTCGTGATCGATTCGTAACTGGGTCATACTGGCCCGGAAGGAAGCCGAGCCGGCATGCCAGCACCAGCAGCCGGCATCGATTACGTTGACGTATTCATTCGAAATCCGCAAACTGAGGTCGTTCTCTTCGCCATAGCCGGGAGCGAACGCCGGATCGAACAGCCCATACTTGCGGATCACCTCGCGCTTTATGTACATCAGATGCCCAACCGCGGTGGGCGCAATGATCAGAGGATTCTCCAGCTCCGCGGCCAATTTCGACGCATCGGAGACATCGAGCACGGAAGCGATGGAGCCATTGTTGGATACCGCGGTAACCGTGCCGATGGACGGATTGGACCCGGCTGTTTCGGCCAGCCGCCGGATGAAGCCGGGCATCGGGCGTGCGTCGGAATTCAGCAGAATTACGTCCCCGTCCTTGCGCGCCAGTTCGAGGACGGCAAGATTGCACGATCCCACGAAACCCTGGTTCGCAGCGCTGCGATGGACTGTAACCCACGGCCGCCCGCTGTATTCGGCAAGCAGAGGCGCGATGGCAGGGTCTGGCGAAGCGTCGTCCACCAGGATTAAGCGGTGATTCGAGTCAAGCTCGGGAAGCGTGGCTTCAATCGCCTGTCTGGTAAATCCGGGTGCATTGTAGACGGGAATCACGACATCCACGCTCGGGTGCGTCGCCGTGTGAGTGCGTGGAAGCGAGAAGAACGTGCGTTGCCGATTGGGTTCGGTGGTCTCGAGTGCTTTCAGCAGAAGCGGCGCCGTCACGCTCAGATCCTGACTTTCGATCGCCTGCCGCGCGGCATCCAGAAGTTGACCTCGAAGATCGTGGTTGCGCATCAACTTCGAGATCGCCTGGATCCACGATTCGGGTTTGTTGTCCACCAGCAGGCCGGTTTTCCCGTCCTCAATCGCGGCAGCGTAGGGCTCCGCATTGGTCGCGATGCTGACTGCGCCCGCCGCCGTGTATTCGTAAAGCTTCAAGGTGGAGCGGCTCTTATTGATTGGATTGTTCCCAAGCGGAGCCAGCGCCAGGTCAATTCCCAACTTGACCAGCCGGGCGGGATAGTCTTCGGGACGGCAGGCCTCCACCATCTCCGAACCTGGGAGCACGCCGGACAGCCACGCCGGTTGAAATCCGAAGCAGACGAAACGAATGCCCTCCTGCTTGAACTTGTTCGACAGCTTGGCCAGCACGGGCCGCAATACCTCAAGGTTGGCGTGGTGTGAAGCGGTCGCCGCAAACCCAACCGCTCGCACACACTCCCGCGTTTTCGATACGTTCAATCCTCGCCATAGCGCAAGATTGATGCCGCTCGGGCTCACCTCCACCCTCGTATTGAAGCGGCTCAAGCGCGATGCCAAAGGGCTGGTTGGAACAATCAAGGCGTCCACGGCTTCGCAGAGCTGGCGCGCGCGGGATTGAAATTCGCGGTCCGGCTGCGCACCGGCAGGCTGAAACGAAGCGTCAAACAAGTCCCGATCCACGTCCGCGACGACGCGGATTCCATTGCGCTGGAGCGAACGCACCGTCGCCAACGCGCCCGGCTGCCATTGACCGTGAAGAATCACTACGTCCGCTTCCCAGGCCTTCAGCGGAGGCAGCACTTCGATAGACCCGTGTTTTTGGAGCCACGACAAAGGCTCCTGGCAGCGCACCCAAAAGCTTCGGTCGCGCTGATTGTACAGGGTTGCGATTCTAAGCGGCCTCATTTGTGGTCTCCCGCCGTCCGGCGCCTGACGAATCTCCGCTCAGGACCTGCTCCCAAAGGCTGACATTGGTTTCGATGTTGCGGTGCGTCAGGACCCACTCCCGCTCCTGGCGCCGCATGGCCTCCCGGTCCGCGGCGAGCACCACTCCAGTTTCTGTTTCCACCACTCGCGGGCGTTCTTGACGGTCGTCGGCACCTCTGTGGAATACGGCAAAACGTGCGACGCAATCGTAACCGCACCCGACATTGCATACTCGTAATATTTGATGCAGCTCTTGTAGCGATTGAATTCGTTCTCGAGCAAAGGTGCGATGCCGATATCCAGTTTCAACCCGCACACCGTGGGCGGGTGTTCGCCGATTTCGACGGTGGGATGAAATTCGTGCCGGATTCCGGCCAGCTTCGTGAGCAGCCACTTCATCGACTTTCCGTACTGTGACGCCACGAATCGCTTTCCATACCGGCCCACGTGCTTTTGATAGAACGCTTCCAAGCTGTGTTCCTGGCAGATGCCCTGAATCACGAAGGTGAATGGGTGCTTTTTCTGCACCTCGCGAATTGCATCCAAAGCCAGAGCGAGATCCGAGAAGTGGTTGGTTGCGCCCGACCATCCGATGCGCATCTCGCCGCTTCGTGGCTGAGGCTGCCACTCCTCCGGATCGACGCTGTTCGGAATCACGAATACGTTCGAATTCCAGTTTCGAAGATGAGCCGCGAGTGTTTCCGTGGTGGTGGTGACGGCGTCAGCCTCTTCCAGAAGAAATTTGTAGAGCGGAATTCTGGGCTGGAGACCCTTGTAATACAGGCTGTCGCTCGGAACCTTGTCCAGCGCGTCATCGGTATCGAACACGACGCGGATGGAACGCGTTTTGCACCACTCGACAATTTTCTGCGCTTCGACAAAGTGCGCCCGCGAGATCACCAGCACATCGGGAGCGTCATACCCGCGCAGTTCCTTGGAGAGCAGCTGGACGGAGTGCCCCCTGCGCTTGAGATATTTGCCGGGAATGGCGGCTCTCCACTTGTAACACCCGCTTTCGGTCTCCGTAAGGAAGAAGATGTTCATGAGCCTCCTTCACCGTTCGGCATTCGAACGCAGCCAATTGGAGATGTAGGATTCGGCCGCGGTCTCCTCCACCTCGCGGTCGCTCAGGTAGGACCACGCTTTTTGCCGTTTCTCCTTCAATTGCTCCAGAACGCGGCAGTCCTTGCGCGCTTTCAGCAGCCGCACGCGCTGCTCCGCAATTTGCGCCTCGCACTGCGTTCGGCTGGTTGTCAGCGCCGCCCGCTCGGTCTTGATTCGAACCCGGAATCCAGCCAGGGCGCGCAGATCGGAACCCTGTATCGACGGCGGCCGCAGCACTGCCGCCTCGGACCTCGATTGCGCCATCGTCAGCGCCCTCTCGCGGTGAATCAGAGCCGCCAGCTTGTGCTGAAGTCCGGCCAGCTTCTCCTCTTCGGTCCGGAGCTGGAGGCTGCGCCAATCGAGAACCCGCTGCAAAGAGAATCGAAACGACTTCATGCCAGTTCCTTGGCCAGATCGAGCAGCCGGCTCTTGGTCTCATCGAGAGAGCAATGCACTTCCGCGTCCTGCCGCAGGAAGTCCTGGATGTGGGGACGAACGCGGATGCTTACGTCGAGCTTCGGGTTTGCGCCTTGGATGTGCGCGCCGAACTGAATCAGGTCGGCGGACTGGTGATACAGCGCCAGAGCCTCGCGGACCCGCTGCGCGGCTTTCAGTTCCTCTTTGGTCGCGACTTTGTTGGCCAGCCGGCTCACCGAAGACAGCACGTCGATGGCCGGATAGTGCCCGGCCGAAGCCAGGTCGCGCGACAGGATCATGTGGCCGTCCAGGATGCCGCGAGCCGCGTCGCAGATCGGTTCGTTGAAGTCGTCGCCTTCCACCAGGACGGTGAAGAAACCGGTGATCGATCCTTTCTCGAAGTTACCGGCGCGCTCGAAGATCTTCGGCAACAGAGTGAACACCGAGGGCGTGTAGCCCTTCTGGCTGGGCGGCTCGCCCGCGGCCAGCCCGATTTCGCGCTGCGCCATCGCCAGGCGCGTTACCGAATCCAGCACCAGCAACACGTCTTTTCCCTGGTCGCGAAAATATTCGGCGGCGGCAAGCGCGACAAACGCCGCGCGAATCCGCAGAGGCGCTGGGCGATCGGACGTCGCCACCACCACCACGGATCGCTGCATGCCTTCCGGACCCAATTCCTGTTCCAGAAACGCCTTCACCTCGCGGTTGCGCTCGCCGATCAGGGCGATCACACTTACCTGCGCCGAGTTCTTCCGCGACATGGCGCCGAGCAGCGTGCTTTTTCCGACGCCGCTGCCGCCAAAGATTCCGATTCGCTGTCCTTTTCCGCAGGTGAGCAAGCTGTCGATGGGGCGGATTCCCGTAACCAGGCGCTCCGTGATGTGCCGCCGCTCCAGTGGATTCGGCGGCGCGGTATAGAGCGGATAGGAG
>CAVXWB010000158.1:0-4257 GCA_963765185.1 Bryobacterales bacterium
AGTTCGCGCAGGCTCAGGCTCAAGTCGAGCGAGCTCTGCCGCTCGTGGAGAAGTTCCTGGGAAGCCAGAGCCCCGTGCTGGCGTTGGCCTTGAAAAAACATGTTTATCGTCGTGGTTGAACAAAAGCAGGCCGAGCAGAAGCAGTGGGACGACGCCGAGCCCTACCTGCTGCGCGCGCTCGAAATCGCGAAGGCTCTGCCGGAAAGCGTTCAGTTGGCCGAAATCGAGGAGAATCTGGCGCTGCTCGAAGCCCATCGCGAGCAGTTTCACGAGGCTGCGCAGACGATGGAACTGGTCATCGGCATTGAGGAGCGGACGCTGAAGCCGGAAGATCCGCGGCTGGCGCGGCAATCGAAAGCTATTCGACGTACCTGAAGAAGATCAACCAGAAGGCCCAGGCGCGCCGGGCCAAGGAGCGGGCGCGGGCGATTCGCCGGGCGGCTCTGTAGACTACCTGCCCGGCGCGCCCAGGACGTTACTGGCGCTGGCGGCCTCGATCAGACGGTTGGCGTCTTCCTGAAGCAGGAAGCGGTCGTGCACCAGGCGGACAGCGGCGGCGCGGACCAAGGCGACGTATTTCTCATGCGCGCGGGTAGCGCTCTTCGAGCGAGGGGCGGGGATCGCCCGCGGCCAGGCGCTCGGCTTTGGTTTTGGCGAAGGGAACATAGCCGCCCACCAGGCCGCATCCCGAGCCTTTGCTGAATCCCGCGGCGGTGACATTCCATCCGAGATAACTCCCCAGCGGGGCTTGATGCAGAATGCTGGCGACACCCGCGGTTTCGTTGCCGTCCGCATCCACCTTCGGCGCCAGACTGGGCAGCACCTGGCGGATCGCCTGTGGCTCCATCGAGATAACGCCGCGCATGTCGTTGTAGTTGAACTGGGGCCGAAATCGTACTCGTAGAGCGGGAGCTGCATGTTATCCGGCAGCGGTACGCCCGGGATGATCGGGAAACCCAGCGCGACCTGGGTCGGCTCCGCCAGATCGCCGTGATCCAGGCGCGGATACTGGCTCGCCGGCGGTGGCGTTCCCTTCATCACCCAATCCACCAGGGCGACGGTGAGCGCGCGCATCGTATCGGCGGACGGATTCGGATTGTTGGGCAATTGGCAGGCCCGCGGCGGATCCCGGCATGTTGGTTGAAAACCCTCCTCCTCCGCCGCCGTGCGTCACGCCCGGGAAAAAGTAGCGGCGGACATTGGCGGGCAACGGAATATCCTTGTCCGCTTTCGTGCCGACCAGGTCAATCGATCCGCGCAGGTTCCACGACTCCGAGGCTCCGAAGGTTTCAAAGACTTTGGGACAAGTATTGGTGGCCGTGCAACGATCGAGCAGACTGGCCGCGGCCCGGTGGCGCGCCTCATCGGTGTAGCTGCTCCAGGTTTGCACCTCGCGGCCGGGTTCATACATCGCCGCCGCGCCGCTGGGACTCGCGAATGGGAAATGCATGGCGAGCTGCCGCACTGCGATGTTGGGATTGATGCCGTCGAAGACGATTTTCTTGCCCTCGTCCTGGTTGAAGCCCAGATGCACCAGGCTGCGCAGAAAACCCGATTGTGATCGCCGCGGTCCAGGGTGTGGGTCACCTTCCCTGCGATGGGATCGGCGTCCCGTCGTCCTTCACGGCGTAGCGGAAAAAGGAAGTGAGGTCGCGCGTGGCCGCGAACCCGATGCCCAGCACCAGAGGGTCCTTGGCGGTGTAGACCAGTTCGTAGAGATAGGCCGGGTCGAATCCGTTTTTCAGGCAGATTTTATCCGCGTCCGGCTTGCCGGGGAACGGCGTCGCGCGGCAATCCGCAAAGGCCCAGTCGGTGGAGCGAATGGGAATCACCTCGCGGCCTTCGGCGGCGCGGCGAGTCAGCGCGGCTTGGGAAAATCGAGAGTCAGCGGAGGCGCCGCCGGCGCGGGAGGCTGACGGCCGCGCAGCGCCAGCGTATTCGTGTTCGGGGGCATGTCGGCGAAGCGCACCAGCACCGGGCCGGTGAGCGGGAGCCGTCCGCGTTCCTGGCCACGGGAACGGAGATAGTTTCCACGTTGGGCGCCGGCACAAGGTCGCCCTGCCATCCGCTGGTCAGCACGATGTGGCCATATTTGAACAGATCCGCCATCGCACCCGCACTCGCCGTGGCAGCCGGCAGTCGCGCCCGGCCGCGGTTGGGGACTTCGTAGAACAGCACTCCGCTGGCTTTCGAAAGATCCGCGGGGATGGCGATGGAGAATGTCGCCGAATATTCCACCATCCCGCGCGCGTTCGCGGCGCGAATTCGATGTCGGTGATGATGGCGTTAGCGGATTTTCGGGTCGAGCTCACCGTAGACGTGGCCGCTAGTCGTTGGTATCGCCCGATCTGCCCGAATGCCTGCGCCTGAAACGCAGCGGCATCCCGTTGCTCAATGACGATTCGTACGATGCGCCCGTACGCGGGTGCGATCAGAAGAGAGGTTGCGAATGCCGCAGACGAGAGTCGCCGATGCATGAGGATATCCTTCCCCATACAGCATATGACTTCGGCGGCAGCGGTGCAGGGCTCGAGAGAAATTGAGGGCCGCGACCGGCCCTTTGCGGGCTAGCTACGCGTTACTTACTTGCGCGGGGTAGTGATCCCCCAGCCATTTCTCAATTTTTTCCCGTTGAGTGGCGAGGACGACGCGTTGCCATTTCACCACGCCGGTTCGTTCACTATATTCGGCCATCACGTAAGAGCCCTCGTTAAGCACCTCGATCAGGCCATCCGTCTTGGTCCGTTTGAAATGATAAGAAGGGAGCGGGGAATGGTGTTTTTGCATTCGATATTAGAATAGCAGATCCCCCTAAATATTAAAACCTGTACGGTTTGGCGGAAAACGCGCTATACTCAAAATGTACCGGAAGTCATACCGCGCCCCTCCGTTCCTTTGCGTTCCTATCTGGCTCGCTGATTCCCGCTTCAACTAAGAATGAATACATTTTCCGAACTCCCCCTTTCTATCTCCTTGCAGGGCAATTTGGCCCAGCAGGGGTTCGTCCAGCCAACGCCTGTGCAAGCCCAGGCCATCCCGGAACAGCTCCTGGGTCACGATGTCGTGATCACGGCGCAGACCGGCACGGGCAAGACTCTTGCCTTTCTGCTTCCGCTGCTTGAAAAATTGATCAAGCGCGGCGCCACACTGGGCAATCAGCCCGGCGTCAGCGCGCTGATTCTCAGCCCGACCCGCGAACTGGCGATCCAAATCAGCGTAGCCTTCGCCAATCTCGCCACCGGGACCGGCATCCGCTCCGCCGTGGTGGTGGGCGGTTTAAATGAACAGTCGCAATTGCAGACGATTCGCAAGGGCGCGCAGGTGGTTATCGCCACGCCGGGACGGCTCAACGATTTCCTGGAGCGCAAGCTGGTAAAGCTGGGCTCGGCTCACACGGTTGTTCTGGACGAAGCGGACAGGATGCTCGACATGGGTTTCCTTCCCACCATCAAAAGAATCCTGGCGACCCTGCCCGGTGAACGGCAAACCGTATTTTGTTCCGCGACCATCGAATCCTCGGTGGCGCATCTGATTAAAGCGCACCTTAAAGACCCGGTGAGGATCGCGATTGGGTCCACGACCAAACCATCCGAGCATGTCGACTTGCATTTTTACCAGAGAGGTCGAACATGATCGCAAACTCGGCTTGCTCGAAAAGATGCTCCAGGATGAACGGGGTTCGTTTCTGGTTTTCGCCCGCACGAAGCATGGGGCGGATCGTCGGGCGAAGAAGCTGGTTCGCGGCGGATCCAAAGCCACCAGTATTCACGGAGACCGTACGCATCTTGAACGTAATCTGGCATTGCGCGGATTCCAGGAAGGCAGCTATCGTGCTCCGGCTGCGACCGACGTCGCTGCCCGCGGAGTTCACGTCGAAGGGATTGCGGATGTGGTCAATTACGATCTGCCGCAGATCTCCGAGGACTTTATTCACCGCGTAGGCCGAACCGGTCGCGTAGGTCTTCACGGGACGGCTTCCACCTTCAGCACGCGCAGTGAGCGAAGGCGAGACCGAGAGATAGAGCGACTGCTGGATCTGCAAAAAACGGACGGCGGCCGGTTCCCTCGGGACTGGTGCAGGAGGCTCGGGCAACAGGCGCAGCCTCAATGCCGATGAGCGATCGTGAATCGCGCACCCACCACGTTCGCAGCTTTGGCACTAAAAGCTTCGGCCCCAAAACGCGAAGCTCCCGCGCAAGGCGCGGTTAAAGACACCGCGGGCCGAGCCCGGCGCGCCCTGCGTGCGATTGAGAAAGA
>CAVXWB010000159.1:0-144191 GCA_963765185.1 Bryobacterales bacterium
CTCCGTTTCCGGATTTCCTCCGAAAGCACCACCACCGCGAAAGGATGCGGCATTCCCGTCCCCATCAGGCAGCAAGCCTCCACCATGGGAGCGGCCATGAACTGGCTCTCGATGGGCGCGGGGGCGACATACTTTCCCTTGCTGGTTTTGAACTGCTCCTTTAACCGGCCGATGATTTTGAGTTGTCCGTCCGGATCGATGCGGCCAATGTCGCCGGTGCGGATGAAGCCATCCTCTGTAAACATGGCGCGCGTCCCTTCGGTATCGCGGAAGTAGCCCAGCATATTCATGGGCTGCGGATCAGGAGTTCGCCGTTGGGCGCCAGTTTGGCTTCCACGCCCTCAATGGCGGCGCCCACAAAGCCGGGACGCCACGATCCGGGCGCGGGAAGGTGAGTGATCAGCGTTTCGGTCATGCCGTAGCCTTCCATGAGATCCAGCCCCAGATTGCGGTACCAAGCGAGAATTTCAAGGGGAAAGGCGCCGCGCCCGAAGCCGCGTGCCGCACGGCGCCCAGACCGAGTTCACGCAGGATTTTGCGCCTGATAAGGCTGTTGAGAATCGGGATGCGAAGGAGTTTGTCCAGGCGCTCGCGCGGGATTTTCTCAAATACCCCCTGCTGGAATTTCAGCCATAACCGCGGCACGAGAGATCGACGATAGCGCGATGCGGGTGCTGGCGGCGAAGATTCGCCTGGGCTTGACCAAGAACAAGCTGGTGAATGTGGAGACGGTGGCGGATGTGCTGGACGCGAAGGAGTCGAGCGAGAGCGCGCAAAGGGTGTCGGATCGCGCCGTGACGCTGAGTAAAGAGACGACGGAACGGGCGCGGTCGTGCCGCTAGAAGAATGCGAACCAGGCGTGCGTGATCATCGCGGTGCAGGGCCGCGCGTCGACCAGCGGAGCCCGGTTCGCCCAGGAGTTCGCGCGGCGCGCCAAAGAGGCGCGCATCGTCACCGTGGATTCGACCATGCCGGAGGCGGCTCTCGGGCTAAAGGAGCACTGAAGTCGGCGATACGGGCAAATGCTCCGCGATCGTGGTCTCGGCCAATGTGGCGGTGGCGGCGTATCGCGGCGATGTGGCGCTGGGCGGGGATCTCGCTCCGTTTCTTCAGAAGCTGACCGAGGGTCCGGCGCCGGTGGTGATGGTCGCGGTGGGGAATCCGTATCTGCTGGCGTCGTTTCCGAAAGTCGCGGCGTATCTGGCGACGTTCAGCATCACTGTGCCTTCGGAAGCTGTCGGCCGTGAAGGCGCTGTTCGGCCAGATGCCGATCACGGGGCACATGCCGGTGTCGATTCCGGGCTTCGCCGCGGTGGGCGACGGCATTCAACTCCCTGCGCGAACGCACTAAAATCCCACTAAAATCAAACTGATGATTGAAATTACCTGGTTGGGACATGGAACGTATCAGATGCGGCTGGCGACCGGCGAGGTGATCGTGGTGGACCCCTGGATTGAAGGCAATCCCGCGTATCCGAAGGAGCACAAGCTTCGACCGCGTGGACGTGATTCTGGTTTCGCACGGCCACTTCGATCACATCCACGACGTGCTGCCGCTGTCGAAGAAGTTCTCGCCGCACGATCGTGGCGATTTATGAGACCGCCTTCTGGCTGGAATCGAAGGGCGTCGAAGAACACCATCGGGATGAACAAGGGCGGCACGGTGACGGCGGGCCCCATCTCGGCCACCATGACGCACGCGGTCCATAGCTGCGGCATCCTCGACGACGGCAAGATCATTTACGGCGGCGAGGCGGCGGGATACGTGGTCCGGCTTGCCGGACAGGCGCGCGGTCTATTGCGCCGGCGACACCAACGTGTTCACCGACATGCAGCTCATCGAGCGGCTGTACCATCCGGAGCTGGCGTTTCTGCCCATCGGCGATTTGTACACCATGAGCCCGCGCGAGGCCGCGCTGGCCTGCCGGATGCTGAACGTGCAAGCGCGTGATTCCGCTGCACTTCGGCACCTTCCCTGCGCTCACCGGCCGCCCGGAGCAACTCGCGGAGCTGCTGCGCGACCTGCCCGGCACGGAAGTCTGGACGCTCGAGCCGGGCGTGCCCGTCAAGTGGTAGATGCGCGGAGTGGTAAAACAGATCCTGCTGGTCACGGCGCTGGTGCTGGCGCTGCGGCTGCCGTTTCTTCACCAGGCCATTCAGGGCGACGATCTTTATTATCTCTACGGCGCGGAGCACGCGCAGATCGAGCCTCTGCATCCCGATCACGCGCACTACCTGTTTCGCGGGGAACTGGCCGACATGCGCGGGCATTCCCATCCGCCGCTGAATTCGTGGATTCTCGGCGGGCTGCTGGCCGTGCTTCGGCGACATCAAGGAAGTTCCGTTTCATCTGGCCTACATCGCGTTTTCTTTGATCGCGGCCATGGCCATGCTGGCGCTGGCGCGGCGATTCTCGACCCAGCCACTGTTGGCCACGGTGCTGTTTTGCGTCGGTTCCCGCGTTCGTGGTCAACGGGAACTCGTTCGAAGCCGATCTGCCGTTTCTGGCGTTTTGGATGACCGCGATGGCGCTGTTCGTGTACGCCGTAGACCACGCATCGCCTCTGGCTCTAGCCGGGTCCGCGCTGGCCGCGGGCCTCGCCGCGCTGGACGCTTACCAGGGCGTGTTCCTTACGCCGATTCTCGCCGTCTACGTATTTGAGCATCGCCGGCAGTGGCGGGCTGGATGGATCGCCACGCTGGCCGCGCCCGCGCTTCTGGCGCGCATGGCAGCTCTGGGAGCGCGCCACCAGCGGAGCCATGCCCGCCGCCGTGCTCGCCGGCTATATGCGCTCGTATAATTTCACGGCGCTGGCGCAGAGCGCGCGCGGCGCGGCGGCGCTGGTGGTGCATCTGGCTTGGATCGTGTCGCCCGTGATCCTGCTGGCCCTGGTTCCACTTGGGCGAAGATGGCTCTGGATCGTCGCCGCTGTTGCCGCGGCGGCAGCCGCATTCTACGATCTCAATCCGCTGTTCTGGGTTTCGTTCGGGTTGGGCGTATGGGTTCTCGCGTGGTGTGCCAACGGGACTACCGGCGGGACCACGGGACGGGGATTTCTCGGCTGGTGGATCTTGTTGTTCTTCGCGCCGGCGGTGCTGGTGTTCTTCGCCGGCTCCGCGCGCTACCTGTTGCCGGTGGCCGCGCCTTTGGCGATCCTGGCCGCGAATCAATCGCGCCAGAGCATCGCCCTTGCCGGAGCCGCGCTGCAACTGGCTCTCGCGCTCGGCTTGGCCGTCGTCAATTACCAGCATTGGAACACCTACCGCCGCTTCGCGGAGATCGTCGCGGAGCAGGCGCGCGGCCGCCGCGTGTGGGTCAACGCCGATTGGGGCTTGCGCTATTATCTCGAAGCCGCCGGCGGCGTGGCTCTCACCACCAATCCTCAGGTCCAGCCCGGCGACATCGTGGTGACCAGCGATCTCGGCAATTCTCTTCCCGCCGGCACGCCCTTGACCCCGCTCACGCAAATCGAAATTCGTCCGCGCCTGCCGCTGCGCCTGATCTCGCTCAACGGCCGCTCGGCGTATTCTTTCGGCTCGCGCGGTCTGCTGCCGTTTGAGATCTCCACCGCGCCCATCGACCGCGTGCGCGCCGAAATCGCCATTGCGCCGGAGCTGAGTTATCTCGATCCGCACGATCCCAAAGCCGCGGCGCAGTTCATCAGCGGCATTTCGGCCGACGGCTGGACCGCCAAGGAAGCCACCGTGCTGCTCAAGGTTCCCGCGAAAGCGAACAGGCTGGCGGCTTCGTTTTATCTGCAAGCGTCGGCCCCGGCGCGGCACGCGACGCTCTCCGCGAACGGCGTGGTGCTGGCGCAAGGAGACCTTCGCTCGACCGACACCATCTACAGCATCTCCGCTCCATTCTCCGCCGCCGCCGTGCCGCCTGGCACCGTGAGCATGGCCGTCACGCTATCCGTCGATAAAACATTTTCGGTGCCCGGCGATGCGCGAGATCTGGGAGTGATTTTGACCGGAATCGGCTTCCGATGAGCCCGCAGCTGCGCTTTCTCGCCCTGGCCCTCGCCGCCGCCGTCCTGTTTCTGGGAGCGATTCGACAAGGCGACCTGGCCGGATACGACGACGCGATGTATTCGCTGGAGGCCAAAGGGATCGTGCGCACCGGCGATTGGCTCACTCCCAAAAGCCGGGGAGCTCCGGCGCTGGAGCATCCGCCGCTCTTCGTGTGGACAGAGGCTGCCTTTCTATCCACGTTCGGCATCTCCGACCCGGTTGCGAAGCTGCCCTCGGCATTGTGCGCGCTCGGCGCAGTGCTGCTGACGTATTGGCTTGCGCGCCGGCTGCTCGATGACACGCTGGCCGCGGCCGTAGCCATGTTCGTCCTGTTGGCCACGCCGTATTTCATCAAGTACGCGGGCCACGCCATGACCGACGTCCCTGCCACTTTCCTGTTCGTGTGCGCGATCTGCGCCTGGTCGCTGGCCGAAGACGACTCGCGCTGGTACCTGGCCGCCGGAGCGTTCACCGCCATGGCGCTGATGGTTCGCGGCCTGATCGGATTCGCGCTGCCGATCATCTTTGCGATGCATCTGATCGCCGTTCGCCGCCGGCCCGCATGGCGCTACCTCATCCCGGCGCTGCTCATCGCGCTTCTGCCGTTGACGGCCTGGTACATCTATGTGCTGCTGCGATACCGCGGGTACGCCGCCGGTCTCCAGCAAGGCTGGCTGGAGCGGGAAGTGTACGGTTCGCTCACGCCCTCATGGCGGCGCTACACCGGCGCAATCGAATATGCCTGGATGCTCACCAAGTCATACTGGCCCTGGCTGCCCGTGATGCTGGCAGGTGTGGTGTCGATCGTCCGCCAGCGCCGGCGTCCGCTGTTCCTGCTGTTGGCCTGGGCCGGCACGGTCTTTCTCCTCTGTGCGGTAACCCGCAGCCGGGTGCTGCGCTACATGCTTCCGGCTTATCCTGCGCTGGCCATTCTCTCTGCAATCGGGCTGTTGAAGTGGCTCCCGCGCCGCATCGTGGACCGCGCAATGGACTGGGTCCCTCCGCTGGCAGTCGTGGCGGCTATAGGCATCGTCGTGCTGTTGCCGCCGAACTGGCATGCCACCGAGATCCGCGCCATCGCGAAAGCCCAGGATCGCGCTCTGCCGCCCGGGGAGCCGGTGGGCTTCTACGACAACGGCGATCCGCGCTACGACGAAACCAACCAACTGGAATGGTACGGCACAAGCTTGCCGGTGATTCTGCCCACGCGCGCGGATCTCGAAGAAGCGCTGCGAACCGGTTCGGTGCGCGTGTTTGTTCTCGACCAGACGACTTATCGCGAGCGCATCCAGCAATTGCCGCACGATGTGATCGCACAGAGCGGCCACCTGATCAGCGTGCGTCTGAAGCCGCGTTAGCCGCCGCGAGCATTCTCTATAATGCTTATAGATGCTCTCCCTTCGACTGGACCCCGATATCGAGCGGCGCTTGTCCAGGCTTGCCAAGCTTACCGGACACACCAAGAGTTATTTCGCACGCCAGTTGATCGAGAGCAATCTGGAAGACCTCGAAGATCGTTGTCTCGCCGAAGCGCGTCTCGAGAAGCGCCGTCCAGCGCTCACAAACCGGCAGGTTCGGACCCAGCTTGGGCTGGAACATTGAATACGACCCTGGCGCTTTGGCGGACCTCAAGCGACTCGACCAGTCCGTGCAGAACGAGATCGTCGATTACATGGAGGATCGCGTCTCCGCCGCCGCGAATCCGCACGACTTTGGCAAGCCGCTTAGAGGTAGCAAGTTTGGATTATGGCGGTATCGCGTGCGCGACTACCGCATCGTCTGCGAGCTACAGGAGAAACGAAAGACGATCCTCGTCGTTGCAATCGGGCACCGGAGTACCATCTACGGAGACTAGCCCGGAGGCTGCGGCGGTAAGGGGTGCGGTGCAAGCACCTGCTGCGCTTGCTCATCGAAAGGGGACTACGGAGCGACGGACGCTGACCTTTTCGAGGCCCTTGTCGTCGAGGAATCTTCGCAACTGTCCCTCGGTCTCCGGTGCTGCGCGAGGCCCAACATTGATTCTGGTGATCGCCTCCGAGCTGAAGCCGAGGTGGATGAACTTAACCTCCGCTCCTTCGCGGCCTCGACGCATCACCTGCGCCTTGTCCGGCTGAAGCTTTAGAATCCGCCATTCCCTTTCGTCGGCATATGAAGGGTTCTTGAAGCGAACGCAGAAGTTTAGCAGCAGGAGTATGACCTCTCTCCAGAAGCCCTCCGTCTCTTTGTTTTTCAGACACCGCGATGCGGTCAGATTCAGGGCAGCGTCGCAGATGCGGTGCACTGCGTTCCGTAGATCCTCAGAACTGTAGTCGATCTTCACGACGGCAAAGCTGTTCGATAGCTCGCTGATGCGGAATCCAAGCGACACGCCCTCGCCGTTGCTATTGGGAGGGTATGCTCGCCATTGGCCGAGGAGGTCGCCATCAGAAGAGAAGCATGCAGCGAATGCATTCCATGTCTGCCCAAGGAGGACGAGTTTCTTCGGTCGAAAGTACTCCGCGAAAGCTGGTTGGAGGACGTTCCAACGGCTCATCAGCACCTCATCCACCAGCGCGAAGGCGTGTCTGAACTCGGTGGAGTCGTTCATCGAAAGCACGTCGGACGCCCACAGCACCCGGCTGCTCAGGATCTTGCATGCCGTGTCAGCGGAGGTGTAGTGGTAAATTTCCTCGCGATCGATGTCGTCCCATTGATCGTAGAAGGGTTGAGCCTCAGCCTTGATTTGCGCGACCATTTCACGCAAATCGGCGCCGCTGTTCTCGTCCAGCCCTCCGACCATGCCTTGATCCTACTTCCGAGGGCTCGCTAATCCCGCAGGCTGGTATCCAAAAACGCGCGCAGCCGATGGCTCCGGCTGGGGTGGCGCAGCTTGCGCAGAGCCTTGGCCTCGATCTGGCGGATGCGCTCGCGCGTCACCGCGAAGTGCTGGCCCACCTCTTCGAGCGTATGCTCGCTGCCGTCCTGCAGGCCGAAGCGCATCTTGATGATCTTCTCCTCGCGCGGGCTCAGCGTCTTGAGCACCTCCGCGGTCTGCTCGCGCAGATTCAAATTGATCACGGCTTCCGACGGCGACACCACGCGGCGGTCGATGATGAAATCGCCCAGGTGCGATTCCTCTTCCTCGCCCACCGGCGTTTCCAGCGAAATCGGCTCCTGCGCGATGCGCAGAACCTTGCGCACCTTGTTCACCGGCAGCTCCATCTTCACCGACAGCTCTTCGGTGGTGGGCTCGCGGCCCAGGTCCTGCTGCAACTGCCGCTGCATGCGCACCAGCTTGTTGATGGTCTCGATCATGTGCACCGGGATGCGGATGGTGCGGGCCTGATCGGCGATGGCGCGCGTGATGGCCTGGCGCACCCACCAGGTGGCGTAGGTGGAGAACTTATAGCCGCGCTGGTAATCGAACTTGTCCACGGCCTTCATCAGGCCGATGTTGCCTTCCTGAATCAGATCCAGAAATTGCAGACCGCGATTGGTGTAGCGCTTGGCGATGGAAACCACCAGGCGCAGGTTGGCCTCCACCAGATCCTTCTTGGCGACCTCGGCTTCGTACTCCCCGCGCTCGACGATCTGCAAGGTGCGGCGCAGCTCGCTCGCGGTCGCGCCGGATTCCTCCTCCATTTGCTGCATGCGCTGGCTGTGCGTGCGCATTTCCTTGCGCACCGCCGAAGCCGCTCCCGCCACATGCGAGCCGTTATTGTTGGACGTCTCCAGTTTGCGCTGCAGCCGCGCGATTTCTTTTTCCACCGGCCGCAGATCTTCCACCGCCACGCGCAGCCGTCCGGCCAGGTCGCGGCGCATGACCGAGGCGAAATGGATGCCGCGGATCAACCGCGAGATGCCCACCATCGTCCGCGCCAGATTCCAGCGCAAGGTGCGATGCATCTTGGGTTTCATTCCGCGCGATACCGATTGCAGCTTCTGCCGGAACTGCTGCGCCTTTCTTGTACATGCTTCTCGATCTCGGCGATGGTCGCCAGCAGCTCCGCGCTCTGTTCCGCGAGGGTCTCGTCGGTGACCATCAGGTCCGGCATCACCAGGATTTCGCGCACGGAGGTGGGATCCGCTTCAATCGTTTCCGCCATGGCCAGAATGTCGCGCACCACCAGCGCGGAGCGCGACAGCGCCTTGCGCACGGCTGCCTGGCCGCGTTCCATGCGCTTGGCCAGCTCGATTTCGCCCTCTCGCGTGAGCAGCGGGACGGTGCCCATCTCGCGCAGGTACATGCGCACCGGATCGTTGGTCTTGTCGCTGAAGTCCTGGGTCAGCTCCAGGTCGGCGAGCTCCTCGCCTTCCTCCAGCCTTCTTGTCGAACTCGATCTTGGGCTCTTCCAGGATCTCGACGCCGGCGCTGTCCAGCTCGGTCAGCAGGTCGTCCAGCTGGCGCGCCGCCGGTATAATCCTCGGTCAGGAGCTCGTTGACCTCGTCGTACAGGACGTAGCCCTTCTCTTTTCCGGTGTCCATCAGCTGCTTCAGCCGGCCGAATTTTTCTTCAGTCGCCACGTTACCCCACTGGCTCCCACCCACGCCTCAGACCCCGTTCGAGAGGCGTGCTTACCAATTGCATTTCAGTTTACAACACTGGAGGCGGCCGTCATCCGCCCTTCCGCCCTGATCTCCTGCTCCAGTTGGCGCAACTCGGCGATCCCTCGCAGAGCTTCCTCCATCCTGCCCTCGCGTTCTGCCGTCTTTACGCGGGCCCGGAGCTCATCCACCTGGCGCTTCTTCAATCCGTTGTTGAGCGTCTGAAGACAGGCATGGGCCTGCTTCACACTGGACTCCTCATCAGTCATATCATCGGCCGCGACCAGCTCATGCAATAGAGCCTGGGACACGGGATCCAGGCGCGCCTCCAGCGCCGCGAAGGCCGCCGGACCGGTCAATCCGCTCACCTGGCGCAGCGCCTCGAAGATCGCGTGCGTCGAAAATTTCCCGGTCATCTCCGGCGCGAGCTGAGGCAGCACCTCGGCGCGCGCCCGGTCGCTTCCCAATAATGCGCCCAGCAGAATCCGCTCCATGGCCGGGACCGCCGAGCCGGGCTGCGAAAGCTTCGGTGCACGAGAATGGGACGGAGTTCCCGCGCGCTGATTCAATGCCGCTCGCTTGAACTGATCGAGCACCAGCCCCTGATCCACCCCCAGGTACGCGGCGATTTCGCCCGCCACGCCAGCGCGCTCGATCTTATCCTGAATCTTCTGCACCACCGGCAGCAGAAACTTGAACGCGTCCGTTCGTCCCTCGGCGGTCTTGGGGAAACGGGCGCGCGCCCGATCGGCGAGCCAATGAAAATATCCGCCCGCCGACTCCACCTTGGCTCGATAAACCTCCGCTCCGTTCTGCTTGACGTATTCGTCCGGATCCAGGCCGCCTTCCAGCGCCAGCACGCGCACGTGCAAGCCTTCGTCGAGAAGAAGCTGGAGGGCGCGTTCAGTGGCGTTGGCTCCTGCCGCGTCGGGATCGAAATTCACCACCGCCGTGTCCGCCAGACGATGCAGGGTCCGCACCTGCGGCGGCGTCAGCGCCGTGCCGCAGCTTGCAGCCACTTCTTTGACGCCCGCCGAATACGCTCCGATCACATCCATGTAGCCTTCCACCAGCACCGCGCGATTCAGTTTCCGCATGGCATCCCGCGCGCGATGCAGGTTGTATAGAACAGATGCCTTCTTATAGATGGGCGTTTCAGGCGAGTTCAGATATTTGGGCTGATCTTCATCGCGCATGGCTCGCCCGCCGAATGCGATCGCCTTGCCGGATTCATTGTGGATCGGAAACATCAATCGCCCGCGAAAGTAATCGTAGAATCCGGAGCCTTCCTGACGCCGCCGCACCAGCCCCGATGCTTCCAGCTGATCCTGCGGCACGCCCTGCTCCGTGAACCGGCGCGTCAACTCCTGTCCCGGCGCGCTGGAATAACCCAGCCCGAAAATCTCGATCATCTCCGGCGCAACGCCACGCCGCTCCAGATACGCGCGAGCCTCGGCGCCCTGCGGTCCTCGCAGGTTGGCTTGAAACACCTGCGCGGCGGCGGCGTGCAGCTCCAGCAGCGCGCCCCGCATCCGCGATTCCGCGTCCGAAAAGTCGGCGCGCTTGGGCATCGGAATGCCGTTGCGCTCGGCCAGTTGCTTGAGGGCCTCCGGAAACGTCAGCCCGTCGATCTCCATGACGAACTTCAGCACGTCGCCGCCCACGCCGCAGCCGAAGCACTTGTAGAACTGGCGCGTTTGATTGACGTTGAACGAACCCGTCTTCTCCTGATGGAACGGGCACAGGCCTACGTAGCGGCCGGTCGAGCCCACGCGCTTCAGGCGCACGTATTCCCCCACGATCTTGACGATGTCGATGGAGGATTTCAGTTGGTCGACGAATTCCACTTGCGAGCCTGCCGTCTTGAGGACCTGCGCTACTTCAGTTCACTTCTTAAGGGTATCGTAGCGCAGTCGTGGATACACCACGCTAGCGCTTCAGCGCCAGGGTCACGCCGTCGCCCACGGGAATCATGCTCAACGACACGCGCGAATCGGCGTGCAGCTTTTTGTTGAAGGCGCGCAACGCCACCGTGTCCGCGGTCTGATCCGACGGGTCCAGCACGCGGCCGGACCACAACACGTTATCCACCATGATCAGCCCGCCCGGCCGCAGCAGCTCCAGCGCGCACTCGTAATAGCCTTCGTAGTTGGTCTTATCGGCGTCGATGAAAACGAAATCGAATCGCCCGCCCTGGCCTTGCGCCAGCAGCCCGGTCAGCGTTTCGAGCGCGGGCTTCAGGCGCAGGTCGATCATGTGATCGACGCCGGCTTCCCGCCAGTAGCGCCGCGCGATGAACGTGAATTCCTCGTTGATATCGCACGCCACGATGCTTCCGTCCGCGGGCAGCGCTAGCGCCACCGCCAGGGAGCTGTAGCCCGTGAACACGCCCACCTCGATGGTCCGCCGCGCGCCCATCAGTTGGATCAGCAGCGCCATGAACTGCCCCTGCTCCGGCGAAATCTGAAACCTGGCTTGCGAATGGCTCGCCGTCTCCTCGCGCAGCCTTCGCAGGATGGGCGGTTCGCGCAGCGAGACGGAAAGCAGGTAATCGGAGATCTCTTCGGGGAAAAACAATCCGCGGGCCATAAAACAATTCTATGCTAATATGATCCCGTGCTCCCAGCCCAACCAGACGCGGTACTGGAGTTCAAACAGAGCACCGGGCGCAAGCTGCTCGGCCTCGAATGCCCCGATCATCGCCAGCCGCCGCGCCTCCAATTCCACGGAGCGACCCTTCGCGACATCACCATCCAGATGAGCGGATGCTGCGGAAAGCTGATCCAGATGGCCAATAAAGCCATCGCGCAGCGATGAAGCTCGTTACCGGGAAACCAGGATCTCCGCCAGCTCCGCCGCGCGATCCGTGAACCGTTCTCCTTGCGCGAATTTTCGAGCCGCCTCGCCCATCCTCTTCCTGCCCTCATCATCGGCGAGAAGTTTTTGTAGCGCCGCCCGTAAACCTTCCGGCTGCACAATCGCGCCAAATTCCTCGCGCATGACGCTGCGCGCGCCGTGATGATCCAGGCACACCGCCGGAAGGCCGTGGGCCAGCGCTTCCAGCAGCGTCAAGCCGTAGCTCTCATAACGCGACGGGAACACGAACACATCCGCGAGCGCGAAGAACGCGGCCTTGCGCCCGCCCGTGACATGTCCGGGAAAGACCACGCGAGTCCGCCGCAGACGTGAGGCCAGGCGCTTCAACTTTTTGAGGAACCGCTGCCCCTGCATGAACGCCGCCTCGCCGCACACAAACAGCCACAGCGGCCTCTCAGGAAAATCGTCGCGCCGCTCCCATTCAAGCAGAGCCTCCAGCAGCCGGTCCTGGCCTTTCTCCGGCGAGATTCGGCTCAGCGTCAACAACACGCGAGCGCCTTCGGGCACGCCGAACTCCCGGCGCAAAGGCTCCGCATCGCCGGCCGAGCCTGCGTCCCAAACGCCCCACGGCAGCACGTGCACACGCTCCGGCGGACAAAAAGGATAGCAGCCGAGCAGCACTTCGCGCATGCCCTCCGAAGGCAGAATCAGCCCGCGCGAATAACGCACACTGGCCTCCTGCTTCTCCCACACCAGCCGCGCCATCTCGGGCAACAACGCGCGCAGCCGCGGATACCAGCGCACTGTCGTTTCCGCGCGAATCCATCCCCGGAAATACATCGCCGCGACGTAGCCGACCACGTCCACGTGATAAATCGTATAGATCCGGTAGCCGCGCGCGGCGAGCCTTGCGAAATCCGGCCCCTCCGAGATATCGTTGGCCAGCACCACCGTCCCGGCCGGATCGTGACGAAGGATTTCTTCCGTGGCGGCCCGCTCAAAGTCGCGCGAGAAGCGGGCGTACGCGCGTTCGCCAAATCGCACCAGCTCCGCGCCCGACGGCGCAGCGGGGCCGAGCACGGAGGGAGTGATCAGGCGAAAAGGAAACGGCCGCGTGCGGCCCCACTCCTCCGCCAGACGATCGGAGACCGCCGCGCCTCCGCCCAGAGGAACGGCTTGACCCGATTCCCGGCCGGCGAATCCTGCATGCGCCGCGGTATATAGAACCTGGATGCTCACGCTCCGGGCGCGTACTCCAAAACCAGGACGGTGATGTCGTCGCGCACCGCTCCGCCGTCGCTGAAGCGCTCCAGCGCAGTCAGCAGCGCGGAATGCAGTCCGGTGGCGCTGGCGCGGAAGTGATCGCGGGCGCAGGCGCGCAAACCCTCCATCCCGAAAAATTCGCCCTCGCTGTTCTCCGTCTCGGTCAGGCCGTCGCTATAGACTATGAGCTTATCGCCGGGAGCGAGTTGTATCTCCACCACCTCCACCGTGGCGTCCGCGAGCATGCCCACCGGCATGCCTGAGGTGTGCAGCTTCCGCAGCCGCCCGTCGGCGCTCACCAGAAAAGGCGCGCAGTGTCCGGCGTTGGCATAGCGCAGCAGCCCGGAAGCTTCCAGCGTGCAGTAAAACACGGTGGCGTATTTTTCGCCGCGCGTGCGGTCCAGCAGAAACGCGTTGAGCAGCGCCAGCATCCCTTCCAGGTCGTGCGGATTCGACGACGCCATCAGGAATACGCCTTGCAGCAATCCTGCCAGCAGCGCGGAGCTGACCCCCTTTCCGGACACGTCGGCCACCACCGCGGCCCACAGCCGGGGGGTGATCTGTTTCACGTCGAAATAGTCGCCGCCCACTTGCGTCGAAGGCTGGCTCGAGCCGGCCGCGCGGAACCAGCCATCGAGCGGCATCGAAGCCGGAAGCAGCCCTTGCTGGATATCGCGAGCCACTTGCAGCTCATTCTCGATGCGTGTCTTCGACCGCTCCTCCTCCATCAGACGCGCATTTTCGAGAATGGTGGAGGCCTCGATCGCCAGGGTTTGCAGCAGCTCGCGGTTGCCCGCGGAAAGATCGGCGGGCGACATGCGGGAGTCCATATACAGCAGCCCGACGGTGGCCTCCGCGGCGGTGCTCACGCGCGTCTCCTCCGACGATCCGCTGCGAATCTGCACCAGCGGCAGGCACACCACGCTGCGCAGTTCCAGCTCCGCGACGCTCATCTCCGGACGCACGCCTTGCTCCGCGAAAGGATCGAAGCTCATGGACAGCAGATCGCGGCGCGAATGCAGCGCGCGCTGGATCACCGAAGTCGGCACGCGCAGATCCTCCGCCGGAAGCTGCTTGCCCTCCTTGTCGCGAGCCACCGCGACCTCCAGCTCCCCGTCCTTGCGCAACATCAGGAAGCCGCGCTCGCAGCCGGTCACCGACAGCGCCGCGTCCACCACGGCCGTGAGAACCTCCGTCGTCGAGAGCGAGTTCTGCAACGCCCGCGCCACTTCCATCAAACTCCGCAGCTTGCCCAGATGACTGGACCCCTCGGCGCCGGCGCGCGAGGTGGTCGAGAACTGGTCCAGGATGCGATGGAATTCGCCCGGCTCCAGCGTGAAGGTGATCTGGTAGGATTCGCGCACGCCGAAGTCGATGCGGTCGGAATTGCGCAGCACGTGCCGGCCGATCTGCGCTCCGTTCACCCAGGTGCCGTGGCGGCTGTTGAGGTCCTCAATCACATAGTGACCTTTTTCCACGAAAATACGCGCGTGCGTGCGGGAAACGCGATTGTCCCGCAGCACCAGGTTGTTATCGCTATGGCGTCCCATCACGAACGGCAAAGGCTCCAGAGCCACGCGCGAACGGTGCCCGGAAGGGTTCAGAATCAGCAGGGAAGCGGCCGGCAAGCCGTGCCGTGTTTCCATATGGTCTCGTGCGCCCGCGCCCATGCTCGAATCGGTTTACCCGGCCGCCTGCGCGGCGTCCTCTTGCGCGCGCAAGGCCCGGCAGTGCGAGCAGTAGCCGCCCACTTCGGTTCTCGCGAACGCGATCTCGAAGCCGAATTGCGACTCCACTTGCGACCGCAGATTTTGCAGCTCCTCGCCGAAGAACTCTTCCACCCGGCCGCAGCGCAGGCAGATGATATGGGCGTGCTCTTGCTTGAGCCGGGTCTCGTAATAATGCTGGTCGCCCTGAAAATGCGCCAGGTCGAGCTCATCCACCAGGCCGCCCTCTTTGAGCAGCTTCAGGGTGCGATACACCGTGACGCGGTTGAGCTTGGGGTCCTTCTCGCGCGCCATTTGATACAGGCTTTCGGCGTCCAGGTGCATGCCGGAGTGGTCGATTAATTCCAGCAGCAGCCGGCGTTGGCGCGTCAACCTCACCCCGCGCTGCCGCAACGAATCCTGTATTCCGGCAGGCATCCTAACGTTGACTGTAGCAAATCCGCCGATTCAATGAACGGCTCCGCGAAGAAAACGAGATTCGATCGCCGGATCGTGTCGATCCGCTTCGAGCGGCGGCGTGCCGAACCACGTCTGCGCGGTTTTTAGAGCCTGAACACAACGTCGCAATTACGTGCGATCCTCCGCTTGCTGACGCGCGCGGTTCGGTAACAGAACCGCGACCGTGAGGGAGCCGATGCGCAGCTACTTGGCTTCGCGTCCCGATCACCCTTATTTCGGGACCACGCAGTTGAAGTTCCATTGAACCCCGAATCGATCCGTCAGCACGCCGAATCGGGCGCCCCAGAACGTATCTTGCAGCGGCATGGTGACCTTGCCGCCTTCGCCGAGCGCCGTGAAGAGTCTCTCGTTTTCTTCCAGACTGTCGCACTGGATCATCACCGAGAAATTGTTACCTTATTGGTACGACATCCCCGACCAGGTGTCCGCGGCCATCAGGATCTCCGATCCCTTTCTCAAGGTCGAATGCAGGATGCGGTCTTTCGGTTCGGAGTTGGCAAAATCGCCCGGAGCGTCGGAGAACGGCATCAAAAACAGTTCCGCCTCAAAACACTCTTGATAAAACGTCATGGCCTCGCGACAGTTTCCGTCGAAGGCCAGGAATGGGACGACTTCCGTCATTTTTTCGGATGCTCGAAGTTGAACATCCACTGGATGCCGAATCGATCCGTCACCATTCCGAACCGGGCGCCCCAGAACTGGTCCTGCAGCGGCATTGTGACCTTGCCTCCTTCGCTGAGCGCCGCGAAGAAGCTGTCAATCTCATGCTGGCTGTCGCACTGGATGGAGATCGAGAAATTGTTGCCCTGGTGCAACGGCATGCCCGGCATCGTGTCCGAAGCCATGATCGCCATCGCCCCCTTCGCCAACCGTGCGTGCATGATCCTGTGCTTCGATTCCGGCGGATGATCGCCTGGCATTTCGGAAAATGGCATCAGATGCAGCTCGGCTCCCAGGCATTCCTTGTAAAACGTCATGGCCTCGCGGCAATTTCCATCGAAATTCAAATAGGTGGCGATTTCCTTCATCGGGAGCCCCGCTCCATGTCACTGCTATGGCGTTTTGCACTGCCCGCCCGGACAGCGGTTGTTCTCTTCGCAGACATACTCGAACAGCCCCATCTTGTCCCAATCCGGGCGAGCCTTCATCTCGAAATCCTGGGTCCAGGCGCCCTCGAAGATCTTGGGATCGTCGATGGTCAGCTGATAGGAAACGGTAGAGGCGTCCTTCCACTTGATGTGCTCGATGGTGCGCAGAGCCTCGCTGTGCATGCGGTACTCTTTCGGCTCCGTGTAGTAATAATCGTCGAGCCCCCAGCGCTTGAAGTTCGTGGTTTCCACCACCAGCGTGTCGCCTTCCCAATGGCCCACGGGATCGCCGTAAAACATCGGCTCCAGCCCTTCCCGATGCGGGCGCCCGTCCGTGGGGATGATCCGCGTCATGCGTTGAAACTCGTGCACGATCACCAGGTAGTTCTTGTTCTCGACCATCTGCACCGCGTTGGCCGATAGCATTCCCGACGGAAACCCCGCCGGCATGCAGAACTCGCGCGGCTCGTCATGCCGCGGATCGCCCGTGCGCGCCTCGAAGAACGGCTCGCCTCCGGGTTTCAGCGGCGCGAACTTGCTCTTGTCGAAGATCGTCGCCGAACATTTGCAGCTCGGTCCGCCGATCGATTTGGGCCATTCGAAGGTCCCGCTGAAATCCGGCTTGCCGTCGGAGGTGCGCGGAATTTTGCCGCTCTGCGCCTGGATCCTGGCGGGAACGAGCAGACCCGTGAGCATGGCCGCCCCCAGCACCGCCGCGCCCGCACAGAGGAACCCGCCCAGCGATCTCATTTCTTGGTCTCCGGAAGCTTGTCTTCCGCCCCCGCGGTGAACACCATGCGGCCGTCTGGGAAGGTCACCGTCCCGCCCGAGCCGTTGTTGGATCCGTCCTTGGCGCGAAACCCGCGCACCACCACCGTCGCCCCCACCTGGATCGCATCTTTCGTAATCCCGCGCCGCATAAGTTGGCCCGGAGCCCCTCCGGAGAACGCCCAGTGCGTCACCGTCCCGTCGCTGCCCTTGACGTCGAGGAAGAACCAGATGTGCGGATTCTGCCATTCCACCTTGGTCACCACTCCGGTCACGCTGACCGGTTTGGTGTCGTCATATTCCGCGTTGAAGGAATGATGCGCGGCCAGGGGCACGGCCATCGCGCTAAACAGGACCGCGGCAGACAAGAACCATGCGGCTTTCATAGGCACCTTTCCGTTAACGGCAGAATAACCCGGCCACGTTATTATGTCAATTCAAGGTGGATGTATACCGCCGCCGGTAACCAACCGCCTCGAATCGCCGCCTCTATTTCGTAGCCCTCCGCATGCACTACCCAAAGAGCATAACCATCGGCCCCGTCTCGGTAATAGAATCAGGATATAGAAAAATCTGGAATCTTCTACGCAAGGCCTCCTGCATGCAGTAGAGTGGAGAAGAACCTAAAATGAATCAGCCCGACCACAAGTCGCGAGGCGCGAGCTCGGAATTCGGTTCCCAAACCGGACGCACCTTATTAAATGTAAGGGAGATGCTCCTGAGGGGCGACTTTCGGCCCGGGGAGCGAATCTCAGAGCTGCCCATGGTCGCGCGCCTGGGCGTGTCGCGGACGCCTATCCGCCTGGCGCTGGACCGCCTGGCGAACGAGGGCCTGCTGGAACCATCCCCGTCGGGCGGATTTGTGGTCCGCTCCTTCGACCTGTCCGATATCTGGGACGCCATCGAGATGCGCGGCGTGCTGGAAGGCACGGCGGCTCGCCTGGCTGCGGAGCGCCTCAAACACGACAGCGAGCTCACCGGCATCCGCCGTTCGATGACCGAGATGGACGCCTATCTGGGGCCCGTGGCGAGCATCGACTCCTTCACCCGTTACCTGGACTTGAACGATGTATTTCACGCCGCCGTGCTGGATCTGGCCAAGAGCCCCATGTTGCGCAGAGCGCTGGATCAGGTGATGTTGCTGCCGTTCGCGCAACCCGGTGCCGTGGTCTTTGCCCGCTCCAAGCTCCCCGGCGCGGGGGAGCTGTTCGCTATCGGCCAGGAGCAACACCGCGTCATCCTGGAAGCCATCGCGCACCGCCAGGGCACGCGCGCCGAAGCCGCCGCTCGCGAGCACTCCCGATCGTCGCGCCGGATTCTCGAATCCGTGCTCGAAAATCGCGACATTCTCAACTGCGTTCCCGGAGCGAGTTTGATCCGCCTGCCGGCCTGATTCGCCTCCGGGCCTGATTGGCCTCCGGGCCTGATTGGAAAGTGTTCTAATATACCCTGCATGAGTATGCTGGTCACTGTGACCCACAGCGGCGGAGTGGCGGTCGTCGCCATCGACAATCCGCCCGTCAACGCCCTCAGCCCCGGAGTGCCGGAAGGACTCCTGGCGGCTATCGACGGAGCTGAATTCGATCCCGCCGTGATTGCGGTGGTCGTGATCGGAGCGGGCCGGACCTTCATTGCCGGCGCCGACATCAAGCAGCTGGAACGCGCGGCCACGCACGGTCTGGATGGCACGCCCGATCTGCACCGGCTGCTCCAGCGCATTGAGGATTGCCCCAAGCCCGTGGTCATGGCCATCCATGGCACGGCCCTGGGCGGAGGCCTGGAAGTGGCCATGGCCGGGCATTTCCGCGTGGCCTCGCGCGACGCTCAACTGGGCCAGCCCGAAGTCAACCTCGGCATTATTCCCGGAGCCGAAGGCACCCAGCGGCTGCCTCGCCTGGTGGGCACGGCCGCGGCTGTGGAGATGTGCGTCTCCGGCAAGCCCATCAAGGCTCCGGAAGCCTTCGATCTCGGGCTGATCGATCACATCGTCGAAGGCGATTTACGCGCCGGGGCGATCGCGTTCGCCGAGGAAGCCGCATCCGGCGCGATGCCCATGCGGAAGACGCGCGAGCGCAGTGAGAAGCTCGACGCCGATCCCAAGATTTTCGAGGCCGGCCGCGAGCTGGCGCGCAAGACCCGGCGCAACACGATCGCGCCCTTGGCCGCAGTGGATGCGATTGAAGCCGCTGCCACCTTGTCATTTGAACAGGGCTGCTTCTTCGAACGCACGGCCATCCGGGAGCTTCTCAAGTCCGACCAATGCCGCGCGCTGATCCACGCCTTCTTCGCGGAACGCGCCGTATCCAAGATCGCGGACATTCCCAAGGACACACCCGTTTTGCCGATTCGCAAAGCCGCCATCATCGGCGCCGGCACCATGGGCGCGGGCATCGCCATGGCTTGCGCCAACTCAGGCATCGCCGTTGTGCTCAAGGATATCGATCAGGCGGCGCTCGACCGCGGTATCGCCACCATCCGCAAGAACTACGAAAGCTCCGTCGCCAAGGGCCGCTTCACGCGGGAAGTGGCGGATCAAAGAATCGCCATGATCCGTGCGCAAACCGGCTATGAAGGCTTCGAGGACGCGGACCTCATTATCGAAGCGGCCTTCGAGAGCATGGATCTGAAGAAGAGCATCTTTGCCGAGTTTGACCGTTCCGCCAAGCCGGATTGCATTCTCGCGACCAACACCTCCACGCTCGACATCGACCAGATCGCCCGCGTCACTTCGCGTCCGGAAATGGTCGTCGGCTTGCACTTTTTCAGTCCCGCCAATGTGATGCGGCTGGTGGAAATCGTGCGCGGCGAGCAAACCGGGAAATCCGTCATCGCCACCGCGCTGGCGCTGGCCAAACGGCTCGGCAAGGTTGGCGTGGTGGTTGGAAACTGCCGCGGATTCGTGGGCAATCGCATGATGCTGCCCTACATGCGCGAGGCCCAGTTCCTGGCCGAGGAAGGCGCGACGCCGGAGCAGGTGGACGCGGCCCTCTACGATTTCGGGATGGCCATGGGCATCTTCGCCGTCGACGACATGGGCGGCATCGACGTGGGCTGGAGGGTCCGTCAGGAATACAAGCATCTGGACAAACCCGGCGTGCGCACGCCTCTGGTATTGGACAAGCTCTACCACATGCATCGCCTGGGCCAGAAGACCGGAGCGGGTTGGTATCGCTATGGCGGCGACCGCAAACCCATCCCCGATCCTGAGGTTCACGCGCTGATCGAACGCACCGCCATCGAGGCAGGCATTCCGCGGCGCTCCATCTCCGCTCAGGAGATCCTCGACCGCTGCATCTATACGCTGGTCAACGAAGGCGCGCGCATTCTGGAAGAAGGTTATGCCCAGCGCGCCGCCGACATCGACGTCATTTACATGACCGGCTACGGCTTCCCCGCCTATCGCGGCGGGCCCATGTGGTATGCCGACACCGTCGGTCTCAAGAAGGTGTATGAACGCGTCCGCGAATTTCACGAGCGCTTTGGCGAACTGTGGGAACCCGCTCCACTGCTGAAGCGTCTCGCGGAGAGCGGAGAATCCTTCGCGACACATGATGCAAACCATGATGCACACCATGAAAACGCGTGATGTCCACTTCGGTCCGAACTCGGTAACGCAGACAAACGCTCCCGATGGTTCCATCTATGTACAGTCGATTTATCCGCTGGAAAGCTATCCCGATCGCCTGACCGACTCGCTGGATCACTGGGCGGAGCATACTCCCGATCGCGTGTTTCTAGCCCAGCGCGATGAACGTGGCGAGTGGCGCACGCGCACCTACGCCGAAACCCGCTGCGCGGCCCGCAGCATCGCGCAAGCTCTGCTCACCCGGCCCGTATCTCGGCCTGTATCGATCGATCGCCCCATCGCCATTCTTTCCGGCAACGATCTTGAGCATGCCCTGCTCGGCCTGGGCGCAATGTACGCAGGCATTCCCTACGCGCCGATCTCCACCGCCTACTCTCTGATTTCCTCCGATTTCGGCAAGCTGCGCCACATCTTCGGACTGCTCACGCCGGGCCTGGTCTACGCGTCGGAAACGAAGGCCTACGGCAAAGCCATCAAAGCCGTGGTGACTCCGGATGTCGAGTTGATCACCAGCGAAACTTTCGGAGCGCTGACGGCGACGGCCGCCACGTCAGCCGTCGATGAAGCGTACGCCGCCGTAGATCCCGATACCATCGCCAAGATTCTGTTTACCTCCGGCTCAACCGGCGTTCCCAAAGGCGTCATCAACACGCAGGGGATGCTCACCAGCAATCAGGAAATCGTGCGCTCCATTCTGGCGTTCGTCGCCGAGGAGCCTCCTGTGCTCTGCGACTGGATGCCCTGGAACCACACCTTCGGGGGCAATCACGATGTCGGATTCGTTCTCTACAACGGCGGCTCTCTCTACATCGACGAAGGCAAGCCCACCCCCGCCGGCATCGAAACCACCATCCGCAACATCGAGGACGTCGCGCCCACCGTGTATTTGAACGTCCCCAAAGGCTTCGAGGCGCTGCTGCCGTATCTGCGCGACCGGCCCGGCTTTCGCGAGCGCTTCTTCAGCCGTCTGAAGCTGCTTTACTACGCCGGAGCGGGCCTCTCCCAGCCTGTCTGGGATGAGCTTCAGCAGCCACGCCGTCGCAGCCTGCGGGGAGCAAATCGTGATGTTCACGGGACTGGGTTCCACCGAAACCGGCCCAGCCGCGTTGTTCCCCGGGAAAGATTTGAAGCGCGCGGGCGACGTCGGCCTCCCCGCTCCCGGCGTCGAATTGAAGCTTGTTCCCAAAGACGGAAAATTGGAAATGCGCCTGCGCAGCCCCAGCGTCACGCCCGGCTATTGGCGCGAGCCTGAGCTGACGCGCGCCGCCTTCGACGAGGAAGGCTTCTACCGCATCGGCGACGCACTGCGCTTTGTCGATCCCGCGGACGTCTCCAAAGGTTTCGTTTTCGACGGCCGCCTGGCCGAGGATTTCAAGCTCTCCACCGGCACGTGGGTGAGCGCGGGTCCTCTGCGCGCGCGGTTCCTGCATCACTGCTCGCCCTGGGCCCAGGACGTGGTCATCGCCGGTCACGATCGCGACGATGTCACCGCGCTGATTTTCCCCAATGCCGCCGCCTGCGCCGGGCTGACTCCCGAACAGATGCAGGCCAAATTCCAAAGCCTGCTGAAGGAGCTGGCCGAGACGAGCACCGGCAGCTCCAACCGCATCGCCCGCGCCATGCTCATGACTGAGCCGCCTTCCATCGACAAGCATGAAGCCACCGATAAAGGTTCGCTCAATCAGGGCGCGATCCTGCGCAATCGCGCGGCGCTGGTGGAGGAGCTGTATTCCGCTCAGCCCTCGCCGCGGGTCATCATAGTCTCATGAATCAAGATGGGGATTTATGGGCGGAGGCATTCAAGTAGGCCGGAGTATCTTTGGTGCGCGACCGTGCGGCGACGCTCCCGGCGAATAGACTCGTGCGGCATTCAGCGTTATATTCGCTGCTAGACCAACTCGCCTGACGATGCTTGCGCGACCGTTGGTCCGAACAGTGCCCTGAGTCGTCGGCGCACCAATTCCTCGCGGGCCCCCAGGAAGTCGGCGAATCGCTCGAGCTTCCAAAGCGCCTGATCCTCGGGAATCAGGTGACGTTTCAAGAAGCCCGGCTCGCGCGATCTCAACCACTCATCCACGGGCATGTCCTGCTTCCCGATGTTCTCAGAGGCGAGCAACAAGCAGAGGTTTCCCAGACGATCTCTCTTGTCGATCCATTCCAGCTTCCCCGAGACTGAAAGCTCTTTTGGCTTGAACAGACTGCGAGCAAAGATGTGGTCCTGGTGGAACTGCATGGTCCCCCAGCCCGCGTCGTCATACAGCAGTGAAAGAGCGAGAAAGGTCTGCTGCTGCCCGTAGGTCCGGGCCAGCGTCTCTTCCAACGCGAAATCGTCGAATTCGGCCGAGCGGCCTGCCTTTCGAATGGTGATATTGATAGCGTCGATCGGAAAGTCAGCTCCGGTGCGAGACGCCTCCTGGAGCGTCGCACGAATGTCCCGCAGCATGTTATCCGACGTTCCGCCGAACACTCCGTTTAGGAGCGCCATAATGAGCCAGCGCCGAACCCGGTCCGCGTTGCGCACGTCGAACGGCGTGGAACCCCGCAGGCTAACGCCAGGGCTCCTAAACAAGTAGTAGATGACCGGGATCAGCGCGTTGGCGCTTGTTAGGTTTTCTCGGTCTATTCCGAACGAATTGGCAAGGTCGACGCCCTGCTCGACGGCCTTCTTGATTCCCGGCCAGTGCTGACGAATGGTGGCCAGACTCGCGTTGTTGAAGTTCTGCACCTTGTACGCGACAGGAAGATCACTGAGGACAAGACACGCCTTCATAATGAAGTCCTTGTCGAAATGGTTGCGCCGGGTCAGCTGGGTGTTCACGCGTTCGACGAAGTTGAAAATCTCGTCACGCGCTTTTACGCCGTCCCAGTTCGCCGTCACCATCGAGAGCAGAAGGTCGGACTTGCTCAGTTTAGTTCCGCCGTCGTTCGCACGAACGAAGATGTCCAGAACGCGATCATAGTCTTGATCAGTCTCCGTCTAGTATGCGATGACCTCGTCGACGTGTACAGCCTGGTAAAGCCGATCAAGGTTTCGTTTGAACGCCCTAAGCTCGCCGCGCGTGCGCCCCTCCTTGGACAGTTGGTCGTCCTTCTCGTCAAGAAAGACCTCCAACTTCCGGCGCTCGTCGAAGTCCAGGATTCGCCCGATCCTGAACCAGTAATGCTCAGAATTCTCTGCCGGCGGCTCCTCCATGAACTCAAACTCGTAGTACATGCCGTTCTCGGACGACTCCTCGCTGTCAAGGCTAGGATCGGCGAAGAGATCGAGGTGTAATCTCTGAGCGCTCCAAGCGTCCGGGTTGCGCCAGTGCATGTATTTTTTCTTCGCGGTATAGGTGCCGCGCAGCCCGACCATCAAGGACGTGAGGCGCTGCTGTCCGTCGAGCACGAGGGACAGACTCGTCACACCGTCCGTGCTCGCCTGCTCGCTATGCGTGCCGCCGTCCTGCGCCCTTTCGAGAAACTTGTAGACCTGCCATTTGTCACGGTTTTCCGGCTTCAGCTCCCAGAAGAGAAATGAGCTGATTGGGTATCCTCGCATGATCGAGTCAGAGTTGCACGATCTGCTCGGGCTTCCAGACGAACTCCCTTTGGATCGCTGGGAGGAAATATTGACGGTTCATTCGTCCGATGGCGAGGGCAATTGTTTCGGAGCGGTAGCTCATTGGAGCGATCCCGCTTAAATGCACTCCGTCAAGTGGCCCGGGGAGCAATCGATGATCCTGAAGTTGTGTCTCCCAATAGTAAACGCGGCCTTCAGGCAGAACCAGTGATATCGAAGTCGATGGCTCAGGGGCGACGGGCGGGGAAGCAGTCCCGTGAGGCTCCCTCCGCTGGCCGTCTTGAGATATCCGGACATCGCATCACGAAGACCATGCGCGGCAAGGTCGGACGTTCGCGCCTTGGCCATCAGATCAAGGTCGACGCATTCGGCGACCCACTTCTCTGGCGCCTGCCGATACACATAGCATCGAAGCGCCGGGACCGGGAGGGACCCGAGGCCGTTCCCAACTTGACGGCCATTTTCGCCGTGAAGAGTGGCTGTAGGCACTTGTCCTCCTAATCACTAGTTTACATCCGATGGCAATCCGTCAGGGTCTAGTCCGTCTCTGGATCGGCGGAGCCACGCTAGCCGGCGAACGGCACCGACGCCTTACGCGCCGTTCGTTTCGTGGCTCCGTAGAAGAGTTCTCTGCTACGGTTTGATTGGCGGATCATGCTTCGCATCAGTTGTTCATCAAAGTCTTTGTGCGCCATATCGACGGTGACGAGGCTTCGTGGATACTTCGCGTTCGCCGGGCATTCGTATTGGGCGTGAGATCCCTCCTGACGCTTCAAGCTGAAGCCCAGCGCGACTAAAATTGAAATCACCTCCGATGGCGTCAGAGGCGGCGTACTTCGTTTGCCCATGATGACTATTTGCTTCCGCCTCACCGAGGCGTTACGCTGGCAGTTGATCCTGCGGCGAGGCGGGCGAGGCAAACGAGCCTGCCACCGTTCAGACTATCCTTACGGCTCGGGTATGTAAAGCGTGCGATCCTCTACTCCATGAACACAGCACAACTGGTCGCCATCGACACTCACGTCCACATCGAGCCGGAATCGACAGGCAATGCCGCCGACGAAGCGGCCAAGAAATACTTCGGAGATTCGGGCGCCGCCCGCGGACGCAAGGAGCTGGCCGAATATTACCGCTCGCGCAAAATCGGCTGCGTGGTTTTTTCCGTGGATGAGCGTCTCACCGGACGCCCTCCCGTGCCCAATGACGAGGTCGCCGCGTTCGCCGCCGAAAACAGCGACATCGTCATGGCCTTCGCCAGCGTCGATCCCACCCGCGGACCGGCCGCAGTAAGTGAGGCCCGCCGTCTGATCGCCGCCGGCGGCATTCGCGGATTCAAGCTGCATCCGCCTCTGCAACGCTTCCACGCCAACGACAAGATCGCCTATCCGTTTTATGAGGTGCTGGCGGAAGCCAAACTGCCCGTGATCTTTCATACCGGCCACAGCGGCATCGGAACCGGCATGCCCGGCGGAGGAGGAGTGCGCCTGAAATACGGCAACCCCATGGACATCGACGACGTGGCCGTCGACTTCCCCGACATGCCCATCATCCTGGCCCATCCTTCCTTCCCCTGGCAGGATGAAGCCATTTCGGTGTGCCTGCACAAGCCGCAGGTATACATCGATCTCTCCGGCTGGTCGCCCAAATATTTCTCGCCGATCCTGATTCAATACGCCAACACCCTGCTCAAGCGCAAGATGCTGTTCGGCTCCGATTATCCTCTGATCACACCCGACCGCTGGCTCAAGGATTTCGCCGAAATCAACATTCGCGAGGAAGTCCGGCCGCTGATTTTGAAAGAAAACGCGATGCGGCTGTTCGGCTTGGAGTAGGGGTGGGCGACATGAAAGCCCGCACAGGGCCGGCTCGGCCCTTCAATCGACCAGGGACTCGCAAGCATTTCGCCGAGTCAGGCTCCGTTGTGCGGGCGAGATCCTCGGAAAGTGGAGAAGAACAAAACTCATGTAATATGTTGTGGCGCACGCACTTTGCGACGCACTTTGCGTGCGGCGTCGAAAATCGTGTCGACGCCAAGCTGGCGTCCGCAGGAGTGCGGACGCGGCACACGAGTGTTTGCGCCACACCGCCAACCGCGCGTCTGAGTATCCATACGCTACGTCGCGCGCCCTTGGATTGGTGTATTCTTAGCCCCATGCAGCATCTGTTCCGGCGACGTTACCAGGCGCTCCTCACCGCCGCTCTTGTCATCTTGGGCGCGCCCTTAACGTCGACTCATTTAGCCGCTCAGTGGATCAACTATCCCACCGCGGGAGCGCCGCGGAAGGCCGACGGCAAGGTGGACATGTCGGCCGCCGCGCCTAAGATGGCGGACGGCAAGCCCGACTTTTCCGGCATCTGGACCAGTGACGAAGTCGATCCGCGCCGGCCCGGAGTCCCGCCCAATCCTCATGACGCCACCACCTCGCGCCGCATGGTGAATCTTGGCGTCGATCTTCCGGGAGGGCTGCCGTATCAACCTTGGCTTGTTCCCATCGTCAAGGATCGCACGGCCAACCTGGCGAAAGACGATCCCCACATCCGGTGCCTGCCGGACAACTTTCTTCGCGCCTACGGCATGCCGCATTTGCTGAAGTTCGTCCACTCGCCCAGTCTCCTGGTGGTGCTCAATGAAATGAACGCCGGATACCGCCAGATATTCACGGACGCCCGGCCGTTGCCCGAAGATCCGAACCCCTCCTGGCAAGGTTATTCATCCGCGAAATGGTCCGGCGATACCCTGGTGATCGACACCATCGGACTGCGCAACGACACCTGGATCGATTGGAATGGAAGCGTGCTGACCGAAGCGGCCAAAGTGCGGGAGCAAATCCGGCGTCCCGACTTCGGGCACCTAGAAATCCAGGTCACTGTCGATGATCCCAAAGCTTACACGAAGCCGTGGACGGTCATGATCAAGGAACGCCTCATTGTCGACACTGAATTGATCGACGAAATCTGTTTGGAAAATGAGCAGTCCCTCAAGCACATGAAGTGAGGGTCCGCCGCGACTCCCGGAAATAAAAAAAGGGGCCAGGCGGCTTCGCTCAAGCCAGCCTGACCCCCTCTTCGGACGCGGGCCTTGCTTACGAAATGGCCACGTAAGCGGTGTTTCCGCCCCGATTCACGAGCAGAAGAACCGGAGTGTCCTTCTGCGCGGAGCTCATGGCGCGATGAAAATCCTGGGCGGTCGTCACCGCTTGGTGATTGACCTCCTGAATCACATCGCCCTGCTGCAAACCGGCCTCAGCGGCGTCGCTCGATGGATTGACCTTGTCCACCACAACGCCCTTGGTCTGCGGTGAGAGCTTCAACTGCTGCGCGATCTCAGGCGTAAGATTTTCGACCGTCACGCCCTGAATCGCCGGACTCTCCTCACTCCCCGACGGTGCCACCGCCGAAGCGCGTTCGTCGCTCGAAGGATACTCCCCGAGTTGCACGGCGACGTCCATGGTCTTGCCGTCGCGCGTCACCTTCAGGTTGGCCTTGGTATTCGGATCCATGGTGCCGATCCGCTCCATCAGCTGGTCCTTGCTGGCGATGGGCTGGCCGTTGAGATCGGTGACGATGTCGCCCTTTTTCAGACCCGCGTTCGCCGCTGGGCCGCTCGGAGTAACGTCGCTGATCAGCGCGCCGCCGGCGGTGGTATGGAAAGCCTTGGCCAGAGCGGGCGTCACGTCCTCGATGTGAACACCCAGGTAGCCGCGGTCGACTTTCCCGTGCACCAGGATCGAGTCCATATCGTGCTTGGCGATATTGATCGGCACGGCAAAGCCGATGCCGACGCTGCCGCCGGAGTTTCCGACGATGGCCGTGTTAATGGCGATCAGATGGCCTTCGTCATCCACCAGAGCCCCGCCGGAGTTGCCGGGGTTGATGGCCGCATCGGTCTGAATGAAGTCTTCCAGATCTTCGATGCCCAATCCGCTGCGTCCGGTCGCGCTGACGATGCCTTGCGTCACGGTTTGGCCGACCCCAAAAGGATCGCCGACGGCGAGCACCACGTCGCCGACTTCAACTTTGCTCGAATCCGCCAGCGTCAGGGTGGGGAAATTCGATCCCTCGATCTTCATCACCGCGATGTCCGTGCGCGGGTCGGTGCCGACGACGCGAGCCTTAAACTCGCGCTTGTCGTGCAGCGTGACTGTCACGTCCGAGGCGCCATCCACTACGTGATTATTGGTCAGAATGTAGCCGTTGGGGCTGACGATCACGCCCGATCCGAGCCCTTCTCCCGCTGATCCTGCTGGGGCACGTTGAACCGCCGGGACGGGCCATTGGATTGGCCGCCGCCGGGGAACTGCCCGGAGGGTCCCTGTTCACCGAAGAATTGGCGAAAAGATCTTCCGGCGCTTGGCCGTCGCCGGCCTGCGCCTTCACGATCTTGGTTGACGAAATATTGACCACCGCCGGCACGACCTGCTTCACCACGGCTGAATAGCCGTGCGCCGAGGCGGCCTCGGAGCGTTGCGTCACCTTGACGTTCGCCGGCGGATTCGCACCGTCGTGCAACGCTTCGGCTGCCCGCAACCCCATGAAACCCGTAACTACCAGGGCAGTTGTCACCGCAACCGCCCCCAACTTGATCTGCATTCCACTACCTCCACATTCAGATTAGGCTGCGGTCACTTCGCTGCCCATACCTTGGAAAGGGGACGCGGGACGGCTTTGACAGGCTATAAGACTCGCGAGGCGTGCGATAGAATTTCATGTAAATGGAGGACTTCAAGTGAGCGATTCGAAAACTTCCGGTCGTGCTGTTTCCCTTCTGGTGCTTTTCTCCCCCTGGCGTTGACTGGGCAGAGAGCGCCGGAGAATGCGGTTCCACTGAAAACTGGGCCACTCCGCTGTACTGGCAGCCCAACCAGGCGGAGCGGGGAACCCCCGCGCCGCAGCTCGTGTTCTCTGCGAATGCTGTCTCCGCGGACGCTCTCACTTTCGTGGCCATCACGCCTTGCCGCCTGGTGGATACTCGGCGGCGCCGCCGCCGCTTCAACGGAATGGATCCATTTGCAGGACCGTCCATAGCAGCCAAGGCAACGCTGACGATCCCCGTGCAATCCCCAACCGAGGCCACCACCAACACCACTCCCGGCTCCCTGCGGCGTAATTCCATCCATCGCCCAAGCCTATTCGTTTAACCTGACAGTGGTTCCGGTGGCGGGGGGCGCGGTCGACTATGTGTCGCTGTGGCCGGCCGGGGTACACAGCCGTTCGTCGCGACCCTAAACGATCCTCAAGGTGCGCTCGTGGCCAACGCGGCCATTGTTCCGGCAGGACCAGCCACCAACCCGGGCTATGGCGGCATTAGTGTTTACAACGACGGTCCCGCGACTACGAATGTCGTCATCGACATGAACGGCTACTTTACCGCGCCGACCGACGGGCTTTATAACACCGCCATCGGGGCGGGGACGCTGGCGAGCAACACGACCGGGAGCGGCAACACGGCCGCCGGCGGCGGCGCGCTGTACAGCAACACGACCGGGAGCGGCAACACGGCCAGCGGCGGCGGTGCGCTGACGAGCAACACCACCGGGAGCTTCAACACGGCCAGCGGTGACGGAGCGCTGAATAGCAACACCACCGGGACCGACAACACGGCCAGCGGCGTCAGCGCGCTGCAAGAAAACACCACCGGTGGCAACAACACGGCCAGCGGTGCGGGCGCGATGCAGGGCAACACCAGCGGGGGCGACAACACAGCCAGCGGCGCCGACGCGCTGCAGTATAACACCACCGGGAGCTACAACACAGCCAGCGGCGCCGACGCGCTGCAGTATAACACCACCGGGAGCAACAACACGGCCAGCGGCTACGAGGCGATGCAGAGGGGCAGCACCGGGAACAACAACACGGCCGACGGATACCAGGCGCTGCTCTTCAACTCCGGGAATAACAACACGGCCAGCGGTTACGCCGCGCTGACGAGCAACAATACCGGGAGCAACAACACGGCCAGCGGTTACGCCGCGCTGACGGGCAACACCACCGGGAGCAACAACACGGCCAGTGGTGTCAACGCGCTGGCGGCCAATACCAACGGGGCCGAAAACACGGCCTGCGGCACCAACGCGCTGATTGCCAACACCGCCGGGGTCAACAACTCCGCCAGCGGCTACCAGGCGCTTCAGGCCAACACCACCGGGAATTACAACACGGCCGGCGGCGCCCAGGCGCTGTTTAACACCACCACCGGGGGCGCCAACACGGCCTTTGGCTACGATGCAGGGTTCGCCAACGCGACCGGGAGCGGCAACATCGCCGTCGGGAACGCCGCGGCCACCGGCGTCCCCACCGGCAGCAGCAACAACATTCACATCGGCAACCAGGGCGCCGCCACCGACGCCGGCGGCGTCATCAAGATCGGAAGCCCGGGAGTGCAGACTTCGTTCTACGTGGCCGGCGTGAGCGGAGTCAAAACCGGCCTCAGCGGCGCCGTCAGCGTCCTCATCGATTCAGACGGGCAGTTGGGCACAAGCAGCTCTTCTCGTCGCTTCAAGGAAGATATTCAGGACATGGGCGAAGCCAGCAGCGGCCTGATGCGCTTGCGGCCCGTCACCTTCCGCTACAGACAAGCCTACTCGGACGGATCGAAGCCCGTCGATTACGGTCTGATCGCCGAAGAAGTGGCCGAGGTGTATCCCGATTTGGTGGCCCATTCGACGGATGGACAGATCGAGACCGTGCAATACCAGAAGGTCAATGCCATGCTGCTCAACGAAGTTCAGAAGCAACATCAGCAGATTCAGCAGCAGCAGGAAGAGATGAGCGCGGTGAAGGCGCGCCTCTCTGAACTGGAGCGGCAGCTCGAAAGACTTGCCGCCCCCAGATGACGAATCACACGGCCAAGAGGTCTAGTGTTTTTCCTCGGGGTGCTCGGCAGGCTTGCTCGCCGGCTTAGCCTTCGGCGCGGCCTGCGCCTTGGGCGCAGCGTGCGCCTGTGGTCTGGCTTGCGGCTGAGCCCTTTCCTGAGGCTGGGCCCTTTCCTGCGGCTGGGCCTTTGGCTGTACGGCCGCCTGCGGTCTTGCCTGTTGCGCCGGCGGACGCGCGGCCGCACTTGCGGCGGGCGCGGGGCGGGCAGGGGCAGCGCCCTTCGCCGCTTCCGGACTCCGATTTGCGCGTGCGGCAGCGGGTGCAGCAATAGGACGGCTTACCGCCGCGTTTGCGGGGCTCCCGTGATTCACCGATGCCAACTGGGTGCGATCCGCGGCGGCGGAGTGCTCATGCGAGGTCTGCACGCCCGTTGGATTCACGTGCGGCTCGTTCATCGCCGTCCGCTCCTGCGCGGTTGGCTGAGCTCTGATTCCGTTGGGACCGTTGAAGCTGGTTCGGTTTACCGTCGTGTTGACCACGGTTCGGTCGACGTAAGTATTATGGATCACACTCGTATTCACGTTAGAGACTGCCGTGTTATAGGCGAAATGGCCGCCTTCCCACCGTCCGCCCCC
Source organism: Bryobacterales bacterium (assembly GCA_963765185.1). GTDB lineage: Bacteria > Acidobacteriota > Terriglobia > Bryobacterales > Bryobacteraceae > Palsa-187. Next base: position 31,258 of record CAVXWB010000159.1, read on the forward strand.
GAATCCGACGCCCCCATATCCGAAACCGTAATTCACCCCGCCATAGAAGCCCACGTGTGAGCCCCAGTATCCGCCATGCCAGCCGTAAAAACCGCCCGCAAATCCCCAATAACCGGGGGTCCACAGAAGACCGGCCCTGGGCGGCAGCACCCACGTGCCGGGCACCCAGAAGTAGCCATCCGGGCCGTAGCCCCAATAGCCTGGAGTCCAGAGGTAGCCATCCCCGGGAATGATCGGCTGCGTGTACACCGGCAGCGCCGGCGGAGCAATGGCAATGGAAACTTCAATGCCCGCAAAGGACGACGCAGGCACTACCGCGAACAGCGTCGCAAGCAGGAACTTCCGGATTGAATTCGATCTCATTTTCTTCACCCTTGTTTCTACAAACCCAATACGCGCGAATGGTTGTGCGATTTCGCCCCCCGCTCCCGTTAAAATCGTTTCACCGCGCACTACAATGGAGATGCCTGCTCGGGCGAAACGTAACCCACTCATCGCATAAATGTGATACAGTGTCGGCAGACCTCTCCTTAGGAGGATGTGCCGAGCTATGTTCATAACAAAGAAGCACCTTTCCCGTCGCGCGTTCCTGCGCGGATGGGGGTCACGATGGCGCTGCCGCTGCTGGATTCCATGGTTCCGGCGCAGACGCCGTTCAGCAAGACCGCCGCGAAGCCGTCGCCCCGCATTGGGCTTCGTGTACATCCCGCATGGCGCGATCATGGACCAGTGGACGCCCGGCCACCGAAGGCAAGGGCTTCGAGTTCACGCCCATCCTGAAGCCGCTGGAACCGTACGCCGAGTACGTCAACGTGGTCAGCGGGCTGGGGCATCGCGCCGCGGATTCGACCGCGGTGCATTCGCTCAGCCCGACAACCTGGCTGAGCGGCGTCCGGCCCAAGCCCACCCAAGGCGTGGACGCATACGCCGGCGTGACCGCGGATCAGATCGCGGCGCAGCACATCGGCCAGGACACCATGCTGCCGTCGCTGGAGCTGGCCACCGAGGACCATTCCGGGCTGATCGGCGCTTGCGACCGCGATTACGGCTGCATCTACATGAACACGCTCTCCTGGCGCACGCACACCACGCCGCAGCCCATGGAGATCAATCCGCGCAAGGTCTTCGAGCGCATGTTCGGCCAGGGCGGCAACGCCGCGGAGCGCTCGGCGCAGGCCCAGGAAGAGCGCAGCATTCTGGACGCCATCACGCAGCAGGCCTCCGATTTGCAGCGTACTCTGGGCGCGCAGGACCGCTCCACCATGAACGATTATCTGGAGAACGTTCGCGAAATCGAGCGGCGCATTCAGAAGGGCGGCGAGCGAGCAGGGCGCAACCGATCTGCCCGAGGCTCCCGCGGGCATTCCGTTCAACTTCGAGCAGCACATCAACCTGATGTACGATCTTGCTGGCGCTGGCCTATCAGGCCAACGTCACGCGCGTGGCACCTTCATGGTGGCGCGCGAGGTCAGCAACCGCACCTATCCGCAGATCGGCGTGCCGGACGGGCATCACGCCACGTCGCACCATCAGAACAAGCCCGAAAAAATCGAGAAGCTGGTGAAGATCCAGCGCTATCATCTGACGCTGTTCGCGCGGTTCCTGGAAAAGCTGCAGGCGACCCAGGACGGCGACGGACGCTGCTGGATCATTCGATCCTGCTGTACGGCAGCAACATGAGCAACAGCAACGCGCATAACCATTTCCCGCTGCCGAACCTGGTGCTGGGCGGAGGCGCGGGCACGCTCGAAGGCCACCGTCACCTGAAGTTCCCGGATCATACGCCGATGTCGAACCTGCTGCTGGCCATGCTGGACAAGGCGGGCGTGCACCAGGACACTCTCGGCGACAGCACCGGGGCTTTGAACATATGAGGCGCGTTGAATATATGGGCCGCTTCCTGATCGTGATGCTTTGCGCGGCGGTTGCCGCAGTGGCCGCCGACACCAAACCGGCCGACACGCGTCTGGTGGACGCGGTCAAGGCCGGGGATCGCGCCGCGGCAGCCGCCCTGCTCAAGCAAAAGGTGGACGTGAACGCGCCTGAGGCTGACGGCACCACCGCGCTGGCCTGGGCCGTGCGCCAGGACGATGCGGCGCTGGTCGATCAACTGCTGGCGGCGGGTGCGGAAGTGAAGACCGCCAATCGCTACGGCGTTACGCCGCTGTTTCTGGCGTGCCAGAACGGCAGCGCTCTCATGATCGAAAAACTGCTGAAGGCCGGCGCCGACGCCAATGCCGAGGTCACCGAAGGCGAGACCGCTCTGATGACCGCTTCGCGAACGGGCAATCCCGACGCGGTGAAGGTTCTGCTGGATCACGGCGCGGCGGTCGACGCCAAAGAGAACTGGCATGGCGAGACCGCGCTGATGTGGGCCGCCGCCGAGAGTCATCCGGAGGTCGTGCGCCTGCTGATCGAGCACGGCGCCACCGTCAACATCCGCTCCACTCACAACCTGTGGGCGCGTCAGACCACCTCCGAGCCTCGCGAAAAGTGGCTGCCGGTGGGGGACCTGAGCCCGCTGATGTTCGCCGCGCGCCAAGGCTGCCTGGAGTGCGCCAAGATTCTGCTCGAAGCCAAAGCCCACATCAACGCCGTCGATCCGGACGGCATCAGCTCCACGCTGCTGGCCATCATCAACGGGCATTACGACGTCGCTGCCTACCTGGTGGACCAGGGCGCGGACGTCAATCTGGCGGATCGCACCGGGAGGACGGCGCTGTACTCGGCCGTCGATTTTCACACGCCTCCGCAATCCAACCGGCCGGCTCCCAAGCGAGATCGAGAGCAGCGTCGCCAGCCTGGATCTGATCAAGGCTCTGCTGGCGCACGGAGCCAACGTCAACGCCGCGCTGAAGACGGCGCAGCCCTACCGCACCAAGCTGGATCGCGGCGACGACACCATGCTGACCACCGGCACCACGCCTCTGCTGCGCGCGGCCAAGGCCGGCGACACCGAGGTGGTTCGTCTGCTGGTTGAAAAGGGCGCCGATCCCAAGCTCGCGACGCGCAGCGGAATCAATGCGGTGATGGCCGCGGCCGGGCTCGGAACCAGGGAAGAGGACACCACCGGCCGGCATAAGACCGAGGCCGAGATCATCGCCTCGATCGGTCTGTGCCTCAAAGCCGGCGCGGACGTGAACGCCGTGGACAGCCGGGGCCAAACCGCTCTGCACGGCGCGGCCGCAAAGGGCTACGCCCAGGTAATCGCGTATCTGGCCGAGCACGGGGCCAATCCGAACCTGAAGGACAAGCAGGGGAAGACCCCTCTGGACGCGGCCATCGGCAACGCGGGCGGCGGCGGTGGTTTCGACGGCAGCCGCAAGGACGTTCACGACAACACCGCCAAACTGCTGCGGCAGTTAATGGCGGCCGATGCCGCGAAGAACACGGCCCAGTAAATTTCAGGGCAGCCACGCGGCTCACTTTGCCGCGACGATCGACTCCACCTGGATCTTCATGGTCTTGGTGTCGAGCGTGCCTGTGACCGTCACCTTTTTTGCCGCGAACTTTTCGGGCGTCCGCTGGTCGCTCAGCGTATAGGCTTCCTTGCCGTCATACAGAACGTACAAGGCGCCGTGCTCATTGATGCAGGCGATGGTGCACTCGGCGTCCGTCGGTCCCATTTTCATGTGGGAATGATCCGCGTTCGCGCACATGCTGTCCGAAATGGTGCCGGTGAACGTGCGCTTACCCTGTCCCGAGGCCAGAGCGGCAATGATGACCAGACTAAAGAAAAGGGGCTTCATGAGACCAAGCTTGGGCAAACCAGGCTTGGGCGGCGTATCAAGACGCCGCCCTCAGCCGTATGCTCCCGTGCTTTTATTCGCCGGGCGTCATCAGGTGGGCAGTTGTCGTGCCCGCATTCATGATCCATACGCCGCCCGCCTTGCCATTGTCGGGCAGCCCGAGCGACTGCGTGGTGGCGCCCGGAACGGCGATCGTCATGTGCGTCCGGGTGTGCTCCGCGTCGGCGCCCATCAGGTGATACCATACCGAACCGAACTCGGGTTTCACCCTGGTCCCGTCCTTCTCGGCGGCATCGAGACCCGCCTGTTTTTTGGCGCCCATCGCCTCGAACTTCAGGTTCTGAGCCTCCCTAGGCAGGTTGGCAAGGCTGGTGCACTCCACCATAAATGGCTGCTGCTGGCCGGGCATCCCGGACTTGTCGTAGCAGACCAGGGTGTTGGTGCCCTTCTTCAACGTCTCGTACGTGAAGTCCGGCTTCCACTTGATAACGGTAGCCCCAGCCTTCAAATTGCCCGGGGCGGCGAGCAGGGCTTTGTCAATGGCGGCCTGGTCTTGCGCGAATACGCCAGCCGAAACCGCCAATATGCCGAAAACGATTGGTGCAATGCGTTTCATTCTGTGATCTCCAGTTCATCCGCCTGAGAACTCCCTTGCCTCGCGAACGCCGTCATGAAAATGCGTCAAGCTAATGTCAACGCGATTCGCGAAGTGGTCTCGGCGACTGAACTAGTATATCGCGACACGGCCGGGCATGTTTTTGAGCTTTTGCCGCCCGAGGGCGCGCACCCGCGGCCATAACGCTGCCATCGCGGAGAGGCGGCCTGGTTTGCAAGTCTTAGCTCACGCAGATTTCGCGGTGGCTCGCGCGGGCTCCGCAATACGCGGCCGGCTTGGCCGCGGCCACCACTTCGGCCAATCCCAGCTTCTGCCGCACCGTTGCATCGATTTTCTGGCGTATGTCGCCATGCTCCTTCAGGAACAGCCGGGAATTTTCGCGCCCCTGCCCCAGCCGCTCGCCTTCGAAGCTGAACCACGACCCGGATTTTTCAATCACTCCCTGTTCGGCGCCCAGATCCAGCAAATCGCTCTCACGCGAAAAACCCTCGCCATAGAGAATGTCCACTTCCGCCTCGCGGAATGGGGAGGCGACCTTGTTCTTCACGATCTTCACCTTGGTGCGATTGCCGATAACCGTATCGCCGTCCTTGAGCGCGGAGATGCGGCGCACTTCGACGCGCACCGAGGAATAAAACTTCAGCGCGCGTCCGCCGGTGGTGGTTTCGGGATTGCCGAAGACCACGCCGATTTTTTCGCGCACCTGGTTGATGAAGATCATGCAGGCGTTGGCGCGCGCCACCGATCCGGTGATCTTGCGCAGCGCCTGCGACATCAGCCGCGCGTGCAGGCCCATGAAGCTGTCGCCCATCTCGCCTTCGAGCTCCGCCTTGGGCACCAGCGCCGCCACCGAATCCACCACCACCGCGTCGATTACGCCGGAGGAGATCAGCGCGCTGGTGATTTCAAGCGCCTGCTCCCCGTAATCCGGCTGCGAGACCAGCAGATTGTCCACATCCACGCCGAGCCTGCGCGCATACGTGGGATCGAGAGCGTGCTCCGCATCGACGAACGCGGCCACCCCGCCCGCCGCCTGCGCCTCCGCGATCACCTGCAACGCCAGCGTGGTCTTGCCCGAGGCCTCCGGCCCGAAAATCTCGATCACGCGCCCGCGCGGAAATCCGCCCACTCCCAGCGCCGCGTCCACCGAAATCGATCCGGTGGAGATCACCGTGACCGCTTGCGCGTTGCGCGAGCCGAGTTGCAGCACCGCGCCCTTGCCGAATTGCTTGTCCATCTGGAGCAGCGTCTGCTGGATCATTTTTGCCCTGTCGGGTTGGGCGCGCTCAGGCACCGTGCGGTCGTTTTCCATGGGGAGGAAGCCTCGCCAATTGGTGCGCGGCGTAGGCCGAAATTCTCAGGGCTACTTCCTGGCGCTCGCCAGCTGGGTTTGCTTCAGCAGAGCCCGGCCTATCCGGCCAATCCTTCCGCCTTCAAATCGGCGGCCAGATCCTTGCCCGCGTTGCGCGGATAGCCATAATCCCAGAAGGGATCGCCGGGCGCGCTCTCCCACACGCGGCGCTGGGCCGGCAGCAGCAGCGCCCTCAAACGCTCGTCCAATGCCCGGACCTCTTCGTCGACGGCGCCGGCCAGCTCCAGAATGCCGCGGATGTCCAGATCGTTGCGATAATCTTCGAGACCCAGGCGATAGCCGCGCTCCACCTGCTCCACGAACTCGCGCCAGCGGCGAACCAGTCCGGCGCGGCCCTCGCGCGCCAGATGCGCGGGATAACCGTTGTCTTGAAGATAGGCGACGATTTCGGAGTCGCTCATTAATCGGGCCGCTTGGCTTGGCGAATAAAGTAGCGCTCGCCGTCGTTGGGGATGAAGAAGGTGCGGATGGTGCGGTCGCGATTATAGGCGCCGAACGCGCCCCTGCGGCGGTCGAAGCGCGAGATTACGCCGCCGGGCTTGATGGCTTCGAGAATCGGTCCGCCCACGGGCGCGTCGCGAAGCTCCTGCGCCAGACGCAGGTACTCGGCCGGGGTGATCGAGCCGAACTCGCGGCCGTGCTTTTCGTAGTGCTCGTTGAACTGCTGCGCGGAGCGGAAACCCGGTCCGGCGCCCATCAGCGCCAGCGCCGAAAGCAGCAAAAGCAGCGGTTTTCTCAGGGTCCGCATGACGTTTCTTATTGTACGGCTAGAATAAAGAGTAGGGCCAACCCGCCGTTTTCTCGCCCCGCTTAGCACTCATGACACTTACCCTCACCGTCCCGGAACCCACCGTCCAGCCGCCGGCAGCCAAGATTGTGCCGAAGGAGATCACGGTTCACGGGGACACGCGCACGGATAATTATTTCTGGCTGAGAGACCGCTCCGATCCGGACACGCTCGCCTATCTGGAGAACGAAAACAGCTACACCCGGGCGATGATGCGCCACACGGAAACGCTGCAATCGAATCTCTACGCGGAAATGCTGTCGCACATCCGGCAGACCGACTTGACGGTGCCCGTCAAGCGGGATGAATACTTCTATTACACGCGCACCGAAGAGGGCAAGCAGTATCGTATTTACTGCCGCAAACGCGGCGCGCCGGACGCCGCCGAAGAGATTCTTCTCGACGGCAACGTCCTGGCCGAGGGACACAAGTATTTTCAGATCGGAGCCTTCGCTCCCAGCCCCAATCACAAGCTGCTGGCGTACTCGGTCGATTATACGGGCGACGAGGTCTTTACGGTGTCCGTCAAGAACCTCGAGACCGGAGACGTGTCGCCTGGGGAAATTCGCAAGGCCTCGCACTGGGTTGAATGGGCCGCCGATAACGCGACCCTGTTCTACACCGTGCTCGACAGCGCCAAACGGCCTTATAAGGTGCTCCGGCACAGGTTGGGCGACCGGGAGTCCGGCGTTACGGGAGACGTCGAGATTTATCACGAGACCGACCAGCGCTTCGAGCTGGAGGTCTCGAAAACTTCCAGCCGCGCCTATCTTCTGATCGGCAGCGCCAGCTCCCTCACCACCGAGATCCGTTATCTTCGCGCAGATGAGCCGGAGGGCGAGTTCCGCGTGGCCCTGCCGCGTGTGCAGGGGGTGGAATACGATCTGACCCATCACGGCGATTCGTTCTTCATCCGCACCAACGACGGCGCGAAAACTTTTCGCGTGGTGGAAGCGCCGGTGGCGGATTGCTCCAAGACCAATTGGAAGGAGGTCCTGCCGGCACGGCCGGAGGCCACCATCGAAGGCGTCAGCGCGCTCGCCGGATATCTGGTGTTCGAGGAGCGCGAGCGCGGCCTCGGCAAGATCCGCATCCGCAGCTTCTCTACCGGCGAAACGCATTCCGTCGATTTTCCCGAGCCGGTCTACAGCGTCGCGCTCACCGGCAACGCCGAGTACGAAACCAGGCTGCTGCGCTTCACCTATACTTCGCTGGTCACGCCCGCGTCGGTGTTCGATTACAATCTGGAGACGCGCGAGCGCAAGCTGAAAAAGCAGCAGGAGGTTCCCGGCGGCTACGATCCAGCGCAGTACCAATCCGAGCGTATTTACGCAACGGCGCCGGACGGCGTCGAGGTCCCGATTTCGCTGGTCTACAAGAAGGGCATGCTTCGCGACGGCCGTGCGCCCATGCTGCTGTACGGCTACGGATCCTACGGCATCAGCATCGATCCGTCGTTCAGCTCGGACCGCCTCAGCCTGCTCGACCGCGGCCTGATCTATGCCATCGCGCACGTGCGCGGCGGCGGCGATTTGGGCAAGCTGTGGCACGAAGACGGGCGCCTGCTGAAGAAGCGCAATACGTTCACCGATTTCATCGCCTGCGCCGAGAAGCTGATCGAAGCCCGCTACACTTCCCCGGACCGGCTGGCGATGGAGGGCCGCAGCGCGGGCGGATTGCTGGTGGGCGCGGTGGTGAATCTGCGCCCCGAGCTTTTCTCCATCGTGCTGGCCGGCGTGCCTTTCGTCGACGTGTTGAACACCATTCTGGACGCGACGCTGCCGTTGACGGTCGGCGAATATGAGGAATGGGGCGATCCCAACGAGAAGCAGTTTTACGATTACATCAAGTCCTATGCGCCCTACGAGAACGTGCGCGCCGCGGCGTATCCCAGCATGCTCATCACTGCCGGCCTGAACGATCCGCGGGTGTCTTACTGGGAGCCGGCCAAGTGGGCCGCCCAACTGCGCGCGCTCAAGACCGACGATCGTCTGCTGCTGCTCAAAACCAACATGGGCAGCGGCCATTTCGGCGCCTCCGGCCGTTACGAGTATCTTAAAGAGACTGCCTTCAACTATGCGTTCCTGCTGAACGCGCTGGGCATAGAACCGAGACCATTATGAATCCACAACAGCCGCCAACCAAGATTCAACTGAACAACGCGCCCGATTATGGCGAGAGTTATGCCAACAGCGTGCAGGTCCGCGTCAGCCTGTGGGACTTTTTCCTGCTGTTCGGCACCATGAACCAGACCGCGGCCGACGCCGTCACCATCCTCAACCATCACGGCGTGTACTTGAGCCCGCCGCAGGCCAAGGCTCTGGCCAACATCCTGAACCAGAACGTGACGCAATATGAGCAGACCTTCGGCGAGATCCGGCTGGAAGCGCAACCGCCGCCCGGAAAGGTGATCCAATAAATGTGGGGCGGACGCCCTCGTCCGCAGCCCAGCCCCCTGGCTGGGCTTATTGCGCGACCAGGGGGTCGCGCGCGGGTCAGGGGACCCGCCCCACCACACAATGAAGGAACTATTTCGCACCGGAGTTCCTCGAAAGTTGGCCTCTTCGGGAGTCTTTCTCGCGGTGTTCGCGGCCTTTCTGGCCGCCACCCACAGGCCGTATCTCAAGCTACCGTTTCATTGGGACGAGATAGGGCAGTTCGTCCCGGCGGCGCTGGATATATATAAGGACGGCGATTGGGTGCCGCACTCCACCTTGCCCAACGTGCATCCTCCGGCGGTGATGGCGTTGGTGGCGCTGGCATGGCGCGTGTTCGGTTACGCAACGCCGGAGCATTCAATCATGGTCGCGCGATCGGCCATGCTGGCAGTGGCTTCGCTGGGGGCGCTGTTCTCGTTTCTGCTGGCCATCCGGCTCGCGCGCGGAACCGCGGGGGCGCCGGCGTTCGCCGCGGTCCTGTTCCTGCTCGCCTCGCCGCTGTTTTATACGCAGTCCATGATGGTGCAGTTGGACATGCCCGCGATGACGCTCACGGTCCTGGCTCTGCTTCTGTTCTTGGAGAACCGCTGGGGCTGGTGCGCGGCCGTGTGCACGCTACTGGTGCTGACCAAGGAGACCGCGATCACCACACCCGTGGTGTTCGGAGCGTGGCTTTACCTGCGCGACAAGAAACTGCGCGAGGCATTGTACTTCCTCGCGCCCGCCGTGGCTCTGGCCGCGTGGCTGTTGGTGTTGCATCGCTCCACAGGCCACTGGCTGGGCAACGCGGAGTTCGCCCAATATAACGTCGCCGATGCGCTCAAGCCCCTCCAGATTCTCTACTCCATCCTGGAGCGGGCATTGTACCTGTTCGTCAGGGAAGGCCGCTTCATCGGCGTCATCGCGCTCTACGTGGGCTGGCGTCTGCTGCGCGGAAGAGCCTGGACTGTGACGGCGCTGGTGGCGTGCGCTCAGTTGGCCGTGGTCACGCTGCTGGGCGGAGCGGTGCTCGATCGCTACCTTCTGCCGGTGCTGCCGATCCTTTACGCCGCCTTCGCCACGGCCGCCTCAGCCTATCCTGCCGCGTGGCGCTGGACCTCGCACACGGTGCTGATCGCGGTTCTGCTGCTCAACTGGATTTGGAATCCGCCGTATCCGTTTCAATACGAGGACAACCTGGCGATGGTGGACTTCGTCGAGCTGCAACGCGACGCCGCGGAGTTTCTCGAGGTCAGCGCGCCCACCCGCCGCATCGCCAGCATGTGGCCCTTCACCGGCGCCATCGGCAATCCCGAGTTCGGCTACGTCGAGCGGCCCCTGCGCGCCGTGAGCCTCCGGAGCTTTCTTCTGCCTGATCTCGCCAATCTGGACCCTCGCTCCTTCGACCTGCTGGTGGTGTATTCGCGCCAATACCCGATGGAAGGAAGCTGGCTGGACGTCGCGCCGCTCGACGGCCTGCTGCGCAAGCTGCCGGGCTACCATCCCCAGGCGACGCAGGATGAGCTCACCGACAGCGGCTTTCTGTCGCTGGCGCGCTGGGAGCGGCACGGGCAATGGATCGAGGTCTACGCGCCGCTGCGGTAGAGCCTGTTATAACAACCGGAACGTGACTTCGATCTGGGCTTGCACCTTCACCGGCTTGCCGTCCCTCATGCCCGGCTTGAATTTCCACTGCGATACCGCTTGGATGGCCATTTCATCCAGGCCCAATCCCAGCGGCCGGACAACCTTGATGTCGATGGGCTTGCCGGTCTCATCCACCACCAGCGACAACAGCACGGAGCCTTGCCACTTGGCCTTGCGGGCTTCCTCGGAATATTGCGGCTCCGGCTTGTAGATCGGCACCGGGTTGGTGACGCCCCCTCCGGGTCGATACACCGCGCCGCCCGATCCTCCGCCGCTTCCAGTCCCCACACCATTCCCATTGCCGTTGCCGATGCCTCCGCCCTTGCCGTTTCCGAATCCCGCGCCGGCTCCGGCGCCGGCCATGGCGGCCAATCCCGTCAGGTTGCCGACGTCGGTGGGATTGATATCGGGAAGATCCGCGTTCACCGAAATCGGCGCGGCGAGCCTGCTCTGAACCGGTTCCGTCGGAGCCACGAATTGCCGGGCCGGCTTGGGCAGCTCCGCCTTCTTGACCTCCGGCTGGCGCGCGCCGCCTCCGCCTCCGCCCTTGTTCTCCGCGACCTTCAGCGGAGCCGGCGCAATCAGCGTGACCACGGCTTTCACCGCCTTCTGCACGGGTTTGAGCGAGCCCAGGAACAGCAGCAGAGCGATCATGACCGCGTGAACCGCGAGCGAGCCGATGCCTGCGCCGAGTTGTTCGTACCTGAACCTCCGGGGACTCACCGGCCGATACGACGGCGCCTTGACCCGCGCATCCGGCGTCATCCGCCCGGTCCACTGCCGCACCGCGCCGCGAAATTCGGAGAGAGCCGATTCGAAGCGCGCCACCTCGCCACGGCAGGACGCGCATTCCCGAGCGTGCACGGAATACTGCGCCGCGTCGCCGATCAAATAATCCGAAATCTGTTCCCAAGTCAGGTGTTGATTCATTTTCGTTCCTCCAGGCCGGCGCGCACTGCCTGCAACGCGCGGAACAGGTGCGCCTTTACCGTTCCTTCCTTCATCCCCGTCACCGCCGCGATCTCCAACAGATCCATGTCTTCCACAAAGCGCAGCAGGAACACGGTGCGCTGCCGCTCCGAAAGACTGGCCGCCGCGTTCCATACCGCCCGCACTTGCTCCTTGGCCGACGCGATCGCCTCGGGCGAGCGCTGTCGATCGGGAACCCAATCGCTCACGTCGCTCAAATTCAGATCCGAGCGCAGCGATCGCCTCCAGAATTTCAAGCGGCTGTTGCCCTGATGATCGCGCACCAGATTGGCCGCGATCTGCATCAGCCACGTGATGGAACTGGCGTCGCCGCGAAACTGTGCGCGAGCCTTGTACGCCCGCACGAAACAATCCTGGGTAAGATTCTCGGCCGCTTCGGTGTCCCTCAGGGACGCCAGCATGAAACGGAAGATGCGCGGGCGATGCGCTTGAACCAGGGAATCGAAATCGCCGATCCCTCCGGCGTCGATTTCCCTGCCCACCGGCGCCAGTCCGATTTCCTGTTCCATCCGCACGTATAGACCGATTCCATGCGCCGGGGGTTTACAGCAAAGAATCGGGTGCCGAGTTTTGCAAGGGGGGCGGTCCCCCTGGACCGCCCCTGGACCGCAGCCGCCCCCCGGCCGGCTTGTGCGCGACCAGGGGGTCGCGCGCGGACGAGGGCGTCCGCCCCACCAACGCAATACTAAGCGTGAGCGGACTTGGACGGCGAATCCGGCGGCTCCCGCAGAGGCGAAGGCATGATGACGGCAGCCGCAGCCTGATCGAAGAAGGCTTCCTGAGCCGGACTGAAATACTGCTTTCCCGTCCCGCTCTTACCCTGGCGGATGAACCCTTCGCCGGTAAATCCATTTTCCAGCATCACCTCTTGCAGGAAGCCGAACTTGCCTTCGTGCTGCTTCATGAACTGGAAGCTGGAACGCTCGGCGATCGACGCGTATTTCTCTTGCGAGACAGGCCGCTCCAGAAACGCGGCGATGCGTTCCAGAGTGCGCGAAAAATCGCTCACCAGATCCTCATAACGCAGGAACAGGACGTTCGCATCGGCGGCGTGCGCGCTCCATTCCGCCACGTGCCGGAACCACGATCCCGGCGGGACGTTGCCCACCATGAATTTCTGGAAAAATTCATCGAAGCTTCCCTTGAAGGGGGAATGCGAGCGGAAAAAGTAGTAATTGGAAACCAGCACGTCCTTGCCGTTGCGCGCGACATAAATGCGCTTATAGGGCCCCTTGGGCAGTTCCCCATAGCGTAAATGCGTTTTGAAGACGCGCGGCGAAGGCAGCCCGTTCAGATCGCGGCCCTGCGCCAGGGCGCGCTCAAAATAAGGAACCCGCTGGGTGATGTGCTCGAAATCCATGTTGCCGTCGGTGGTGAGCTGGTACAGAATCATTTGCAGCCAGGTGGTTCCGGACCGCGCATAGCTGGCCAGATACACATCGTCGGGACGCGGAACGAACGCCAATCGTCCGCTTCGCAGACTGAGCCAGCCGGAGAATGTCGAGGCCTTTTGAGCGCCTTTGCGCAGCCAGCCGGCTAGCTTGGGATGGGCGGGCATTCCATAATCATAGCCGAAAGCGCGCGGTATTTCCGGCGATAATCAGGCTTGGAATGCGGATTTGTCGAAGGCTTGTTTGACCGCGCCCACCAGCGCGCTCAGCGTGAAGGGTTTCTGGAGAAACATCGAGCCCGGCGGGAACTGGCCGGCGCGGACGGCCTCATCGTCGGTGAATCCCGAAATATAGACGACCCTGAGATCCGTGTGCGCGGCGGTCAGCGCCTCGGCCAGTTCGCGGCCTCCGATTCCCGGCAGGATCACGTCGGTCAGCAGCAGACCGATGCCGGCGCCGTGGGCCGCGGCCGCAGCCAGGGCTTCCTCGCCGCTTCCTGCCTCCAGCACATCGTAACGCTCGCGCTTTAGAATTTTGCGCACCAGGCCGCGGATGCCGGGCTCATCCTCGACCACCAGAACGGTGCCCAAGGAGGGTTCGACAAGCGGCTGCGGCGGGGCGTCCGGAGCAGGCTCAGGCGCGGGTGCGGCGGCCTCGGGCGTGGTCTCCTCTGCAACCGTGGGATCGGGGGTTGGCTCCTCCGGTTCGGCGTAAGGCAAATACACGACAATTTCCGAACCCTGCGCGGCGCTGCTGGAAAACGTAATATCGCCGCTCCATTGGCGCACGTTCAGATACGCCCGCGCCACGGCCGGTCCGGCGAGCTTGTGCGGGTCTTTGCCAGGCAGAATCGACTCGAAGACTCCCGCGGGTGAGCCAATGCCTTCGCCTTCGGCGCGAATCTCGATGCGCGCATAGACGCCGGGCTTGAGCGTGGCGTGCTCCACCCGCTCCGCGATGCGGCTGGTCCGGCAAGTCACGCCGAGCCGTGAAACCACGTTGGTATTCTCAAGCGCGCAAGCGGCCAGCGCGGCGATCGCGTCGTCCAGTTGATAGGGATCGGCAAAGGTCCAGACCGCGCCATCGGGAGCGGCGATTACAAGTTCCGCGGCAGCGCCGGTGGTGCCGCCGCAAATCTCGAGAAGCCTCTCCTCCAGGGCGGCGATGAGACTGCTCAACTCGATCCGGGACGGAGCATTAGCTTGCGGCCGCGTAAAATTCAGCAGGTGCCCGGCCAGCTCCGCCAGACGGCCTCCGGCGGCCAGAATTTCGGTCAGATCGCCGCGTAGGGAATCGTCTTCGGGAAGCGCGTGGAGCAGTTCCTCGCCGTAGCCGGCGACGATCATCAGGGGATTGTTGAGATCGTGCGCCAGGCGGCTGGCCAGACCGCGCAGCGCGTCGATGCGGGCGGCGGCGAGCGATTGAGCCTCCACCTGGCGGCGCTCCGCGATGACGCTCAGGACCCCGGAGATGCGCGGCGCTCCCGCTCCCGGAGCGGGCACGCGAATGGTTTCGCGGCACCACACCGCAGCGCCGGAAGCGTTCACGGCGCGGTACTCCGCGCTGGCCTCGCCGCCGGCCTTGGCGACCGGCTCATACAGCGCCATAACCTCGGCGCGATCCTCGGGATGGATGCGCTCGAAAAAGAAGAGCGGCTCAGCCAGCCAGTGCGTCGCGGGAAATCCCAGAATCTCCTCGGCGGCTCCGCCCGCGTAGGTGAACGCGAAGGTGGCGGCATCGGCCTGCCACACTGCGGCCGGCAGGGTTGCTAAGTCGATGGCCGGGACTTCGCTGGATGGCTCGGGCGCGCCTTCGGACGCGGCGGGCTCGTGACTGGCTGCCTCATCGGCTGCCTCCACGGGCGCCGGCTCGACGGCTTCCGCCGGATGCGCGTCCATCGGCTGAACCAGCAGCAGAGTCTCTGGCTCAATCTCATCTTCCCAACTGCGGATGGGCACTGCGGCCATGCGGAACCGCCGCTCGCCAATGTCGATGAAAAACGCACCTGTGTCGCCGGCCACGTGCAGGGCGCGGATGCGCTCGATCAGCTCATTGGACGGCAAGACCTGCTCAATGCTCTTCTTGCGCAACTCCTCGCCGCTCAGCCCCACCAGGCGGCGGAATGCCGCATTGGCGGACAAGATAGCCCGGTCGTGCGCCAGCACCACCAGCGCCGCGGGCAGCGCCGCCATCATCTCCTGGTAGTAGCGCCTCTCGGTTTCGACCAGCGCCAGAAGACGCGCAACTTCACGGGGTTTCCACTGCTCGAAGCCGGTACGCTCCATCTCCCCCTAAGTGTGGAGACGCGGGGAGCGCGCTACAAGGTACTGGAGTCCAATAGGTGCTGGTACTTTGCGGCGGCGCAGGCTAGTACAACCGAACGCCCCTGCGGCCGGGTTCCTGGAACATGTGCACGGTATCGATGAAGCGCACCTGGCGGGTGCCGTAGGTCATCGCCAGCGTGTGGGTGCGGCAGCCGTCGCCGAAGAAGCGCACGCCGTGCAGCAGAGCGCCGTCGGTGACCCCGCAGGAGGCGAAGATGATCTGCTCGCCCGGCGCCAGATCGCGCGCGGTGTAGATGCGCTTGGGGTCGCGGATTCCCATTTTCTCCACGCGAGCCTCCAACTCCGGCGTGTTGACCTGGAGGCGCGCCACCATTTCCCCGGACAGGCAGCGCAGGGCGGCGGCGGTCAGCACGCCCTCGGGCGCGCCGCCGGTGCCCATCACCGCGTCCACGCCCGCGCCGCGCACCGCGGCCGCAATGCCGGCCGAAAGATCGCCATCCGGAATCAGACGAATGCGCGCGCCGGCCTGGCGGATCTGGGCGATCAGCTCGTGATGCCGGGGACGGTCCAGCACCATGATCACCAGGTCCTTGACCTGGCGGTCCAGGCAATGCGCGATGGCCTTGAGGTTGTACTTCACCGGGGCGTCGATATCCAGGGCGTCGCGGCAGGCCGGCCCGGAGATGATCTTCTCCATGTAGCAATCCGGCGCATGCAACAAGCCGCCCGGCTCGGAAGCGGCCAATACGACGATCGAATTGGGCGTGCCGTTGGCGCACAGATTGGTGCCCTCCAGCGGATCGACGGCGATGTCGATGCGCGGAAAATCGAGGCCGGCCGGCGCCGGCGAGCCCACCTGCTCACCGATATAAAGCATGGGAGCTTCATCGCGCTCGCCTTCGCCGATGACGATGGTGCCGGCCATCTCCACGCTCTCGAAGGCCTGGCGCATGGCTTGCACCGCGGCCTGATCGGCGGCGTCGGGGTTGCCCTGGCCCATGGTGCGGGCCGACGCAATGGCGGCTTCCTCCACCACGTGGACAAAATCGCCCAGAAGATCCCGCTCAATCCGGCTCTGGGGCTTGACTTGCTTGGCTGCGCTCATGGCTTTGCCAATCTTATCAGAGGATGGATACGCGCGAAACTTTTTCGCTATTTCCGCGTATAACTATCCATGGCGCAGCAAGGAAGACTCGGGCTCCTTCAAGCATTGGCAGGCGCTCGATACCGAGGAGCGGGAAGTCGGCTACATCTCGCAGAGCGTCAACGGCAAGTCCCCAGGCGTGGAAAACCAAACGGAGCAGTCCCTCGGCAAGCGGCTGTGCGTGTTCCGGTATCGAGTAACGACGGCGAAAAGCACACTGATCCTATACGCCAACGGCGCTGGTGTACGCGGATTGCGAGAGCGCCCTGAGCCGGCCTCCGTGGCTCAGAAACTCTCCAGGATCGCGCAGGGGTCGAAAATCGACGCTCATTACGCCATGAGCGTCATCGGCGGAACGGAGTTTGTTCTTCCGCAGACCTCGGAAGAGATGGTGCGTTTCCGGTGACGTTCGATGTGACGTTCGTCATCAGTCATTCAGACGGAACGTAATCTCCACGTGAACCGGAACCCGCACGGCGCGGCCGTCCTGCACTCCGGACTGGAAGCGCCAGTGGCGCAGGGCCTTGATGGCTTCCTGATCGAGGCCCGGATCGATGGAATGCTCCACGCGAATGTCCTGCGCCTTTCCGCTCTCATCCACCACCGCTGACAGCAGCACCACGCCCTGGATTTCGTTGCGCCGCGCCTCATCCGTGTATTTGGCCTGCTCCTTGGCGATCACCCGCGGCGCCGAGGCATGCCCTCGCGTCACAACCGGGATGACGAAATCGCCGGCCTCCTCCACCACGCGGTAGTCGGGTGGAACCTGAAACAAAGAGGCCTCCTGATCGCCCGTGCGGATTTTGATCAACTCGGTTGTCGATTCGCCCCAGCGCGGGTCGTAGAGCTTTTCCCGCACGGCGATGCGAAGATCGGGAGCGGTCCAGGTTTCCTCCACGATCACAAGAAAACGATCGGTGTCCTCGCCCACGGCGATGGCGCCCTCGGGAATTTTGCCGGTAGGAATCCGGATGGTCCGGCGCACGCCCTCGGCCCGCAATCCCTGGATCACCCAAGCGCCCAGATCCTCGACTTCAGTCTTGGAGCCGGGCGGGGCCGGGAACGCGATGGAAGGCGGCGCGACTACGGTTGGCGTTTCGGGCGCGCCTGGAGACGGCAGGACCGGAGCAAGGCTGAAGCGATGCCCGATTTTGTGGAATGGCTCCAGAATGTATTGCAAGCCGGCGGCGGGATCTTCAATCTCGACGACGCGCGGCGTTTCCGGAGCGTCGGGGGAAGTGAGCAGAGGCCGGTCGACCCGCGTGCGTCCCTGCGCGTCGCGGTAGAGTTTGCGAACCGGCCAGTTCTCGGTAATGCGGGTGCCGTCCTCAAGCATGCGTGTGCGCACGCGGTGCTCCTCGGCGGAGTAAGGCGCGCCGGCCACTACCGGCGGAAGCGCGGCGGGCTTGGGTATGGTTTGGCTGTTGGAGCGTGGATGGGAAGGCGCTGGTTGCGCGGCCTCCTGCGCGGCTGATTGAGCAACGGCCGCGCCGCCGAGGAATAACGCGAGAGCGAAGACGATGCCAGACCGCACGACTCACCCCTGACCGGCAGTGTACTCCTTCTCGACGCCGGACGCACCCGGGCGAATTGGGTCACGTAGAATGTCACCGGGAGGGCATCGGTTGGGTCAAATGAAAAAGTAACCGAAGGGGGCCGTGGCGTGAGACCAGAAAAGGACCGAAGGGTCCGAGGATGGATATGCACTCACGCGAGCAATACCTGGAGCGGGTCCGGGAAGAATATGGGAAGGCAAGCCGGCAGGAAAAGACGCGCTTGCTGGATGAGGCGCGCAAGCGAACGCGGCTGAACCGGAAGGTGCTGATACGAAAATTGGCGCACCCGCCCAAGCCGAATTCGGGACAGCGGTCGCGGCGAAAGGCGACCTACGGAGCGGAAGTGGTAACGGCGCTGGTGAAGGTCTGGGAGATTTTCGACTATCCCTGTGGCCAGCGCCTGGCGCCGGCGCTCCGAGACCAGGTGGAGCGGCTGCGCCAGGCGGGCGAGTTGCGGTGCAGTGCGGAGGTGGCCGAGCAGTTGGGGCGTGTATCGCCGAAAAGCATCGATCGGTTGCTGGCGCGGGAGAAGCGCGTATTGGGGCTGCGGCAGAACCGGAACCCGGCCGTGCACCCGCTGCTGTATCAGAAGATCCCCGTGAAGGTGGCCGCGGACTGGGACACCGAGGAGATCGGCAATGTGCAGGTGGACTATGTGCTGCATTGCGGGCGGTCGAGCGGAGGCGAATACTTGCACACGCTCTCGGCGGTGGATATCGCGACGAGTTGGTGGGAGGAGTGGCCCTCCTGCGGCGAAGCCAGGAGGCCACCCGAGACGGCTTGGACCGGCTCAGGAAGAGGCTGCCGTTTCCCATCCTGGAGATCCACCCGGATAACGATACGGGCCTGATCAATCAACTGCTCTGGAACTACTGCGAAAAAGCCAAGATCAAGATGTCGCGGTCCCGGCCCTACAAGAAGAACGACAACGCCTGGGTGGAACAGCGCAACTGGACACACGTGCGCAAGGTCGTGGGCTACAGCCGGCTGGAGAGTCCGGCGGAGCTGGCGGTTCTGAATGAGCTGTACGAGAAGCTGCGGCTGTACAAGAATTTCTTCCAGCCCAGCCTGAAGCTGAAAGAGAAGATACGCGAGGGCGGCAGGATCCGGCGTAAGTACGATGAGCCGCGCACTCCCTATCGGCGCATCCTGGAATCCAAGCAGATTCCAGCGGCGGCCAAGCAGAGGCTGAAGGCGCAATGTGCATCGCTCAGCGTCGCCCAGTTGCATCGAGAGATCGAAGCGTTGCGGAATCGCTTATTCGATCTCGGCAAGGCGAAAGCCACTTCGCCCAAACCCAAACGCCGTGGCCGGGAAATTCGTGCCAGCAGCACCGCCACCAAGATCTGGATGCGGCGGATGATGAGAAAGGATTCCTAAGGAAAGCCGGGCAACAACGGCCCGGCGTCGTCGCGTTTTATGTTCCAAGGCCTCGGCTCGGAGCTTCACCATCCGGATGCGGTCCAAAACAAAACCCCCGAGTTTTTGCTCGAGGGTTCTGTGCCGATCCGTAACGGAGCCAGCCCGTCGCGTCGGCCTTGGACCTCCGCTCGGGCGCGACCCCGGCGGAGCAGATCAACCGTAGCATCGATCAAAAACGTCGCAGCTATTCGGTTACTAGATAAATGACCCAACCGAGACCCGCTTCGGTTACCTGGTTAAATGACTTGACAGGCCGGGGCTATTCTGGACTGGTGGCATCCCACGCGCTCCGGCTCTTCGCGATCGCCTTCGCGGCGACGTTTGCGATCGGCGTTTTGAGAGCACAATCGGCGACTGCGGCTGCACCGGCAATCGAGGTGTCCACCGTCAAGCCGAGCGATTACCCTGGGACGTCGATTGGACTTCCCGGCAGGACGCTGACGACGAGAGGCACGACATTGAAGGACGTAATTCAATGGGCATACAACGTTCATCCTCGCCAGGTATTGGGAGGACCGGGTTGGATCGGCACGGATAAATACGACATTGTCGCGAAACCGGAGGGGGGCGTCTTTCTAGACGTAGAGCAGATCAGGCTGATGCTTCGAACCCTGATGGCCGATCGATTCCAGCTCAGACTTCGCCACGAGACAAGAGAGCTGCCGGTGTATGCGCTCACGATTGGGAAGGACGGCCCAAAAATGAAAGTCCGGACGGAGGGAGACGGCGGCGCACCGTTCAGTCTTCTGATTGGAGGGCCGCGCTGGCCGGTCCGAAATGCACCCATGGCGCTGATCGTCTCCGTGCTCCAAATGGCCGTGCTGGATCGCCCCGTGCTTGATAAAACAGGGCTCACGGGGAACTTCGATTTCGATCTGGTCTGGACCCCCGACGAAACCCAATTCGGAGGAAGGGGCGCGAGCATGCCCGGCGACCCGGACGCGCCCAACATCTTCACGGCATTTCAGGAGCAGCTCGGACTCAAGCTGGAGCCCCAAAAAGCGCTCGTCGATGTGCTGGTCATCGACGGCGTGGAGAAACCCTCCGGGAACTGACGAGCCCGCTAAAAATGGGGACACTATTGCCTGTCCCCGCCTCGAAAAACGGTGTGCTTTCTCGACACTCCTGCGGCGGGGCAGGCTATGGTGTCCCCGTTTTTAGCCTTCCCGTACCCGTCCAGAATTCGCGCAGCGCGGCCTCGATACGCTCGCTGGCGTGGCCGTCGCCATAGGGATTGTGCATGCGCGACATGCGTTGATACTCTTCCGGATGGTCCAGCAGCAGCGCGGTCTCGGCCACGATGCGGGCCGTGTCGGAGCCCACCAGCTTTACAGTGCCGGCTTCCACGGCCTCGGGACGCTCAGTCTTCTCGCGCAGCACCAGAATCGGTTTGCCCAGCGACGGCCCCTCTTCCTGAATGCCGCCGGAATCGGTGAGGATCGATATAGGCGCGGCGCATCATATCGACAAACGCGAGGTAGTCCAAGGGTTCTAAGAGCGTTATGCGGGGATGCGAGCGGAGATAGCGATTGACCGGCTCCTGAACGTTGGGATTGGGATGGACGGGATAGACGACATGGACGTCGGGCCGGTCCGCGATGATCGATAGCGCCCGGCAAATGCGCTCGAATCCCTCGCCAAAACTTTCGCGGCGATGCGCGGTGACCAGAATCATGCGCTGCCCTGAACGTCCCGGAGGCGCAGCCGCGCGCGGATCGAACTGCAGGCGGTCGCGAACTTGCAGCACGGCGTCGATGCCGGTGTTGCCGGTAACCCAAACGTTGCGCGTGATGCCTTCCTGGGCCAGGTTCCGCGCGGCCCCAGGAGTGGCCGCGAAATGCAGCGTGGCCAGGCGCGAGGCGAGAACGCGATTCAGTTCCTCGGGAAAAGGTTGGCGAAGATCGCCGGTGCGCAATCCGGCCTCGACGTGGGCGACGGGCACGCCTTTATAAAATGCGGCCAGCGCGCCGCAGAAGGTCGTCGTGGTGTCGCCCTGAACCACGGCTAGATCCGCCTTGACGGCGTCAAATACCGGCTCCAGCGCGCCCAAAATTCGCGAGGCCGATTGCAACAGCGTCTGCCCCGGCAACATGACGTCGAGATCGTAATCGGGTTTGATCCCGAATACATCCAGCACCTGGTCGAGCATCCCGCGGTGCTGGGCGGTCACGCACACCTTGGTTGCATAGAACTCTTCCGATCGGCGGAGGTACAGAATCAATGGGCTGAGCTTGATGGCTTCGGGCCGCGTGCCGAGAACGAACAGGATGGTGCGCTGCATGCCTCAGTACGCAGGTTACACGACTTCGAGGCCATTCGAATTGGTACCAAACCTCCATAGTCCTACCCGGGGTCTACGACGTATTCTGCAACTTCAGATTGAGAGGAACATGCTCGACACCGACCTGAGTCTCTGCCAACTGTTTGATCCAGCAGTCCTCGCCAACCCGTATCCGCTGTACCGGCGCCTGCGCGAGCAGGACCCGGTGCACTGGGATCCGTTCCTGCACGCCTGGGTGGTGACGCGCTATGCGGACGTCGTCACGGTGCTGCATCGTTTTTCCGCCGATCGCATCCGCACGCCGGAGCAGTTAAGCGGCATGGGCTGCGACGGGCTGAATCCGATTGCGCGGGTGATGGCGAAGCAGCTGCTGTTCATGGACGCGCCGTCGCACACGCGGCTGCGCGGTCTGGCCGCGGCGGCCTTTTCGCCGCGCCGCGTCGAATTGTTGCGCGTCCACATCCATGAAATTGCCGGGCGCCTGATCGACGAAATCCTGGCGCAGGATCGCGGCCGGCTGGATGTGATCGCCGATTTCGCCGAGCCCTTTCCGGCCATCGTGACCGCGGAGATGCTGGGCGTGCCCGTTGCCGATCACGTGCAGCTCAAGGATTGGTCCGCCGATTTCGCCGAAATGCTGGGCAATCTCCAGCAAAATTCCGAGCGCGCGCCGCACCTGCTGCGCAGCCTGGAGGAAATGACGGGGTACTTCCGCGCCGCGGTTCGCGAGAAGGAGAAGCACCCCAGCGAGGGGCTGATTTATTCTCTGATGACGGCGGAGGTGGACGGAGGGCGTCTCACCGAGGAAGAGGTGATCGCCAACAGCATCCTGACCATGATCGGGGGTCAGGAGACGACCACCAATCTGATCGGCAATGGGCTGCTCATGCTGCTGCGGCATCCGCAGGAGATGGCGCGTCTGACCGGCGACCTCGGGCTGATCCCCTCGGCCGTCGAGGAGCTGCTGCGCTATGAAAGTCCGGTGCAGCACACTGCTCGCATTGCTCCCGAGGATGTGATACTGGGCGGCAAGCAAATCCGCAAGGGTCAATCGGTGATCCCTGTGCTGGGGGCGGCGAATCGCGATCCGGAGCGGTTTCCCGATCCCGAGCATCTTGATGTAGGGAGAAGCGATAATCGCCATCTGGCGTTCGGATGGGCTTCGCACTTTTGCTTTGGCGCACCGCTGGCGCGCATGGAAGGCCAGATCGCCTTCGAGGCTTTGCTGCGGCGTCTGCCGCATCTGGCGCTGGATCATCTGGCGCTGGACCATCCAGCAGTGGAGCAGGGCGCGCAGCTCCAGTGGCGGGAGAACCTCGGCCTGCGCGGATTGAAGGCCTTGCCAGTGACTTTCGGCGCCCCCGCGGCGCAGGATGTGGAACTTCAATTGGTGGAAGCGTAAGGATCGATGGCAACCACGCGGGCAGCACATACGGAGCAGTTTTCGGATTCGAAGAAGCGGCTGCTGGAGAAGTTTCTGCGGGGCGAGGCGGCTCGCCAAAATTGGGAAGCGCCGCTGGAGGCGCGCGCAGCGGGCGATGCGATTCCGCTCGCGCCCAGCCAGCAGCAGGTATGGCTGCACGCGCACATGGCGCTGGGCACGCCGGTGTACAACGAGCCGATCACGCTGCACTATCGCGGTACGCTCGACCGGATCGCGCTGGAGCGCAGCCTGCATGAGATCGTGCGGCGGCACGAGATCTGGCGCACCACCTTTGCCTCGGTGGACGGACAAGTGGTGCAGGCAGTGCATCCCGAGCTGAACGTTCCCCTTCCGCTGACCGATATAACGGCGCTGCCGGAGGAACGGCGCGAGCAGGAGGCGCTGCGCATCGCCTCCGCCGACGCGCAACGGCCCTTCGATTTGGGGGTAGGTCCCTTGTGGCGCGCGCACCTGGTCAAATTGGCCGGCGATTCCCACCGCCTGTACATTACCGCGCATCACCTGCTGGTCGACGGCGTGGGCATCTACGGAGTGCTGCTGCCGGAGCTGGCGGCGATTTACGACGCGTTCTCGAAGGGGCTGCCCTCGCCGCTTCCCGAGCCGCAGTATCAATACGCCGACTACGCGATCTGGGAGAAGCGCCTGCTGGATAACGATTCGGCGGCGCGGCAGATGGAGTACTGGCGCAGGAATCTTGGGGGCGACCTGCCGTCCCTGGAGCTGCCCACGGATCGCCCCTATCCGGCGGTTGCTTCCTATCGCGGGGGCATGGAATCGTTCTCTCTCTCCACCGGGATGAGCGAGGCGATCAAGCAGGCCAGCCAAGCCGCGGGCGTTTCGCCTTACATGCTGCTGCTGGCCGCCTTCAAGACGCTGCTGTACCGCTATAGCGGCCAGGAAGACATTCTCATCGGCGGGCCGACGGACGGGCGGCGGCGTCCTGAATTCGCGGCGCTGCTGGGCTTCTTCGTCCACACCGTGGTGTTTCGCAGCCGGCCCAAAGGCGACCGTACCTTTCGCGAATATCTGACGGAAGTGAAGGATAGCGTGCTGGGGGCTTTAGGGGCGAGCGACATTCCCTTCGATCGACTGGTGCGTGAGCTGAATCCCCGGCGCGACGCCAGCCGGCATCCGCTGTTTCAAGTGCTGTTCGCCAGCGAGCGGACGACCGCGGGGTCCGATCCGCACTGGGATGTCACCCGCGCGGATGTGTCCACGGGGACTTCCAAAGTCGATCTGTATGTCGGACTGGAGGAGCAGCCCGAGGGCATCTCCGGACGATTTCTGTACAATAGCGACATTTTCGACGGGTCCACCATCCGGCGCATGGCCGGCCACTGGACCAGGCTCCTCGAAGGCATCCTGCAAAATCCGGACGCGACGCTTTCGGAGCTGCCCCTGCTGACGGAGCAGGAGACGCTGCTTCTGTCGCAGTGGAACGACACGCCGCGGCCGATTCCGCACACGACCATTTCCCAGATGTTCGAGGATCGGGCGGCGCAGAATCCTCGCGCCGTGGCGGTGGAATGCAACGGGGCGTGGCTGACGTATCGCGAGCTGAACCAGAAAGCCAACCGTCTGGCGCGGCGGCTGAGGGAAGCCGGCGCGGGTCCGGAGACGCTGGTGGGGCTGTGCGTGGAGCGGAGCTGCGACATGGTGGTGGCGCTGCTGGCCATCCTGAAATCCGGCGCGGCGTATCTGCCGCTGGATCCGGCGCTGCCAGAGGAGCGCTTCCGCATGATTCTGGAGGATGCGCAGGCGCCGCTCCTGGTGACCGAGCGCTGGCGCGCCGGCTCGCTGCGCGCCGCGGGCGCCACGGTGGTGTTCACCGACGAGGGATCGGGAAGCGCGGGCAATCTGGAGCCACTGGCTACGCCGGAAAATCTGGCTTACGTATTGTACACGTCGGGCTCGACGGGACGGCCCAAAGGGGTCCAGATTCCGCATTCCGCGGTGGTCAATTTCCTCGAATCGATTCGCCACGAACCGGGATTCACCGCCGCCGACACGCTGCTTGGCGTAACCACGTTGTCCTTCGATATCGCGGCGGTGGATATGTTCCTGCCGCTGGTGACCGGGGGCCGGGTGGTGGTGGCCAGCCAGGAAGACGCGCGCGATCCGGCGCGGCTGGTGGAGTTGATCCGCGAGATCGCGCCCAGCGTGATGCAGGCCACGCCCGCCACTTGGCGCGCGGTGATCGAGGCCGGCTGGGCGGGCGACCGTCGCATGAAAATTCAATCCAGCGGCGAGGCAATGCCTCGGGATCTGGCCGAGCAGCTTCTGCCGCGCTGCGCGGAGTTGTGGAATATGTATGGGCCCACGGAGACCACCATCTGGTCGACCGGTCACCGGGTGGAATCCGGGACGGGACCCGTGCCGATCGGAAGGCCCGTCGCCAACACGCAGGTATACGTTCTGGACCACCGGCTGAACCTGGTTCCGGCGGGAGTGGTGGGCGATTTGTACATCGGCGGCTCGGGCTTGGCGCGCGGTTATTTGCGGCGCGAGGACCTGACCAGGGAGCGTTTCCTCGAGACCGCTTGGGGAAGGCTGTATCGAACCGGAGACCTGGCGCGCCGGCGCGCGGACGGGACGCTTGAGTTCCTGGGCCGCTCCGACAATCAGATGAAGATCCGCGGATTCCGCGTCGAGCCGGAAGAGATCGAGGCGGCGCTGCTGGAGCATCCGGAAGTGCGCGGGGCCGCGGTACGGGCCTGGCCGGATGCGTCCGGGCATCTCAGTCTGACGGCCTACGTGGTATCGACCACGCGGCCGAGTTTGCGCGCGTTTCTGGATGAAAAACTTCCGGAGTACATGGTTCCTCCGCGGATCGTCTGGCTGGAAGCGCTGCCGCTGACGCCCAACGGGAAGGTGGATCGCAATCGTCTGCGCCAGCCGGAGCCGGAAGATCATCGAACCTTCTCGCCGGCGCCTTCAAGCGAGATGCAGCGTCGCGTGGCGGCGGTGTGGGAATCCGTGCTGGGGTTGAAGGGCATTGGAGTTCGGGACAACTTCTTCGATCTGGGCGGGCATTCGCTGCTGGTGGCCAAGCTGCTGCGCCGCGTGGAATCCGAGTTCGGAGCCAGGCTGTCCATGGCGGCGGTGTTTCAAGCTCCCACGATCCAGCAGTTCGCGGAGCTTTTGAGCTGCCGGGACGTGAGCGTCCGAGCGCCCAAGGTGTCTTCCATTCAGCGCGCCGGCTCACAGCCTCCTCTGTTCTGGATGCACGCCGGACCGCGCTACCGTGCGCTGGCCGCGCGCCTGGGACACGACCGTCCGTTTCTGGGAGTGGCGATGGACCCGGAAGAGGAAGCTGCTTTGCCCGAGCATGCCACCTTGCAGGAAATCGCGGCGTGCGTGATTCGCAAGATCCGGGCCATCCGTCCGCACGGTCCTTACCATCTGGGAGGGCTGTGCGTGGCGGGGCTGTTGGCCTACGAAGCCGCGGCGCAGTTGACGGCCGAGGGAGAAGAGGTCGGCGTGGTGGTGATGCTGGACGCGCTCAATCTGCGGGAATTCATGGCCGCTCCGGCGCGGCGGCTGCTGGCCAGCCGGGCGCGCTTTCATTGGAAGAAGCTCACCGGCGGTTCGCTCAAGGACGCGTGGCATTACCTGACGGATCGCGCCGTCGATCGCGTCACCACTCTGCGCGCGGGAGCCGACGCGCTGTGGAGCGAGAAGCTGCACCAGGCGGCGCTGCGCTATCAACCGCACGATTACGCCGGACGCATCCTTTTTCTGGAACCCTCCGATCGTTTGGATATCACGGGGCTCAAGGAAAGCTGGGCGGGGGTGGAGCAACCGGGACGGGAAATCCAACGGTTGGCCGGGGATCACCAAGGCGTGCTGCAGGAGCCAATAGTGGAGGAGCTGGCGGCTTGTATCCGCCGTGTTATCGAAGAAGCGGATGCTCCGCGCGGAGAGGATCGGCGAGCGGCGTCGCGTTGATTGGAACTCACGAGTGATAGAATGACAACTACATTATGAAGGGGATTGTTCTGGCCGGGGGCACCGGCAGCCGCTTATTTCCACTTACCAAGATCACCAACAAGCACCTGTTGCCGATCTTCGACAAGCCCATGATCTATTACCCGATCCAGACTCTGGTGGAGGCCGGGATCAAGGACATTCTGCTGGTGACTGGAGGACGCAACTCGGGCGATTTTCTGCGTCTGCTGGCCAACGGCAAGGAGTTCGGGCTGGCGCACCTGAATTACACGTATCAGGAGGGCGAGGGTGGAATCGCCGATGCGCTGGCGCTGGCCGAACATTTCGCCGACCGCGAAAAGATTTGCGTGATCCTGGGCGACAACATTATCGAAGGGTCGATCCGCGAGGCGGTGGAAGCCTTCGAGCGGCAGGAGCGCGGCGCGCGGATTCTGCTGAAGCAGGTGCAGGACGCAGAGCGATTCGGCGTGGCCGAGATGCAGGGCGACCGCATCGTGGGGATCGAGGAGAAACCGCCGCAGCCTAAATCCCACCACGCCGTGATCGGCATCTACATGTACGACGGCACGGTGTTCGACAAGGTCCGGACGCTGGTGCCGAGCCGCCGCGGCGAACTGGAAATCACCGACGTCAACAATGCCTACATCCGCGAAGGCAGCATGAGCTTTTCGCACCTGGAGGGCTGGTGGACCGACGCAGGGACGTTCGAATCGCTGCTGCGGGCCGCCAACCTGGTGGCCGGAACGTCGCACGGGCACACTCCGGGTTAGGCCACGGTGGGGCGGACGCCAGCTTTGCTCCATAGCGACGGAGCGCGACCAGGGGGCCCGCCCCACAAAAACCATAGAAAGATCGAAGAGGTACCTCTTGCCCAAGTGGTATCGCCCACCGGGAAGCGCCGTTAAAACTTCAACGGCACAGCTCATCGTGTAACGGTCGCAGTAGGGTTGCCCGGGTTGCTCTCCCACGCTCGCGTGATCCGGATGCGACGAGACATCCGAACTCTTACGACTACAAATTAACAGGCGGGGCGCGGCGGACGAGGCAGACGAAAACGCTAAGTTTTGGAATCGACGGGAAATTGAGTTGATGGTCGCAGCGGTCACGCTATACTGAATCGTTTGGCGGCGGACGTTAAGGGTGGGCTGGCTGCGCGGCTGATGGCCGCGGTCCTGATTTTCGCGTGCCTGGAAGGCGCGATCTTCCACAGCGGTCTGTACGCGCGCATCCTCGAGCCGGAATCGACCACCGGGCGCATGGAACTGCTGATCGAGAATGAAATCCGCCGGCCCAAGCCCAACCGCAATCAGGTGCTGGCGGTGGGGCATTCGCGCCAGGCATTGATGCCGCGGATCGCGAACCAAATGCAGCCTGCCACAGGCTACACGTTCGCAAGCATCGGGATTGGCGGGACGACTCCTCGGACCTGGTATTACGAGCTGAGGGCGGTAGATCCGCATGCGCATAATTACGCCGCCATTCTGATTCCCGAAGACGACTACAACGAGCCGGATTCGTGGGAGGATCAAGCGGACCGGGAATCCGACACGCACTACATCATCGCGCGGCTGCGCCTGCGGGATCTGCGGGAGTTTCCATGGACCTTTCACAGCGCGAGCCTGCGCTGGGCCACCTTCGAGGGGATCGTGCTCAAAGGCACGATCTACAAGCGGGACTTCCAGGATTTTTTGGAGCATCCGCTGGAACGGATCGAGAAAGTCCCGTTTTACCGCCGCGAGTCGGCAGGCTGGTATTACGACTACGGAGGCGAAGCCAAGACTCTGGCGGGAACGGAGATCGACTGGGCGCACAAGACCGCGCGCTTTCCCTCGAGTGTACCGGAAGCCGAGCAGAAACGGATCGCGGGGGAATTGTTTGGGGACAGGCCTCCCGATCAAGGGCACGAGACTGCGTACCGGCTGTTTTGGTATCGCAAGATTCTGGATTTCTACCGCAGCTCCGGAACCAAAATCTTCTTCCTGAGGGTGCCCAGGGCTCCGGTTTCCCCGCCCGAGGTTGCTCCCAAACTCACGAGCGCGGTGCGGCAAATTGCGGGCGAACCGGACGTGGTCGTGCTGGATGAGCATCTGCTCGATTCGCTCGAGCGCCCGGACATGTTATGGGACTCCATGCATCTGAACCGGGAAGGGCAGATACGATTCACGGAAATCGTCGCGAGCGAGGTTCGCAAGGCGCTGGGGCCGCCGAAGCCTTAGGCCCATGCTGTTTCAGACGCCGCAGTTCTTTGTCTTTCTGGGGGTGGTGCTGATCCTGTTTTACTCCACGCCGCAGGGGTGGAGAAAGTTTATTCTGCTGGGCGCCAGCTACTACTTCTACATGAGCTGGATTCCGGTCTTCATTCTGCTGCTGCTTTCGCTGACGGCGATCGATTACGGCGCGGCGCGCTGGATCGCGCACACCTCTTCGCCTCGGCTGCGGAAGACGGCGCTGGTGGTGAGCTTGTGCGCGAATCTGGGATTGCTGGGATTTTTCAAGTACTACAATTTCTTCGCGGCGAATATCGCTCACCTGTTGGGGCGGCCTTCGAGCGCGTTCGCGCTGAGCATCATCCTGCCGCTGGGTATCAGCTTCCACACGTTCCAGAGCATGTCCTACGTGATCGACGTGTACCGCAGGGAGCAGGAGCCGATCCGCAATCCCATCGACTACGCGCTGTTTATTTCTTTCTTCCCGCAACTGGTGGCGGGGCCGATTGTGCGGGCGCGGGAGTTTTTCGGGGATCTGTACGCGTGGCGGAGGCCATCCACCGGAGAAGCGTCGCGCGGAGTGCTGCTGCTGCTGTGGGATTGGCCAAGAAGACCATCATGGCCGATCAATTCGCGCAGATCGCGAACGCCTACTTTCGAGATCCTGCCCAACACCCAGGCATGCTGACGGCGTGGTCGGGGACCATCGCTTTCGGCATCCAGATCTACTTCGATTTCTCGGGCTATACGGACATGGCGATCGGGATGGCGAAATTATTCGGGTTCCATTTCCCGGTCAATTTCCGCCGCCCGTATCTGGCGTCCAGCATCACCGATTTCTGGCATCGCTGGCACATGTCGCTTTCGCGCTGGCTGCGCGATTATCTGTACATCCCGCTGGGCGGAAATCGCGGAGGACCGCTCGAGACCTACCGGAATCTGATGCTGACCATGCTGCTGGGCGGGCTGTGGCACGGCGCCAGCTGGAATTTTGTGGTGTGGGGCGGATACCACGGAGCGCTGCTGAGCATCGAGCGGATGTTTCGCGGCAGCAAGCCGGAGGACGATCGTTGGACGCTATTTTATCCGGTGCGGGCGGCGGCGACCTTCGCGCTGGCGATGGCCGGATGGGTATTTTTCCGCGCCGCCACGTTCCATCAAAGCCTTTACGTGCTGGGCCAGATGCTGGCGGGTTCAAAGGGAGAAATGCCGATCCCGAGATGGATGGTTGCTCTGGCCCTGCTCACGCTGGTTTTTGCGGTGATCGAGGAAAAGAAGGAGTGGTTCGAAAAAATCGCCGTGGGCCCGGCGTGGGCTTACGGAGCGGTGTGCGCGCTACTGCTGCTCTCAGTGGAGCTGATCGGATTCACGGGGCCGGCGGTGCCGTTTGTGTACTTCCAATTCTGACGCGGCCACGCCTCATTCCGCATACCGCGGGGCGCCAAATGTACGTCCTCGAAGAGAACCTCGAGCGGGACTTCCTCGACGCGCAAGGCCTCAAGGTGGTATTCAAGGGAGACAGAACAGCCATGGTGGACGCGGTCCGGCCGGACCATAGGCGGGAAATCGGGAATTGAGTATACTGTCCCGGGTTTTCGGTTAGCGCTTGAGGGCGCAGAATTCGCTGTAATCGCGAATGTAATCCTCGGGTTTATAGACGTCGGAGGCCAGAACCAGCAACACGGCGTCAGCGGAATAGCGATATTGCGTGGACCAGACCATGGGCGGAAGATGGACGCCGATGCTGGGCGAATCGAGGGCGATTTCCTCCCGCTGCTTGCCGTCGTCGGCGATGATGTGGCATTGGCCATGCACGCACACCAGGAACTGATGGCAGGTGCGATGGGCATGTTCCCCGCGCACTTCGCGCGAAGGCACGTCGAAGACCAGGAAAAAGCGCTTGACTTCGAAGGGGAGATTTTCAGCGGCGGTGAGAAATCCGCGCAGATCGGGAACCAGGGGCAGGCGATAGATGGCGACGCTCTCGACGCGGGACGGATGGGCTCCGGTTTGCGCGGGAATGGGGGCGCGCTGGACGGACTGCGCACCCGCCGCGCCGACATATCCGGTGATGCGGGCTGGGTTCCCGGTGACGATGGCCCAGGGCGGAACGTCACGGGTGACCACGGCTCCGGCGCCGACCAGGGCATGCGGGCCGATGGTAATTCCGGGCATGATGGTGGAATTGGCGCCGAGCGAAGCGCCGGCCTTCACGGTAGTAATGGGCAAAGGCTTGTTGTGGACGCGGCTGCGCGGCAGCTTATCGTTGGTAAACGCGGCATTGGGTCCGACGAAGACGTCGTCCTCAATGCGCACGCCGTCCCACACATAGACGCCGCATTTTATGGTCACGCGGTCGCCGATCAAGACGTCATTCTCGATAAAAGTGTGGTCGCAGATATTACAATCGGCGCCGATTCTCGCGCCGGGAAGAACATGGGCAAAGGCCCAGATGCGCGTTCCGGGGCCGATCGCGTCGCCTTCCACCACAGCGAGCTCATGTTTGAAATAGTGCAAGGCTGCCCCTCAGTTTAGCAGCGGCAGGCAAGACCTGTCTGACGCGCCGGCCGGCGCTGGTGGGGTACATTGGGGTCTGCGTGCCAGAGATTTTATCGATTATTGTTCCGCTGTACAAGAGCGAAGCGAATCTGCCGCTTCTGTTTTCCGAGCTGGAGCGCGTGGCGGGCCTGGCTCCGGTGGCGGTCGAGGTGGTGCTGGTCGACGACGGCAGTCCGGATCAGTGCGGCGCGATCGTGGAACGAAAGCTGGCGGAGTGGGCCATGCGCGCGCAGCTGATCCGGCTGAGCCGCAACTTCGGATCGTTCGCGGCCATCACGGCGGGGCTGGCGCACGCGGAAGGCGACTACTGCGCGGTGCTGGCCGCCGATCTTCAGGAGCCGCCGGAGCTGGCGCTGGAATTCCTCGAGCGGATGCGGCGGGGCGAGGCCGACGTGGTGTTCGGGCAGCGCACCGGACGCGAGGATCCGGCGCTGTCGAGGCTGGCGTCAAAGACCTTCTGGGCGCTGTACCGGCGCATGGTGAATCCCGACATTCCGCCGGGAGGGGTGGACGTGTTCGGATGCAGCCGCAAGGTGCGGGATCAGATCTGTTCCATGAAAGAAGTGGAAACCAGCCTGCTCGCGCTACTGTTCTGGGTGGGTTACCGGAGAGCGTTCGTTCCGTACCAGCGCAGGCGCAGGGAGCACGGCTCCAGCGCGTGGACCTTCGCGAAGAAGATGCGGTATCTGATGAACAGCGTTTTCAGCTTCACGGATCTGCCGATCCGGGCGTTGCTGGGGGTGGGCGTGCTGGGGATGGCGCTGGCGCTTCTGGGAGCGGCGACGGTGTTGATCGCGAAGGCCAGCGGAAGGATCGGCGTGCCGGGCTATTCGGCGACGGTGCTGGCGATTTTCTTTTTCGGGGGACTGACGTCGGCGGGTTTGGGAATCGTGGGGCAGTATTTGTGGCTGTGCCTGCAGAATACGCGGGGGCGGCCGCTTTTCATCGTTTCCTCAAGGACAATCGTCGACTCGAAAACGGTTAGCGGATCAGCTTCGCGGCAAAGCCCAGCGCCGCCGCGCCCCCGATCAGCCACGCCGAATTCAGGCGGGTGAAGCTGAGGACCAGGAACGCGGCGACCATGATGGCCAGCGCCAGCGGCCCGGTGTCGGCGTCGCGGGCGAGGGGCACGGAGGAGGCGAGCAGCAGACCGGCGCTGCCGAGCATCAGTCCTCGAATGGCGTCGCGCACGCGGGGATGGCTGGCGCGGCGGCCCAGCCAATGCATCAAGGGCAGCACCAGAAACGCGGGAGTGATCAATGCCAGAAATGCCGAGATCGCGCCGGGAATGCCGGCGACGGTATAGCCGATGCACACCAGGTACAGGCCGAAGGGTCCGGGTCCGGCGCGGCCGGCGACCACGGCGGTGTTCAACTGATGGTCGGTGAGCGCGTGACGCTCCACCACGAAATCGTTGCGGATCATGGGCAGCGATCCGAGGCCGCTGAAAGACGCCAGCGAGGCTTTGAGCAGGAGAAGATACAACACCAGGAGACTCATTCGGCCGTCCTGGGTTTCGACAGAAGGCCCCAGAGGAGGCTCGCGAGGGTGGCGGCGGCGAGAACCGGGACTGGCGTGATGTTGAATTTCCAGGAGGCAAGGAAGGCTCCGCCGGCGATGATCGCGGAGCGGAGGATGGGCTCGAAGCCTTTAGAGTAGGGGCGGATGATGATCCACACGATGGCCCACATCATGCCGGCGACGGCCGCCACGGTGGCGCCGATGGCGGACAGGAGGAGCGGATGTCCCGCGCTCGAATCGATCCCTTGCAGCAGCAGGACGGCCAGGACGGCGCTGGGCACGGTGAGCACGAAGACTGCGGCGAGCGCTCCGCTTAATCCCAGAATCAGCCATCCGGCGGCGGCGCAGAAGGCGATGATGCTGGTGCCGGGGGTAACGCGGGCGAGGGCGAAGGCGAGCTCATAATCCTCCTGCGTGATCCATTGCTTGCGCTCTGCCAGTTCTCGGCCGAGAACCGTCATGGTCAACAGACCTCCGCCGAAGGTGGTGTTGCCGATGCGGAAGAAAACTCCGGCAAGTTGGTTGAGGGAGGGGCGAGGCATCTCTCAACGATTCTAGTTTAGTGTCCACGAAATAGCTGGACCGCCGCCTGCGGCATCTGCGTTGATCGGGGTTCATCGGCGGCCAATTCGGTTTTGAGAGGGGGTCCGCGACCGATGGCCGCTCCGGCGCTTGATGGCAACCGCGGAGCCGGACCGGGGGGGCCGGCGCGGACGAGGGCGTCCGCCCCACCCTACGCGTCTGCCCCACCACTTAAATTGGTTATTTGGCCGCGGGGCGCTCTTTCGGATCGACGAGGCCGTCCTCGTGGATGGAATCGGTGGGGTTGAGCACGACGGCGTCGCCGGGCGCCAGGCCGGAGATAATTTCGACTTCGGGACCGTAATCGCGGCCGAGCGTGAGCTTGTGCAGGTGGACTTTGTGGTCGGCGCCGACCACGGCGGCATACGCACCCTCGGTGCGGAACAGGAGCGCTTCGGCGGGCAGGCGCAGAACGTTGACGGTGTGGGGCAGATGGAAGCGCACCTTCGCATACATGCCCGGCAGCAGAGCGCCGTCGGAATTGTCCACCACCAGCACGGTGAGCATGGTGCGGGAGTTGGGATCGACGGAGCTGGTGGTGCTCTTCACGCGGGCGGGAAAGATGCGGCCGGCAAACTCGTCGACGATCAGATCGGCGGGCTGATCCACGCGGATCTCGGGAGCGTAGCTCTGCGGAACGTCCACGAAGATGCGCAGGGTCTGGATCTGCGAAACGCGCAGAATCTCAGGAACGGAAGAGCCGCTGCCGGAGCTGATCAGGGTGCCTGGGTCGGAGGCGCTCTGGTTGCGGTAGGTGATGATGCCGTCGAAGGGGGCTTCCATGCGGGCGTACTTCTTCTGCTCCAGCAGGCGATTGAGATTGGCGGTGCTGGCGGCGATGGTGGCCTGCTGGGCGTGGATGGCTTCTTCAGCGGCGCGGACGTTGGCCTGGCCGGATTCAAGCGCGGCGGCGGAGGTGTCGTTATCCTGCTTGGACATGACGCCCTGATCGGCGAGGGTGTGATAGCGCTCCGCGGTGATGCGGGCGAGCTTGAGATTGCTTTGCAAGGCTTGCAGGTTGGCCTCCACCTGCGACAGCGCTGCGTTGGCTTGGGCTAAGGTGGCGCGCGCCTGCTCGATCTGCTGATCGAGATCGGGGGTATCGAGTTCCACCAGGAGCTGGCCTTTCTTGACGCGGTCGCCCATATCCACGGTGCGCTGGCGGATGTAGCCGTCGGTGCGGGCGTAGAGCGGGGTTTCGAGAAGCGCGACGGTTTGACCGGGAATCTCAACGGTTGCGCCGGAGGCAGAGACGCGGACGCGCGCGACCTCAACCACGGGAACGCCGCTGCCGGCGGTATCGGCGGCCGCGGTGGCGAGCGCCTGCGCCTGCGTCTTTCGCTGGGAAAGCTCATAGGCGATGGCGCCGGCCAGAGCTACGCCGATCAGCAAAATCAGGACCAGGAGACCGGCGTGCGACTTCTTACGCGCGGGCTCCTGCGAGGCCACGGTGGTGAATTCAGGTTCAGTATGCGGATTGGCCGCCATCAGACTTCTATCCTATCGAAAGTTTTTGGCGGAGCCTTCCGCAGCAGGCTGTAGACCACGGGGACCACAAACAGAGTGGCCACGGTGGCGACCATCAATCCGCCGATGACGGCGCGGCCCAGAGGCGCGTTCTGCTCGCCGCCCTCGCCCAGACCCAGCGCCATGGGAATCATCCCGGCCAGCATGGCCATGGCGGTCATGACCACGGGCCGCAGACGGGTGCGGCCGGCCTGGTAGGCGGCGGTCAGAACGTCGGCGCCCTCGCGGCGCAGGTCGTTGGCGAAGGTCACCAGCAGAATGCTGTTGGCGGTGCCCACTCCGATGCTCATGATCGCGCCCATCAGGGCCGGAACGCTGATGGTGGTGTGGGTGAAGAACAGGATCAGCAGAATCCCGCTGAGCGCGCCGGGAATCGGCCATCAGGATGATGAACGGATCGGTCCAGGATTGAAAGTTGATCACCATGATGAAGTACACCAGCACGATGGCGAAGATCAGGCCGTAGGCCATGCCCAGGAACGAGGAGCGCATGGTCTCCACCTGGCCGCGCGTGTCGATGTAGGTGCCCGGGGGAAGCTTGGTGTTGTACTCGGCGATGACCTTGTCCACGTCCGCCGGCGACGCCGCCCAAATCGCGATCCTGCACGTTGGCGTAGACGTCGAAGACCGGCTGGACGTTATAGTGGCTGACGACCGCGGAGGTGAGGCCGCGCTTGACCGCTGGCCACGTTGCTCAGCAGTTGCGTGGACTGGCCCGTGCCGCCGGTGATGGGCGTATTCATGAGCGCCTGGGACGAATCCAGGTCGATACGTGGGGGTCTGCACGGCGACGTTATAATCGACGCCGTTGGCGGGGTTGATCCAGTAATTGGCGCCCACCTGAAAGCTGGAGCTGAGCGAGATCAGCATGCCGCTGGCGACGTCCTTCTGCGTGATAGCCCATCTGGCTGGCGCGGTCGCGGTCCACGTTCACGCGCATCATGGGCATGTCCTTGACCTGGTGCACGTGCACGTCGGTGGCGCCGGGAATGGCGCTGATGCGGCTGGAAATCTCGGCGGCGATCTCGAAATCCTGATCCTCATTGCGCAGCGGGCCGCGCCACTCTGCACGTCGATCGGCGCGGGCAGGCCGAAGTTCAGAATCTGGCCCGACGATGTCGGCGGGCTGGAAGAAAAAGGTCAGGTCGGGATAGTGCTGCGGCAGGCGGCTTGCGCAGTTCGCGCACGTAGTCCCAGGTGGAGCGGTGCTCGCCCGGTTCGAGCGAAACCAGGATCTCGCCGTCGAAGGTTCCCAGCGTCACGATGTCGCCGAAGGCCAGGTTATTGCCGCTGGCAGGGCAGGCCGATGTCGTCGAGAATATCGCTGAGCTCGTTGGCCGGAATGACCTCGCGGATGGTCTGCTCCACCTGCGCGAACTTCTGCTCGGTCTCCTCGATGCGGGAGCCGGAAGCGGCGCGGACGTGCAGGCGGATCTGGCCGGCGTCGACGTGCGGAAAGAAGTCCGTCCCGATGAAGGGATACAGCGCCACGCAGGCCACCACGAGGATCGCGAAGCAGGCCACCACCAGCCCGCGGCGCTCCAGCGCTGAGGCGAGGAAGCCGGAATAGAAGTCGCGGAATTTCTCGAAGCCGTGGTGAAAGCCGCGATGCACGCGCCACAGCCAGCTGGCGTTTTCCACTTCGCTCTCGCCGTCGGGATCTTTATACAGATGCAGCTCCGCCGGCAGCAGGAAGCGGATCATGGTGGGGATCAGCGTGCGCGAAAGGAGGTAGGACGCGCCCATCGCCAGCGCCACCGCCATCGCCAGCGGAGTAAACAGATATTTCGCGGTGCCGGTGAGGAACGCCACCGGCACGAACACGATGCAAATGCACAGCGTGGAGACGAAGGCGGGCACGGCGATCTGCTGCGCGCCGTCCAGAATGGCCTTGACGATGGCCTTGCCCATGCCCAGATTGCGATGGATGTTTTCAATTTCCACGGTGGCGTCGTCCACCAGGATGCCGACCGCCAGCGCCATGCCGCCCAGGGTCATGATGTTGATGGTCTCGCCCATGCGCGTACAGAATCGCGAGCGAAGTGAGGATCGAGAGCGGAATGGAAATGCAGACGATCAGAGTGCTGCGCCAGCTGCCCAGGAACAGCAGGATCATCAGGCCGGTGAGCAGCGGCGGCGGCGGCGCGCTTCCTTGCAGCACGTCCTGAATGGCGGCCTTGACGAAAATGGACTGATCGAACAGCGTGTCGATCTTCAATCCCGGCGGCAGCGTGGATGCGATGCGCGGCAGCGCCTCCTTGATGCGGTGGACGATGTCGATGGTGGAGGCGCCGCCGTTCTTCAGCGCCGTCAGCAGCGCGCCGCGCTCGCCGTTGTGGCGCACGATATTGGTCTGCACCGCATAGCCGTCGCGCACCTGCGCCACGTCGCGCATATAAATGGTGGTGCCCTTGACGGACTTGATCGGAAGGTGGTTAAACTGGTCCACCACGTCGGGGGTGTTGTTCATCTCCACGCGATATTCCCGGGAGCCGATCTTGGCGCTGCCGGTGGGAAGAATGATGCTTTGATCGTTCAACGCAGCGGAGATGTCGGTGGCGGAAAGGCCGCGCGAGAACAACGCATCCGTGTTGATGTCCACCATGATCTGGCGCTGTTTCCCGCCGTAGGGAGACGGAACCGACGCGCCCTGAATTGTCGCGAGCTGGGTGCGGATAAAGTTGGAGCCGAGATCGTAGATCTCCTGCTCGCTCATGGTTGGACTGGAAAGCCCCAATTGCAGGATGGGGACCGCGGCCGCGTTATAGCGAATGATGCCGGGCGCGCGGGCGCCCTGCGGAAGATAGCTGACCAGTTGGTTGGATTGCGCGGAGATCTGCGCAATGGCCGCCTCAATCTTTGCGCCGGGGTGGAAATACATGCGGATCACGGAGAGACCGGCGTAGGACTGCGATTCCATGTGCTCGATATCGTTGACCGTGGTGGTCATGCCGCGCTCGGCGCGGGTGGTGATCATGTCGGCCATATCTTCGGGAGTAAAACCGCTATAGGACCACACTACGCTGACGATGGGGATGTCGATGTCCGGGAAGATATCGGCGGGCATGCGGACGATCGACAGGGCTCCGGCGAGCAGGATCGCCAGCGCCATCACTACAAAAGTGTAGGGACGGCGCAAGGCCAGTCTGACAATCCACATATAGTTCTATTAGACTGCGGGGTGCGGAGCAGTGTCTACTGCTGAGGGTCACCGTGGGCGTGTGCCATCCGGCATACGGTTTTATTGCGATCGGGACGGCGGGACCTCAACAGAACCGCAAAGGAGACGACGGCCCATGCTATCTTGGGGACGAGCTGAAACGAGGACAATTGAGCGAGCCCATTAGAGTCGAGCACGAAGGACAGCTGGCTCCCACGGAGGAACGGGCGGTCGAATCAGAAAAGCACGTGAGCCCCCTCGCCCTGGGAGAGGTTCGATGCCATGGCCGCCTCTTTCGTCTCAATCAGCCCTTGCAGATCGAGGTTTCGAGTTTTGCAGGTGGATGGTGCTATGAATCGAAGCCACTCTCGATCCTTGCGTTCGGCAGAACGAAGCAGGAGGCCCTGGCTTCGTTCACGGAGGACTTTTCGGTCCTTTGGGATGCCATCGTCCAGGCTCCCGACCAATCTTTAACCCTGGATGCTCTCGCAGTGAAACGTGCGTTCCAGGGTTTGGTCAGAGCCGTCGCCCAGGAGTAGCGCCGTTGGTTTTCAAGGCGCGGGACGTCGGTGCTTCACTTTGCGGCAAAGGCTTCCGGGAGCACGCAGAGCGTGATCACCGATATTACTTCTTCTATCACGACGGAAAGAAGTCGAGCATCAAAACGAAGATCAGCCACAACGCACCCGAGATAGACGACTATCTCTGTTCGGCGATGTCCAGGCAGATCGGACTGACGCGGACGCAATTCCGGGATCTCGTCGAGTGTCCACTGAGCGCGGAAGGCTACTTAAGCCTGATGATCGATGCGAAGCACCTGAAGATGCCTTAAGCGCCGGGAGTGCAGGCAACCGAACCGTGACATTCCGCGCCGGCCGGGGGACAGTAGATATCGGCGGGCATGCGGACAATCGACAGGTCTCCGGCGAGCAGGATCGCCATCGCTCGGGGCGGCGGAGCAGTGTCTACTGCTGAGGGTCACTGGCGGGGTGTGCCATCCGGCATATGGTTTTGGCCGGGCCGCTTCGCCCGATCGACCTTGGGGCGTCACTATGGGTTCATCACGTCACTGGATTTCAAACTCCTGGGCTGTCGATTGCGGGTTCTGCACGACATCTCGTTAAAAGATACTGCCGCAAACTCGTAATGATTGCTAGCTTTGCCTCGAGGAATGGTACTAAAATGAAAAGCGCGAGCCGTCGTGTGGTGCTCCACGTGCACGCCACTCCCCCCAAGGAGTGCGAAACGTGTTAGTGAAAACTTTGGATCATAACGAACAGCCCGGGCAGCCAATACTCGGAATGGAATCCGGGGACCGCCGGTGTCGTCCGCGTGTAAGGTTGGCGCTTCCCGTGGTTCTGTTTCGGTCGGACGCCGAGAGAATCGAGACGAGGACCGAGGACGTGAGCTGTGACAGCTTCTACTGCATTTCGGATCACACGTTTACACTTGGCGATCGGCTGGAGTGTGAACTGCTCATCCCGGGCGACGAACTGAGTTCCGTTCCAGCGGACGATCTGCTCCTCCGTTGCCGGGTCCGCATCGTACGCGTTGTGGCACAAGGGTTTCAACGGGGTTTTGGAGTGGCCTGCCGGCTAGAAGATTACAGCATCGGCCGGCACGCCAGGAATTAACGAGAGTCTGAAATCTTCCCCATCCTCTGTAACAGAGTCATACAGGTATCGCAGCCATGCGCGCGGGGCGCGCCGGGCGTGCAGGCAACCGAACCGTAACATTCCGCTGCTACAATAGTTTATCGGAGCGCGACGGCGGGGAATCTGCGCTCAGGGGTACCAAACAATAATGTCCAATGTGATCGTTCTTGGCGCCCAATGGGGCGACGAGGGCAAGGGTAAGGTTGTCGATTTATTGGCGGAGCGGTTCGATATCGTGGCGCGCTATCAGGGCGGCCACAACGCCGGGCACACCGTCTTCATCGGCGATCGCAAATTCGTTCTGAAGCTGATTCCCAGCGGGATTCTTCGCGACGGAGTCATTGCGGTGATCGGCAACGGCGTGGTGATCGACCTGGCGGCGCTGCTCGATGAAATGGAAACGCTGCGGGCGGCGGGCATCGACGTGCCGTCGCGCCTGCGCGTCAGCAACCGGGCGCACGTGATTTTTCCGTTCCACAGGCTGGTGGAGAAGATGTCGGAGGCTCGGGAGAATCGCATCCCCATCGGCACCACGCAGCGCGGGATCGGCCCGTGTTACGAGGACAAAGTGGGACGGCGCGGCATCCGCATCGCGGATCTGTTCGACGCGGAGGCGTTTCGGGCGCTCTACGACACCCTGGCGGAGGACAAGCGGACGCTGGCGGAGACGTTTCAGTTGCAGGAACCGATCGACTACGCGCTGATCCGCCAGCACACCGAAGAGTATGCCGCGCGCATCCGGCCGCTGGTGTGCGATACGGCCAAGTTCCTGAACGAGGCCATCGCGCGGGGCCAGCGCATCCTGTTTGAAGGCGCGCAGGGAACCATGCTGGACATCGATCACGGCACCTATCCGTTCGTGACCTCTTCCAGCGCGACCGCGGGCGGAGCTTCGACAGGCACGGGGGTTCCGCCCACGCGCATCGACGGCGTGATCGGCGTTTCCAAGGCCTACATCACGCGCGTGGGATCGGGGCCGTTTCCCACCGAAAGCGACACCGCCGCCGGGGATTTGCTGCGGCGCGAGGGCAATGAGTTTGGCGCGGTGACGGGCCGTCCGCGGCGCTGCGGCTGGTTCGACGTGCCTCTGCTGGGCTACACGGCGATGGTGAACGGCTTCGACACGCTGATGATCACCAAACTGGACGTGCTGGACCAGCTGGAGGAGATTCCGGTGTGCGTCGGCTACAAGCTGCATGGCGCCGAGGTTTGCGAAATGCCGGCCACCTACAGAGCGCTCGAAGCGGTTGAGCCGGTGTATGAGATGCTGCCCGGCTGGGCCTGCTCGACGCGGGGCATCGACCGCTATGAGAAGCTTCCGGAGCGCGCGCGCGCTTATTTGCGGTTCCTGGAAGAGCGCACGGGAGTGGAGATCGGCGGCGTATCCACGGGACCGGAGCGCAACGAGACCATGATCCGGCCGGGATCGAGGATGGAAATGCTGCTGGCATAGGGCGCATGCAGGAAACCAGCATGGAAAAGCGCGGCAATGAGGGAGATCGCGGATCATCTGGTGGCGCTGGAGCGGGCGGCGCTGGACCGGTGGGGCAGAGGCGATCCGGACGGGTACCTGGAGATCAACGCCGCGAACGTGTCGTACTTCGATCCATACGTCGAACGGCGTGTGGATGGCTTGAGGGATCTGACGGACTGGTACGAGCAGCTGCGCGGAAAGATCAAGATTGATCGTGACGAGATCGTCGATCCGCACGTCCAAGTAATTGGCGACGCCGCGATTCTCACCTTTCAATTCGTCAGCTTCGGCAGCGAAGGCGGAGTGCGCTGGAACTGCACGGAGGTGTATCAGTGTTTTGCGGACGCCTGGAGGATCGTGCATTCGCATTGGTCGTTGGCCAAAGCGCCGGCGGCGCAGGTAGAGACGGGCGGGGCCTGAGCTGGCCCTGAGCTGGCAATGATAAGCTTGGGTTACCGCGATGGGCGACGAGCAAAACGGGCAAGGCAAGTCGAGGCTGGACCGATTAGAAGGGCTGATGGAGCTCCTGATCGACGACCACTTGAAGTTCAGCGACGAGCATAAGAAGTTGCTCACGGCGCAAGTGCTGCTGACGGAAATGCAGCAGCGGGCCGAGAAGCGCATGGAGCAGCTCGATCTGAAGATGGCGGAACTGGCCGAGGCGCAGAAGGACACCGGCGAACGGCTGAATGCGCTGATCGCGGTGGTGGACGATCTGGTTCGCAGGAACCCCGAACGGCTGCAATAGCAGATCGCTTTGGGTGTTTAATAGAGTAAAGAGGTTTTCATGAAACGATGGGTTGCAGTGGCCACCGTGGCGACCGGCTTGTTGATTCCCGTGGCGCTCCCAGCGGCGGAAGCGCCGCCGAAGGCGGGTAAGGTCGCGATTTTCCCATTGAAGGACATCCGGCCGGGAATGCAGGCCACGGCCTGGACCGTCTTTCAAGGCACCCAGCCGGAGCCGATCCCGATCGAGATCATCGGCGTATGGAAAAAGGCTAACGGCCCCAACGACGTGATCCTCGGCAAAATGGGCGGCAGGGCCAAGATAACCAACGTCGCCGGAGGCATGAGCGGCAGCCCGGTCTATATCGACGGCAAGCTGGTGGGCGCGGTGGCTCTGCGCATCAGCGTTTTCTCGCCGGATTCGATTTGCGGCATCACGCCCATCGAATCGATGCTGGAGGTGAAGGATTTCGATACTTCGAAACCGTCCGACCCGTCGCAGAGGCTCGCCCAAAGCCCCTCCGAGATCCCGCATGACCTGCTGGAACGGCTGGTTGCCGCGGGAGTGTCGGAGGCGTCGCTACCGCATAACGCTCCGCTGATGACGCCGATTGCAAACGCCGATGGTGTTTTCGGGATTTCGAGCCTTCGACGCTGCGGACGTTCGAGCCGTTGTTCGAGCAGATGGGCATCACGGCGGTGGAGGGCGGAGGCGGAGGGTCCTCGGCGACGAGCTGGAAGCCGGTCAAGGGCTGGGAGACCTCTCTGAATCCGGGCGATTCCGTGGCGGGCATCCTGATTTCGGGCGATCTTTCGGCGACGGGAACGGGCACGGTCACCTATAACGACGGCAAGCATATCCTGGCGTTCGGGCATCCGTTCATGAACCTGGGTCCCGTCGACATGCCCATGGCCAAGAGCGAAGTGGTGATGACGCTGGCGTCTTCCTATCAGCCCAACAAGCTGCCTAACACCACCGACGTGGTGGGCGCGCTGCATCAGGACCGCTTCAGCGGCATCATGGGCGAGCTGGGCGCGGAAGCTCCCATGGTTCCGGTGCACCTGAAGCTGCGCTCCTTCAACGAGGCCAACGCGATGGTGAAGGAGAAGGATTTCAACTTCCAGGTCTTCGTGAACCAGAAATATACGCCGACGCTGATGATGATGACGCTGGCGAGCACGATCCAGCAGATCAACGAATACGCCGACGAAATCACGTACCGGATGAGCGGGAGCGTGGAGGTCGCCGGCGGCGGCAGGCTGGATGTCTCGACGATTTTGGCGGACGGCGCGGCGCCGGCTCCTCCGCCGCTGATGCTGGCCAACTGGTGGGGCGAAAAGTTCAATCGCCTGTTCGCGAATCCGGTGTCCATGCCCAAGCTGACGAAGGTGGATTGCACCATCGACCTGCTGCCGGAGCGGCGCGTGGCTGCCATCGACAGCGCCTGGACGCCGTCGGTTGAAGTGGAAGCGGGAACCGAGATTCCGGTGAAGGTGTTCCTGCGGCCCTATCGCGGCGAGCGCATGGAGCGTTCCGTGACCGTCAAGATTCCGGCGGGTCTCGCTCGCGGCGAGCATCGCATCCTGTTCAGCGACGCGGACACGCTGAATCGCCTGCAAAGCGCGGCGGCGGCGGGCAGCCGCTTCATGGACATTCCGCGAAACCGTGTCGCTGCTGAATCAGGAACGCAGCAACAACCGCATGTACGTCTCGCTGGTGGAAACCCGCGCGACGTATTTCACCGACGACAAGACGCTGCCGTCGCTGCCGGCGTCGATGCTGAACGTGCTGCAAGGGGATCACACCGCTTCACGGTCGCTGGCCGGGACGCCGGAGACGGCCGAGGAGCAGCTCTCGGTGCCGTTCGACGAGATGGTGAGCGGAAGCTATTCGCTGCGGATCACAGTAAAGTAAATCAGTAAAGTAAACCCTCCTCATGAAAATAAAGATCGCCGTAGTCTGCGCCCTGGCTTGCGCCCCGGCATTTGCCGTCGACACCAGGACCTGGACGCAAGCGGACATGGCCGGCTTTGACAAGGGCAGCCTCACGGGCCTGTCGATGTCGAGTGAAGGAAAAATGACGGTGGCGCCGGCGGCGAAGGAGATCTTCGACGCGTCGACGGCGTTTTTGTGGGCGGTGGCGCGCGATTCCAAGGGAAACATTTACACGGGCGGCGGCGGGTTGGGAGCCACCAAGGTCAAGCTTTTCGCGGTAGATCCCAAAGGAACCGTGAAGACGCTGGCGGAGCTGGACGGCATCGCCATCCAGGCCATCGCCATCGACGCCATGGACCGGGTGTACGCGGCCACATCGCCGGACGGTCGCGTGTATCGCGTAAGCGCGTCCGGTAAAGTGGACGTGTTCTACGATCCCAAGGCCAAGTACATCTGGGCGATGGCCTTCGACAAGAGCGGGAATCTCTACGTCGCCACGGGCGATCAGGGAGAGATTCATAAAGTGACGGCGGCGGGTGTGGGCTCGGTATTTTTTAAGACCGAGGAGACGCATGCGCG
The DNA here is from genome assembly GCA_963765185.1 of Bryobacterales bacterium. Taxonomy (GTDB): domain Bacteria; phylum Acidobacteriota; class Terriglobia; order Bryobacterales; family Bryobacteraceae; genus Palsa-187. The sequence continues at coordinate 76,233 of CAVXWB010000159.1, forward strand.
GTCGCTGGCAGTGGACGCGAGCGGAAACCTGATCGTGGGCACGGACCCGAGCGGGCTGATTCTGCGCGTGACATCGACGGGGCAAGGGGCGGCGCAAGGCTTCGTCCTGTATCAGACGCCCAAGCGCGAGATCACGGCGGTGGCGGTGGCCGCGGATGGAACCATTTACGCGGCGGGGGACGGCAACAAGCAGGCGGCTACTTCCGCGCCCGCTGCTGCGGCGGCTGCGCCTCCGGCTGTATCGGTGGTCACCACCACGGCTGTGGCGAATTTGGCTGCCGCGGCGGCTCGGCCGGCGGGACTTCCGACGACGGCCAATCCGGGTGCTCCGGCGGTCGCCGGCGGCTCGGAGATCTACAGGATTCAAACCGACGGTTATGCGCGCAGAGTTTGGAGCGATGCGACCGACCTGGTCTACGCACTGGCGTTTGACGCGCGAGGGAGGGTGATCGCGGGCACCGGCAATCGCGGGTATCTGTATCGTATCGACTCCGACCATTCCTTCACGCGGCTGCGCAGCCTGACGTCGACGCAGGTGACGGGGCTGGCCTCGGCTCCGGACGGGACTCTGTACGCGGTCACGGGCAACATCGGCAAGCTGTTCTCGGTGGGGCCGGGAATGGAGGCTTCGGGAACTTACGAGAGCGAGGTGCTGGATGCGGGGGCGTTCTCTTATTGGGGCCGCATTGCGGCGGAACCCGCCCAGAGCGGCGTGCGCTTCGAGACCCGCAGCGGCAACCTGGATCGCCCGCAGCAGAACTGGAGCCCCTGGGAAAACCTGAACGCGGGACGAATCGTGTCGCCGGCGGCGCGATTCCTGGAATACAAGGCGACGCTGACTGGCTCGGCCGAAATCGCCGAGGTGGAAACGGCATACCAGATGAAGAACGTCGCGCCGGTGATCCAGGAAGTGGAAACGACGCGGGAAAACTACAAGTTCCCGGCGCCGGCGGCCTTCACGGGGTCCGGCAATTCATTGAGTAACCCTCCGAGCCTGAATCTGCCTCCCATCGGGCGTCGATCGTCGGCTTCGGGTACGTCCGCGACGGCGGGTTCCGCAAACACTCCGGCGATGAGCTGGGCCAAGGGATTTATCGGCGTGCGCTGGCTGGCCACCGACGAAAACGGCGATTCCCTGATTTACACGGCCGAGATTCGCGGCGTCAACGAAACCGCGTGGAAGCCGCTGCGCGACAAGATCCAGGAGAATTACATGAGCTGGGACGCGACCGCTTTCCCCGACGGGAAATACGTGGTGCGCATCACGGCTTCGGATTCGCCCTCGAATCCTCCCGGCCAGGCGTTGTCTTCATCGCGCGAGACCGACCCGTTCCTGATCGACAATACTCCTCCGGTGATCACGGGCCTGATGGGAACAGCGGCGGCAGGCGGCAAGATCGAAATTCGCTTCCACGCCAAAGACGCGCTGAGCACGCTGGGCAAAGCGGAGTATTCGATCAACGGGGGCGACTGGACGGTGGTGGAACCGACTACGCGCCTGACCGATTCGACCGAGCTCGACTATCGCGTGACCGTGGATCGCGGCGCGGGAGAGACGACCATCGCCGTGCGCGTCTCGGACGAGTTCGAGAATCAAGCGGTAGCCAAGACGGTGGTGCGGTAGCGCCCGCTCTTACGGAACCCGCCCGCACAACGGAGCCTGGCTCGGCGGAGCCGTCGCGAGTTTCTGGCAATTTGAAGGGCCGAGCCGGCCCTGTGCGGGCCTTTACGGAACCGGGGTGAGCGACAGGTTGCGGCGCCCTCCCTCGGTGACCGAAACAGAGATTTTGTAGGGCGAGAGGTCCGACAACACCAGCGCGTTGCGATACTCGATCTCGCGCGATTCGGGCCAGGCGAGCAAGGTATAGTCGCCCGGGGTGAGTCCGCCGACGTGGAAATGTCCGGCCAGAACGCGGACAATGGTGGGAATTTCGACGGCGCTATAGCGGGCGATCACGGCCAGGTCGAAAGACTGATTGGGGCTGGCTCCTTCGATGTCTCCCGCGATTTCGCCTCCACCGGAGCGCATCACCAGGGCCAGCGGCGGGGGCGGAGTGGTGGATACCGTCAGGCCCTGGTCCAGAACGTCCTTGGAGTCGGCGCCGGCCTCGGCCAGATAGGAATCCGGCACGCCGCGCACGCTGATTTCGTATTTTCCGGGGAGCAGATTCTTGAGCACAAAATTTCCGTTGGCGCGCATGGTGCCGACGATTTCCGAATAGTCGACCGGCAAACGGCGCGGAGCGAAGGGCGTCGCATGCACCACGGCGTACTTTTCCAGGCTCCCGGAGCCGCGAAACTCGATGTGGCCGTAGACGTCCACGCCCTCGCTCAGGCTGATTTTCAAGGCTGCGACGTCGCCCTCGCCGACGGTCACCTCGGCCTCGCCGAAATCCGGCGGGACGGTGCCGGGCGTGAACGCCTGAAGCGTGTAGGAGCCAGGCTCGACGTCCATCACCTGAAAGGTGCCGTTGGGAGTCACCTCAAAAGCATTCTTCAAGGGCTCGCCATCGCGAAGCAGTCGGATTTCCAGGGTCTTCCGCAAGGGCATGTTGGTAATGAGGCCGCGAATCTGGTAGACCGTATGGGGGTCGATGTGGAAATCGGCGGTGACCACCTTGCCGGAAGCGACTGCGAGGATTTGCGCGAGATCCTGGGTAACCGCGGCAGGGTAGAAATGTCCCGCCGATCGAAGATAGTACGCGCCGGAAGGAAGGCCGTCGAAGCGGTACTCGCCATTCTGGTCCGTGACCTTGGCAAAGTCTTCGCGAGGCCGCCGCAGGCCATCGTGAATATCGATGCGGACAGCGTGCACCTCGGCGCCGGCAACGGGCTCACCCGAGCCATTGAGGACGTGCCCCTCGATGGTGCTTTGAGGAACCAGGCGAATGGCGATGGCCTGGGAGGGCGCGGCAGGGAGGGACAGGCTGGCGACTTCCTTGCCGTCCTGGGCGCGGTAGCCCTGGCGCGAGACGAACAGGCGGACGCCGGTTGCCGTGGGATCGACCGAAAAGGTGAATGTCCCAGGGCCGGGAGTGAGGATTCGAGCGGCATTCGCGGCGGGGCCAGCGCTCTCCGCAGGCCGGTCGCGAAAACCATACGCCGCAAACGACGGCTCCCAAACCACCAGCGCGCCGGCGACGGGTTGGGCAGTAATGGAGTCGAGGACGGTTCCGCTGACGGTCCAGCCGGAGGCCTCCGGGGTCTGGGCGGAGACGCAGGAAAAACCACACGCGCAACCAAGAACCAATGCCGCGAGCCGCGAGACCATTTGTCCCTACTATAGCCGTTTGGACGACCGTGGCTGGTGGACCGTAGATTGTCTTTGTTGGCGCGGCGAGACTCACCCATCTGTCGCGTATAATAGTCGGAGCACAGTTCAGGAGGCAAAATGAAACAGTTAGGTTGGATCGCGGCCGGCGGAGCGTCTCTGCTGGCGTTCAGCATGATGCTCGAAGGCGACGGAGCCAAGATCGTCGGGCTGATCACTGGCCAAGCGGCGTTTGTCGACACCAAGGATCTGAAACCGGGAACGTTTCGGAAGATCACGGTGAGCGATCTTCCGGCGCCGGGCGAGGCGCATCCGAGTTTTGGAAAGATGTCTCCGCGGCCGGAGGGCGCGATGCCCCAGGTTCCAACGGGATTCAAGGTGGAGCTTTACGCGCACGACGATCTGAAGGCGCCGCGGCAGATCCGGAGAGCCCCCAACGGCGATCTGTTCGTCGCCGAAGAAGCGGCGGGGAATATCAAGATTGTCCGCGACAACAACGGGAAAGCCGAGATTTCGACCTTCGCCACCGGGCTGGGAGGGCCTTTCGGGATCAATTTCTATCCGGTCGGAGCCAACCCGCAATGGGTGTATATCGGCAACAACGCTTCGGTGGTGCGATTCGCGTACAAGAACGGCGATCTGAAAGCCAGCGGCATGCCTGAGACGTTGATTTCGGATCTGCCGCCGGCGGGCGACCACAGAACCCGCGACGTGGTGTTCTCGAAAGACGGGAAATACATGCTGGTGGCGGTGGGCTCGGCGGACAATGTCAGCCAATCCGACCGCTCGCAGGAGCATCGCGCCAACATTCTGGAATATACGCCGGAAGGAAAGTTTATCAAAATCTATGCGTCGGGCATTCGCAATCCGGTGGGCCTGGCGATCGACCCCTTGAACGGCGAGTTGTGGACGTCGGTGAATGAGCGCGACAACCTGGGCAACAACCTGGTTCCGGATTACATCACTTCGGTGAAAGAGGGCGGCTTCTACGGCTGGCCCTGGTTCTACATCGGCCAGCACGAAGATCCGCGCGCGGTGGCCGGCTTCGCGGGCAAGGACAAGGAAAAGCTTCCCCGCCCCGCCGACAAGGCCATCGATAAGGTGATCGTGCCGGACGTGCTGATTCAGGCTCACAGCGCTTCGCTGGGGCTGACGTTCTACGAAGGCACGCAATTCCCGGCGGAGTATCGCGGCGATATCTTTGCCGGGGAGCACGGGTCCTGGAACAGAACCCCGATGTCGGGGCATGAGCTGGTGCGCGTTCCTCTCCAAAAGGGCAAGTCGAACGGAGTGTATGAGGACTTTCTCACCGGCATGGTTGCGCCGGATGGCAACGCGTGGGGCCGGGTGACGGGCGTGGCCGTGGGCAAGGACGGTTCGCTGTACGTCACCGACGACGGTTCCAGCACCATCTGGAAAGTCAGCTACACAGGAAAGTAAATCTACATAAGGAGAGATACAGATCATGAAGATCGTGCGAGCGTTGGCAGTATGCGTGGTAGTTCTTGGTGTCAGCATCGGGATGATGTTGGCGCAGGGCCCGCCTCCGGGCGGCGGTGGTCGAAAAGGCGGCGGCAAGGGCAAAGGCGGAATCCCCGCGCCCCTTACGATCACCGTTGCCGGTTACGCGGATGGCGGATTGATTCCGGATAGCATCGGGTGCGCCTCCAGTCAAACGCAAAAGGATTCTCCGAAGATCGACTGGAGAGGGGCTCCCGCAGGCACGGCCGCGTTTGCCCTGATCCTGCACGACACCGATGTGGCGGTCCAAGGCAGCGACGTTCTGCACTGGGCCATCTTCGACATTCCGGGGACGGCGACAGGGCTTCCGGCAGGCGTGCCTAAGACGGCCAATCTTGCGGATGGCAGCGTGCAGCTCAACAATATCGCTGGACAGCCGGGCTTCTATAGCCCCTGCCCTCCGGCGCCGACGACGCATCACTACATCATTGAAGTCTATGCTCTGGACGCCAAGCTGGGTCTGCCGGCTTCCACGTCCCGCGCGGACCTGCTGGCGGCGCTGGCGATGCATACCCGCGCCAAGGGCACCTACGTCGGGGTGTACCACGTATAGCCGTTTCACGATCTAAAGTTCTGAGGGAAAAGGCGCAGCCAAAACGGGTGCGCCTTTTTTGCGTTGAGGGGGATCGGGGTATAATGAACGGTGGCCGAAGGGCCACCAATCAGGAGCTATACATGACGAATTCCACGAGACGCACCTTTCTGACCGCCGGCGCAGCCGCCGCGATACCGTTCTTCATCAAGGCCGACGACAAATCAGGCACCAAACTTCCGATCCTTGGAGAAGGCGAGCACAAGTACGAGTGCATCCACGACTGGGGCGAATTGCCGTCCACTATCAAGTACGGCAACACACACAGCATTAGCGAAGACGCCCAGGGCCACATCTATGTTCATCACACGGTGTATGAGGACAGCCCCAGCCCGGACAGCGTGGTGGTGTTCGATGAGAAGGGCAAGTTCGTGCGCTCCTGGGGCCCGATGTTCCGGGGCGGTGCGCACGGCATGCAACTGCGCAAGGAAGGCAACACCGAGTACCTGTACTTCTGCGACGATAAACACGGCATCATCACCAAGCGGACGCTCAAGGGCGAAGAAGTCTGGACCATAGGGTATCCGCAGCAATCGCCGACCTACCAGAAGGGACCTGGTTCCACCGGTCCCGGCGGCGCGGCCGGGCTAAATTACCGGCCTACGAACATCGCGATTGCGCCGAACGGCGACTTCTGGGTCGGCGACGGCTACGGTTCGTATTACATGTTCCACTACGCCGTTGCGAGTCCGACGGCGTATCCGGTTCTGAAGAATACCTTCGGCGGGCCTCCGGCCGGTGCGGCTGCACCGGGAGGAGCGAGAGGCGGCGGTGGTGGAGCGAGAGGCGGCGGAGGCGGTGCAGCTCGCGGCGGTGGTCCTGGCGGCCCTGGCGGTGGTGGGGCGCGTGGCGGTGGTGGCGGCAGAGCGGCGACGGTCCGGCCTCTGAATACACTCGGCGTGCCCGCGGACCGGCCCATCGAATCGATGAACAATCCTCACGGCAATTGGGTCGATCTGCGCGATCCCAGCAAGCCGTTGTTGCTGGTGGCGGATCGCGGCAATCGCCGCATCGTTCGCTACACTCTGGACGACAAGCCGATTGATGTCGTCGGCGGAACTCTTCAGCCGTGCCACTTCTATCCTCACCCGAAGACTCAGGAGATCGTGGTGCCCGACTTGGCCTCGCGAGTCTCGATTCTGGATAAGGACGACAAGATCGTTCTTAACCTGGGTGAGCCGACCGTACCCAATCCGGATCGAACCACGAAGGACCGAAGCTCATTTATTCCGGGCCAGTTCGTGGCGCCCCACACTGCCATCTTCGATCACGCCGGCAATATCTTCGTCGGCGAGTGGGTGGAGATCGGCCGCGTGACCAAACTGCGGAAAGTGTCGGCGTAGTCAAAAAGGGCGGACCAGAGTCCGCCCTCCCTCATTCCCTGTCGAAGAGCACATGCATACACCATTCTTTGGAGAGTTCATGGGAACCCTGGTTCTCGTCCTGCTGGGAAACGCAGTTGTCGCGAATGTTGTGCTGAAGAAGACGCTGGGCGAGAATTCCGGCTGGATCGTGATCTGTACCGGCTGGGGCCTGGCGGTGATGGCGGGCGTATTTACCGCCATCGCGTGCGGGAGCTCGGACGCGCACATCAACCCCGCCGTCACTCTGGGGATGGCGGTGGCACAGGGCGACTTCAGCAAGGTGCTTCCTTATATCACGGCGCAGATGCTGGGAGCCATCGCGGGCGCGACACTGGTGTGGCTGCATTATCTGCCGCACTGGAGCCAGACTCAGGACAAGGGCGCCAAGCTGGCCTGTTTCTGCACCGGCCCGGCCATCCCCTCCACCGGAGCGAATATCCTGTCGGAGGTGATCGGCACGTTTTCGCTGGTCATGATCATCGGCGCTATTTTTTCCAAATCCGTCTCGCTCTCCGGTCCGGCTCCGGGACTGGGACCGTTCCTGGTGGGAGGCACGGTATGGGTCATCGGTTTGTGCCTCGGCGGCACCACCGGATTCCCCATCAACCCCGCTCGCGACCTGGGCCCGCGCATCGCACACGCGATTCTTCCCATTGCCGGGAAGGGCGGATCCAACTGGGGCTATGCGGCGATTCCTCTGATCGGCGAAGTGATCGGCGGCGTGCTCGCCGGCGCTTTTATCAAAGTGGCTTTATAGCGTGGCGTCTCTCGCGATCACGGCTCGCTTTCGGCTGCTGGTCTTCGTTCTGGCGTGCGCCACCGGATTGTGGGCGTTCCAGGCTCCTACGACCAATCCGGGCGTCCATCCGCTCACGGGGCGCCAGATCGCCCGAGTGTGCGGATTCGGCGGGTGCGAAACCTGGCTGGAGCGGCCGGAGCGCGAGCAGGAAGAGAATCCCGAAGGCGCTCTTGACGCCCTGAAGCTCAAGCCCGGAATGACTGTCGCCGATGTGGGCGCGGGCACGGGCTACATGAGCCTGAAGCTGGCCAAGCGAGTGGGGCCCACGGGGAAGGTTTACGCCGAGGACGTGCAGCCGGAGATGCTCCAGCAGGTCCGCGCCAATGCGGCCAAGGCGAAAGCGTCCAATGTCATCGAGGTGCAGGGAAGCTTTACCGATCCGATGCTGCCCAAGGGGCAGATGGATCTGGTGCTTCTGGCGGACGTGTATCACGAATTCTCCGAGCCGCAGAAGATGCTGCGCGGAATCCGTGCGTCGCTCAAGCCGGATGGCCGGCTGGTGCTCCTGGAGTACCGCAAGGAAGATCCCAAGATCCCCATCCGCGAAGAGCACAAGATGACCGTGGCGGAGGTCCGCACCGAACTGGAGGCGGAAGGCTTCCATCTGGCCCAGGTGATCGAAACGCTGCCGCGCCAGCACATCCTGATTTTGACCAAAGCCGGGCCGTAGACGGTATAATGTCACTTATGAAAAGAATGGGTTTTCTTTCGTTGCTCCTGGCCGGAGTTTCTGGCGTTGGGGGCCTTTACGCTCAGGATCTGCCGGATGGACCGGGCAAGGACACGGTGGAGAAGACCTGCACCGCCTGCCACGATTTAGGCCCGCTGACGTCCATGACCGGCACCGCCGATATCTGGCAGTCCGTGGTTGACGATATGAAGAGCCGCGGTGCGGATGCCAGCGAAGCCGACTTCCGCGTGATCGTGCAGTACCTGTCGAAATACTACGGCCCTCCGGTACACATTAACACCGACGCCGCCAAGGACATTCAAACCAACCTGGGCCTCACCGCGGATGAGGCTGCCGCGATCGTCAAATACCGGACCGACAATGGCAACTTCAAGACTTGGGACGACGTGATGAAGGTCCCCGGGCTGGATATGTCGAAGCTCGCGGGGCTGCAGCAGAGGATTAAGTACTAATCGGCCTGTACGAAGACGGGGGCCTGCAAGAAGACGGGACAGAAAAAGGGCGGCTGGTTTCCCAGCCGCCCTTTTGATTTACAGCAACGCCGAGTTGGCTCGGATCTAAGCCTTCACCGATCCATGCGGATCGATGACAAACTTCTTCGCGGCGCCTTTATCGAAGTCCTTGTAGCCCTGTGGCGCGTGATCCAGATTGATCATGGTGACGTTGACGGCCTTGGCCGGATGCACCTTGTCGTGCAGGATGGCCATCATGAGCTGGCGGTTATAGCGCAGCACGGGGCACTGGCCGGTATGGAATGAGCAGGATTTGGCCCAGCCCAGTCCGATGCGGATACTGAGCGCACCGATCTTGGCATTTTCGTCGATACCGCCCGGATCGCCCGTAACGTACAAGCCGGGAATACCGACGGAACCGCCCGCGCGCACTACTTCCTGAAGCGAATTCAGCACGGTGGCCGGACGCTCGACAGCAGCGTCTTTCCCGGTTCCGTGAGCTTCAAAGCCGACGCAATCGACGACGCAATCAACCAAAGGCTCGCCGACGATCTGCTCGATCTGCTGGGCCAGCGTGGCGTCTTTCCTGAGGTCGACGGTTTCGCAGCCGAAGCTCTTGGCCTGCGCCAAGCGCTCCGGAATCATATCGCCGACGATCACGACGGCCGCGCCCAGCAACTGAGCTCCCGCGGCGGCGCCCAAGCCCACCGGGCCCGCGCCCGCGATGTAGACCGTGGTGCCCGGCCCAACGCCGGCTTGAATGCAGCCGTGATAGCCGGTGGGGAAGATGTCGGACAACAGCGTAAGATCCTTGATCTTGGCCATCGCCTTTTCCTTATTGGGGAACTTGATCAGGTTGAAATCGGCGTAGGGCACCATCACGTACTCGGCCTGCCCGCCGACCCATCCGCCCATATCCACATAGCCGTACGCCGCGCCCGGACGCGCCGGATTCACGGTAAGGCAGATGCCGGTCTTGCCCTCGCGGCAATTGCGGCAGCGCCCGCAGGCGATGTTGAACGGCACGGTTACCAGATCGCCGATGCTGAGCATCTCGACATCGTTGCCCTTCTCGATCACTTCGCCCGTGATTTCGTGGCCCAGAATCAGCCCCTGCGGAGCGGTGGTCCTTCCCCGCACCATGTGCTGGTCAGACCCGCAGATGTTGGTGGTGACAACCTTCAGGATGACGCCGTGAGGGGCGTCCTTGCCGCCAAACGGGTCGGTCTCACTCTTGGGCATTTTCAGCTTGGGGTAGGGGATGGATTGAACCTCCACTACGCCCGGCTTGATATATGCAACTCCACGATTACTTGCCATGACTTGTATCTCTCCTTTTACTTATCTTGCTTTACGTTATCTTTTGGTCTGCTGGAATTAGAACGCCGCGGCGCCGGCTGCGGCTACCGCGTGGTCCTGATCTCCGGATCCGCCGCTGACGCCGACGGCGCCCACGACCTTTCCGTCTTTCTTAAGCGGAATCCCGCCGGCGAAGATCATGATCTTGCCGTTGTTGGAGGCGTGAATTCCAAAGAACTGTCCGCCTGACTGAGAATGCGCGGCCAGATCCTTCGTCTCGATGTCGAAGGCCCGCGATGTGTACGCCTTCTTCTGGGATATGTCAATGCTTCCGATCCAGGCGTTGTCCATGCGGACGTGAGCCACGATGTTCCCGCCGCCATCCGCCACCGCTATGTTCATCGGTTGCCCGATCTCGGCGGCCTTCTTTTCGGCTGCCGCGATCACTCTACGCGCATCTGCCAATGTAACCATCCGGACTCTCCTTGTGATTCTGATTGGTACTGAGTTGGTCTGTCTCGAAGCCTGTTGGGCCTCAGCAATTATACATCATCCACTCGCGGACGGAACCTCACGCCAAGACCGTAGATTGCATGCGCCCACGGGAGCGTTTCACCGCCGATCGGCCAGGGGCCGTCACCGCCGGGCCGCCCGCTCAAGAAGGAAAGCACCACATACATCTGACGCGGGTTAATGGCGTGGGTTCCACCAAAGGTGTTGCCGGCGTCAGTAGTGAAATCTCCAACGGAATTCGGCGTAGATCTGGCGCGGGTCGTTAAAGTGGAATCCTCCAAAGGTCAGGCTGTTGTCGAGTAAGACGCGGCGATTCGCCACATTCAGAGCGGTCACCGAGACCCTGTACTTTCTCGCCGAAACTTTTTCCCAGGGAAATGTCGAACGTAGTGTGCTGGGGCAGATAGTTCCCCGGATATTGCGCGTCCGGCATCCCGTTCGTGAATCCCGAGCCGTAGTACACATTCGTCGAAGCGAACGCCTGCCAGGGAAGACTTGCATTGACGCCCAGGTTCAACGTATTTCTCTGATCGTGGTCCACCGGCGAAAATGCCCGGGAGGCGGCTCGCATCCCGCCGGCACGGGAGTAGGGCAGATCAAGCCTCCGGTGAAAGGCGCCGCGGCCTGTGCGATCTGATTCGAGTAGGCCAGGTGGGCCTGAGCGCGGCGCCAGAGGCGCGGGGAACGCAGCGTGGTTTCCCAACCTTGAATCAAGGCGCGATCCCAAGTGAGCGGCCAGAAGAGGTTGGATTCGCCGATATTGCTGTGGTCCAGCCAATTCCTCGCGCTGGTTTGAAAGGTGTCGGCGTCGAGCGACCCAGCCGTGAAAAGGAATCGCCACGCCGAATTGGTATTCGTGATCGCGCTCTCCGCGCAGAGGGGCGAAAGTCAGACTCTGGCTGGTGGCTAACTCGAGCAATGGACCGGTAGCCGTCAAGAGTGGAGGCGGCTGGTAAAACACGCCGTAAAAGCCACGAAAGACCCAGTTCAGGCGCGGGATTCGGATGGCAACGCCAAAGCGCGGGTCGGGCGCGTTCTCCACGATGGCACGGAGCCGGAGTCGAAATGCGAATAGCGAAAGCCGGCGATCAGCGTCAGCCACGAGGTAACCTTAAAGCGGTCGCTGACGAACACTTCGGCCACGCCGCCGGTTACGGCAGCCGAAGACGGGCCGAAGTTGATCTGACAGCTGGCACCGCAATCCGTAAAAACGTTATTAAAGTAGTTGCTCTGGTGCTGGGCGAATCCGTACACTCCCACTTCAATATCGTTGTTCTTCGCGATGGTTGCGTTTACGCTCGCTTGCAAGCCGCCATAATTGGCGGTCTGGTTCACATTCGTGATCACCGGATAATCGTTCGGCGAGCTGTTATAGCTGGCCTGGTTGTAATGATAGAAGGGTGAAACCGTCATCCGTACGTTTGGATTAAATGTATGCAGCCAGGAGAAGGTGAGATAACCATCGGGTTCACGTTCACTATCGCGAAGGCCGTAGCTTGGATAAACCTGATTGCCGGCCGAGTTGGGATTCGGATCGATGGGAATCTGGTAATAATCCTGGCGCAACGAGGCGACCATCCGAAATTGGTTGGAGGCGTTGGCGTTGAAGATCAACGAAGCGAATCCCCCATAACCGTTCTCCGCGTCGTGAACCACTTGCCCGACTGGAGGCTGCAAACCGTAGTCGCTGCGATTTCCGTTCAGACTTACGTAATACGCGAAGCGCTTGGTGTGCCCTCCGAAATTGATTTGATCGTTGGTCTGGTACCAGTTCCCGAAAGAGGTGACCAGTTCCGCCTCATTGTCGCTCTCGAAGCCGGTTCGGGGCACGATATTGAAGATTCCATAGGTGCGGTCTCCGTATTCCGCATCGTAGCTGCCTCGCTGAACTTCGAGATAATCAATGTCCTTGGGGTCGATCTGCGGGCCCAGATTGGTGGCGATATTGGTGTTGGGGACGGGTACGCCGTCAATCAGCCAGTCCACTTGATGGCCTCCGCGCATATGCAGCATGTCATGGGTTACGTATGCGCCGGGCACGAAGTCGGTGATCATCGCCATACTGTTGGTGCGGTCGGCGCCGGGAGTTTGGGCGATGTCCTCGCGATCGATCAGAGTGGTGGGGGTTACCGAATCCATATTGGCAGCGTCCGCCTGGCCGACGACAACAACACTTTGATTCACGGCCGCGATCGCCAGTTGGAAATGAAGAATCGGCGATGCGCCGGAAGCCACGGTGACGGTCTGTTCCGACGTTGCGAAATTAGACTGAGTGACGGTGATTTTGTAGTCGCCGACCGGCACATTGGTAAAGGAAAACTCACCGTTCCCGTCGGCTTGCGTGGTTTGAGACCAATCCGAGGTAATCGCCTGCAGCTTTACCGATGCTCCGGTCACGGGCCGGTGCTGTGGGTCGTGCACGATTCCTTGTATTCTTGCCAAAAATCTCTGCGTGGAGCAGGGATCCAAGAATTAGAAAAGCTCCCAGACACAGACCGAATCCGAGCTTTCGCATGAAGCCTCCTTCTTGTCAACGGCATTGTTTGACGCGAATAATGCTAACTTAAAAATACAAATAGTGTGAATAAGAGCGGTATTTGTGGACACACATATACCGGCTCACTTTATTAAGACGAAAGACCTTGAAGATTAGGAGTGGAAGCTGGGAGGCCCGCGCTTTTGGCGGGAACGGTTGAACGCGATCCGGTAGCGCGAAAGCGATTGCGGCGCGAGCGCCCGAGACCCCGGCGCGGACGCCAAAACGGCCTCGGAAGCCATTAGAACAGCGGCTTTCGCGTATTCCGGCGATGCCAAGGCGATGGGGAAATGGCCGTACTGATCGCACACTCCCTTGAACGCAACCCCTCCCGGGAGTTGCACGGCCGGCATCGCGCAATGATGCGCGCCGAGCCTGCGGCAGCAGGCGGGAAGTTTGGAGCTGTCGTCGGCGAAGAATGCTGGAGCTACCGGCGAAAGCCAGAAAATCAGCACCAACAGATTTGCCCAAAGGCGACGCACCGGATTATTTTACAGGATTTATAATGAAAATACAATGCCTAACGCTTTTCTGTGCCAAGGTGTCCGCACTCCCATCGGCCGCTATGGAGGCGCGCTGTCGATGGTTCGCACCGACGATCTCGCCGCGCACCCATCTGGCTACGCTAAAACGCAGATTTTCGCTGCTCGACTGGGAGCGTGTCGATGAAGTTCTTCTCGGATGCGTCACCCAGGCGGGCGAGGATAATCGCAACGTGGCGCGCATGGCGCTGCTGCTGGCGGGATACCCGTCCAGCGTCCCGGGCGTCACCATCAACCGCTTGTGCGCCTCCGGTATGGAGGCCGTGGCGTCGGCCGCGCGCTCCATCGTCGCGGGCGAAATTTCGCTGGCCGTCGCCGGCGGCGTCGAAAGCATGAGCCGCGCTCCCATGGTGATCCCCAAGGCGACCGCGGCGTTTTCGCGCAACGCCGAGATTTACGACACCACGCTGGGCTGGCGCTTCGTCAATCCGCTGATGGAAGAAGTTGTACGGCACCGATTCGATGGCGGAGACCGGGGAGAATGTCGCCGCGGCGCATGGCGTCAGCCGCGAGTCGCAGGACCGCTTCGCGCTGGCGTCCCAACAGAAGTGCGCCGCCGCGCAAGCCGCCGGCATTTTCGCCGAGGAGATTGAACCGGTGAACGTGCCCGGCCCCAAGGGTTCGGTCAAAGCCGTGGCCGTGGACGAGCATCCCCGCGCCGATACCACCTACGAAGCTCTGGCGAAGCTGCCTACGCCCTTCCGCAAAGGCGGAACGGTGACCGCCGGCAACGCTTCCGGAATCAATGACGGCGCGTGCGCCATGTTCGTCGCGTCGGAGAGCGCGGCGGCGCAATTCGGTCTGACGCCGATCGCGCGCGTGATCGGCGCTGCCGCCGCGGGAGTGGAGCCTCGCGTCATGGGAATCGGCCCGATTCCCGCGATTCAAAAGCTGCTCGATCGCTTCAAAATGACCATCGCCGATATCGACATCCTGGAACTGAACGAGGCTTTCGCCGCGCAGGCCCTGGCCGTGACGCGAGCCTTCGGACTTCCCGACGACAGCGAGAAGGTCAATCCCAATGGAGGCGCCATCGCCCTCGGCCATCCTCTGGGAATGTCCGGCGCCAGGCTGGCGCTGACCGCGGCGCACCAGCTTCGGCGGACCAAGGCTCGCTACGCGATCGCCTCCATGTGCGTCGGCGTGGGACAAGGAATGGCGATGCTGCTGGAACGCGTCTAGCAGGATGCTGAAAAGCATGATTGGCCGCCGATGAACCCAGATGAACGCGGATTCAAGGACGCAAACGCCCTTGTTTTCGATCTGCGTTGATCCGCGTTGATCGGCGGCCAACTCAGTCTTTGACTTTTTCCGCAGCCTGCTGGCGCAAGAACATGACCTACGGGCGCGCGGCTCGATACGCCTCGTCGAGGATCTCAATCACGTGGGAAACGCGCTGTCCGTGGCCGTTCCGGGCCACGCCGGCGCGGAGTTGCAGCATGCATCCGGGATTGGCCGTGGCGATCCGGTCCGCGCCCGTGGCATTCACGTTCTCCATCTTCTTTTCGAGAAGCTGCATGGACATATCCGTGTGAAGAACGTTGTAAATTCCCGCGCTGCCGCAGCATATATCGGACAGTCGCATTTCCTTAACAATCAATCCGGGCACCTGGGCCAGCAGCTGGCGCGGCGCGGAGCGTATCTTCTGGCCGTGCGCCAGATGGCAGGAGTCCTGATAGGTGACGGTCGCGCGAACCTCGCCCATATGCGGGTTGAGTTCGATGGAGGCCAGAAATTCGTTGACATCTTTCATCAGACCGACAAAGCGTTTGGCCCGCTCGGCGTAAGCCGGGTCGTGCTCCAACAGCTCGTCGTATTCCTTGAGCGTCGAGCCGCAGCCGCCCGCGTTGGTGAGCACAGCGTCGAAACCGCCGTCGAGCACCGCGTCGATGTTCTGGCGCGCCAGCTTGCGCGCGGGCTCGCGCATTCCGGCATGGACGTGCAGCGCGCCGCAGCAGGTTTGATCGCCGGGCACGGTAACCTCGCATCCATTGGCTTCGAGAACACGGACGGTGGCTTCGTTCAGCCTCGCGAAAGACACGTTGGCAATGCAGCCCGAAAGAAAAGCGACGCGATATTTGCGCTCGCCTTGCGCGGGAAATACCCGTCCCATGTTGGAGTAGAAAAACGGCCGCTCGATGGGAGGAGCAAGCGGCTCCACTTCCCCCAGCCTGCCCATCCATTTCAGAATTCCGGAAGCGCGCACCACCTTTTGAAACCCAGACGCCTGATACAGGTATATGTTCCAGCCGGCGATGCGAAGCATCATGCGGCTCGGAAGCAGACGCTCAAAGACGAACCAGCGCAGCAGACGCGAGGGCCATGGACGGCGCACACGCTGCTCGATATCGGCCCGAGCCGCTTCCACCAGGCGTCCATACTCCACCCCCGAAGGACACGCCGTTTCACAGGCGCGGCACGCCAGGCACAAGTCGATGTGTTCCCGATACGACTCCGTGATGGGCGCGCCGTTCGACACCTGGACCATCTGATAAATGCGCCCGCGCGGCGAATCCATCTCCACGCGCAGCTCGCGATAGGTGGGGCAGGCGTTCAGGCACAGGCCGCAGTGGACGCAACGGAGAAGATCCTCCTGCTTGGGCGCATCGATGCTGTTAGAAGTGTTGTTAGAGGCGGCCATACAAGCGTCCCCGGTTGAGCAAGTGCTCAGGATCGAACATTTCCTTCACGCGTGTCATCATCGCAGAGTCGTCACGGGCGGGCTCGAATTCAGAAGGGATCTGCAAGAAATGAGCGTACACTACGCCGGAGCCGGCGCGCACGATCACCGGCACTTTGAGCTTCTCGACCAGCGCCGGCATGTCCGTGAGCTTCGCGGGAATCGAGACCACGCGACCCTCGGGATTCGCACTAAGGAAGCGTGGAGTGAATTCGCGGATTTCCTCCCACACGGATTCCGCGCAGGGTTGCGCCGCCGGCAGTTCGCGCGCATAGCGCTCGAGCGCTTTGGCATTGCCGCCGGCGTGAACCAGCAGGCGCCAGCCGGAGGGCCAATTGACGATGTCGATCGCCGCGGGCTGGAGGACGCCGCGCAGGATGCGATCGCGCTCGGCGAATGCCGTCCCGGCGGTCGAAAATTCCATAACGAAGGTGCGCGACTCGGCGGGAACCGGAAACACTTTGAAGTTGACTTGCGCGATGGCCGACAGAGTCCCGAACGATCCGATCATCAGCTTGGCCATGTCCAGGCCGGCCACGTTCTTCACCACCATGCCGCCGCTCGAAACCAGTTTGCCTTCCAGCGTCACAAAGGTCATGCCGATGATCATGTCGCGAGCCGTGCCGTACAGCCTTCGGCGAGGCCCGCTGAGGTTCGCCGCGACGACTCCGCCGACCGTAGACTCCGCGGCCCAGCCGGGATCGAGCGGCAGCATCTGGCGGTGTCCGGCCAGGATTCGCTCCAACTCGGCGAAACGCATCCCGGCTTGCACGCTGATGGTCAGATCACGCGGGTCGTATTGCAGCAGGCGATTAAGCCGCGTGGTGGAAATGACGAAATCGGCGGCCTGAGGAGCGCCGCCAAGACGATCCTTGGAAAAATTCCCGCCCAGGCGGATGGTCCGGTGCGCCGACGCAGCGTCGCGAAGAGATTCGGCAAGCTGCTCCGGAGTCTCCGGAAGAAGGGTGCTCATGCGAATCTCCCATTATGAGGGAGATCGGTTGGGCGCGGAGATCAACTCAATTCGGGCGTGCCACAGGCGTCTCCACGACGCTGAAGACTACGATCCAGCCGGTTTGCCCGCGCTCGTACGTCAGGCGGATATCGGTGAAGCGCTGCGTGTTCCATAGGGCTCTGAAGTCAAGTTCCAGAGCGTCGTTGTCGAACTTGTCGCCCGGCTTTGTCCGGATCGTATTGCGCAGCACGTCCTGCGCAACGCGACGGGTTCCCCGGAAGACGACGTCTTCGATGATGGCGCCCTCGGGCGGCACCACAGGCGTCACGTCGGGCTTGGGCGCCAGCAGCTGCGCGAATTGGGTCTGCTGCGCCTGCGTCAGGCCCGCGCCGGGCACGTAGCGCAGCGCATCCTTTTCCGCAGGGTCCATGGTCATGTGATATTCGTCATTCATCTTGGTATCGACAAACTCGATAGTGACGTCCTTGCCCATCCCTTCGATGTAACGATAGCGCCATCTTTCAAACGGGAACGTCGCAGTCTCGCCGCCGCCTTCCTCCGCAGGACGCTTATAGGCGCCGCCGGCGCGGTGTTCTTCGCGCTCGTCCGGCGGGCCGTACTTGATATAGATCATGCCGCGATCGGTCTTCCACCCGGGAACACCGCTGGCGAAGTTCTCGTTCGCATAGGCGATGCGGCGGTAATGCTCCTCGCGAAATTCATTCCGTTCGGTATCCGGCGTGGGGTCGCGGCGCAGCCAGAACTGCTCGATGAACTTCTCGCGCTCCGCATCCGTGGTCAGTTGCCGGAAAGCTCTGCGCTCCGCGTCACTGATGATATAGACGGCCTCCTCATTCAGCCACTTCGTATAGGGGCTCTCCAGCTGGGTTGCCTGCACGGGCTGCGGAGGCGGTACGGGAACCGGCTGGGCTTGCGCCACCAGCTCCGGAGGGCGCGGCGCGGGCGGAACGGGAAACAGGAAAACCGCGGCGGCGGACTGCGCATGCGACGCCGACGCGGCAATCACGAACAGCACCGGCAGCAAGCCCGCGAAGAGAGCCTGCGCCACCGCAAAATGCGGACGATCCCGCCCCTCCAATAAACGCCGCACCCGATTCATAAGATGACCTCCATTGACTGCCAGCGCCGCTTCGTGAGCGCTCCAGCGATTCTGTTCCAGCGCGGCCAGCGCCGCGGCGAACCCGCGCGCATTGTGCGTCTCGTCGACGACGATATCGTCGCAGCAGTTTTCGCGCTCGGCCCGCATGACGCTCGAAACCCACCACACCGCAGGATGGTAGAACAGCACGTCCTCAACGAGGCTCTGCAAAAGATTGACCAGATAGTCGCCGCGGCGGATGTGCGCCAATTCGTGGATCAGGATGAATTCGAGCTGAGCCGGCGGGAAGCCCGTGAACAGCGCCGCGGGAATCAGAATCGCCGGGCGCAGGAATCCGACGACAATCGGAACGTCTGTCAGGCAGGATTCCAGCAGCTTCACCGGCCGGGAAAGCCGGATGCGATCACTGAGGCGCTCCAGCGTGTTGCGCCAGGCTTCCTCCGCGGCGCACACGCCGGAGCGTTTCAGCCGCATCGCCGCGATCCAGCCGATCAGGCTGCGCATCGAAAACAGGCCGGCGCCCAGCAGCCACGCGGCTACGATCCAATTCACGCGGCTTGACTCACGCTCCGGCGCGGTTTCAGGCCACGTGAACGGCACAGGCGGCGGCACGCGAAGACGCGTAGCGCTGGATTGAATCGTCACCGCAGCGGAGTGTGGCCAACACCAGCCCAGCGTCACCACGAACGCCGCCACCATCGCCAGCATCGCCGCGCACGCCAAGCCATACCGGAGCGAAGCCGAAGACGGCCGGAACACGCGAATCGACACCGCCAGCGCCAGCGCGATCAGCGCACCTTCCCACAGGAAGTGAAACAGAGTCCGGCTCAGCGCGTCGACGATGGGGCCGGACAGAAGCGGACCAAAGAGCGATAACTTCCAACCCATATTTACCGGCTCCCTTTTTCGTAGTCGTCCAGAAGCTTGCGGATTTCGGCTAGCTCTTCCTTTGAAGTCTTGCGAGCCGAAAGTGCGCCCACCACCAGGCTGCTGGCCGAGCCTCCGAAAGCCCGCGCCAGCAGGTCGCCCGCAATTTGGCGCTGGGTCCATTCGCGCGGGCGGCTGGCCTGGTAGACGTGCGCGCGAGCCTCCTCATTCCGCTCCACCAGACGCTTTTCCACCATGATCTGGAGCGTCTTCAAGACCGTCGTGTATTGCGTGGGTTTCCGCTGCGTAATGGTCTCGTGGACGTCGCGGACGGTGCTGGGCCCGCGGCTCCACAGAACGGTCAGGATCTCCAGTTCGGCCTCGGTGGGCCTGGGCGGGTCTTTCAACTTCAAGGGCAATTTCGAACTCGGTGGCTTGGACATCTACGAAGAGACTACTACGACTGCCTTCGTATGTCAACCTGCCAATCGGCTTAGCGATTACACGCCGGGCGTAAACAATCCCATCGCCTTCTTGACCGTGTTCACGGTGTCCTTGGCGATGGGCGAAACTTTGCGCGCGCCGGCGTCGAGCACACTGGCGATGTACCCGGACTCGGACGTAATCTGGCGATAGCGCTGCTGGACCGGCTCCAGCGCCGCCACCACCGCCTCGGCGACTTGTTTCTTCAAATCGCCGTAGCGCATGCCGCTGAAGTGCTGGCGCAGCGCCGCGTCCGTCCACTCCGTGAACGCCTGGAAGATGGTCAGCAGGTTGCGCACGCCCGCTCCCGGATTTTCGAAATCGACGCCGGGATTCGAATCCGTGGTAGAGCGCATGATCTTCTTGCGGATGGTCTCCGGAGCATCCAGCAGACTGATCGCGTGGCCGGCGCCCGCCGTCGACTTGCTCATCTTCTTTTCCGGATCGTCAAGACCCATGATGCGCGCGCCCACCGTGGGAAGATGCGTGGCGGGCATCGTGAACGTCTCCCCATACATCGAATTGAAGCGCTGCGCGATGTCACGGGCCAGCTCCAGGTGTTGCTTCTGATCTTCGCCCACTGGGACAATCGCGGCCTGGTACAGCAGAATGTCGGCGGCCATCAGCACCGGATATTGCAACAACCCGTCGCCGATGGTCTCCGCCGCTTCCGACTTGGCCTTGTATTGGGTCATGCGTTCCAGCCAGCCCACCGGCGTCACGCAGGTCAGCATCCATGCCAGCTCGGCGTGTTCCGGCACTGAAGACTGCACCACCAGCGCGGAGCTTTTCGGGTCGATGCCGATGGCCAGCAGCATCCCGGCCAGCTCTTCGATCTTGGTGCGCAGCTCCTTTGGATCCTGATACGCCGTGATCGCGTGCAGATCGACGATGCAGTAGATGCTATCGTAGTCATACTGGATCTTGGCCCAGTTCTTCAAGGCGCCGAGATAATTCCCGATGTGCGGGCTGCCGGTTGGCTGGATGCCGGAGAGGACTCTAGCTTTCATGCGGTCTTTCGGAGAACTTCTATCCTAAACGAATCTTCAACCACGCCGGAGACGCCTCCCCAAGAACCGACGCCAGCATCCGATGCCATCGCGTCGCCGGAGGCGATTGTCACTAGATCGCCAGAGGCGATCGTCCATCTTAGATCGCCGGAGGCGATCGTCCATCTTAGATCGCCGGAGGCGATCGTCGATGTGGAAAAGTGGGTCTATGGCGGCGAGGGCCTCCTGCGCGTGGACGGAAGAGTGGTCCTGACGCCCTTCGTGCTCCCCGGCGAGAAGGTCCGCATCGAAATCGGCGATGGCGTGAACGCGCGGCTGGTCGAGGTGATCGAACCCTCGCCCGACCGCGTCCAGCCTCCGTGCCCATTGTTTGCGCGCTGTGGCGGCTGCCAGTATCAGCACGCGCCTTACGAATTTCAATTGGCCCGCAAGGCGGAGATCCTGCGGGAGCAGCTCCGCCGCATGGGCAAGATCGATTACCCGGGCGAAATCGAGACCATCAGCGGTCCGCCGCTGGGCTACCGCAATCGCGTCCAGGTGCACATTCTCTCTTCGGGCAGGGCCGGCCGCAGGCTGGGCTACCTGGCGCGGCGCTCGCACAAGCTTGTTCCGCTGACTGAGGATTGCCCGGTGGCTTCGCCGCGCCTCAATCAAGCGCTGGCGGCGATGCGCGAGCGCCTCCACGACGCCCGCTTCCCGCGCTTCGTGCGGTCGCTCGAATTGTTCACCAATGAGACCGACGTGCAGGTGAACGTCATCGACACGGACCGTCCTCTGCGGCGCGACTTCTTCGATTGGTGCGAGTCCGTTAACACTCTTGAGTACCCGACGGCCTTGGGAACCTTCCGAGTCGGACCAAAATCGTTTTTCCAGGTAAACCGTTTCCTGGTGGAAAAATTGGCCGATGCCGCCTTAAGCGGCAGCGCAGGAAATGCTGCGCTCGACGGAGCCGAGGGTGGCACAGCCTTGGACCTCTACGCCGGAGTCGGTCTCTTCGCGATCCCCATGGCTCGCCGCTTCGCCTCGGTCACGGCCGTGGAATCCGGATCGAGCGCCGTCCGCGATCTCGAGTTCACAGCCGCGGGAGCCCTTCGCGTGGAGCACTCGCGCGTGGAAGATTACGTTGCAGGTCTCGAGACTGCGCCGGACTTCGTCCTCGCCGATCCTCCCCGCGCCGGCCTGGGCAAAGAGGTCGTGGCGCATCTGAACCGCCTCGCGCCTGCGCGCCTGACCATCGTTTCCTGCGACCCTGCCACGCTGGCCCGCGACCTCGCGGCCTTGCCCGGCTACGCGATCGATCGCCTCACGCTGGTGGACCTGTTCCCGCAGACGTATCACCTGGAGACCGTGGCGCATCTCCGGCTCAAGCCCTAGACGAGAGGTTCAGAACAACAGAAGTTGCCTGGCTTCCGCGGAAGGATAGTTGAACCGCAGCACATTCGCTTCGTTCACGCGACCCCAATGCTCGCAAATCCAGGTCAGTTCGCGGGCGCAACTCTCCGGCTCGATGATCGCGTCCAGCAGCCGGTAGAGTACTTCGTAGGCTTCGGCGTATCGCCGCGTGGCGATCAGACTCCTGGCATATACCAAGGTCTCCGGCGTCTCCAAAATCTTCACGGCGTCGTGCGTAACTGCCGTTGACGTGCGTCCGCCCGCAGTCAGCTCCTGAGAAATCTCAGCGCTCGGAGCATCCGAGTACGACAAGGCACCGGCGGGTGGCCAGCAAGTCGCGGATACGCCCGCAGTTCTCGCTCGCTGGACCGTCGAGAGTAAGTCCAAGCTGATGGCCCAGTTCTCCCGAGGCCTGCGCCAGTGAGCGTCCCTGGCACGGCACCCACAGAACCGCCTCGAACTCTTCCTCCGCCTCTTCGGCGAACCGCGCGGCGGCAACGCCGTCGACGTGCAGCGTGCCGGCGTGATCGGCCAGAGTCGAATACAAATCCTCCAGGTCGCCCGAGAATTGGGGGCTCGGCGGCGTGCCCGACTGGCGCTCGCGCAGCCGGAACCAGCGCTTCAGCAACCGGCGAGCCGTCAGGCAATTTGTGGTTGCATCGATGAAATTCCGCCTCCGTAACAACGGCGGAAACGAACATTCGCGCACCAGCATCGTGACCACTTCAACGCGGCCCTGTTTGGCTTGATCGAAGAGCACCGGCTCCCAGCGCTCCCGTACCCACCGTGTTGGGGAGCACGACGGAGATAACAGAAGCACGAGCACATCCGCGCAGAGGCCTTCTTCCGCCTTCGTGATCAGGTCCTGGTTCTCACCAATCTCCCCGTCGTCGACGTAGCAGGTGAGATTGCAACCCAACTCCAGAAATCCGGCGAGGTCGCTTGCAAAGTCGTGGTCGGATCGGCTGTGAGCGAGAAAGGCGGTCGCCACAGCGTTGAGTATAGCCCAGCGGGCGGCCTCCACCGGAACACACGATTTGAATTCCCTCTCGCGGAACGGTTAATCTGGAATGTTCTCCTCATGTCTTCCATCGATGTTCCGCTAAAGCAGGGCAGCTTCGGCCAAACCGAGCGTAAAGATGCCTGGTGGGTGCAGCCGCTGCTGGTTTTCCTGGGCTACATGGCCTTCCTCATTTACGCAACTTGGGCCTGCGCGCAAGGGGCCCATTACTTATGCACCACCAACTGCGGCGGCGCGGATTATCTGTCGCCGTTTTACTCGCCGCTCCTGTTCACCACTGCCCCGTCCTGGTGGCCCAGCTTCCTGCCGTTTTCGATGGGCCTGCTGGTGCTGCCGTTCCCGGGCCTGTTCCGCTTCACCTGCTATTACTACCGCGGCGCGTATTACAAAGCCTTCTGGGCCGATCCGCCCAACTGCACCGTCGGCGAGCCGCGCAAAACGTATTGGGGGGAGCGCAGCTTCCCGCTGATTCTCCAGAACGTGCATCGCTACTTCCTGTACTTCGCGATCGCCCTCATCGTCATCCTGGCGCACGACGGCTGGAAATCTCTGTGGTGGGACAGCCCAACGGCAAGACCTTCGGCATCGGCGTGGGCTCGCTGGTGTTGATCGCCAATCCGATTCTGCTGGCTCTCTACACCTTCGGATGCCACTCCTTCCGTCACTTGATCGGCGGACGCCTGGATGAGGTTTCCAAGAGTCCGGTCCGCAAGTCTTGTTACGATTGCGCCTCGTCGCTCAACCGGCGGCACATGCTATGGGCCTGGGTCAGCATGTTCTTCGTCGGCTTCGCGGACCTGTACGTGCGCCTTTGCGATATGGGCGTCTGGACCGACTGGAGAATATTTTGAGCGCACAGCGCCACGGGCGTCCTCCGATGACCCCGGTAATAAAAATGACGGCAATGACAGCATGGAGCGCACCGGCTTCGCGACCGAGCTGCGTTGTGCGCGAGTTCTTTAGTACTCCCGTTCGTAAATACGGTAACGTATTTCCGTCTGTGGGGCGGACGCCCTCGTCCGCGCGGGACGCCCTCGTCCCGCCCAAGCCGGCCGCGGGGCCGGCTGCGGTCCAGGGGGACCGCCCCACCCTGCAAAGCTTAGCATCCGATTCGTTGCCGCATTTACGAAAGGGAGTACTTGGAAAGAAAGTAGATGGCGGATTATCCGATTCATGAATACGACGTCCTGGTAGTGGGCGCCGGCGGCGCAGGTTTGCGAGCCGCCATCGAAGCCTCGGCCACTGGCGTGAAGACGGGCGTGGTGACCAAGTCCCTGCTGGGCAAGGCGCACACCGTGATGGCCGAAGGCGGCATGGCCGCGGCCATGGGCAACGTGGACGACCGCGACAACTGGCGGGTCCATTTCGCCGACACCATGCGCGGCGGCCAGTATCTGAACAACTGCCGCATGGCCGAGCTGCACGCCAAGGAAGCGCCCGGCTCGCGTCCGCGAGCTGGAAGCCTGGGGCGCGGTGTTCGACCGCACCAAGGACGGCCGCATCCTGCAGCGCAATTTCGGCGGCCATCGCTATCCCGCGGCTGGCGCACGTGGGCGACCGCACCGGCCTCGAAATGATCCGCACCCTTCAGGATCACGGCATCCATCAGGGCATCGAGTTTCACATGGAGACCACCATCCTCACGCTGCTGAAGGATGGCGACCGCTGCGTGGGCGCTTTCGGTTACGATCGCGAACGCGGGCGCTTCCGGGTTTTCCACGCCAAGGCGGTGGTGCTGGCCACCGGCGGAATCGGCCGCGCGTTCCAGGTGACCTCCAACAGTTGGGAGTACACCGCCGACGGGCACTGCGCTCGCCTATCTGGCCGGCGCGGCTCTGCTGGACATGGAGTTCGTGCAGTTCCATCCCACCGGCATGGTCTGGCCGCCCAGCGTCAAGGGCATCCTGGTGACCGAAGGCGTGCGCGGCGAAGGCGGCGTGCTGCGCAATAAAGAAGGCCGGCGCTTCATGTTCGACGACATCCCGGCGAACTACAAGCGCCAGACCGCCGACAGCGAAGAGGAAGGCTGGCGCTACACGCAGGGCGACAAGAACGCCCGCCGTCCGCCGGAGCTGCTGACGCGCGATCACGTCGCCCGCTGCATCAATCGCGAGGTCAAGGCCGGACGCGGCAGCCCGCACGGCGGCGTGTTCCTGGACATCGCCTGGATCAAGGAAAAGCTGCCCAATGCGGCTGGAGCACATCAAGAAAAAGCTGCCCAGCATGTATCACCAGTTCAAGCAGCTCGCCGACATCGACATTACGCAAGTGCCCATGGAGGTCGGCCCCACCACGCATTACATGATGGGCGGAGTGCAGGTGGACGCGGAATCGCAGATGTCGACGGTGCCGCGGGTCTGTTCGCCGCGGGCGAATGCGGCGCGGGATTGCACGGAGCCAATCGCTTGGGCGGCAATTCGCTTTCGGATCTGCTGGTTTTCGGCAAGCGCGCCGGCGAGTTCGCCGCCAAGTTCGCCAAGGCCAGCGGCGCCGGCCGAGATTCCGATGGACCAGGTGGAGGCCGCCGCCAAAAAAGCGCTGGAGCCGTTCGAGCGCGGGGCGTCCGGCGAAAATCCCTTCGCCATCCAGCATGAGCTGCAGCACTGCATGCAGGACCTGGTGGGCATCGTCCGGCGCCGAAGACGAGATGCGAGCAGGCGCTCGAGAAAATCGCCGGCCTGCGCGTGCGCGCCGCCAAGGCCGGCATCACCGGCAATCGCGAATACAACAACGGCTGGCACACCGCCATGGATCTGGATAACCTGCTGACCGTTTCGGAGATCGTGACGCGAGGCCGCGCAATGGAGCGCAAGGAAAGCCGCGGCGCGCAATTCCGCGACGATTATCCCGAAAAGAGCGAGGAGTGGGGCAAATACAACCTGCGCATACCGACGCCGCCGGAGGCGAGCCCAGCGCCGGAGGCGCTCCCAATGTGGCATCGCGTGCCGGTCGTCCCCATCCCGGACGATCTCAAGCGATGATTGAGGAGCAGACGAAGTAATGGCCACCGCAACCTTTCGCATCTGGCGCGGCGACTCCAAGCAAGCCGGCATTCAAGGACTACACCACCGAAGTTTCCGAAGGCATGGTGGTGCTCGACGTGGTGCACAAGATTCAAGCCGAGCAGGCCAACGACTGGCCGTGCGCTGGAACTGCAAGGCCGGCAAGTGCGGATCGTGCTCGGCGGAAATCAACGGCAACCCGCGCCTGATGTGCATGACGCGGCTCAACTCGCTGCCACTGGATCAGCCGGTGACGGTCGAGCCCATGCATACCTTCCCGCTGGTCAAGGATCTGGTCACCGACGTTTCCTGGAATTTCCGCGTCAAGGAGAAGATCAAGAAATTCCAGCCGCGCAAGCCCGACGCCCCCGACGGCACCTGGCGCATGCAGCAGGCCGACGTCGACCGCGCTGCAGGAGTTCCGCAAGTGCATCGAGTGCTTCCTGTGCCAGGACGTATGCCACGTGCTGCGCGACCACCACATGCACGACAAGTTCATCGGCCCGCGCTTCCTGGTGTATGCGGCGGCGATGGAGATGAATCCGCTCGATACGGCGGACCGCCTGAGCGATCTGCGCGAAACCGGCGGCATCGGCTACTGCAACATCACCAAGTGCTGCACCAAGGTCTGCCCGGAAGAGATCAAGATCACCGACAACGCCATCATCCCGCTCAAGGAGCGCGTCGTCGACGAGTTCTACGACCCGCTGCGCGCGCCTGTTCAAGATCTTCAAGTAGATCTGCACCGTGCTCTTCAATCAGATCAAGCTTCGTAACATCCTGTCCTTCACGGACACAACCGTGGAATTGCGGGGCTTGAATGTTCTGATCGGACCAAACGGGGTGGGCAAGAGCAATCTGGTCGAGGTGATGGCGCTGCTGCATGCGGCGCCGACGGACCTACAATCAGCGATACTGCAGCTCGGCGGCATCCGGGCGGTCCTGTCGCTCGCCATCCGTGAACGGTCTCCGATTGCTCGGATCGGGTGTGAGATTGGGCTGCGCGAAGGGATCGAATACTCTCTCGAATTCGCGGAGACTCAGGCGGGCTTCACCATTCTTGACGAGAGCCTCGCCGCCGGGGGCGGGGTTCACTATTTCAAACGAAGCTTCGAGAAGATGCGTCTCGCGACATCCGACAGCAAGATCCCCTACAATCAGTCAGTCCTTGCCGCCTATAGGAATCCCGGAGATTCAACCCCGACTACAGAGCTTGGGTACAGTTTTGAGCGGATGAGAATCTACCGTGAATTCCGCACGTCCGGGCCGGCTTCGAGCGCAAGAAACGGCGTTTCCTCATCAGTCATGAGAGATTTTCTACACGACGGTGGCGACAATCTGGCGGTCGTGCTCCAGGATCTCGACTTCAAAGGAGTTCACCCCCAGATCCAATCGTATATTCGGCAATTTTGCGATCGCTTCGTTGACGTCAAGTTTCGACTCGATGGTCCCCTCGCGCGAAACTACATGCAAGAGAGCGGTCTCATGGAGCCGTTGCCGGCGGTGCGTTTATCCGATGGCACCCTGAAATTCCTTTGCCTCCTCGCGGTCCTTCTCAACCCGGACATTCCCCCTCTGATCTGTATCGAGGAGCCGGAAGTTGGTTTACACCCGGATGCGATCAAGATCGTCGCAGCGGCGCTGATCGATGCATCCGAGCGCACTCAGTTGATTGTTACCACTCATTCGGAAGCTCTCATTGATGCCCTCTCCCATCGGCCCGAAGATGTCCTTGTCTGCGAAAGGGATTTTGACAACGGGACACAGTTCCGGCGGCTCGACGGGGAACAGCTTGCCATCTGGCTGGAGCGCTACACGCTCGGCGCTCTCTGGCGGAAGGGAGAACTTGGCGGCACTCGATGGTGAAGGAGATCCGGATCTATTTTGAAGGTGATGATGCTCTGAGCCCGGGATTTCACGCATTCCTGAGCCAAATTGCAGCGGCAGCAAGATTCCGGAAATGCAAATTTAGCCTAATCGCCGCGAACGGGACTCCCATTCGCGACTACCACGATGCGATTGCAACCCATCCGGACGCATGGAATGTCCTCCTGCTGGACTCAGAGGAAGCGATCACTGGGCCACTGCCCGATTTCTGCAAAAAGAAGGGCTTGCCGGATCTTTCCGCTTCCGTCTTCTGGATGGTGCAGATCATGGAATCCTGGTTCCTCGCCGATCCGGAATCTCTCAGGAAGTACTACGGAGAGGGACTCCGAAAAAATGTCCTGGACGGCAACCCCCAGATCGAGCATATTCCGAAGTCCGATGTGCTCTCCACACTAAAAATGGCAACGAGAGGAACGAAGAAGAAGGAATATCACAAGACGGCTCATGCTCCAGACCTCCTCGCAAGGATTGATCCGGAGCTGGTCAAGGCCGCGGCACCCAATTGTAAGCGCCTGCTCGACGCACTTCTCGCGAGGCTGGCTGAAGGCTGACGCTCGTCCGAGAAAATCCAACTTCGCCGTAAACTTTTCCGCCTGACGGGCATCTACAATAAAAGGAGCGCCCCCCCGTGAAACTCACCCAGGTCTATCTCAGCCTCGCGATCCTTATGGCCAGTGTGGCAAGCGCCGCCTCCAGCTATAAGGTCAATGTGCCATCCAACCTAACCGCGGGGGACGTCCCCATTAAGGCCGGCGATTACATCCTGACCTTGG
This sequence comes from Bryobacterales bacterium, assembly GCA_963765185.1. GTDB lineage: Bacteria > Acidobacteriota > Terriglobia > Bryobacterales > Bryobacteraceae > Palsa-187. Next base: position 105,003 of record CAVXWB010000159.1, read on the forward strand.
AAGGCAAACAGGTTGTCCTCAAAAGGGGCAAGGAGTCCATCCAAATTCCTGCCCTCGTGGAGAAGAACGACAAGAAATTCCCGGTTACGACCCTGGAGCTTATGGGATCGAAGATTGAGGCTATCGACGTTGGTGGAACGGACATGAAGATCACGTTCCGGTCGTCTCATTGACTCATCGCGCCGGCCGCTCCGGATCGCGCGTCGGGTATATACTGACTCCAATGAAACGATTTTGTCTCGTTGTCGCAATCGGCCTCGCACTGTTCGCGTTGGCAGGTGTAGCGCAACAAGCCCAGAGCACGGGACCCTATAAGATCCTCAAGTCGGCAAAGACCGGCGGCGCTGGCGGCTTCGATTATATCTACGCGGATTCCGACGGGCGCCGCTTGTACATTCCGCGCACCGGTAATCCCTCCCGCGTTACCGTATTCAATCTGGATACTCTCAGCCGGCCGGCGAAATCCCCAATACCAGCGCGCACGGCGCAGCCGTCTCTACCAAATCCGGCCACGGATTCGCCACCAGCAGACCCGTCGCCATGTGGGACAGCAAGACCCTCATGCCCATCAAGACCATCGACGTGCAGGGCAACCCCGACGGCATTTTTTACGATTCATTTAACGATCGAGTCTATATCTTGAGCCATAGCGCGCCCAACGCGACCGTGATCAACGCGGCGGATGGGACGGTGCTCGGGACCATCGACCTGGGCGGGGCTCCCGAGCAGGCCGTGAGCGACGGCAAGGGTCACTTGTACGTCGATATCGAAGATAAGGCCAGTATCGCGGTGGTGGATGCGAAGACCATGGCCGTCACCACGCACTACGACCTTGCCGGCAAGGGCGGAACCTGCGCCGGATTGGCCATGGATGCGAAGAATAAGATTCTGTTTGCGGCTTGCCGGAATCCTCAGACCATGGTGATCCTCAACGCCGCGGACGGCAGGATTCTCGACGCTCTCCCCATCGGCCAGGGCACCGATGGCGCAGTCTTCAACCCCAATACCATGGAAGCCTTCAGCTCCCAGCGCGACGGCACCCTGACCATCATCAAGGAGAACAGCCCCTCCACTTTCGTCGTGGAACAGAACCTGCAAACGATGGTCGGAGCCAAGACCCTGACACTCGATCGCAAGACCAACCGGATCTTCCTGATGTCGGTGGAATACGCTGCCCAGTCGGCCACTCCGGTGCCTGCGCCTGCGCCGGGAGGACGCGGAGGCCGCGGTGGCCGCGGCCTCCAGGTACCGGACTCCTTCACGATCCTCGAGGTCGGCAAGTAACCCGACACATCTTCGCCGGCGGTGACGCAGGTGTGCCAAACTATCTCATAAGAACGCCGCACGCTGTTTTGCCCGAGGTTTTGCGCGAGCTTTTAAACGCCTTTCATGGAGGTCCTTGAATGTTACGACTCGCACACCTGTGGATGCTTCCCCCCGCGCTGGTGGTGCTGGCTCCCTTCGCCGGAGCTCACTTCCGCCTGCTGGAGCCGCAGTCCTGGATTGTCGAAAATCAATTGGGCGATCCGCAAAAGCTGGGCCCCTGCGGAGGCACCTCCGCCGACCGAGGCACGCCCACAAATGTGATCAGCAAGGTGAAGGGCGGACAAAAGCTCCACGTCAAGGTGCAGGAGACCGTCTACCATCCCGGGCATTACCGCATCGCGCTCGCGGTGAATTCCCGCGCCGAGCTTCCGCCCGATGCGCCCACCACCACCAGGGATTCGGATAAGGGACCCATGTCGCTCACCGCCGCGATCCAGAATCCTCCCCGGATTCCGGTGCTCGCCGACGGATTGTTTGTTCACACGGCTCGCGCAACCGATCCCTTCGAGACCGATGTCCAGATTCCCAACATCAGCTGCGAAAAATGCACCCTGCAAATCGTCGAGTTCATGGCCGAGCACGGGCTCAATAAGGACGGCGGCTATTTCTACCATCACTGTGCCGACCTGCAAATCACCGCCGATCCCGCGAAAGCCGTTGACCCAGGGTGGCCGTCCGCAAAGAAGTAGAGACGTTCTACGGCAAGCCGATCGCCTCAATCAGCAAGACCGCCCCAATCCCGGCAAGCCCGAAATAGACGTACTTTAAAAACGACTTCGCATGCAACCGATGATTCATCACCCTCCCCAGAAAGATCGCCGGGAGCGCGGCGGGAAGCGAGATCAGGTAGTAGTGCGTCACGGCGGGAACCCACAGCCCTCGAAACCAATATCCGGCCATCCCCAGAATGCTCGCCGGCAGAAAGTATCCTTGTAACGTCGCGCGAAAGTGCTGTGCGGACCAGCGGCGCATGGCTCCGTAGATCGCCAGCGGAGGACCGTTCATTCCATACGCGCCTCCCAGCACGCCGGCGCAAAGCCCGCAGCAAAAAAGCCAAATCAGTCGATCCGTCTGGAGTTCCGGCAGCTTGCTGCCAATCAGCGAATAGAGAGAGAACGCAATGATTACGACGGCCAGCGCCACCTTCGCGGCCCGTTGATGGCTGCTGGTCAACAGCGCCAGCCCTGCCGGGATTCCCAGAAGCGTCGCGGATACCAGCCATCCCGCGCTGCGCCAGTGGATCTTCTCCCAATCCTGAGCCACAACCACGCCGGCGATCGTGATCGATATCAATACCGCCAGCGGAGCGGCAATTTCAAGAGGAAGACGCAGCGCCAGTAAGGGAACGGCGAAAAGCGCCTCCCCAAATCCAAATGCGGATCGAATCAGCGTTGCGACGAAAACCACCGCCAGCACATACAGCGCCGTCTCATCCATTTATTGCAGTTCAGATCTCGTAGAGCTGCGCCTCGGGCCCGCGCTTCTTCTGCTCCGCCAGATCCACTCTGCGACACACCGTCGCCAGCGTGGTACGCTCCAGGATCTCGGCGACCGCGTCGCGCACCTCCCGCATGACCATCCGCGTGCCGCAGGTTTCCACGTCGACGCACTCGTCGCATTTGCGAAATCGCGTCTCGCTCGCACATGGCAGCGGCGCCAGCGGCCCCTCCATCATGCGGATCACGCTGGCGAGCGTAATCTGATGGGGCGGCTGCGCCAGGCTATAGCCCCCGCCTTTGCCCTTCTTGCTCGCCACCAGTCCCAGGCCTTTCAGGGAGAGCAGAATCTGTTCCAGGAATTTCTTCGGAATGGCTTCCTCTTCCGCCAGGTGAGTGATGAGGACGGGTCCGCCGCCGTAATTCCGCGCCAAGGCATAGAGCGCGCGAAGACTATATTGGGTACGTTTCGATAACTGCCGCATTCAACCGGTAGCCCCACTCCTTTTCTTCCCACTTGGGGTCGATGGCGACTCCCGGAGCCTGCGCCCCCGGCGTCCTGGCCAGAGAAACCATCCACGGCACGCGTGCAGTCATTCTTTCTCCACGGCTATCCTATCAGCCGCCCGGCAAGAACGTCAATGCGAAGAACGTCACCCAGGCAGATTCTCTTCGGCTCTGCCTGGATAACGGGGCGCTAGGGCCAATTCCGAGCGGCGTGCCGAATCCGAAGCACGTGCACCTGGGCTCCGATTGTTTCATAGACGGCGATGTAGGGCCAAGGCGGGAACAGAAGCTCGCGGGTATTTTCGGCCTGACCGATCCGCCCTTGGGCGGGAAAATTGCGCAGTGCAGCGACGCCTTCAAAGATGGCTTGCGCGACGCGTCGAGCCGCTTCGGGGTTGTCTTCGGCGATGTACCCCACGATACGCGCCAAGTCCTCGGCCGCCGCCTCGGACCATCGGACCAGCATCAACGCCGTAGGATTCGCTCGATGCGGTCCACGACCTCCGCCTGGTCCAGCATCGCGCCCCGGCGGACATCGGCTCGGCCCTCCTCGACGGCTTCCAGAAATTGGGCATCCAGTTCCAGCATGCGATCGACGGCTTGCTCAACAAGAGCGGAAGCATCCCTACCCGTGCGTGCGGCGAAGTCGCGAAGGCGGGCTTCCTTATCCGCTGAAAGATGGACTTCCATGGGTTTCCTCTACGCAGCGCGCTGCGTCTCTTCAAGTATACTGGCGCCCGTCGAGGAACAGGGATGGGCGCCTGGGTTTAGTGGCGCGGAAGATGCTTTTCAGCGCGAGGATCTACGCTGCCTTGGCCGGTGCAATCGGCCGCGACTGCACCACCCCCGGCAGCATCTCCGCGATCACGTCCTCCACGCGGTCCGCGAACACGAACGCCATCTCCATCTGGACCTCTTCCGGCAATACCAGCCCGTCACCTCGCCCGTCATCGCCGTATCGTTGCGCGCGTCACGCCCGCCGACGGACCGTCTTCCGGAATCGCTCCCTCCGGTGCCGAACGCCGTTCTTGAAGCCGCTCTTGGAGCCTCGCCTTCCGGTCCGGGCTCGCGCTTTTTGACTGCATCCGGCAACGTGTAGGATGGTGTTAGATGTCTGATCTCACGCTCCACATTCCGGACGATCTGGCCGGGCGTCTAGCCGGCCGGGAGCACCAGATCCGCGAAATCCTTGAACTGGGACTGCGCGAGCTCTCCGCCGATCCTGGTTTTCCGGGGGTTGCCCCAGTCCTGGAGCTACTCGCAACGCTGCCCAACCCGCGGGAGATCCTCGACCTTCGTCCCTCTGAGCAACTCCAAGAGCGGATTAACGAGCTCCTCGAAAAGAGCCGCGCCGGCCCCCTCACGCCCGCCGAAGAATCCGAGTGGGACCGCTACGAATACATCGAGCATCTGGTCCGCCTGGCGAAAGCTGCCGCGCAGTCAAAAATTCGCACGTCCTCTGGGAATGCCTAAGCGCAAACCGCGCGGCGAGCCGACCCCGCCGGTAGCCCGCACAGGGCCGGCTCGGCCCTCGTCAAAGAACTTCGCCTTGCTGCGCGAGAAGGTGGCGGCCCGCGCCTCCGACACTTGCGAGTACTGCCAGACACCCGAACAGGCATCCTTCGCCCCTCATCAAGTCGATCATATCGTCTCGGTCAAGCATGGAGGAGAAAGCGGTCTCGACAATCTCGCGTTCGCCTGCACCTTGTGCAACCGCCGCAAGGGGAGCGACCTTTCTTCCTTCGATACGGAAACCGGCCAACTCGAGCCTCTATTCCATCCACGCCGCGACCAGTGGCATGAACACTTCATGTTCAAAGGCGGCGAACTCGTCGGTTTGACGCCCTCCGGCCGAGCCACCATCCACCTGCTGCGCCTCAATCATCCCCATCGCGTCCAGGAGCGCCTGGTCCGCTTCGGCTGGCGCTGGACCCGCGACAGCCCCTAAACCCGTGGTGAAAGTCGTCTGTCGCGAAAACCGGGACAGTACTCTGCTTTTCGCCGGTGAACATGTTGGGGATCAAACCAGCGGCGCCCCGGCGAAAAACAGTGTACTGTACCAGGCTTTCGCGATGCGATCACTTCTACCACGGGCCGCTAAACCGCGGCGTCCCATGGATATTTTCAACATCCCCACCTTTCGCTAGCCCAAATTCACGCCGCGCTTGCCTATTACTATGAAAAGCAGGACGATCTCGACCGGCAGATGGAGGCCGATCTGGAGGAAGCCGATAGGCTGGCCATCAAGGTTTCCTATCCCAGGTTCCGGCGCAGATTGGCCGGTCTCAAACAAGCGCTTTGAGCGTCGGGCTGTAATAGATGTCCTGACCGCCCAGGAGGACCCCAGCGGCGGAAGCGGATGACGCCGCCTTATTGCAGCGGGCGACAGACCTTGGACGTGTTTCGCGAGCGATCCCTTCTACCACGGGCTGCTAGACTGGGCCAGCGCGGCGGCACGGAGACGGCGCTACGCGGCAGCGCCCCACTCCCGCAAGATCGCAGCGAAGCGTAAGAAGCCCGCACAGGGCCGGCTCGGCCCTCCAAACCCTTAGGAACTCAGGGCGATCCGGTCGAGCCAGGCTCCGTTGTGCGGGCGAGTTCCAGAAGTGCAGCGGGGGGACGACCGCGAAATTTGAACTAGACAACCGTGGAGTCGGCTTCTCCATCGGGTAGGATCTCTTGGCCGTAAGGGATCTGCTCTGAGTCTAGGAAACTAGGCGGGTTTGGCCCGTTCCCGACGATCTTGAAAGAGCCAAAATCCACAAACCAATCTTGCCCTGGAACGTTTGGCTCCGATTCAACCCATACCCGGAGTTTGTTCAGATCGCCGGACGTGATCTTACGGTCTAGAAGGCGTTCGGAGAGGTGGCGCTTAACGGCCGTTGGAAAATCCCTCCATCGGCTTAGCTTCACCCTCCAAAAATCATAGCACCAATTTCGTCGGCCAAGCGTTCCGCCTGTGCGGGGTCGGCGCATTCGCGGTATCGGCGAAGCGTCTCGTCTAGCCGTTGTTTTTTCTGCCGCTCCGCTTCTAGTCCTGCCCGGAGTAGTTGGACGATTGTACGGGTGAGGCTCACATTGTTCTCGTTGGACCTTGCGCTGACCTCTTTGTAGATGTCAGATGGGAGCGCCACGCTCAGGCGACCCGTCGTTTCTTTCCCCGTCGTTTCTTTCGTGGTTGCAAGCATTGCCGATCCTTGATCTATTCTAATCTGATTCACTCTGATTCAGTATGCACCACTACCCAAAACTTGTCAATGAAAATGCCATCAGATATTTATGTATGCTATTGAAAAAGAAAGATGTCCTGGGAATCCGACGACAGACCTTGGACGTATTTTGGTCTCGCAAGATGCGGACCTGCTCCGCGACGCCGCGCGGCGGCTCGACGAGCGCAGGGATTCGGGGCGTCGCTCGTCACATCGGTTGCGCAAACTCTAACGATTACCACGGCGCCGGTCACGGGGTTCGGTCTCACCGTGGATGGCGCGGCTTGCACATCCCCTTGCACTTTTTCTTGGCTTCCTGGATCCGTCCACACCATCGGCGTGGCGACCTCGCCCCAGGCGGGAGGAACCGGGGTGCAGTACGTCTACGCTGCATGGTCGGACGGAGGAGCCCAATCGCACTCGATCACAGCTCCAGGGTCGGCGGCGACGTATACAGCGACGTTCACGACCCAGTATTCCCTGACTACGGCGGCGAGTCCGTCGAGCGAAGGATCGATCAGTCCGGCAAGCGAATGGGTGAACGCAGGCACGGTGGTTGCGGTGAGCGCGACGGCGAACAGCGGTAACCAGCTCACGGGCTTCTCCGGCGCACTCTACGGGACGACTAACCCCCAGAACATCACCATGAGCGCTCCGGCGACGGTGACGGCGAATTTCGCGCCTATACAGCCACCCAGCATCACCAGCCTTTCGCCTACATCGGGGGCGGCAGGCGTACAAGTCACGATATCCGGTTCGGGATTCGGCTCGACGCAAGGGTCGGGGAGAGTGTGGCTGGGCACCACTCCTGGAGCGGTTGTGAGCTGGAGCGACACGCAGATTGCCGCCACCGTTTCGCCGGGCGCTACGTCGGGAACCGTGCAGGTCCAACAGGGCGGCGTGTGGTCTAACTCTATGCCGTTCACCGTGAGCGCGGCGGCCATTAGCAGCGCCGCCCCTGCGAGCGGCTTGCCCGGAACCCAGGTAACGATCACCGGCTCCGGGTTTGGCTCGGGCCAGGGGAGCGGCCAGGTCTGGTTAGGTACTGCCCTTGCCGCGGTCCAAAGCTGGAGCGATACCCAGGTGGTCGCTACGGTCGGGCCCGGAGCGGCCACCGGCAGCGCACAAATTCTTCAGAACGGGGTCATGAGCAATGCGATTCCCTTCACCGTGAATCTCCCTCACATAACGGGAGTCAGCCCGGCCTCCGGAGCTTTCGGAACCACCGTCACAATTACCGGCAGCGGGTTCGGGTCGATTCAGGGTAGCGGCGCGGTCTGGCTGGGAAGCACAAATGGCGTGGTTCAGAGTTGGAGCGATAATCAAGTGATGGCAGCAGTGGCCTTTAATGCGCTGACCGGAATCGTCCGCGTCCAGCAGAATAGCGTATGGAGCAATGCGCTTGCCTTCACGGTGCCGGGCGGTAGCAGCCTGACCCTCGCTCCCAACCTGCTCAACCTGGCGGTCGGAGATGTCCATCCTATTCAAGCCTTAAATTCGAGTGGTCAGCCCGTCACCGGACTGACCTGGGCATCGAGCGATCCAACCGTAGTCAGCCTCTCGACAGACGATCCCCCCCTGCTCACTGCCGTAGCGCCGGGGCACGTGACGATCACAGCCGGAACCGCGTCCGCGGATGTGACCGTATCGACCGGTCCTCTGCCAACCGGGACCGTGCAGTGGTCCAATCCCGGCGATGGATCGGGAGTGGCCGCGATTGTCCCGGCCGTGCCGAGCGCAACAGGCCTCGCGGATGTCTTCGCGCTCCAAAACGACGGCACCGTCCAGGCCATCACCAGCGACGGCACCGTGGCGTGGAGCTTTGCGGTGCCGGATGCCGTGGCCGCCAATGGGTACCCCGCTTGGTCAAATGACAGTGTTATGCCGGATTTCCAGGGCGGTTTGATCATCTCCGATTTCCTCGCGAACGGCGGGAACGGTTCTATCACGAAGGTGGACGGCATCACCGGGCTACCGTATCCCTCCTACAACCTCGCTTCCCTCGGCATTGGCGGCTTTTCTTACGGGGCCCTTGCCGTGCATACTGACGGCACTATCTTTGCCTTCGAAGGCAATTCGGTGATTGGGATCAACCCCATTACAGGCACGCAAACATTCAGCGTGCCTATTCCGATACCCACGCCGGCCCTCCCGGGGAATTGTCTGAACAGCGGAACGTCCTACGGTGTCGCCAACATGACGAACATCGGGCTCGATCTTATTGTCGCGGGCGATGGCAACGCTTACGTGACTTTCGCGTACAACGAATTCAATGGTTGCACGATAGTAAAGGCTCACCTGCGACTCTTGCAGCTAAGCAGCTCGGGGGCGTCAAACGTATTGACCATCCTGGATGCGGCTCCGCTTAATCTACCCGCCCGGCCTCACGAGCCTCGGACTCGGCATGATCGCTAATGCCGATACAGGCGTAGCGCTTACCTGGGGGCTCGACTTTCTTCAAGGGGAAGTCAGTTTTCCTACGCAGTATGGCATGGCGATCACAACCGGCACCAGCGTAAGTATTCTGAACGGGCCCATATTGCCCGGTCAGGACGTCCAGAACGGAACGACACCTGTGATTCCCGTACTCCAGGCACAGGACGGCTCGTTTGTCGGGTCGGTAACATTCGTAAATGATGGCGTTGGTCAGACGAATATGGTCGCTTTCGACCAAGGCGGCAACGTCCTCTGGATGGTGCCCAACGAGCAACCTCTGATAGCAACCGCCGATGGCGGAGTGATCGGGCGGTCCGGAATCATGTACGACGAAAATGGGAACGTTACCGGGCAGATAGCACATCTGCCTACGTATTCGTGGGTGGGGCATGCCTACCAACTTGGCTCCGTCGATCATCTAGCGTCGCTTTGGATCTTCGTGGCGTCCAGCTTTTGGGCGTTCCAAGGCGGAAACCCCTCAGGCACCGGAACGAGTGTGGAATCGCCTTGGTTCCCGCCACTTCCAGACTCGGCGCGCCAAGCAATCTACAACGCGCTCAACGATCTGATCGCGAGGCTAAGGACCTCCGGCGTTTCAAGCGACGCACAAACATACGTATTCAACAAATTGAATGCGGTCGGTATCCGAGACCAAAACGGAAATCCGCTAAGCACTCAGACCTTGATCGCCTATCTCACTGCCACCACACCTCGCTTCTTCGATGGGACGAAATCTAACTATTGCTACAACTCGCTCAATCCATTCCAACCCAATTCTGTTTGCGATCCAAAGAGCAGCATACTGTTTAATATCCCGTTTATTGGCCCATCACTTGCGGCCACATTCACAGGTCCAAGTGTAGCGGGTTACTTCCAGATGTATTCCGCGCCGCCAACGGAAGTGGATATCATAACCGCTACACCGTCGACCGCGCCGCCAATCAAGCCGCTTACCCCAATGCTCAGCTTCTTTCGCCCATCGTATATTCTCACTGATTTCAATGGTCTGAATATTGGAAATGAGGCGAGCCTATTCCACGAAGCGCTCCACGGGCTCCTTGGTATACAGGACCTGAATTTGGCGAGTTACCTGGGGCAGACGCTTCCGTCCTGCTACATAACGACGTGGATAATAAATCAGGTGCTATACGACCCCAGCAACTTACCGTATGACATGGCCGCCCAGTCATGCCCATAGGATCGTGAGGTGGAAATGGAAGGCATTGTTTCGTTCTGGAAGGTCCAGCCGGACATCGTAAGAGATTTTCTCCGAATTCTCTTACTCTTGTTGTTGGCCTCGCTCGCTCGCTCAATATTCCCCTTGGTGAGAGTCCTGTTGGGGGGCATCCCGCGTTCACTTGTCTCCGCATTTAGGGGAACAGTCGAGGCACCAGCTGCCGCTTATGCGAATCTCCAGTCCGCGGAGGAAGGATTCGCCAAGCTGCGCGAATCTACAGTCGGAGACGTCAAGCTACTGAGGTTCATTTGTAGCGTGACGATTGTGTTGTCGCTGACGATGATCTGGTTCTCCGCATCGGCCGTCTACGAGGACCTTGCAAGAATAACCCGGCTCGAGGGCGGGTACACCTTACATTGCGCCATTCGGTTGCTCGAACTCTTAGGGTTTGGCTTAACGCACTGCGCAATTCTGTACGCCGTCACTAACGCGCTGGAATACCTATTACAGAGGCGGGAGATAGAATGGCGCCGATTCCTTGAAGACGCCAAACGCGCGCTGGCTGTCGCGAAAATCTGACGCCGCACGGCTACCATGAATTGTCGAAATTCATCTTTGATGGCACTGTTGCAGGCGATGGCAACGCCTACATTCCCTACGCATATAACGAACGATTTCGGGTACGATTGCGGAGCGACGAGGATGCGCTTAACTACCCGCCTGACGCGACGGGCCTCGAACTCGGCATGATCACCAATGCCGATACTGACGTAGTGCCTACCTGGGGCCCTGACTATCTTCAAGGGGAGGTTAGACCCACGCCGACCCTCCCGGGGAATTGTCTGAACAGCGGAACGTCCTACGGTGTCGCTAACATGACGGGCTTCCTGTCCAATTTTATCGTTGCGGGCGATGGCAACGCCTACGTGGCTTTCGCGTACAACGAATTCAACGCCTGCACCATCGTGAAGGCTCACCTGCGCCTCTTGCAGCTAAGCAGCTCGGGGGCGTCAAACGTTCTGACGATGCTGGATGCGGCTCCGCTTATCTACCCGCCTGACGCGACACAACTCCAACTCGGCCTCATCACCAATGCCGATACAGGCGTAGTGCTCACCTGGGGACTGGTCTTTGTTGCAGGGGAATCTACCTATCCGACGCAGTATGGCATGGCGATTACGACCGGCACCAGCGTAAGTATTGTGAACGGGCCCATATTGCCCGGTCAGCCGGACCAGGGCGGGACGATATCTGTGATTCCCATACTGCAAGCCCAGGACGGCTCGTTTGTCGGGTCGGCGTGGAACTTGAATTATAACCAGCAATATAGTATGGTCGCTTTCGACCAAGGCGGCAACGTCCTCTGGATGGTGCCCAACGAGCAGCCTCTGATAGCAACCGCCGATGGGGGAGTGATCGGGCAATCTGGCATCATCTATGACCAAAATGGAGCGGCGACGGGGCAGGCCGAAAATCCAAGTGCCGTGATTTCATGGTCAGCGGAATGGTACCAACTTGCGTCGGGTGGCGTCGCTTCTGTGGCGCTGCCCCTGATCAACGAGCCCTTCTTTGATGACCTGAGCTCTGCCAGTGTCTGGGGCTTTGGTGGTGGCAACCCATCACACAACCAAGCAGCGTTCCTGGAATGCTGCTACCCCTCGTTGGCGTGGGTGTTCGGTGAAACTGACCATTCCGACGACCCGCCTGATGTCGTCAAGTCCTATCCGCTAAGCAACTTTTCTTGCACCAAGAGTCCGTCTCAGATCATCTCGGACATGGAGGCGAATTTCGGTACGTTTGCGAACTGGGACGGCCACTCCTCTTTCCACCTCATTCCGTGGGCCGTCCACGAAACAGTCGCTTTCACCGGGACTGTGACGCTAGGGGCCACAATAAATATTCAGAATGTCAACGTGGACTCGCTCACCGGCGGATTCATTAATTCGAAGACGTTCAACGTAAATGTGACGGTCTCGCAACTGATTTCTACCAGTTTTACTTTTACGACGCTGCCGGGCCACGTCCTGTACCCGGCTACAATCAGTTTTGCTGCAAGCTCGCCTGGTGCCGGCCTCCTGAATTTTACGATCAGCGTGAACGGAACGTTTGCAAATAAGGAGGCCGCAGCCGGCTACAGCGCCGCAGGAAGCGCCATCGAAGACAATATTTGGAACAACGTGCTTGTTCAGGTCAAGAACGACTGTTCCCACTGACTCGAGGTTTGATAGTAAAAGGAACCGCCATGAATTTAGACTCCACGGATACCGCTCCGCACAATGAATCGCGGACGCCAGGACGGATTCAACGCAAGCGCTACGCCTTCTGGGAAAGCAAAAAATAACATGTATTCAGGCTACAGCGGTTTCGCTCTTCCCGCATATTTGCAGTTTACACTCATTGCACTCCTTGTGAGCACTGCCTCGGGGGTCTTAGGCTCTCTTGCTTTGAAGCTTAGCGTTAGGAGCGGTGCCATCGCGAAAGATGCATTTCTGGGAGCGGTTGGTTCCGTGATCGTTGTGGCTGGACTTTGGCAACTTGGTTTTCAGGATGTTTGGTTTGGCTTTACTACGGCAATCGTCGTCGCCATCGCCATTCCCATCTTGCACGAGCTTTATCGCTTCAAACGCGCTGGCCGCAACGTAGAATAGCGTCCTACGGGTTACGCCAACGTGGCTTCCGCCATTTCCAGTCTGTTGTGGGAACGGGCAACGCCTACATGGGCTTTCGCGTACAACGAATTCAATGATTGCTCCATCGTGAAGGCTCACCTGCGCCTCTTGCAGCTAAGCAGCTCGGGGGCGTCAAACGTTCTGACGATCCTGGATGCGGTACCGCTGGCCTCAAACTCTAACTTTTACTTTCCTGACGCTCACGAGCCTCGGACTCGGAATGATCGCTAATGCCGATACAGGCGTAGTGCTTACCTGGGGGCTCGACTTTCTTCAGGGGAAGTTGTTTTCCTACGCAGTATGGCATGGCGATCACAACCGGCACCAGCGTAAGTATTCTGAACGGGCCCATATTGCCGGGTCAGGAAGTCCAGAACGGAACGACACCTGTGTTTCCCGTACTTCAGGCCCAGGACGGCTCGTTTGTCGGGTCGGTAACATTCGTGAATGATGGCGTTGGTCAGATGGAATATGGTCGCTTTCGACCAAGGCGGCAACGTCCTCTGGATGGTGCCCAATGAGCAGCCTCTGATAGCAACCGCCGATGGGGGAGTGATCGGGCAGTCGGGGATCGCCTATGATCAGAACGGGAACGCCACAGGCCTGATCAACTTCGCCACGCAGTCGTGGCCGGGGTACGCCTATCAAGTTGGATCCGTAGAAGAGGTCGTGAAGAAGATGGTCAGTATCGCCAAGAGCTGGTGGCCATTCGCCGGCGGAAACAACTCGGGAAACAATACGGCGGTGCCGCCGCTGTGGTTCCCGCCTCTTGACAACTGCACCGTGACTACGCATGGCGCTCCGACCCCTTGCCCTGGGCCGGGTGATTTGATGCAAAACGCCAAGCAGGATCTCGTGAGTCAACTCATGACGGATCCTCAATGCCAAACTGCTGCCCAAAATTATGTCTTCAGCAAAGTGACGTTTGGAGGGCTCCTTAACTGGTTCTTCACCTCTCCGGTTGTCCCCTCACAATTCGTGGGTTATCTTCAGCGCGCCCCCGTCTTCTACAATGGCCCAACATCGACATACGATTACCACGCGGCTCAGTGCGGTGGACATATGGCGACTTGCAACATACCTGGATATAACCCGCCCCAGACAGTCGGCTACCACTTTGGCGACGCTGTCGGCGTAACCGCGGTCACCGTTACCCCCAGCGAGCCTCTAGAATCCTTCTGGCAGCCCGCATACACGCCACCAGGATCGGGCGACAATGGCTTTGGCGTCGGCATCGACCCGAGCGCGAACGGTGCAGGCGTCAATGGGGCAAACATACAAAACGAAAGTAACCTGTTCCATGAAGCTCTCCACGGGATGACGGGCCTCTATGACTCCGATCTCGAAAGCAAGTTGGGTATCGGGCAGCCATCTGTAAATATCAGCATCTACATTAGGAATAATGTCCTCAACTCCTGTCCCAGTTTCCGGTGAGGAACCATTGAGACTAAGAACGCGATTCACGTTGCCGTTCATTCAGACCGCGATTGCCGCGGCCGTGACAATGAGCATTTTTAGTAGGCCGGAGTCACTCGAACATCCGTTAGTGGGAGACTTCGTCCTCCAGTTGGGATTCGCAGTTAATGCGCCGGCAACGGTATTGCGATATTGCCTGGAAAGGTTCGCGATGCAATTCTGCCCTGCGGAACACATGTACAGCCCCTGGACTGGGTGCTATCCGCTGGCGCCGATTTTCGAAACAGTCGTCTACTTTGGGTTGGTTTGGCTGCTTTGGTACGCGGTCGTGCTGGAAGTGGCTGGAAGATGTCAGAGAGTCTTAACTCCGCGCGCTCGAGGGCGGGGGCTGATCGACACGCTTGCCGCGCTCTTCGGGGTATTCGTGGGAGTGTTCGCGGTCGTAGACAACAAACCAATGGGCTCACCTGTCCGCTCCTTGCTGGTTGGCGTCACATACCTGCTGTGGGCTTTTGCGATCGTGATTTTCTACAGCCGCGATTTATGGGTTCACTTCCGTGCGCGGCGAAAAGAAACTGGCTTGGCAGATACTGGCCGAAAGTAATTCGACGCAGGCGGTGATCCTGAGCCGGCGACTATTGTCCCGGCAGTTCCGAGCGCAATAGGCATAGCGGATGTCTTCGCGCTCCAGAGCCCAACAGCCTTAGCGGGTGTCTTCGCGCTCCAAAACGACGGCACAGTCCAGGCCATCACGAGCGACGGCATCACGGCGTGGAGCTTTGCGGTGCCCGATGCCGCCGCGGCCGATGGGTACCCCGCTTGGTTGGGAGGTCGGCGTGGGAACCTGAATAGGAACGCTGAATGTTTAGCGCTCTGAGACTGAACGCGATGCCCTTGGGGTGTTCGCTCTCCACCCAGGTGCGGGCCGCCCACCAGGCACTGCGGCTAGCATAGCTACGGGCTTCCTTATGCACACGCCAGGACTCACGCCGCCCTCGCCGGCGCAATCGGCCGCGATTGCACCACCCCCGGCAGCATCTCCGCGATCACGTCTTCCACCCGGTCCGCGAACACGAACGCCATCTCCAGCTGGACCTCTTCCGGCAAGTCGCGCAGGTCTTTCTGATTGCCGCGCGGCAAGATCACGCGCTTCAAACCCGCGCGCCGCGCCGCCAGCACCTTCTCCTTCACGCCGCCGATCGGCAGCACCAGCCCGGTTAAGGTCACCTCGCCCGTCATCGCCGTATCGTTGCGCGCCGGAATACCCGAGTACAGAGACGCCAGCGCCGTGGTCATGGTCACGCCCGCCGAAGGACCATCCTTTGGAATCGCGCCCGCCGGCACGTGAATGTGCAGACCGGAATTCAGGAACATCTCGGGCTCCAGGCCGAACTCCCGCGCGTGGCTCCACAGATAGCTGCGCGCCGTCTTCGCCGATTCCTGCATCACCTCGCCCAGTTGACCCGTGATGGTCAGCTCCTTGCCGTTGGGCAGCAGCGCGGCTTCAATGTAAAGCACGTCTCCGCCCGTCTCCGTCCAGGCCAGACCCGTGGCCACGCCCGGAGGCAGCTCCTTGCGCGCCTGCTCCGGCAGAATCGCTTCCGGCCCCAGCAGCTCCGGCACGTCCTCGCCCCTCACGATCACCGCTTCGGTCGAGCCCTCGGCGAACTTCACCGCGACTTTGCGGATGATCCGGCCCAGCACCTGCTCCAGCCGCCGCACCCCCGCCTCGCGCGTGTACGACGCGATCAGCTTGTGCAGCGCCCCATCCGTGATGGCGCACTGCTCCGCCGTCAGCCCGGCGTGCTTCAACTGCCGCGGCAGCAAGTACCGCAGCGCGATCTGCATCTTCTCTTCTTCGCTATAACCCGACAGGCGCAGAATCTCCATCCTGTCCAGCAGCGGAGCCGGAATCGTATCCAGCGTGTTGGCCGTGGTGATGAACAACACCTTCGACAAATCGAACGGCAAATCCAGGTAGTTATCGCGAAACGCCTTGTTCTGCTCCGGGTCCAACACTTCCAGCAGCGCCGCCGCCGGATCGCCGCGGAAATCGCGGCCCAGCTTGTCGACTTCATCCAGCATCAGCACCGGATTCGCGAATCCCGCCCGGCGCATTGCCTGAATCAGCCGGCCCGGCAGCGCGCCGATATACGTGCGCCTGTGCCCGCGCAGCTCCGCCTCGTCGTGCATCCCGCCCAGGCTCATGCGCTCGAACTTGCGTCCCAGAGCCCTTGCGATGGATTGCCCCAGGCTGGTTTTGCCCACTCCAGGAGCCCCCACCAGACACAGAATCGGAGCCTTCGCCTCCGGATTCAGCTTCAGGATCGCCAGTTGCTCGATAATCCGTTCCTTCACCTTTGCGATTCCGTAATGATCTTCGTCGAGCACCTGCCGCGCCCTCGGCAGATCCAGGCTGTCTTCGCTTTTCTTGTTCCACGGCAGCTCGATCACATACTCGAGCCATGTCCGGATCACGTTGAACTCCGGCTGAGCCGCCGGCAGCTTCTCCAGCCGTCCCAGCTCCCGTTCCGCTTCCTTGCGGATGTCCTCCGGCAGATCCGCGGCAGTCAGACGCTCGCGCAGCTTCTCGATCTCCGCCTGATCCCCGTTCTTCTCGCCCAACTCCGTCTCGATGGCGCGCTTCTGCTGGCGCAGCACATACTCGCGCTGCTCCTTGGACATCTCCGTGCGCGCTTCATTGGCGATCTTCTGGCGCAGCTCCAGCACGTCCACTTCGTGCGAAAGCCAGCCGTGCACCATGCGCAGCCCTTCCAGGCGCGTCGGCGTTTCCAGCAGCGCCTGCTCCTTGGCCGCGTCCAGGTTCATCACCGAAGCGATGGTGAACGCCAGTTGCAGCGGGTCCTGTTCGGCGCCGAACATCTGCGCCAGATCCGGCTGCCCCGCGCCGCCTTGCGCCAGCTTCACGAATTTGACTCCCAGCTCCACCAGCGACAGCGTCAGAGCTTCGGTCTCGCGGGTGGAATCGTCGGGTAGCGGCAGCGGCCGGATGCGCGCCACCATGTGGCCGTTCTCTTCCACCTTCACGATCACCACGCGCTCCATGCCCAGCACCATGATGTCCAGCTGGTCGGGCCGCGCGTGATGATAGCGGCGGATGGCCGCCCTGGTGCCCACCGTATATAAATCGTCGCCATGCGGCGCATCCATCGACGCGTCCCGCTGCGCCACCACCACCAACTCTTTCCCTTCGGTCGCCAGCGCGGTTTCCACCGCGGCCACCGAACCCTTCCGTCCTACCGAAAGCGGCATCATCACTCCCGGAAACAGCGCCGAATTCTTCAGCGCCAGCAACGGCAGCATCCGCATCGAATTATCCATCGCTTCTGCCATATTTCTCCCTTTCGTATTTCTTATGATGCAGCGGCCCGCACCGGGGACTCTATTTCGAAAACCATCCCGCCCTTTGCTACGTCAATCCGCACCTTCTGCC
The DNA here is from genome assembly GCA_963765185.1 of Bryobacterales bacterium. Taxonomy (GTDB): domain Bacteria; phylum Acidobacteriota; class Terriglobia; order Bryobacterales; family Bryobacteraceae; genus Palsa-187. Next base: position 122,633 of record CAVXWB010000159.1, read on the forward strand.
CATCGTGGATCTCGCCCGCCACCAGCTTCCTGGCCAGCGGCGTCTCCAGTTCCTTCTGAATCGCCCTCTTCAGCGGTCTTGCGCCGTAGGCCGGATCGTAGCCGGCTTCAATCAGCCTCTCGCGCGCCGCTTCCGTCAGCTCCAGCTCAATCCTTCTTTCCGCCAGCCGGGCCTTCAGCGATGCCAGTTGGATCTCCACGATCTTCTTCAGGTCTTCGCGCGTCAGCCTGTGGAAGTCGATAATCTCATCCACCCGGTTCAGAAACTCCGGCCGGAATAGCCTCGGCAGCTCCTCCTTGGGCGCGTTGGAGGTCATGATCACAATGGTGTTCTTGAAGTCCACCGTGCGACCCTGGCCGTCGGTCAGGCGCCCGTCGTCGAGCACCTGCAGCAGCACGTGAAACACGTCGCTGTGGGCCTTTTCAATTTCATCCAGCAGCACCACGCAGTACGGTTTCCTGCGCACCGCCTCGGTCAGTTGCCCGCCCTCGTCATAGCCGACGTAACCAGGAGGCGCGCCCACCAGCCGAGAGACCGTGTGCTTCTCCTGGTACTCCGACATGTCGATGCGAATCAGCGCCCTTTCGTCGTCGAAGAGAAATTGCGCGAGCGCCCGAGCCAGCTCCGTTTTTCCGACGCCCGTCGGCCCCAGAAACAGGAAGCTGCCCACCGGCCTCTTGGGATCTTTCAACCCTCCGCGAGCCCTCATCACTGCGTCCGCCACAGCGTCGACGGCCTCGTCCTGCCCGATGACGCGTTTGTGCAGCTCTTCCGGAAGGTGCATCAGCTTCTGGATCTCGCCCTCCAGCAATTTCGATAGAGGAATCCCGGTCCAGCGGCTCACCACCTGCGCGATGTCTTCTTCGGTGACCTCTTCTTTCAGCAGCACCGGCTCGCGGGCCGGCTTGGCCAACTCGCGTTCCAGCGCCGCCAGCTGTCCATATTTAAGCTCCGCGGCTTTGTTCAGATCGTAAGCGCGCTCGGCCTGCTCGATGTCCTGCTTCACCTGCTCGATTTTGGCGCGGACCTCCCTCTGCTTCTTGATGGCCTCCTGATCCGCCTGCCACTGGGCTTTGAGCGAAGCCGAGTCTGTTTTCAGTTCCGCCAGCTCCTTCTCGATCTTCTTCAGCCGCTCCCGCGACGCCGCGTCGTGTTCCTTCTTCAGCGCCTCGCGTTCGATCTCCAACTGCATCTGCCGCCGCAGACTCTCGTCCAGCTCGGCCGGCATGGAGTCGATCTCCGTGCGCAGCTTCGCCGCCGCTTCATCCACCAGATCGATGGCTTTGTCGGGCAGGAAGCGGTCGGCGATATAGCGCTGGCTCAGTACCGCCGCCGCCACCAGGGCCGAATCCTTGATGCGCACGCCGTGATGGCCTTCGTAGCGCTCCCTCAGCCCGCGCAGAATCGAGATCGTATCTTCCACCGAGGGCTGGTCCACCAGCACCGTCTGGAAGCGCCGCTCGAGCGCGGCGTCCTTTTCGATGTACTTGCGGTATTCGTCCAGCGTGGTCGCGCCGATGCAATGCAGCTCCCCTCGAGCCAGCATCGGCTTCAGCAGGTTGCCGGCATCCATCGAGCCTTCGGCCTTCCCCGCCCCCACCACCGTGTGCAGCTCGTCGATAAACAGGATGATCTTGCCTTCCGCGGTTTGGACCTCTTTGAGAACCGCCTTCAGCCGTTCCTCAAACTCGCCCCGGAACTTCGCTCCGGCGATCAGCGCGCCCATGTCCAGCGCGACGACTTTTTTATCCTTCAACCCCTCCGGCACGTCGCCGCGCATGATGCGCTGAGCTAAGCCTTCGACAATCGCCGTCTTGCCCACGCCCGGCTCGCCGATCAGCACCGGGTTGTTCTTGGTGCGCCGCGATAGAACCTGAATCACGCGGCGAATCTCCTCGTCGCGCCCAATCACCGGATCCAGCTTGTTCTGCGCCGCAAGCTTGGTCAGATCGCGCCCGTATTTTTCGAGCGCCTCATAGGTCGCTTCCGGATTCTGCGTCGTCACTCGCTGCGAGCCCCTCACTTCTTGTAGAGTGCGCATAAGCCGCTCGCGTGTCAGACCCAGATCCTTGAAGGCCTTTTCGTCGGTCGCGGCCAGCAGAACATGCTCCACCGAGACGTATTCGTCCTTCATCCGCTTGGCTTCGGTCTCTGCCTTGGTCAGAAGCGACTGCAATCGCGGCGTGACATAAATCTGATCCACGCCGACCGCCCCGCCCGAAACGCGCGGCAATTTGTCCAACTGCTCCGTCAGGCGGCGATGCAGCTCTTCCAGCTTGACCCCGCTCTTGGCCAGGATCGACTGCGTCAAACCGCCATCCTGTTCCAGCAAAGCCACCAACAAATGCTCTACGTCGAGTTGCTGCTGGCCCCTCTGGCCGGCCAGCGATTGCGCCGCCCGGATGCCTTCCTGAAGCTTTTCAGTGAAACGATTGAAATCCATATCCCACTACCTTTTCGTCTTCTCCACCCAAAATTTTAACACATTTAGTCTTTGACAGTTCAATAATCTTAGCGTACTCTTATCAGGTATGGAAAGCAAGCTTCCCCGCCTCCTCACTTCACTCCCCGGCCCAAAAGCAAAGGCAATCATTGAACGGGATCAACAAGTTATCTCGCCTTCCTACACCCGCTCCTACCCCTTGGTCGCGGAACGCGGCGAAGGCGCCATCGTCGAAGACCCCGATGGAAACCGCTTTCTCGACTTCGCCGCCGGGATTGCGGTCGTCGCGACGGGGCACTGCCATCCCCTCGTTGTTCATGCCATTCAAGAGCAAGCCTCTCGTCTTATCCATATGTCGGGAACCGACTTCTATTACGAAAACATGGTCCAGCTAGCCGAGAAGCTAGCAAGTTTAGTGCCGGGCGGAGTTCCCAGGAGAGTTTCCTTCGGGAATTCGGGGACAGAGGCCATCGAGGCGGCCATCAAACTGGCCCGCTATCACACCGGCCGGGGCCAGTTTATTGCCTTCCTGGGAGCGTTTCATGGCCGGACCATGGGATCGCTTGCGCTGACGGCTTCTAAGAGCATACAAAAGAAGGGCTTCTTTCCCATGATGCCGGGCGCGCATCACGTTCCTTACGCGTACTGCTATCGCTGCGCTTATGGAAAAACCCCGGATACCTGCGCAGTCGAGTGCGTCCAAGTGATTGAATCCGAGCTGTTTAGAACTACTTTGCCCGCCGAAGACTGCGCCGCCATCTTCGTCGAGCCGGTGCAGGGCGAAGGCGGCTACATCGTCCCGCCCCGCAAGTTTTTCGACGAGCTGCGCCGAGTGGCGGACAAATACGGCATCCTGCTGATTTTCGACGAGGTCCAGAGCGGCATGGGACGGACGGGCAAGATGTTCGCCTGTGAGCATTTCGACGCAGTTCCGGACGTGATCGCTCTGGCCAAAGGCATCGCCAGCGGCCTGCCTCTGTCGGCGACCGTGGCCCGGGCCGAGCTGATGAACTGGCCTCCTGGCGCGCACGCCAGCACCTTCGGAGGGAATCCGGTGGCTGTCGCAGCCGCGCTGGCGACCATCCAGCTCCTGGAGCAGGAATTGATCGACAATGCAGCGCAGGTGGGCGCGCACCTTCTTTCGAGACTGCGCGATTTGCCCCAGCGCTCCCGCAACGTTGGCGACGTCCGCGGATTGGGCCTGATGATCGGGATCGAGCTGGTGAATGACCAGGAAACCAAGGAACGCGCGCCGCTGCTGCGCGATCAAATCGTGCAAATGTGCTTCGAGCGCGGGCTCCTGGTGCTGGGCGCCGGCCCCAATTCCATCCGTTTGTGTCCGCCCCTGGTCATTACCAAGGATCAAGCCGATTTCGCGGCGGATACGATCGAGAGCTGCCTGGGCGCTGTGGGTTGAGTTTACTTCCCGTCTTCTTACTTACCATCCTCGCCGGGAGGCGGAGCGTTGGGATTTGGACCTCGGCCGCCTCGGCCGCCACGGCCGGGAGGCGTGTAGCCGTCGTTGGACGGGCCGTTCTGGAAGAACCTGGCGTCCTTACTGAGCGGGTTGCCGGTGGCGTACATGGCGTTGGCCTGGCCGAAAATCTTGCCGGCTCGCAGGACATCGTCGTGTACCTTGGTCATCATCGCCTGATATTCAGGGGTGTTCTGCGCAAATCCGGAGAAAGAAGCCAGATCGTTGTTGCCGATAATCACCACATCGACGCCGGGCACCGACGCGATGTCATAGGCGTTGGCGACGCCCGTGGGGGTTTCAATCATGATCGTCACCAGCATGTTGTCATTGATGGTCTGGCGGTAGTTGACGCCCTGGATGCCCCAGATCTGCGGCGCTTGGCCCTGGCCCGAGCTGCGCCGGCCGACGGGAGGGAAGCGAGCCCATTTGGCGCCCTCGCGCGCACGATCGACGTCGTCGACGGTGGGGATAATCACGCCCAGCGCGCCGATGTCGGTGGAATGCTGGATGTGCCATTCCTGCGCGTCGGGCAGGCGGATCATGGGGGTGGCGGCAACGTGCGGGCAAGCCGCGATCATGGCTTCGACGTCGCGGAACTCGAGCGTGCTGTGCTGCATTTCGAACCACGTGAAATCGTAGTGCTTGGCCTTTTCGCAATATTCTGCCGGGTCGGCCTTGGATTGGGTGTAGCTGAACACCTGCTTGCCATCCAGCAGTTTCTGCTTGGCCGTGTTGTAGAGCTTGGCCTGTTTGGGGAGCGGCGGGGGCGGGTTCTGGGCGAGGCTTTTAGAAACCACAACCCAGGAAACCATCATCGATGCGAACGCTGCGAGAAACGCGAATTTCCTCATGGTGGACCTCCACAATCATGACAATCATACGTCAATCTCATACTTCAATCCAGGGGTGAGCGGTACAGGCCGTGAGCGTGAATGTATTCGGCCACCGCCGGAGGCAGGTCCGAAGGCGTTCCGCCCTTCGACAACTCCAGCCGGATCTCCGAGGAAGAAACCGGCAGCGCGATGGTCTCCAGCCGGCTGCACGCGTGCGCCGGGAGGGCTATCGTAGACGTGCCCTGGACGGGTCACTACGATGAATTCGACTCCAGCCACCACGTCCTCCCAGCGGCGCCAGGAGCGGATGTCCGCGAAGGCGTCGGCCCCGATGATGAAGAACAGCGTGTCTTCCTCTGAGCTCGCCCGCACAACGGAGCCTGACGGCCCTGTGCGGGCTTCCTCGGAACCCGCCCGCACAACGGAGCCTAACGGCCCTGTGCGGGCTTCGGAACTCGCCCGTACATCGGAGCCTGACGGCCCTGTGCTGGCTCCGGAGCTCGCCCGTACATCGGAGCCTGACGGCCCTGTGCTGGCTCCGGAGCTCGCCTGCACATCGGAGCCTGACGGCCATGTGTGGGCTTCGGAACTCGCCTGCGCAACGGAGCCTGACGGCCCTGTGCGGGGTTCGGAACTCGCCGGTACAACGGAGCCTGAGGGCCCTGTGCGGGCTTCGAGCGCACGCAGGCGCTCGATGGTGTGGATGGAATAACTCTTCTCCATTGAACTCGCAGGTGAATTCGCCGGCACAACGGAGCCTGACGGCCCTGTGCCGGCCCGACCCTCTTCTAAGCGCGACGGAAGAAAACGGGGATCGGCGGCGCAGGCCAGCTCCACCATCCGATAGCGGTCTTCATACGGAGCGCCGGCTTCCTTGTGGGGAGGGTTGGCCGCCGGGATGAACAGCACCCGGTCGAGCGCAAACGCCTCCGCCGCCTCATGCGCCACCACCAGGTGAGCGGAATGGATGGGATCGAAGGTGCCTCCGAAAATTGCGGTTCTCATAAAGGGCGCGGCGTTAAGAGGATGCTCAGCAGCTCCTCCTCGCGCTCGATTTCAACGCCGATCTTGAGCCAATACAGAGCATGCGGCGCAAGCAGGGCGGAGGCTCCTTCGCACAGGTTCATGACGTCTTTTTCCGTGGTCACTAAAGCTTCTACGCCCTCGGCCTTGGCCTCGGCGGCCAAACGGCGCAACTCCGAAGGGCTGTAGGGATGATGATCGCTAAACACCCGCCGGAACGCAACTTCAAGCCCCAGATGCTCCAGCGTGCGCCAGAAGGAATTGGGTGAACCGAGCCCGCAGAAGGCGCCCACGCGGTGAAACGGGTGAGGCCCGGGAGCGCCGTCGCCGAAACGAATCCATTCGCGCGGAACGACGCGGCTGAGGAAGACCGGCGCACTCTGGTTATGCCGGCGGATCAATTGTTCGATTCCGGCGACGCTTTGTTTCGGTTCGACGCGGGTGATCAGGATGGCCGTGGCGCGAGCCACGTTTTCGAAAGGCTCGCGCAGACGGCCCAGGGGAAACACGCCGCCGGCCAGGGGATCGAGGGCGTCGATCAAAACGATATCTACGTCGCGCCGGAGACGAACGTGCTGGAAGCCGTCGTCGAGCAGGAAGATGCCGGGATGGAAGCTCTGGATCATCTTGAGGCCGGCCGTGAAGCGGTCGGCCCCGATGCCGACATGCGCAGTCCCGGCGCGGACGAACATTTGCGCCTCGTCGCCGGTTTGATCGAGCGGCGCGGCCGCTCCCCGGGCAACGGTGACGATGCCCCGGCTGGAGCGGCGGCGGTAGCCGCGGGTGAGGATGGCGGGGTTTCGTCCCGCGGCGTAGAGCCGCTCGGCCAGATGCGCGACCACCGGCGACTTTCCCGCGCCGCCCATCACCAGCGCACCGACGCTGACGACTGGAACATCGAGCGATTTCTGCGCGGCGAGCTTTCGTGAAAAGTTGACGTGGTGCCCGGCGCGCCAGATCCAGCTTAGCGGCGTGAGAACGGCGCGAGCGGGAAGAGTTCGCAAAGGGTTGGGCACACCCAGTCCGGCGTATTTGCGGATCTCCGCCGTGATCCGCCCGACCGCGCCGCGCTTGGCCACCGCCAGCTCCCGGGCCTTCGCGCCGATCAAACGCGCGGCTGCGGAGTCGTCCAGCAGGCCCGTGACGGCGGACGCCAGTTGCTCCGGCGCGGCAATGCGAACCAGCGCGTGATGGGCCGAGAATTCTTCCGCGATCGCAGCGAAGTTTTCCATGTGCGGGCCGGCGATCACAGGCTTCGAGAAGTACGCGGGCTCGAGAATATTGTGGCCTCCGCGCGAAGCCAGGGTGCCTCCCATGAAGACCACGTCGGCGCGCTCAAACAGCGCGGCCAGTTCGCCGATGGAATCGAGCAGCAGGACGCGGGCGCCGTCCGGAGCGGATTTGAGAGCGGTGCGGCGCGCGAAAGGGATTCCGGCGCGGGTGAGCTTTTCCGCCGCGGCGTCAAACCGCTGCGGCCTGCGCGGCGCAAGAATCAACAGCAGCCCCGGACGGTCGATGGCCGAGAACGCGGCGATAACCGCGTCATCTTCATCCGGATCGGACGACTCCTTGGGCGGCATGGTGCTAGCCGCAATCCAAACCGCCTCTGGCGGTCTCCCATCAAGGAAGCCGGCGGCAATGTCAGCCGGGATGCCGGAATCCGGCGGGGTGAAATCATACTTGAGATTGCCTGCGCTCGAAACCCGGCCCTCCGGTGCGCCGGCGATACGGAAGCGGCGGGCGTCTTCGTCCGACTGCGTAAAGATGGCGTCGGGCCAAATCAGGACGTGGCGGAAGAAGCCGCTGGCGGAGCGGTAGCCGGCAAGGCGCGATCGGAGATGCGGCCGTTGACCATCAGCAGGGACGCTCCGGCGCGCTTGGCTTCGCGATACAGATTGGGCCAGATTTCGGTTTCCAGAATCACCACGGCCGCAGGGCGAAGGCGGCGCAACACCCGGCGGACCACGGATCGATAATCGAGAGGCGCAAAGAAGATGCCTTCGACGACGCCAGACAGCCGCTGCTCGGCCAAGGCGCGGCCGGCCAGAGTGGTGGTAGAGAGGAAAACGGCCGCGTCAGGCAGCTGCCGAGCGCAGGCGGCGGATGAGTTCGACCGCCGAAAGGACTTCTCCGACCGAGACGGCATGAAACCAGATGGCGCCTGGAACCCGTCGACTGGAGAGATGCCGGCGGAACGCACCTCAGGAAACCCAGACGCTCCGCCAGCCCGGCGAAGTAAACGCGCTGGCGAATTCCCCGGTACAGTAGATACAGGGCGACCAGTGGGCTTAGGACGATCTGCAGGACCTGGTAGAGGAAATAAATGAGACGAGTGGCGTTAATCGTTCTCTTGAGTATAGCGGTGGCTGTGGCGGCCGACAAGGCGCGCTTCGCACCCAAGCCGGCGTCTACGTACCCGGGCCACCAGACCATCGCCAACATCACCATCGCCGCGGTGCCCTACACCAGCGAGGATCAGGCCAAGGCCGCCTTCGACAAAGTGAATCCGTACAAGTACGGCATTCTGCCGATCCTGGTGGTGATCAAGAACGACACCGGGAAGGCGCTCCGGCTGCATCTCGAAACCGAGCTGGTGGACGTGCAGAATCACCGCCTGGATCCGATGCCCCCTTCCGACGTGGTGCTGTTCGACGGCGCCATCAATAAAAACTGGAACGCGGCTCCGAAGCCCATGCCCATCCCTCTGCCGAGCCACAAAAAGGGTCCGCTGGACACCTGGGAAATCGAAGGCCGCGCATTTACGGCTCGCCTGGTGCCGGAAGACGAATCGGTGTTCGGGTTCGTGTACTTCAACAGCGCTCTGCGGCCGGATTCCTATCTGTACGTGAATGGAATCGCCGACGCGGCATCGGGCAAGGAGTACTTCTCGTTTGAGGTGCCGTTCGAAGACGCTAAGCCGTAACTTGATCGTTCCGAGTGCGCGTCTTCCCGCCTATTTTGGGAATCACAGACTTGCTGCTACGACAGGGCGTTTACATTCAGGTGACCGTCTCTCCCGAATTACCTGCGACAAGCCGACTCCCGGGGACCCTATCCGGCTGCCGCCCACCCTTTGTCCGAGTGGCCGACGATACACTTGGAGCCGTAGGTAAATTGCGCGCCGTGCGCCGCCAGTGAGAACCAGTCGGCGGGGGCTCGTGCTAGACGAGAAGCCGTCTCATAAGTCCCAGTCCCAAGGTCGGGGGACTGAGGGTTGTGAGAGAATCGAAGATCCCGTTAGCGTTGCCTCACTCGTGGGGGCCTATTCCGGCAAACCGGCTTTTCCCCGAAGGGCTTTCACGCGACGGTCTTCGCGGATGAAGCTCAACTCAGGGAGTGAAAGCGTTAAACCGACGCGAACCGGCCCTAACTCAAAAATGCGCTGCAAAGCATTGATAGTGCCGTCCCTGTCCCCCAAGCCCGGCATAGATCAAAACCTGCTGGAGCGCGCCCGGGGAAACAGCCGCCAGCTCCTCAACTTCCCGGCGACGTCCGGCGCGTCCATACGCATAACCCAGATACCGCGTATTCGGGGCTGATACCAGAATCTTAACCGCATCGTCGATTCTCCCTTCGGCCAGCAATACGCGACCTTGACATTCGGCGATGTCCGATGACTTCGCGCAGTGTACGGACGCGTCCTTGAACCGGCCGGCCGAGATCAGCACGTCGCCGTACACATAATGCAAGGTCGGCGACAGCGGGTCGGATCTTTCGGCCGCACGCAACTGCTGAACTGCCTCGTCGATCCTCCCGAGCGGCCAGAGAAGAGAGGTTACGTAATTCACACGCGTCAGTTCCGAGTTGGGGTTGAGTTCAATCGCGCGGCGGAAACTGGCTTCCGCCTGGCTCCATTGTCCATCGCGTGCGTAAACCACTCCTAGCGCGTCATGAGCTTCTTCCAACAGAGGGTCCAACTGAATGGCTCGTTCGGCCATCTCGCGCATCTTCACCAGGTTGTCCGGTTCGGCGCCAGCGATACTCGCCAATGTAGAGTATGCCTCGGCAAGACCCGCGTACGCGGGGGCAAACGTGGGGTCCTTGGCGATGACATCTTGGAAGGGAATTGGGTTGTGCCGCCGGACTCCCGGCGGCAATTGTCCCACTGGCGGTAGCAAAGTGCGATCCCGAAGGTATAGATCGTAGGCTTCGACGCTCGTCTCATAGCGCCGGCGGCCGCGGCCGAGCTTCAACCGCAAGCTATTCACGATGCCTCGCGAGATGTCGTCCTGGATGGCCACTACATCGGTCAACTCCCGGTCAAATCGGCCTGACCACAAAGGAAAATCGTCGCGGGCGCGAACCAGTTGGGCAATGATCCGCAACTTCTGCCCCGTGCGCAGGACGGAGCCCTCCAGTATGTATTCGGCTTGTAGCTGCTCCCCCGCCTCTCGCACATTCCGCGGCTTGTCTTTGAAGACGAAAGATGAGGTGTGGGAGCGAACGGCCAGTCCATCGATGATGGAGAGGTCTCGGATAATCTCGTCGGTGAGACCGTCAGCGAAGTAAGCGTTCGAGGGGTCCGGGCTCAAATCGGTCAAGGGTAGAACCGCGATGGTAATTGGCGCGCGCCCGTGTTGAGCCCACCACCAGCCGGCGGCCGCCACAGCCACCGCAAGAACAGCAAAGGCGCCGCGAAGCCACGTGCGGCGGTACCACGTCTTGTCCTTTTCGACCGCCCCGGACTGGCGAAACGCGGGGATATAGCCACCCTTCGGGAGCTCAATGATCACTCTATCCCCGATGCCGTCTCCTGCGTAATATTCGGCCAGCCGAGCGCGGAGGCGTCCCGCCTCGGTACGGACCGTAGAGTCCAGTTTGGCATCAAACCCGGGCTGTCGACCAAAGACCTCGATGCCTATGACGGATTCCTTGAGCTCGCCATCCCGGCCCTCCAGATGGCGCTCGACGATCACCCGCAGAAACCGGGAGAGGCGCTCATTACGGGCGAACCCAGGGCTCGCAAGTACGCGTTCCAGGTACTTCCGCACTTCTTCGGCTGAGCATCCCGAGGACGTCATTGGGTTCCAGCATAGCGCCTGTTTTCAGGGCGATGCAAATGTATAACACCCTCTTACAACCCTTCCCGACTGGTTTTACGGCAGGATCTGTTGCATCGTTCTCTATGTGCCAACCGTAGCGAACCTCGTTCTCGCAGCGTGGAGTAAATGACGGGAGTTGCGCGAGTTGCATACCGGCAATGGGGGCTATTATTGCCGTCCAGTGATTTAGGAGATTACCCTTGAAAATCAAACTCATGCTGTTCCTTCTATTGTCCGGTGCGGCGATGGCGCAACAACTGATAAATGGAATGCTTTTTATGCAGTCACCCCGGGCGTGGCATACCGCGACCCTACTTCAGGACGGTCGTGTCCTGATCGCCGGTGGCGAAAATGAGAGTCCCCGTCCTATCTGCCGCTGGCCAGTGCCGAAATCTACGATCCGGCTACGCCGGGTCTCAGCCTCACGTCGGCGGGGAACATGACAACCGCGCGATCGAGACACACAGCCACCCTGCTTCCCGATGGGAGAGTACTGATCGTCGGCGGTGACTCGTCGAACGGTACCGCCGAGTTCTATGATCCCTCTACCGGGAAGTTCGCCGCGACCGGGAGCCTTTTGCTGCCGCAGATCGGATTCAACGCGACGCTCCTCTCGAATGGAAAAGTGTTGATTACGGGCGCTGACGCCGAGTTGTTTGATCCTTCCACCGGGCAGTTCACCTCCGCAGGCCCCTATGTGGCAAGCCTGACAGGTGCTTTCACAGCCAACGCTTCTACCTCCACACTGCTTCCAGACGGCACGGTGTTATTCGCGAGGGAGCCGGCAGCCCAAATCTACAACCCCGCGGCCGGGACCTTCAGCCTCAGCGGCTCAATGTACGTTAGTTTTTCTGGAAACCAGGTAGCTCCGGACTATGTTGACGGGCAGACGGCAACCCTGCTCCTGGACGGCACGGTCCTGGTTGCAGGCGGAGCAAATGAGGACCTCTCGATATTCAATAGTACCGAGTTGTACAACCCGGCGTCAGGGATCTTCACCCCAGCCGCCTCCATGCTGAGACCCCGGGAAGACCACACGGCGACGCTACTTCCGGACGGCACTGTCCTCATGGCCGGAGGCTTGAGCCAACGCTGTGATGGCAACTCCTGCTTCTTTTCCGGCAGCGAATCGGGCATGGAATTGTACGATCCCGCCAAAGGCGCCTTTAGTTACGCGGGCTATATGTTGTACCCTCGGGTGTCTCACACCGCGACGCTGCTCAATACGGGGGATGTGCTGATCACCGGGGGTGAGGCATGGGGCGGCTTCGACCTGGACTATGGAAGCCTGGCCTCGGTGGAACTCTACCACCCTGCGTTAGTATCCCCACCGCCCGCGCTCTTCTCCGCCGCCGGAGGTGCACCGGGTCAGGGCGCGGTCTGGCACGCGACCACGGGACAGTTGGCTTCATCGCAGACCCCCGCGGCGGCTGGCGAGATTCTGTCGATGTATGTCAGCGGCCTTGCCGAGGGGGGAGCCATCCCGCCGCAGGTCGCCGTCGGCGGCCTTCTCGCCAACGTGCTTTGGTTCGGCGACGCACCGGGCTACCCCGGATACTTCCAAGTGAATTTTCAGGTCCCCATAGGGGTGGCGGCGGGGAGTGCCGCGCCCGTCCGCCTGGTGTATCTCGGCAGATCGAGCAACACCACAACCATCGCGGTCCAGTGACCTGCGCTGAGATGCGGAGTGAAAATGAGACCAAACATGATTCGTCAGCGGCTGTTTTCAGCGAGTGTAGCTGTGCTCTCGGCGCAATCGCGGGGAACGTTTACGGCGACCGGCAATCTGATCGCCGCTGAGGGGTTTCCTCAAGCGACTCTGCTTTCGAATGGCAAAGTTCTGATCACCGGTAGCAGCGCCGAACTTTATGATCCTGTTTCGGGAAGTTTCGGCCCCACGGGCGCAATAGATGGCCGGACGTTCAGTTCTTACACTCGCCTTGCGGACGGACGAGTGCTGCTTGCGGGCGGCGGCGATCTGGCCAATCCCACATCGGCGAGTGCAGAACTGAACGATCCCAGCACGGGCACCTTCACCCCCACCGGTGACATGACGGTGCCGCGCGTCTATCCCAACGCCGTATTGCTCAATACCGGTAAGGTATTCATCGTTGGCGGGGAAACTGCCGGCGCCCCCTTAGCTGAACTCTACGATCCCGATTCAGGGACGTTTACCGCCTGTTCCTTCCCTGGAGCGGGACCTGGAACGGCGTCCGCCACTTTGCTCGCGGACGGCAGGGTTCTGGTCGTCGCCGGCCTCGCCGGATTGTACGATCCGGCGGCGGGGACATTCAGCACGATAGGAGCGGACCCGAGGCCTCGACAGCGACCTTGCTGGCGAACGGCAAGGTCTTATTCACGGGCGGAGACGGCGACAACGGTTCCACCCTCGCACTTGCAGCTGACTCTGGCCGAGTGAAGCGCCACTCGGAGAAAGCGGAGGCTGAGCGCCCAGAGCGGGATTAGGAACGAGAAACGCTATGACCCAATCGGAGGTGCCCCGGCGCACAAGGGTTGAGTTGGGCAGAAGGATCCGGGCCGGGGCACTTTCGATTGGGTCATAGCGTTACTCGGGAGCAATGGTCTGATCCTTCCGCTATGAATCTGTTCTAGAGGCGCTCCGGCCACTCGGTGGAGAAGTAGCGTTCGGGTGTCGGCGTGGTCACGTGGCGAGCGGTCGCGCCCTGCGTGCGGCCACTCAGTGAGTGGCGGGCAGCCCAACGACGATGAGAACCGCGTAGTCCTGCTTGCGGCAGCCGTTCACGACGGGCATGGCCGCCCCTGGATTCACCGGAAAACCCGTGGTCCGAACGTTCGCGGGCGAGCACGAGTTGTTAGCCGTCGCCGGCGTGTAGCGTGCGGAGCGGCATCCGAGATGGGTGACATCGTAGAGGGTCGCGCCGTCGGCGAGTTCCCACCGCTGATTGCCGTCCTTGTCCTTGGGCTGAATTGTCAGCACGGTCGTCACCTTGCGGTCGCCCGTGACGAGGTATTTCCCAGGAGGCAGCGGAAAGGTCGGCTTCTCCATGATCAAGCCGTGTTCCTCCAGCCACCAGTCCGCAGCGTCGAATTTCCACTGTGACGGCGCCACGCCGCCGGCCGCCTTCAATTGATCGTAGCGGTCCAGCTTGCAACCGCGCGGGCCCGGGTCCTGGCTCCAGAGGCCCCATGATTGCGCGCCGTTGCCGGAGGTGGCCCCGGGGTCTCCCAGCGCCGCGATGTACTGCGGCTCGATGCGCCTGAACTTCGAGAGGTCTGCGCCTGACGCGTGAACCGGCTGCTGCAGGCCGGCCGCCAACATGAGGGATCCCATGGACAGGAGCCGGCGGCTCACGGACGGCACGAGGTGGCGGACATTCATGCGATTGCTCCGGTTGGACGATCTGATGACATCCTACACCAACGCGCGCCCCGGAGCTGGCCTCCTCGTGGTGGATCTCGACCTCGGCACGGCCTCAGGACTCCTCGCGTCACGGTGCCGCACCTCGCCGATGTAGCGCGCTTGGTATACCAGCTCGATGGTTCTCGGCACGCGGTATCCCTACGGTAGGCGGTCCGACTCCGGCGCGCCGATGAACGAACGAGAGATAGGTTCGGGCGGTCCGGTCAAGGCGGTGCTCAACGCTGAAAGCACTACAGCTGAAAGTCTACACCTGGAAGCTCTGCTGGTACGCAAGTTCTGCGACCCCCTGGAGCGTCTTCTCGCCGTCGACGGCGAGCTTCCTTAGGCGCACCGCCAACGCCTCCTTTGTGCCCAGGCTCTTGTCGATAGGTCCTTCCGAGGAACTCGCGCAAAACGGAGTGCGGCACGATCGGTTCCTGGATTGGCTTGGGGGTGCGCGCCGCACCCTTTGCGCTTCTATGTCGGCCAGCGTTTACCGAGGTCTTCGCGGTTTGCAATTTGAGATGCCGGGGGCGGATAACGCGCCACTCGGACTCCCCGGCGTAGGCTCGTTTTGGGCGCCGGAAGGCTCAGAGACACGTGGTGTTTCGTCGGGAGGCGGCCGGGCAAGCTCTACGGCCGCGTACGGTACAGCATCCTCGGAAACGCGATGGTTTCTCGAATATGCTCCAGGCGGCACATCCACGCCGTGAACCGCTCCACTCCCATGCCGAAGGCGGCGTGCGCTCTCCGACGTGGTGCTATTCGACGGCGCCATCAGCAAAACTGGAACGCGGCTCCGAAGCCCATGCCCATCCCTCTGCCGAGCCACAAAAAGGGTCCGCTGGACACCTGGGAAATCGAAGGCCGCGCATTTACGGCTCGCCTGGTGCAGGAAGACGAATCGGTGTTCGGGTTCGTGTACTTCAACAGCGCTCTGCGGCCGGATTCTTATCTACGTGAATGGAATCGCCGACGCGGCGTCGGGCAAGGATTACTTCTCCTTCGAAGTGCCGTTCGAAGACGCGAAGCCATAACTTCATCGTTAATTGGTCGCGGGTCTTGCCGCCAGATCGATCACCAGCGTATCAACCGGGCCCTTATGCGGCGTCAACTCCAGGCCCAGCTCTTTTTGAAGAACCGGGGCCAAGTCGGCAAGCTGCGTCCAGGGCGGCGCGCCCGGCGTATTGTCGATTTTGAAATCGAACTCCTCTTCGAGCCCGGTCTTGTCGATGACAATCTCACGCCGCGCGCGGGTCAGGAAGCTCGCCAGGTCTTCCATGGTGACCCTCTGCCCCGCGATCGAAACCTGCGACCACTTCAACGAGGATGTCTCTCCCTGGTTGGGCCGGGTGAGCAGCGAGGACCGCTCCGGCATAGTCATGGAAGACAGCGGCACCGTTTTCATGCGGTGGTGCACTTTAAGCTGGAACCGGTCTTCCAGCATCGTCTGTAACATGCGCTTGACCTGGTCCTCATTGGCGGAGGCGCTGGTCTGCGCCTCAACGTCGAAGGCATCCGAGCTGACCCAATTCGATCCTCCGGAAATGAGCAGGACGGGAACGTCGTATGCTTTCGCAATCAGGGCCATTAAATTCACCCTCGTCGCGGTGAGCCGGCCGGCTTTGATGTGAATGCCTCTGCCGCCGGTAGCCGCTGTGGACTTATTTGGCTTCACCGACACAGCGTCGAATGCGGGTGAAGAAGATGCCTGCGGCTGCGCCCGCATCTGCGGCGAGCTGAAAAGAGCGATGGCGACCGCTATCTTAGCGCTAATGCGATGGGTCATGAGAATCACTCCTATGGGCGCGTACGGTACAGCATCCGCGGGAACGCGATGGTTTCCCGAATATGCTCCAGGCCGCACATCCATGCGGTGAACCGCTCCACTCCCATGCCGAAGCCGGCGTGCGGGACGGAGCCGTATTTGCGCAGGTCGATGTACCAATCGAAGGCTTCGCGCGGCAGGTGGTGCTCCTCCAAGCGTTTGAGCAAGAGATCCAGATCGTGGATGCGCTGGCCTCCGCCGATGATTTCGCCATAGCCTTCGGGCGCGATGAAATCGACTCCCAGGGCAACCTCAGGCCGGTCCGGCGCGGGTTGAAAGTAGAACGCTTTGATGGCCGACGGAAAACGGTCCACCAGCAAAGGACGATCCAGATCGGCCGTCAGCAGCGTCTCGTCGGTATTGCCGAAGTCGCCGCCCCATTGGATCTCGCTGCCCAACCCTGCGAGCTTCTTCACGGCATCGTCGTAGCTCATGCGAGGAAACGGCGCGCGCACCGCTTCCAGCTTCGAAACGTCGCGCTCCAGAGCCTTGAGATCTTCCTTGCAATGCTCCAGCACGCGGCCGATCACGAACACCACCATCTCTTCGCCCACGCGCTTGACCTCTTCCAGGTCCGCGTAGGCCATTTCGGGTTCCACCATCCAGAACTCGGTCAGATGGCGGCGTGTTTTGGATTTCTCCGCGCGAAAGGTGGGGCCGAAGCAGTAGACCTTGCCGAAAGATGCCGCCGTGGCTTCGCTATAAAGCTGGCCGGACTGCGCCAGGTACACTTTTTCGTCTTCCGAGTAAGCCACTTCGAACAGAGTGGTGGTGCCTTCGCAGGCCGCGGGCGTGAAGATGGGCGTATCCACCAGCACGAAGCCGTTGGAATCGAAATAATCGCGCAAGCCCTTGATCACCTGATGCCGCACCTTCAGCGCCGCATGCTGGCGCCGGCTGCGCAGCCACAGATGCCGGTGATCCATCAGAAAGTCGATGCCGTGATCTTTGGGAGTGATGGGATAGGGATCGGATTCCGGCACGCGCTGGACGATGTCGGCGGATTCGACGATCCAGCTCATAGCCGCCGGGCGCGCGAGCCTCGGCGCGAATTTTGCCGCGCACGATCAGCGAAGACTCCTGCGTAAGATCCTTGAGATTCTCGAAGGTGTCCTCCGGCAGGTTGCTCTTCACAGCGACGCACTGGATGGTGCCCGTGCCGTCGCGCACCTGCGGGAAGCAGATCTTGCCTCCGCGCCGCAGATTGTACAACCACCCCGCGATTTCCACCGTTTCGCCGGCGTGATGGCCGGCATCGGCAATCGTGATGCGCGGAATTTCAGGATTTCATGTTGGGTTGAGTTCAGCTTTCCAAATGCTCGAACACACGCACCGCGCTGTCCACCGGCTTCTCCACGTCGGGCGCGCAACGCAGTTCCAGCAGCAGGGGAAATTGCTCCTCCGGGGCCGACCGAAGCTGCCCATGGCGCTGTCCCAGTCGATGGTGCCGCCGGGATCGATGAAGCGGGAACAGGTGCTGGTCCTGCTTCCCGTCGTTGTCGTGAATATGCGTGGAGCGGATGCGCGGCGCCAGCAGCCGGTACGCGGTTTCGACGCCTTCATTCATGTTGGCGTGGCCCAGGTCGAAGCACACGTTCAGATTCAGATGCGTGGTGTCCAGGAAATATAGCAGCCGCTGCGGCGCTCGAAAGCGCGTTGGGCGTATTCTCGAGCAGTACCTCCACGCCGCGCTGGCGCGGCGAACAGGCTGATCTCCTCCAGCGCGGAAAACGCCGCTTCCACTTTGCGTTCGTCAAACTCCTCACCGGCCACTCCCAGATGCTGAATCAGATAGCGGAACGGAATCATCTCGGCGATTTCCAGCGCGCGCTTGATTTCCTCCACCATCTTCAGGCGCTTGATCTTCACCGGCTCGGTGATGTTGACCACGGAGTCCGGGCCGGTGCGGCCCCACGCGTCGTCGGAATACATCGGCGAATGCAGCGAATGCAGCTTCAGCTCCGCATCGCGGAACCAATAGCCCAGCTCCGCGATTTGCGCTTTATCGCGATAATCCAGATGCTGGCGCGCGCAGAAAATTTCCACCAGCGGAATCCCGGCGTCCCAAATGCGATCCAACCACACCGCGGTCAAATGATGATTCACCAGCAGGTGAGTCGAGAGGGCGCGCTGCATGGCTGAGCTTGACATGAAACTCAGTAGCCCGCGGCCTTCCCGGGACGGCGTCCATCCGCGGCCCCTTGCAGCCAGCCTCCATCGTTCACGATGGCTTCGACCACCGCGGCCACCGAGCCGCTGCCGCCGGCTTCGTCGATCTCATGACCGCGAGCCTTGAGCAGCGCGATGGTGTCCGGCGAAAAGCCGCGCTCCAGGAGATGCGGTCCGGCATCCACTGATGATGAAAGCGCGGAGCGTCCACCGCGTCCTGCGCGTTCATGCCGAAATCGACCACGTCCAGAATCACCTGGAGCACCGCGGTGGGGATGCGCGAGCCGCCCGGCCCTCCCGCCACCATGAACAGCTTGCCGTCCGCTGGTCAGGATGGTGGGAGCTCATGGAAGACACCGGCCGCTTGCCGGGCTGGATCGCGTTGGCTTCGCCCGAACGCAATCCAAACATATTCGGGGCGCTTGGTTTGGCGGAGAAATCGTCCATTTCGTTGTTGAGCAGGAATCCCGCGCCCGGAACCGTGATCCCGTTGCCGTAGCCTCCGTTGAGCGTATAGGTCACCGCGACCGCGTTGCCTTCCGCATCCACGACATTGTAATGCGTGGTCTCCGTGCTTTCGGCGCCCGCCGGTCCGCCGGGCAGGATCTGCTGGCTGGGCGTGGCGTGCTGCGGGATCGATGGTGGCGCGGCGCTTCTGAATGTAGGCCGGGATCCAGCAGCCCCATCACCGGAACCTTGACGAAATCCGGATCGCCCAGATACTGGCTGCGGTCCGCGTAAGAAGCGGCGCATCACCTCCGCCATGTAATGAATGGTGGCGGCCGATCCCGCTCCCGATCTTCTCATACCCGGAGCCTTCCAGCATCCCCATCATCTGCAAAATGCCGATGCCGCCGGAGCTGGGCGGAGGCGCGGTGATCACGCCGTAATCGCGATACTTGCCGGTGAGCGGCGCGCGCTCCACCGCCTCGTAATTCTTCAAATCGTCGAGCGTGATCAGGCCGCCGTTCTTGGCCATCGCATCGCGCCAGCATCTTGCGGTCTCGCCTTCGTAAAAATCCTTGCCGAGCCGAGTCTTGGCGATCCGCTCCAGCGTGCGCGCCAGCTCCGGCTGCGACGAAGGTGTCGCCCACCTCGTAAAACGCGCCATCTTTAAGGAAAATCCGCTTTGGATTCGCGGATCGCGCGCGCAGGCTCCGCGAGCCTTTGAGCGATTCCGCAAACGCGTAGGTCACCGGGAAACCCTTTCGACGGCCAGCTCCACCGCGGGCTCAACCAGCGACTCCCATTTCGCCTTGCCGTATTTGCGCTGCGACCAGTTCGAAGCCGCGCACCGTTCCGGGCACGCCCACGGAGCGCCAGCCTTCGATGCTGTCGCGCGTGGGATTGCCCTGCGCGTCGAGATACATGTCGTGCGAAGCTTTGCCGGGGGCGCGCTTCGCGAAAATCGATGAAGGTGGAGCGGCCGTCGGCGAAGCGCACCAGCATGAATCCGCCGCCGCCCAGATTTCCCGCGTAAGGATAGGTGACCGCCATGGCGAAGCCGATGGCAACCGCCGC
The DNA here is from genome assembly GCA_963765185.1 of Bryobacterales bacterium. GTDB lineage: Bacteria > Acidobacteriota > Terriglobia > Bryobacterales > Bryobacteraceae > Palsa-187. The sequence goes on from CAVXWB010000159.1 coordinate 142,351, forward strand.
GTCCACCGCGTTGCCGCCGTTTTGAAGAACTTTCACGCCGATATCGGCGGCGAGCGGATCTCCGGCGACCACCATCGCGTGTTGAGCGTGCTCAGGCTGGCGCGCGGCCAGCCTGCCGCACGCCCCCGTGCCGCAGGCTCCGAGGAGGAGCAAATTTACCATTCGCCGCGCCATGACCGATTTTAGCAGGCGCTACTTCCCGGAAGCGTCGAGCAGTGTGCCTTCCCGGATTTCGTCGGTGGCGCGTTTCACCACCCGATCGCCTGGTTCAAGAGCGCCCATCACCTCGATCAGATCGCCGTCGGCAGCGCCTCTGCGCACGTCCACCCATTCGGCATGACCGCCGCGATTGCGCACCACAAAGACTCGTTCCGTGGTCGCGACCACGCTGGTGCGCGGGACAAACAGCGCCGGCCGGGTGCGACGAATCGGCCATTTCACGGATGGATACATTCCCGGCGACAGGGTCCCGTCGCGATTGGCGACGTCGAGCTCCACCGGCATCGTGCGCGTTTTTTCATCCAAGGCGTGGGCGATGCGCGCCACCGTGCCCACGTAGGTCCGCTCCGGATACGCGGGCACGTGAAACTCGACCTTGGCGCCGTTGACGATGCTTCCAGCGTCCTCCTCGGGAACCGGCACCACCAGGCGTAATTGCGAAACCTGCTGGATCACCAGCAGTGCCTGGTCCGCGCCCGGCCCGGCCCCAGATCCAACCAGCGCCCCGGGATGCACCAGCCTTTCGGTCACGATGCCGTCAAAGGGCGCGGTGATGCGCAGATATGCTTCCATGTCTTTCTCCGATTCGACCGCGGCCTGCGCCGCGCGCGCGGCATCCTGGCGGGCGCGCACCAGCGCTTGTGCCGCCTCGACTTGCTTCTGCGCCTGGATCAGTTCATTGCCGGCGATGGCCCCCGGCGTCTCCGAGGCTTTCTTCAGCCGTTCATAGGTGCTCTGCGCGGCGGCAACTTGAGCTTCCGCCTGCGCCTGCTCCGACCCGGCCTCTTGCACCTTCGATTCCGCCGCCGCGATCCGCGCTTTCAACTCCGGTGCGCTCAGCTCCGCCAAAACCTGCCCTCGATCCACCGCGCTGCCGCGGTCGACTGTGATGCGCTCGACATAACCGGCGACCTTGGCGTGAAGCGACACGCTCAAATACGGCAGAATCTCGCCGGGCAGTTCCGTGGTTCGCGAAACCGGCCTTGAAATCACGGGCACAAGATCGACTGCTTGTGCCGCGGCCATTGCGGCGGCCGCCAGAACCAGCAGGGTCCTGAGGAACTCGCGCAAGACGGAGTGCGGCGAGATCGGTTCGCTCTTAAATAGCGTCATAGTAGCGGCTCGCCGGGTCCAAAGGATTCAAGGATGGAGATGTCACGGAGGCCTTCCTTTGCAGGATCAGGTATATCGAGGGCAGCACACTCAGGGTCGTAAAAGTTGCCGCGATCAAGCCTCCGATCACGGCGCGGCCCAGTGGCGCGGATTGCGCTCCGCTTTCGCCCAGCCCGATGGCCATCGGCAGCATGCCGAAGATCATCGCCGCGGCGGTCATCACGATCGCGCGCAGACGCCCCGCCGCGCCCTCCACCGCCGCGTCCATCGCGGTCTTGCCTTCGTGCCGCGCGCGCTCGGCAAAGGTCACCAGCAGAATGGAATTGGCTACCGCGATGCCCGTGGACATGATCGCGCCCATGAAGGACTGCACGTTCAGCGTGGTTCCGGTGGACCACAACATCAGCAGCACGCCGCACAGAACCGCCGGGATGGTGAGCAGGATTGCCAGCGCCAGACGGAGAGACTGAAAGTTCGCGGCCAGCAGCAGGAAGATCGCCGCCACCGTC
>CAVXWB010000160.1:0-76517 GCA_963765185.1 Bryobacterales bacterium
TATTCGGCCACGCCTCCGAAGCCGGCCATCACGCGATCGTCCAGCGATTCGGAAATCGCGGCGATATCGCGAATCAGGTGGAACGGCGCGCGCGTCCCGTGCGCGTCCACGCCCGCGATCTCGGCGGCCAAGGGTTCGATCTTCAGCCCGTCGATGCCCACCACGGCGTGGCCGTCGTTCATCAAATGATGCGCCAGCGTGAATCCGGCCGGCCCAAGGCCCACCACCAGCACCTTGTGTCCGGTCGATTCGCGCGGCAGCGGACGCTCGAAGTTCAGCGGATTCCAGCGCGTCAGCAAGCTGTAGATCTCGAAGCCCCACGGCAGTTCCAGAACGTCCTTGAGCGTGCGCGTTTCAATCTGCGGAATGTCCACCGGGTCCTGCTTCTGAAACACGCAGGACTTCATGCAGTCGTTGCAGATGCGATGCCCCGTGGCCGCCGCCATGGGATTATCCACGGTCACGATGGCCAGCGCGCCCACGGCGTTGCCGCGCTGCCGGACCACATTCATCTCCGAAATTTTCTCCGAAAGCGGGCACCCCGCCAGCGTCACTCCAAAAATACTCTTGCGGAATTCGCCGTTCTTCTGAGAATCTCGCCCGCGCAACGGATCCTCGCTCGGCTGGCCCCCCGCGGGTTCCTGATTGCTTTGGGGGCCGAGCCGGCCCTGCGCTGGCTTCTCGCGCAGTCCGGTGGAGCAGCTATCCTTGGCCTGGTTGTGGCACTTGATGCAGTAGTGCGCCTGATCGAGAGCCGCGGTCACGTCCATGCCCCGATCGGTGAGCTTGAAGCCTTCGCGCTCCCGCCAGTGGGCTTCACTGAGTCGAAGTTTTTCCACGCCGCCGCTCAGGAGGGTTTCCACTGGAACCAGGTTCAGCATGTCCAGCTTGTGCGGCGTCTTGAACAGGACTCCATGTTTGTGTTTCGCGCGACCCTCCGGTGAGAGCGTTGCCCAGGCCGCATAGCGCACCGCCAGGCCGATTTCCAGCTCATGCTGCGATTCCGCTTCCAGCCATCGCGATACATGGGTCGCGAACGCCAGCTCCGTCAGCGGCTCGCCGAAGCGTTTTTCCAGATCGTCCGCGATGGCCTGGCCGTCGATCGCCGACGCCTGTTCCGCGGTCATTCCAGTGATGGCGCGTCTCTGCACGAATTTGCGCTTGATCGCATACAGCGGCGCCAGCTCGTTGTTTTGCGCCTGCAATGCCGCCAGCTCAGGCCCGATCCCGAACAGAGCCCCGATGAAATCCTCCAGATGGGGCGCAAGCTCGATGATCAGCTCTGAGCGCGTCTTATCCGCCAGCTCCGAAGGCTCCCGCCGGCCGGCTAGCAAACGATGATGCAGATCCGGGCTCGCGCCTTCCAGATGCGCCAGAAATCCGGCGTCCAAACGCACCAAACCCGGACGTGTATAAAGGTCCTCTACACCTGGAAAAACGACAGGAAAGCTGTTCATGAAATTCGAGGCCGTCCGCTCTTGGCGACAGCCCAAAGGATTCTATTCCTTAACGATACCATGCTGCCCCGCGCCCGCCCCCCGCCCAATCGGCCGGTCCAGCGATAAATGCCACTCCTATTGCGGGTCGATTACTGCAAACCCTTCCAGCCCGGCGACCTCACATAGGATGCTGTCAGCTGCGATAAAATGATCGACGAGCTTCTGGTCCCGCAACTCCATTGCTACGGCCAGTTGTAGAGCATCAAGGGCGCGAAGGCGTAAATCGAACGAGTAACGCTCGACTAGCAACTCGGCCATGGCGAACTCCGATTCGCCGATGGAGAACACTTCCAGTTTCCCGGTCGCAATGTCCTTTCGAAATTCGCGTAGGAATAGGTCTGCATCCTCCCGGCTGATCGACTGCGTTCGCACTTTGATCGCAAACGCCGATGTTAGTTCCGTTACGGTAAGGCGGGAAATTCGGAGCAGATTGCCAGCGACGTTGACGATCCGATCGACGATCGCCGTGCCCGCTTCTGGATGGTAGAGCTTAACGAGCGCGCTGGAATCGAAGAAGTAGCTGGCCAAAGATCAACGCTCCCCACGGTCGGCGGCAATTTCGGTGGCCATTGATCCAGGAATCTTGGAAAGCCGCCTCCGCACTTCCTCCAGGCCTGGAGCTGGTTCGGCGTCTCGCAGGTCCCTGCTGATCTTTTCCATGTACTCGACAGCCAAACTCGATCGGCCCGCAGCCGCGGCTTTGATGACGCTCACGCGCACGTGCTCATGCTCCTTCAAATCCAGCGGCTGCAGCGGCCGCAATACTCCATTCTCGTAAACGGCGTCAACCTGGAGCGGCATGCCACCATTGTACAGCCGAAATTCAAGCGCCCAGAGTTCGGGCAGCGAGGTGTTGCCCGCGTAACCTGCGCGCATCAAAAGTTGACGATGGCGGCAAAGGACGCCGGATCGAGACTGGCGCCGCCCACCAGCGCTCCGTCCAGTTCCGGGTGCGCCATCAGGGCCTTGACGTTGTCCGGCTTGACGCTGCCGCCGTAGAGAATCCGGCAGGCTTCGCGGCGCCCGCCTCCGAATGCGCCGCGGATCTGTTCCCGCAAGAATCGATGCGCCTCCGCGGCCATTTCCGGCGTCGCCGTTTTGCCCGTCCCGATGGCCCACACAGGCTCGTACGCAATCACGATGCCCGCGAATTGCTCCGGCGTCAGCCCGCCCAGCCCTCCCGCGAATTGCGCCCGCCAGCACCGCCTCGGTCGAGCCTGCCTCGCGCTGCTCCAGCCGTCTCGCCCACGCACACGATCGGCTTCAATCCTGCTTCCAGCGCCGCCACCGTCTTCTTCGCCACGGTCTCTTCCGTCTCGCCGAAATACTGGCGCCGTTCGCTGTGCCCGATAATCACCCAGCGGCACTCGATCGCCTTCAGCATCGGCGCCGATACCTCGCCGGTGTACGCGCCTTCCTTCAGCCAGAAGACATCCTGCGCGCCGATCTCGATATTCGTCGGCCGCGCCGCCTCCACCGCCGCCGGCAGATTCACGAACGGCGCGCAGATAACGACGTCGACATGTGCGCCGCGCGCCACCAGCGGCGCCAGTTTCTCGATCGCCGCCGAGGTCTCCGCCGCGGTCTTGTACATTTTCCAGTTGCCCGCCATGACAGGCTTGCGCATGATCTCTTCAGAATACCAGCGCGCTTGGCCGTTTACTGTTTTTGGCCGTTTACTGCTTCGCGACCGGAACCCGCAGCGATCCGGCGATGCCGGTATTGCGGTCGCGAACCACCACGCGGATCTCACCCTGCTCGGGTTGGGCTCCTGTAACGGAGACGGGGAAGCCATTCTCCAGCGCTTGCGCCAGTTGCTTATCCGAGAGATCGACCGCGACGGTGCCGGTCATGACGGTATCTTTCGTAGACGGCTTCGGAATCGACAGCTCCAGCGCGCCGGTGAAATGGCCGTCTTTATTTTCCAAGTGAATATCGTGAAGGTCCACCGTCACGCGGATGTCGTATAGCCCCGGACGCTCCGCATCGGGCGTCGCCTGCGCAGTGAGGCCGATCCTGGCAGAGTTGACGCGACCCTCGAAGAGCTCTTCCGGCGTTGGCGGCGGTGTGGGAACAGCGACCTTGGTGGCAATATATCCGGGGCGATAATGCACTTCCAAGGTCTGTTTATCGGGAGCCTTGTTGTAGAGCTTCACCGTAATTGTGTGGTATTTTCCGTCGAGCGCGTCCTCGGCCGGGTAATATCCGAGGATGTAGGCGGTGCTTGTGTCCTCCTCCGCAGTCTGGACCGCGCAGGTGAGATCCAAGGCGTCGGCGAAGGCCCGGCCACCCGTGGAAGCGGCTAGAGCTTGGGTTTCGCCCAGGCTCGGCCCTCCCGGTTCCACGCGGGTGAGACGCACCAGTACGGGATACAAAACGATGTTGGCTTGCTGCATCATGCCCGTCACCGCGGGAGGAACGTTTCGCGGGTTATCCATGAACCAAACCAGGCTCCTGCGCCCAGGCACGACGGAGAGATGCTGGATGATCAGCTTTAGAGCGCGTACCGTTATTTGACCGTGGACCTGTGCCCGTCCCAAATCCAGAAGATCCCCGTAATCCTTAACGGCAGTGGCGATGTCGGGCGGGAGCTGGCCGTGCGGTTGATCCAGCTTGGCCGCCGTCTCCGTCAGCTTTTGCGGATCGTCGGTGAAGTCGTGCAGGACGTGTAGATTCTCGCCCAGCGAGTACAGCGCGATCCGGCTGTCGGTCTCGGCGAGAGAGCGCAGAAGCTTGGTCACCCCCATGCGCTCATAGCCCGTATAGGCGAAATCGGTGTTGAGGAAGTCGATCAAGACCGCGGTTGCGCTGTTCAAAGGCTGGCCGCGGCTGTCCTGACGGTTGGAGACGGCGCCGGGAGGCAGCGCGACAGGTTTTTCATCCTTAGCCGCCCCGGCGCGAAAGACCGCAATCTGCTGCGGCTTGCCCTGGTCCAACAATGTGAAATCTTCCTTGGTGAGACCCTTGAGCACATCCCCGGCAGGTCCGAAGGGCGGGCCTGAATCAAGAACCCATTTGAACCACTCGCCCATACCGGGAGGCCGGACGCGCTGGTCGCGGACGACGACCTCCACCTCTACCAGGCGAGTTCCGGAATGAAAGACGGTGGGCTCCTGTGACGGCTGCGCGGCGACCAGCGGAAGGACCCCCAGTAGACCCACCTTTCCAGCCTTCCCCCAAAACATGGCCAAAGGTTATCACAAAGGATGCGACGGATTGGGACGATGGATTGGGGCGCGGGACGCCTGCGCTTAAGCCAGCCGCAACTGCTGGAATTGTTTCACCAGTTGGAAGTTCGTGCGCACATCCTTAATCGGTTCGCCCCTCTGCTCGATGCGCGATTCTTCGATGATCCCCAGCCGGTCCGAGGCCATCTGCAAGTATTCGACCTTCTCCGGATCGATGCCCATGATGCGGCAACAAGTGGCGTCCACCGCAGGAAGATCGCTGCCCATCACCAGCACCCCCACCTGCTTGGGAGTGCCTTGAATCGGTCCGTTTCCTTCCATGCCCACGATTCCGTCCACAATGGCGAAGCTGCGGTGGAAGATCCGATTCAGCTCCACGATCGACTCCGGAATGCCCACCTGATGCAGCTCATTCTTGGGCCAGCCGTAGACCGCGCCCGGCACCAGCCCGAAGAAATTCTTCATCGACAGAGTGGCGCCGGCCCAATGATGCGTCTTCATCTTGGCCAGCGACACGACCAGATCCGCGCGCAGCGCCGTGTTGGGCAGATAGATCCGGTCGCGGTCGGCGAAATTCATCACCGGGCTGACATCGTCGCGATTCAAATCCACGAACAGCGAATCGAAATGCTCCAGATCTCCGCGGTAGCCGCGCCATCTCAGCCAGAGCGTAGGTGTCGCGGCGATGCCCCGGCCCCTCGCCGAACAGCACCTCCGCCGCGCCCAGCTTCGAAAACGCATCGTAGGCCGCCGCGATCACCGCGACATTGGTGTTGATGCAGGTGTTGGGATCGAACTCCACCAGATTCGGTTTCAGCAGCACGTCTCAGGCCGCGCACCTCCAGGCCGCACTCGCGGATTCCGGCGGTAATTTTCCCAGCCAGATCCACGCTGTAGGAAGCAGCCTTGGCCACCACCACGGCCGCGTTGCCCGACAGCTTCGGGGGCGCAGTTTTCCCGGCGTCCCGGCGTGCATCCCATGCGGCGTATCCCGCCAGCGCCGCCGCCCCCGCCACCGGTATCAGATCCCGACGCGTAATCTTCATGACGTTACCTTCAGGAGGGAATAATTGCCCTCGGGAGCGCCCAGCGCCTCCAGCGCCGTGAGCAGCACGTCGGATCGAAACCTTGGCGTCATGCGGGTCACGCGGCGCGACAAAAATTCCATTGACTCGCATGGCGATGGTCAGCCAGGCCCGCGCCAACGGCGACGATGTCTCCCGCAGCATCCGGGCCGCGAGGTCGAGCGCAGGGCCTAACTCCGGGCGCCCTTGCAGCCCCATCAGCGCGATTCCCGTGGTCTCCGGATAGGAGCGCAGTTCGTCGCCGCGCGCCGTGCGGTTTCCGTAATTCCACCCTCCGTCCACGCAGCGCACGTTCAGGAGCATTTCCTCGCCCAGCCGTACCCGCTCACGCAACTCCTTGCCGGGAACTTTCGGAGCCGCCTTTTTAAGAGCGACCAAAGCGTGGCAGGTCGGCTCCACCCAGGACGCAGTGTCCAGCTTCCAGGGCCACGCCTTGAGGCTGAAATCGCGTTGATCCTCTACCATTCCAAACACGGAGCCCACTCGCAGAATCGCCCGCCTGTACATCTGCGATTCCACTCCAACCGCGCTCAATAGCCACTGCACGCCGTTTTGAAACGGGGCGCCGAATTCGCCGCGCGCCGCCGCCACCGTCACCGCCAGCGCAGTGGTGGAGTGCGGGAACACGACTTCGGCCGACGGCCGCCAGCCTCCGTCCTTCTGCTGCCAGGAGGACACCAGCTTCCAGGCCGCGTCCGCTTCCGGCTGCCCATGCAGGGCCAGCGCGGCGAACAGCGTCGGTTCCAGCCAGCTTTGCTTACCGGGGAAATACGCCCATCCGCTATCCGAATTTTGGGCCTTCCGGAGAGCGTTCACCCGTGCTCCTAAGTAAGAATCCGCCACGCCGGGTTAATCGGCAGTTTCAGCGTTCGGCTGCAGGGTTCGGAGAGAAAATACTAGGACGTATGGTACTATACAGTTGGTTATGAGTTATTTCAGAGAGATAGCGCCCGGCGATGGCCGATTGGTTCCATTTACTCGCCTAAGGCGTTTCGATTAGAGTAAGGGAAGCAGCCACCTGAGGATGGCACCAGTGAATCAGCTACTTCTTCAATATTCTTACCTGCAAGTGCTGGACTTTCTGACGACAATCGCCTTCATGATCAATGGGGTGAGGGAAGGAAATCCGCTGGTGCGCATGGCCGTTCACTATGCGCCGCATCCGCTGGGCGGACTGATCGCCGTGAAACTGGCGGCGGTAGGGCTGGGCCTGTTTTGCTGGATTCGCGGACGGGAGCGGCTGCTCAGCCGCATCAACATGCTGTTCGCGATCCTGGTGGCCTGGAACCTGGCTGCGTTGATCATGGCTAGTGCGCAGCGCGGTGGGTTCTAGCCGCTGAGCCCCGTGAGGCGGTACGAGCCCATCACACGCCCTTCAATTGAGCCGACGACGACGGACGTGCACAGAATCGCGGCAAAGAAAAGCGGGCGTAAGCCCGTCACCACGGCCATTTGTTCACCCGCAGATCCACCGACGCCGTCGAGCCCGCTTCCACCCGCACGGTCGAAAGCCACGATGTAGTAATCGCCCGCCGGCGCCTGACCGATCTCGAAGGCGCCGCCGCTTTAACGCCCATTCTTGGTCTTTCGCCAGACTTACCGCCGGCGCGACACCCGCAAATCCACCTGCGCCGCCGATCCGGCCTCCACCTTCACTCTCTTCCCGTCCGCCTCTAACAGCCTCGAAAATTCCGGACTCGCAACAAAGTTGAATTCCTGAGACGCCACGGCCGTATATTCTCCCGGCGGAACGTCTGGAATGGAAAATCCTCCCTCCGCGTCGCACCAGACCCCGATCCCGATCTCGATTGAGGCATCGCATCCGCCATCAGCACCACCATCGCACCGGCGCCTTTCTCTACCGTTCCGCGCACGCTGCCTCCGCCGGTCTTGTAGATCATCTTCAACGACGCCGGCCCCGATAGCTCCACCACCTGCCCCAGCACGTCGCGATTGTCCAGCATCACCGCCGCCACGTAATATCCGGGAATCGCGGCTCCCGGCCCGATAAAATACCGGCCTGCGAAGCCCTTCATCCGTTGTGGCTGCCCCGGCTTGGCGTCGCTGGCAGGGCCGCCCGGCGGGCCGTCCAGGGGCCTGACCATCATGAAGGCCGCCGGATTCGCGGCCGAAGGCGAATCGCCCCAATCCGCCGCCACTTCAATTTCGAACGGCTGCTCCAGACGGATCTCGAGATCGTCGATGTCGCTATCCGATACTCTGATCTCGGCCGTCCCGCTGCGGGTGGATCGGTTCTCCGACCGCGACTCCAGGACCGCCCGCGCCCTCCAGTCGCCTTCGAGCACAGGTGGAAACGCGAATGTGCCGTCCTCCTTGGTTTCGACGGGCTCCGCCGCCTCGACGTACTGCCCGAAACGGACCACACTCAAAGGTCCGCGCACCATCGTTACCATCCCCGGCCCGCGCTTGGATATTGTCACCCTGGCGTGCGGCGCAGGTTTTCCATCCGCATCGATCACTACCCCGCGAATTTTGCGCGCCGGAGCGGTTTGGAGCCGGATGTCGTAGCCGAATAGATCCACGCCGTCAACATGGATCGGCACCGCCTGATCGCTGTCCACAACGGATGGGTAGTAGGTGGTCACGATGCGTGTCTCGTCCTTCGCGTCGTCCTTCGTGTCTGGCTGGGGTTTCGGCGTAGCCGACAAAGGGAAGGAATCGAAGGAACGCACATCTTGGAACACAAACTCTCCCTTCTCGTCCGTTACCCTTTGGGCAAGGCCGAGCTTCACCACGATCCCCGGCGCCGGCTTTCCCTCCGGATCGAGCACCCTCCCGTGCACGCTCGCGTTCGGCGTCATCTGGAGATCGAACCGCGTGTCTCCGGAAACGCGAATCGGCGGCGTGGGCCCAAACTTGGCCGGGAAATAGTCGTCCGCAATCGGCGGCATCACCGTGTATTGGCCGTCCGGAATCCCTGCGATGCGGAACGCGCCCAGGTCGTCGGTAACGGCGTGCTGGATCGTATCCCGGCCGCTATCGCAGACGATCGCCGATGGAGAGCTGAGAATACACGCAGTCACCTCCACGTCGCCGATCCCCGCGCCCGAGACGCTGTCGGTCACGCGGCCCGAGATCGATCCGCCCAGCGCCTGAAGGGCGACCACGGCGGCCGCGATGATTGCCCGCGTCATGTTGAACTACGCCTAGATTACCTCTTCCCCAACCCCGCCAGCGGATATTCCACCGATTCCAGCAGCCACTCCCGATTGGCTTGCACATCCGCCGTCAGCCTTGCACACAGCTCCTCGCGCTGCTCGAACAAACGGTATCCCGCGCGAGGCCGCAAATACCCGCGAGCCTTCGGCTCCTTCTCGAACAGCGCCGCCTCGCCGATCTCCGCTGCTTCCCGTTCATAGCGTTTGCGATTATCGAGCAGAGCCTTCGCCAGAAACGGCATCACCGTCGAGTAATCCGCCTGCATGCTCTCGGTGGTCTGCTGATAGCTGTCCTTGTCCACCTTGCCCCACGTCACCGCCTCACCCGGAGGGCACGACGACAGCGACCCATCCGTCACCGGCGCGGTCACAATCTGCACGTCGAAATGATATCCCCGCACGTTGGGCAACCCCAGCACCTGCCCCAGCGCCGGCTCCGGCTGCAAGTTGTAATTCTTGGGCACTCCTCCGCCCAGAATCAGCGTGGCCAGCGCGCGAGCCTCGCTCTCAAACAACCCCCAGCGATGATAGGCGCACGCTTCATACACTTCCGCGTGCATGTCCAAATCGAATTTGTAGGAGGACTCCAAGAGGCCCGCCCGCTGCATGGCCCACAGCTTCATCGAATTCAGGAAAACGCTGCCATCGGCCGGAGCGCCCACAAAGACCGGAATCGCGAGCCGCCGGCAGGTGGAAAGCAATCCCGCCTCTACGCCGTTGGCGCGCTCCTGCTCCGCGTACAACTCGCCCAGCCGGTAGCGCATCTCCGTTCCCGTCATCGGATGCTGGAACTCCGGCCGCAGCAGCGCGGCGGAAAGAAATTTGTCCTGATCGAGCAAAACCTCTTCGTCGAAGGCCATGTCGGTGACGCGGATGGTGCCGTCGTCCCGCAGCGCTCCGTCGTCGCCCCAGATGGGCACCTCGAACACCGGATCGCGATGCGCGTTGAGGCTGCGATGGCCGTCGTGATAACACACCGCGTCGGTGGTGCTCAGATACGCGACCCATCCGGCTTCGAGCAGAGGAATCAGCCAGGCCTGATGTTGGCCCGAGACGGTCACCGGACCCGACACCGCCAGCGTCAGAGGACAGCCGGCGCCGATGGCCCGGTCGAGGATCAGATAAATGCGGCGCAGGAACGCGCCGCCGAAGGCCGGGAAGGCGTGCCGGATCAGTTCATCCAGAGTGTCGCACTGGTCGACGCGGCGTACGTGAACGCGCCCCAGGGAATGAGAGGAATGCATCACTACTGATGTTACCCGGGAATGTCATCATTTATTTCGGCTGCCATGGGTCGTAGGTGCCCACGTTCCACGCGCGCCCTTCCAGATCGCGGCAGGTGAAGCCTCGCCCGCCTTGGGGTTTGTCTTCGATGTCATTGAGGATCTCCGCTCCGGCCGCTTTGGCGCGGGCGTAGACCGCATCGGCGTCATCCACAATCAAGTTGAGGCTCGAGGCTTGCGAGCCGACAACCTCGGCCGGGTGCCCATCCTTCGTCGAGCCCAGCATGATCATGCCGCCATCGAGCGTCAGCTCGGCGTGCAGGATGGTGTTGTTCGCTCCAGGGAAGACTGCGTGTTTTTGAAATCCAAAAACATTGCACAGCCATTCGATTGCCTCCGGCGCGTTCCGATAACTCATTCCGGGGACGACGGAACTCCGGCTCTGATGGGAACGGCGTCCGTGGATCATGCGCTACTCAAATTGACGGCGGAAGCTTTCGAGCTCCCGGCGCATCTCGGCGACTTCGCGCTCCAAAGCGGCGATTCGTTCTTCCAAGGCGCCGTGTGCCTCCAGAGGTGCGCGAACAGCGCCCGCCTCCGGCGCCGCCGAGTCTTCGAACGGGCCGCCCAGCAACTGCACCCACCTCCCACGCTCCAGCGGAGCCACCAGCGCATCCGGCTCATGCGACTGGAGCGATTCGAGCACGTGCTCCACTTCTTCCAGGTCCGCGAAATCGTGCATTCGTTCGGTGCGCCCGCGCAGCTCGCCCACGGTCTGCGGTCCGCGCAGCATTAATACGCACAGCAGGGCCAGCTCCCTGCGGCCCAGATTCAGTTTCTCCCCCAGCCTGTGCCCGAACTTTTCGACGCGGTGTCCGGCCCCGCTGATGCGCAGCGCCAGTCCCCGGTGCTGCAAGGACGCCAGTGCCTCAGCCACGATTTCGTCGCTGTAATTGACCACCGGCTCGCGGCTGGATTTCTGGTTACACGCGTTCACCAGCGCGTTGAGCGTCAGCGGATAGTATTCCGGCGTAGTCTGATCTTTTTCCAGCAGCGCGCCCAGGACGCGAACTTCGGTGGAGTGCAGAGCTTCCATTCCCAGCCATCATCGCAAACTTGGCTGGCCGGTCGGTTTACTTGAGTTGCGACATGAGGCGCGATAGCAGGGTCGTGATTTCGGAAGACGATAGCACCGATCCAACCGCCTCCTCGAACTCAGCCTCGTCCGCGCAAGAGACATCCACTTTGGTCCTTTCCGCAACCAGACGCACAGGGTACAGTTCTATCGCGTGCTCGATCCATAGGATGTCTATCTGATAATTGTTTAGGCTAGGCACCTTGACAGCGAGCCTGTAGCGAAACCTACCGACTCCTCCAGTCGGCGCCTCAAGTACAACTCCAACGAACGTGCCCTTGGTTTCCTCCGTGAGGTACTGCGCTTGCTCGAGCAGTGCTGTCCTTGGAGCGCGAACTAGCTGAAGCTGGCTTAAATCAGCCCACAAACTCTTCGATGACATTGGCCGTCTCCTGAATCTCGCTCAAATTGCAAATGATCGGCAAGTGATCCGACGCAACTACGGAATTTGGCCGCCCCCGCTTCGTGAGAAGCGCCATATCTCCGATTCGGCTGACAATGCTCACGCTGTCGTTGGAGAGCGAATCCAACAACGCTGGCCGTACCAGCACCTGATCGAACATATTCCAAAAATAATTCACGTCCGAGCCATCACGGTAGAAGTAGGTCCCCGGTGGCGACTGGCCAGCGTCCCCGAATTTTGACCACATTGGATTATAGAAAAACATATGGTCCTTCCCTTGGACCTTGCGGGATCCTGTGGATACGATCCTGCGGTCCATTACTCCGTGTAATCCCCCAGACCCAACTACGCCGATCTCGAAAGGGTTCATATTCAGATCGCCTATCACGATTGTACGGCTATGTCCGACCCGCTCCTCTGCCTCGCGGATGTACCCTCCCAGCTCGGCCGCCACAAAGATCTGATCCTCCGTCTTGGTCCGGAGCTTGCTCACAAGGTGAACGGCCACAACGAGAAAACTTTCGCCTATGGGCATGCGATAGTTCCTAATGGCGACACCTGGAGCGTCGCGCACCACGCAGCCGGGCTTCCACTCGAAACGGGTCAAAATCGTGAGACGATCCGATCCGCCATGCTCCTCCGGAAAATACAGCCGGTCCGTGTCCTCATTCAGCGTTCGCTGAATCTCGAAGCGATCCGTCTCGTTCTCCGCGAGAATGAGGATATCAACGTCCCATTCCCGCGCCAGAACGGCGATGGGCTCAGGCGAGACACTCGCGTTTACGTTCCAAAAGGCGAGCGTCGGCATGCCACCAGGAATCGTCCAGCCAGGCTCTAGTGACCCTCGAACCAGTGCACGACTTTCTTGCCTGCGTCCTCGGTGTAATACACCGTCACCTTGGCTGTCTTCTCGGTCCCCTTGGCGATATCCTTGCCTGCGTCCTCGGTGGCATGGTCGGCCATCTTGAAGGTTTCGACCGTGCCGTCCGCGGTCTTGACCGCGATCGTCTTGGCTCCCCGATCGATCTCTGAAACCGTGCCTTCGCTGGACTTTAATCCGTCCTTGCCCACTTTGTCTACTTCCACCGCGGTCTTGTCGGTGCCCTTGACGGTATAGTGAGCCACCACTTCCGAGCCCACCTTCACGCCCTTGAAGGTGTCCTTTGCCGCCGCGTCCGTGCCGCTCACCGTGGTTTTCGCCACGAAGTGCAGGGTGTGCTCCGTGCCGTCCTTGGTCTTGACGACAATGGTCTTCGCGGCCGAATCGACTTTCGTCACGGTCCCGTGAACCGCGGTCACGACATCGGCCGCGAGACACATCGAGATCGGAAGCGCCATCAACGCGCAGGTTTGCAAGAAACGTTTCATAGTTTGTCCACCTCCTGGATTTCTACCATCCTAGCGCGAAATCGCGCCGGATTTTGCACGCCGCCCGGCCTGCCGTTTGACCAACCCGCGCCGAGAGCGTCATTCCCCCATTGGGTGAGGTGAACGGGAGTCCGATGTCGTATCCTCATGATATTGATATAGGAGCCTGGTATAGGAGCGCACAAATGAACTCGCAATATACCCGATCGATGCCCGTTTGGATCATACTCGCGGCCATCCCGTGCCTAATCGGCCAGACCGCCCTTGCCGCCGCCGACAACTGGCCCATGGAAATGGACGACCACGGGTTCCATATCGTGATTTATCAACCGCAGGTGGACAGCTGGAAGAAGGATCGCCTGGAGGGCCGCGCCGCGGTCACCGCAACCAGGAGCGGTGCCCCCTCAAACATGGAAGCCTTCGGCATCGTCACGCTCTCCGCACGCACCGATGTGGATAAGGAAAGCCGCATGGTCGGGCTCGAAGACCTCAAAGTTACCAGCGCCTCCTTTCCCGGCGCGAAGCCGGACCAGGGCGATGTGGAGAAAGCCGTCCGCGATTCCCTCCCCAACTGGCCCAAGGTGATCGCGCTCGATCGCCTGCTTGCCGATCTCTCCATCAGCGGAGCGACACCCGAAGGCGAATCCACCGGTCTCAAGAACGACCCTCCCAAGATCATCGTCAGCCAGGTCCCCGCGGTTCTGATTCTGATCGACGGCGAGCCGAAGCTCAACGCCGTGGGAGGCTCGATCAAATACACCCGCGTGATCAACACGCCGGCCCTGATGCTGTTCGATACCTCGGCCATGCGTTATTACCTGGACGGCGGCAACCTGTGGATGACCTCGGCCAATCTCACCGGGCCTTGGACCCAGGCAACCAACCCTCCCGCCGATCTGGCCGCCGTCAAATCCCAGGCCCTCGCGGATGAGGAAAAAGATCCGCACGATCATACCAAGGACGCTACTCCGCCGCCCATCGGCGCACCCGCGGCCGTCTATGTCAGCACCACTCCCGCCGAGCTGGTTCAGATCGTCGGCAGGCCGCAATATACGCCCATTCAGAAGACCGAGCTCGCCTACGTGGCCAACACCAGCAGCAACCTCTTCCGCGACGTCAAGACGCAGGATTATTATGTGCTGCTGGCCGGGCGCTGGTATCAATCCAAGGCGCTCGAAGGCCCCTGGGCTTGGGTTTCCGGTTCCAGCCTCCCTAAGGATTTCACAAAGATCCCGCCGGAGAACCCCAAGTATTCTGTGCTGGTTTCCATCCCCGGAACGGAACAGGCCAAGGAAGCCGTCATCGCCAACCAGATTCCCCAAACCGCGACCGTCAAGCGCAGCCAGGCCAAGCTCACTGTGACCTATGACGGCGCTCCGCAGTTCCGCCCCATCGCAGGCACGTCCATGGAGTACGCGATCAACACTTCGAGCGAGGTGATCCACGCAGCCGGCCGCTATTACGCCGTAAATAACGGCGTTTGGTTCGTCTCCGGTGCTCCTAGCGGCCCCTGGGCCGTCGCCGATAACATTCCTCCGGAGATTTACACCATCCCTCCCAGCAATCCGCTTTATCACGACCGCTTCGTGTACGTGTATGGCTCAACCCCCGATGACGTCTACGTCGGCTACACGCCCGGATACATGGGCGCCTACGTGTGGGATGACACGGTGGTGTTCGGCACCGGCTGGTGGTATCCCGGCTGGATCGGTTTGGATTGGTATGGCTGGCCCTGGACCTGGGGTTTCGGATTCGACTTCGGCTATTTCGGCGGAGGCTGGTTCTGGCGTCCCAACGGGTTCTGGTGGTATCACAACTCTCCTTTTATGGGGCGAGTCTATTCCGAGCACTGGAATACGCATTGGGCTCCCGGCGACGCCGAGAAGATCCACAATAACGTGAACGTGTACAATCGCTGGGGCGCCAACACCGTGACTGCCCGAAATGTAAGAACTTCGGCCGCCGGCGCGCGGCCCGCAACAGCCGGGGCAGCCGGGCGCGATCTCTACGCCGGCAGAGACGGGAAAGTGTATGAGCGCCAGGGCAACAATACCTTTACGGAGCGCAGCTCCGGCGCCGCGGCCAAAAGAGTTCAGCCCCCGCAGGATGTTCGCCAGCAACAACAGTCGCGCTCCTTCGGCGAATCGCGCATGAGCGATTTCGGGCGCTCCGGATTCTCGCAAGGATTTCCACGCTCCATGCCCTCGTTCGGAGGCGGTGGATTCCGCGGAGGCGGCGGCCGTCGCTGAGCGCGAGAATGATCCAGTCCAGAATCCTGTGTGCCCTTCTGACAATCGGAGGGACGGCGCTGGCTCAAACGCCCGCGAGCGACACGCCCAAGTATCCGCCCGGGCTGTACGCGCTCATCGACACTTCCGCGGGCGTGATCACGGCCCAATTGTTCGAAAAAGAGACTCCGAGAACGGTTCACACCTTCATCGCCCTGGCGCGCGGCACGCAGCAGTGGCTGGACCCGAAAACGCAAAAACCGGTCAGCCGTCCTTTGTATGAGAATCTGATCTTCCACCGCGTGATCCCGGACTTCATGATTCAGACCGGAGATCCCACCGAGACCGGCGCGCATGAGTGTGGATTCAGGCTTCCGGATGAGTTCGTCGCCAGCCTCAAGTTCGACCGCCCCGGGCGACTGGCGATGGCCAACGCGGGACCCGGCACCGCCGCATGCCAGTTCTTCATCACCGAAAGCAAATATGCCGAGGGGGACGGCCACTACACGATTTTCGGGCAGGTAGTGGACGGCCAACCCGTGGTGGCCAAGATCTCCCACGTGATCCGCGACAGCAAGGACAGGCCCAACATACCCACCAAGCTGATCAAGATCACCTTCATGCGCATCGTCGAGGCGGCCACGCCAGCCAAGTGAGTTCTGTCAAAATGGGGCGCATGAAAACCTACGCGCTGATTCTGGCTTGTTGCGGCACGCTGGCGGGCCAGACCGCCGCCAACCGTCCGATTGTGCAGGAGCTGGTGCTGGCCAACCGCATTCTCTCCAACGAAGGCGTCGTGGACGCGTACGGCCACGTGAGCGTGCGGGACGACCGCAATCCCAACCACTACTTTCTGGCCCGCCACGTGGCCGCCGGACTGGTGACAGCGGCCGACATCATCGAGTATGACCTCGACACCAACCCTGTAGGCGGCGCCCGCTCCGACGGCTATTCGGAGCGCTTCATTCACGGCGAGATCTACAAGGCCAGGCCGGACGTGATGGCGATCGTGCACTTCCATGCGGCCGAGGTGATTCCCTTCGGGGTGAGCAACGTGCCTCTCCGTCCGGTATTTCACATGGCTGCGTTTCTGGGAGAGGGCGTGCCGGTATTCGAGATTCGCGAGAGCGGCGGCGTGACCGACATGCTGATTCGCACTCCCGCGCTGGGGCACGCACTGGCGCAGACGCTGGCGGACAAGCCCGCCGCACTGATGCGGGGACACGGCGCGGTTGTCACGGGCGGCTCGCTGCACGTCGTGGTGGGCCGCGCCTATTACATGAAGATGAACGCCAAGATCCAGCAGGATGCGATTTTACTGAGCGGGGGCAAGGTGACTTACCTCGAACCCGACGAAGCCAAGAAGGCGGCTCCGCAGGATGGTTTCGAACGGGCCTGGGATCTGTGGAAGCAAAAGATCAAGCTGCGCTGACTCGCGTCGCGACCCTCCGGAGTCGTCACTGCGGCGCAGCGCGGCTGAAATCGGCCACCTGGCGCGCCGAGCCGCTGAGCGTCAGGATGTGCAGGCCCGTGTTGGCGCGATCGACGGCGTAAATATAGCCGCGGTCGTCCACTTCCACGTTGTTGGTCTGAATCGCGATCTTGCATTGCTCCGCGGCGCCTTGGCCGACGCACCGTTTGTCGGTCTTGTCGGTGGTGGCAGGAATGTAATAGCCGATTTCTTTGGGATGGAAAGGATCGCGGACGTCCACGGCGCGCACTCCGGCGTTGAAATGCGCCAGGAACAGAACGCGGTTGTAGTAAATCGGCGTGAAGTTCTCATTCGAGGAATGCGCGCCGAAACGTCCGCCGGCGCTGCAAAAATTTCCGCTGGCTTCCGGGACCGTCCAGGTGGAAACGCCGATGGGCTTCAATTCGTCGCTGACGTCGATCATGCGCATGGTTTGTCTGAATTCCTGACACTCATTGGCCACCGTTTCCCCGATCACTGCGATAAAATCCTTAACTCCTCCGTTTTTCTGTTTGGCGAACTCGGGGAGTGGCACGCGCAGCAACGGGAAGGCGTTGTGCGCGCCAACGTCCTCGGGAAAATCGATCCGCGAGACCATCGGATAACGCAGGTTTTCGTCGGTCGGCTCCTTGGGGCCGTTCAACAATTTTTCGCGGTCCACAATTTCGAGAACGCCATCCCTGGAATTGCCGTACGCGAAATACACGCGGTTGCCCTTGGGTCCGGTGGAGACGGGACCGTGCAGGCTCTCCGGCGTAGGACCGCGCGCGCCCGGCTGCTGGCCCGGCAGACCGAAATTGCGGATGAACCTGGGGTTGGCCGGGTCGCTTAAATCGTAGATCATGGCCATGCGGGGAGTGCGCCAGCCAACGACGCCGCCAACCAGGTAGGCAATCCCTGTGTCGCATTCCCACCAGCTCTTGTGGGTATCGCGGAGTCCGGCGACGACGACGTTCAGGCGGCTGGGCTTGGCCGGATCCGTCACGTCCCACATTTCGTGGGCGCTGGCGCCGAAACTGCGCAGCATATAAAACTTATTTTTGTCGGCGCGCGGAAGGTCGCTGCCGGCGCAGACGCGCACCATTTGCGCTCCGCCGCCCCCTCCGTCGCCCGGGGCGGATTCGCCGGGAATGTGACCCAGGTAGCGCGGCCGCGTGGGATCGGTGACATCGACAATGGAGGTGCCGTTCTGCTCCTGCCGCCCGGTCAACGGATTGGGCTGCACTCCAGCATGATGGCCGATGTAGGCGATCCAGCGCTCACCCTGTTTTTGGATCACCGGCTGATAAGCGCTGCGGGCTTGGAGATCGTTGTAGCCGGCCAGTTCCATGTTGCTCTGTTGGGCTGCATGCTGGGCCGTCGCGGACGCGGCCATGAGAATCGCCAACGCCGGCGCCGGGAAGCGGGGGTGAGTCATAAGTCGTCCCTTCTGGAAGTGCGGTCGTGAGTATACTCCCACGGCACTCTCGACTTCAAGGAGGATTCTCACGCGCGAACTACTTCTCGAACCCGAGATGCCAACCCAGTTTTTCGAGTTCGAACCACCCCACCTGCGCGCCGAACCAAACTGTCTTCGAGGCCGCGCGCTCCTCCACGCTCGACCCGGAGATGGTCTGGGAGCCCAGCACAAAAGCGCACGGCCCCTCGCCGAACCTCTCGATTCGCTGGGTCAACCACGACTGAGGGTTTAGAGGCGCCGCCAGGATCACAGGCGTACTTGCGAACCAAGCCAGACGCGCACCGAAGCTTGCGTCGATTTGTTCGACTGGCGCGGGTAATCCATAAGCTTGCCGGTAGCGCGCCTCAGCGGCTTTCAGATCGCGTACGGCGATCGCCACCCGCTTCACTCCCGAAAAATCCTGCGTCGCCGGTTGGCCCTTCGGAAACGCACGAGCTTCCCGCGGAGTGATATCGCGGATCAGAAACGGGAAGAAGGTGCCGTTCGGTTCCGTGCCGACCCGCGCCGTCTCCCAATCGAGGCGCGTGCCGTCGGGCCGCTCCCGCCCCAGGTGCGCCGGAGAATCCACAGGGATGCCCGCTGCCCGCAGCCGCGCGGCTTCCACAGCCACGTCGTTCGCCCGCACGGCCCACCCTGTCGGCCCAGCGTTGCCCTGAATCTGCTTCGACCAGTAGTGCGCGGCCACGGCCTTCGGCGTCGGGGTTCACTTGCAGCGCGATCAGCTCCAGGTACGATCCATCCGGAAAGCTGGCCAGCGCCATTTGCGTGGCGCCGTTACTGTGCGGGCCGCCGTATTCGCTGGGAATCCCGACGGACGCCAGACGCGCCTGCATTTGTTTCAGGTCCGTTCCCGCCACGGTCACGTGATCCACCGTCAGGTCGGCGGCCCCGAGCAACTGAGTCATCAGAAATAATATACCGGCGCGCGACACAAAATCCCTCCGCTTTCTGAGCATAGAGCTTTCTGAGTATAGAATGGATGTCCGAAAGGCGGACTTCATGAGGCTGGCATCCTGATTGCTTCTGATCGCCGTTCCGTTGGCCGCGCAGTCCGGAGCCAAGAACGGAGAGTGGCCGGCCTACGGGGCCGACCTGGGGAACACGCACTACTCGCCGCTCGATCAGATCAACGCCGGGAATTTCGCGAAGCTCCAAGTCGCCTGGCGCTTCAGAACCGAGAACCTGGGGCCCCGGTCCGGAGAACAATCTGGAAGCGACGCCCCTGATGGTGAAGGGCGTAGTGTATTCCGTCGGCGGCACTCGGCGGGCAGTGGTGGCGCTGGACGCGGCCACCGGAGAACTGCTGTGGATGTACAGCCTGAATGAAGGCGCGCGCGGCGCCAACTCGCCCCGCAAACTTTCCGGCCGAGGGCTCGCCTATTGGACCGACGGCAGAGAAGAACGCATTCTCTACGTCACTCCCGGGTACCGTTTGATCGCGCTGAATGCCAGGACCGGCGCGCCCATCCCCGGCTTCGGCCAGAACGGCATGGTGGATCTGAAGCTCGACGACGATCAACAAATGGATCTGGACATCGAGCGATATCGGGCTGCACGCGACCCCTGTGGTAGCGGGCGACACCGTCATCATCGGCGCGGCGCACAGCGCCAGCGAACGCCCAAGGTCAAGAACAACGTGAAGGGCTACGTGCGCGGCTTCGACGTGCGGACGGGCAGGCGCAATTGGATTTTCCACACCATCCCCCGCTCGGGCGAGTTCGGGCGCGACACCTGGGAAAACGATTCGGCTGATAACGTCGGCAATGCCGGCGTGTGGGGCGCAGATCAGCGTGGACGAAGATCTGGGCCTGGCGTATCTGCCGGTGGAGTTGCCGACCGGCGATATTTACGGCGGCCATCGGCCCGGCAGCGGACTCTTCGGCGAGAGCATCGTCGCCGTGGATCTGAAAACCGGCCAGCGCAAATGGCATTACCAGTTGGTGCACCACGGTATTTGGGACTTCGATATTCCATGCGCTCCCATGCTGATCGACATCAGCATCGGCGGGCGGACGGTGAAGGCGCTGGCGCAGCCCACCAAGCAGGGCATTCTGTATACCTTCGATCGCGTCACCGGCGATGCCGATCTGGCCGATGGAGGAGCGGCCCGTGCCCAAGGGCGACGTTCCAGGCGAATGGTATTCGCCCACGCAGCCGTTCCCCTCCAAGCCTCCGCCGTACGGAGTGGCGGGGATTCCTTCGATCGACGATCTGATCGATTTCACGCCGGATCTGCGGGCGGAGGCTTTGAAGATTGTCGCGAAGTATCGGATCGGCCCGATCTTCACGCCCATCGTGGTCAGCAAACCGGAAGGGCCGTTCGGCACGATTCTCACCACCGGGGTGACGAATTGGCCGGGCGGCTCCTACGATCCGGAATCGCACATCCTGTACGTGCATGCCTCGACCGGAATGGTTTCGAATGGGCTGGTGCCGGGCGATCCCAAGCGCAGTGAGTTTGCGTGGATCTCCGGAAGCGCGGCGGCCAGAGGTGACGCGCCCGCGCTCAGAGTGCAAGGTCTGCCGCTGGTCAAGCCTCCGTATGGGAGCATCGTCGCCATCGACATGAACAAAGGCGAGATCTTATGGAAGATCGCCAACGCGGAGACTCCCGACAACGTGCGCAATCATCCGGCGCTGAAGGGGCTGACCATTCCGCGCACAGGGCGGCAGAGCAATGCCATCGGAATCCTGGTGACCAAGACTCTGATGATCGCGGGTGAGCCGGGCACCTTCACGCTGCCCGACGGCCGCAACGGCGCGATGCTGCGCGCCTACGACAAGGCCAGCGGTAAGGAGTTGGGAGCGGTCTACATGCCGGCGGGGCAGACAGGCACGCCCATGACCTACATGCTGAACGGCAAGCAGTACATCGTGATCGCCATCGCAGGGCAGGCGTATCCGGCCGAGCTGGTGGCTTTCAAGCTGCCGAATTAGCGCGAGGGAGCCACCCACTAAGAGACCGAATGGATATAGAATATCCAGTACGCGTGCGGTCCGCCAAAGCGGCCAGCCGTGGATTTTAATAAGGAGCGAATATGTGCGATCAGGATCACTCTGAGGAAGACCAACAGCGCTACGAGGCTCTCGGTTTGGTGACGCGAAAGCAATTCGGCGTCACACTGGCAGCCGGCATTGCCATGCTGCTGCCGAAGGTCGCGAACGCGGCTGCAGTGACCGAATTAGACGTGAACGTGAAGACGCCGGACGGCACCGCGGACTGCTACTTCGTGCACCCGGCCAGCGGCACAGCCCCTGGTGTTCTGATGTGGCCGGACATCTTCGGGCTGCGGCCGGCGTTCCGCCAGATGGGCAAGCGGCTGGCCGAGTCGGGCTATTCGGTGCTGGTGGTGAATCCGTTCTACCGCACCCAGAAGGCCCCCACCGCGGCCCAGGGCGCGGCGACCGCAATCCAGCAGCTATTGCCGCTCGCGCGAAGCCTCAACGAGACCACGAACGTAACCGACGCGAAGGCGTTCGTGGCGTGGCTGGACCAGCAATCCTCGGTTGCCAAGAATCGCAAGATAGGCACGCAGGGGTATTGCATGGGAGGGTCGATGGCCTTTCGCACCGCTTACGCCATGCCCGATCGCGTCGGAGCCGTGGCCTCTTTCCACGGCGGCAACGGACTGGTGACCGCTATGCCCGACAGTCCGCATCTCCAGGCCGCTCAGAGTAAGGCGCAGTTCCTGGTGGCGATTGCGGAAAACGACGATATGCAAGCCCCCACCGAGAAGACCGTGATGAAGGATACGTTCGCCAAGGCTGGCCGGCCTGCGGAGATCGAGGTGTACGCTGCCATGCACGGCTGGTGCCCGCCGGATTCGACTGTCTACAGCGAGCCGCTGGCCGAGAAAGCATGGAGCCGTCTGCTCGTGCTCTACGGAAAAGCTCTGGCCTGAACATCGACGGACCACATCAACATCTGAGCGGGCCATCTGCGCGGCCCGCTGATAACGCCAGTGCGATATCCTTTAGGTGTCAAACGTCGGCCGCGCCGTTGGAGGTTCCATGAGTTTCCGCGAGCAGCTTCACACGTACATTGCGCAACTGCAAAAACGTCTGCGTTGGAGTACGTTACTGCGCGGCTTGGCCATTCTCACCGGCAGCGCATTGGTGGCGACGCTGGTGCTGGTCGCTATCGCCAACGCGCTCGCCTTTTCGAATGGAAGCGTCACCGCCGCACGCTTCGGACTGATTCTGGTTCTGGCCATTGCCGCGGCTGCCGGTTTGGCGCTGCCCTTGCGCCGGCTCACCCGCCGCCGCGCAGTTGGAACCGCCGAAGCCGCCTTCCCGCAATTTGAGCAGCGCCTCACCACCTTCGCGGAGCGCGACGGACAAGATCCGTTTATCGAACTGCTCGCCGCCAACACCCTCGAAGTCGCCCAAACCGCCGAGCCCAAGCAGTTGGTCACCGACGGCCGCCTGTGGGTCTCGCTGGGCGCCAGCATCGGCGCCTTCGCCATCCTGGTCTGGATGATCGCCGCCGGCCCCGGTTTTCTGGGTTATGGCGCCTCGCTGCTGTGGACCGGGCCGCATCACGACAAGCCCGCGCTGTATGAGCTGCGCGTGACTCCCGGCGACGCCGTCGTGCGCCGCCACGCCGACCAGATGGTTTCGGCGATTCCCACCGGTTTGCAGTCGCCCAACGTAAAGTTGTATGCCCGCTTTCAGACTTCCTCCAAGTGGGAGGAGATTGCGATGCAGCGCGAAGCGGCCGGCAATTTCGCCGGCGGCTATCAATATCTGTTTGCCGGTTTGCCCGAGAACGTCGAATACTACGTCACCGCCGGAGCCATGACGTCGAAGCACTATAACATTCACGTCACCGATTTGCCCGCGGTGAAACAGATTCGCGTGACGTACCGTTTCCCCGCCTGGACCGGCCTTCCCTCCGAGGTTGAGGAGCGCGGCGGCGATCTGCGCGCCGTCGCCGGCACTGAGGCCGTGCTCGAGGTTTCCACCGACCGCCCTCTTCCGGGCGGCCAGATCCTGCTCGACAACGGACAGCCGGTCCAGCTGGTCGATACCAAAGCAGGCGGTGAAAATAACGTCTATCGCGGAACCGTCAAGATGGATAAGGACGGCGTCTATCACATCGCCGGCGTCGAGGACGGCCAGCCCGTCCGCGTCAGCGAGGATTTTTTCATCGAGGCCCGCAAAGCCAACCCGCCTCAGATCGCGTTGGTGCGCCCGCGCGGCGATTACCACGCCCTTCCCGTCGAAGAGGTCACCGTGGGCGTCAAAGCCAACGGCGATTACGGCCTCAACGGCGTCACGCTGCATTATTCGGTCAACGGCGCGCCAGAGAAAACGGTGGACCTGCTCAAGCAAAAGGGCGCAAGACAAGCCGACGGCTCGACCACGCTTTCGCTCGAGGATTTCAAGCTGGTTCCCGGCGATCTGGTGAGCGTCTACGCCACCGCCAAGGACGCCAACGCCGAATCCCATACCGATATGGTGTTCATCGAGGCCGACCCGTATGAGCGGAACTTCACGCAATCGCAGCAAGGCGGGGGTGGTGGCGGAGGCGGCGGAGGCGGGGGCAATCAGCCCGCGCAAATCTCGCAGCGCGAGAAGGAGATCATCTCCGGCACCTTCAAGCAGCAGGGCGACAAGAACGCGACCCAACAGCAGGCCGCCGAGATCGTCCAAGCTGCTGGCCCAATCGCAAGCCACTCTGCGCGATCAGGCCATCACTCTTTCCGGCCGTTTGGAGGCCCGCGAGCTGACCGATGAGGTGCAGGCCATCAGCGAATTCCAGAAGGATATGGTCGCGGCGTCCGACGCGATGGCGCCGGCCGCGCAGCAACTGCAGCAGCAGAAGTGGAAGGACGCCATTCCCAATGAGCAGAAGGCTCTGCAATTCCTCCAGCGCGCGGAAGCCACCTACCGGGACATTCAAGTCGCGTTTGGAGCGCGCGGCGGGGGTGGAGGAGGCGGCGGGGGCGGCGCGGCGCGCGATTTGGCGGCGCTGTTCGATCTCGAACTCGACACCGAGAAAAATCAGTACGAGACCCAGCAATCCGCGGCGACCAGCGCCGAAACAGAAGGCGCAGGAAATTGACGACGCGCTGAAAAAGCTGGATGAGCTGGCCAAGCGCCAGGAGAGTCTGGCTCAGCAGCAGCGCAATCGAGCAATACCCAGACCGCTGAGCAGAAATGGCAACAGGAGATGTTGCAACGCGAGGCCCAGCAGCTGCAGCAGCAGATGGAGCAGCAACTGAATCAAAATGGCCAGCAGGGGCAACAGGGCCAGCAAGGGCAACAAGGCCAACAGGGTCAGCAGGGGCAGCAGGGGCAGCAGGGGCAGCAGGGTCAACAAGGAAAGCAAGGCCAACAAGGGCAGCAGGGCCAGAGCGGACAGAGCGCTTCAGCCTCCGGGCAATCCGGCGGGCAGGCGGGTCAAGGGCAAGCGGGCGGGGCTTCCGGCAGCCGCAGCGCCTCCAATCTCCAGTCCCCCGAGGACAGCCGCCAACAGGCCGCGCAGCAGGCGCTCGACCGCTTGCGCCAGGCCAACGACGATATGAAGCGCGCAGCCTCCCAGAATGCCAGTGCGGCCGATGCTCGCCGCGCCGCCGAGCGCTTGCGCGAAGCCACCGGCCTGCTGGGCGGAGCGCAGCAGCAGGACGCCGCCGGCCGTCTCAATTCGATGGCCCAAACGGCCGAGCAGTTGGCGGCCCAGCAAAAGCAGCAAGCCGATCGCGTCCGCGAATTGATGGCGCAACTGAACGCCGCTCGCGCCGCCGGCCAGCCGCCCAAATATCCTTCCGCCCAGGAAATCGACAAGATGGTTGACGATCGCCAGCAGGTGGCCGACGATCTGTCGCGCCTCACCCAGGAAATGCGCACTGCCGCGCGCGAGCTCGCGCCCACCCAACCGGCGGCTTCGGGCAAGTTGCGGAGCGCGCTCGACGGCCTAGATGAAAACAATCTCGACACCCGCATGCAACGCAGCTCCGACCGGCTGCGTGAGGGCAAGTTCTCCGACCCGGAGGAAACCGGTTTCACCAACGATCTGCAAAAGCTGGGTCAACAGGTCACCGATGCGGCTCGCGCAGTGGGCCGTGGCCAGCCCACTTCCCAGGAAGCCGCGATCAACCGCGCCATGGACGATCTATCCCGCCTGCGCGACCAGATCGCCGGCCTCGGCGGAACTCCCAATTCGCAGCCAGGTCAGCGGCAGCAGGGTCAGCTCGGTCAGCCAGGTCAGCAGCAAGGTCAAGGAAAGGGACAAGGACAGGGCCAGGGACAAGGCCAGGGTCAGGGACAAGGACAGGGCCAGCAAGGCGGCCAGCCCGGTCAAGGTGGTCAAGCCGGCGGACGCCAATCCGGGGATGTCGGCAACCGCGCCGGTGCAGTCGGCAATCAGAATAACGGCGGAAATCGGGGTGGCATGGCGCTCGGCAACATTAATACCGGCGACACTCGCGCCTCCGGCCCGAACGCGCCCACGCCCCTGCCGAGTCAAAACCCGGCCGACACCCAGCGCGAGATTGAGCAAGGGTTGAACCTTCTCAACCAGATTCGCCCCGCGGTGCAGGATAGCCCTGAGGCCAAGCAGCAGTTGCAATCCCTGATCGATCAGATGCGCAATCTGGATCCCAGCCGTTTCCCGGGGAATCAGGCTCTGATGGAGCAGATACACCAGCAACTTGCCAGCAGCGTGGACGCGCTGGAACTGCAACTGCGCCGCCAGCTCGACGAAAACAAGGGCGGAACGATCCGCAACACCGATCCAGCCAAAGTTCCCGCAGGCTATCAGGACTCGGTCGCTGAATATTACCGTAAACTCTCCGGCGGCGGCCACTAAGCAACGTGGGGCGGTCCCCCTGGACCGCAGCCGGCCCCCGGCCGGCTTAGGCGGCGCATGGTAACTGTCGCGGTTCGGTGAGCAGCGAGTTCGGCCCATTCTGAAAGGTTGGCGCTCCGTAATCGCCGCGGTTCAGCCGACCGCAACGGTTTTCAGATATTCTTAAAACCGTATGCCCGATTCTAAAATCGATCGCCCCCTAGGCTTCAACACCCGCGCGTTGCACGCCGGTTACTCCCCTGACCCCACCACCCACGCGCGCGCGGTTCCCATTTACCAGACCACCTCATTCGTCTTCGACAATTCCGAGCATGCCGCCGCGCTGTTCGGCTTGCAGCAGTTCGGCAACATCTACACCCGCATCATGAACCCCACCACCGACGTGCTGGAGCAGCGGGTGGCTTCGCTCGAAAACGGGGTCGCGGCGCTGGCCACCGCCAGCGGCCAAGCCGCGCAATTCGTCGCGCTGAGCAGTCTGCTCGAACCGGGCGACCACTTCGTTTCCTCCGCAACGCTCTACGGCGGCACCTACACGCAGTTCGAAGTGAGCTTTCGCAAGTTCGGCTACGACGTGACCTTCGTGGAGCCGGACGATCCCGAAAACTTCCGCAAGGCCATCCGGCCCAATACGAAGTGCCTCTACGGCGAAACCATCAGCAATCCTCGCGGCAACGTGCTGGACATCGAAGCCGTGGCGCGCATCGCGCATGCGCACAATCTGCCGCTGGTCATCGACAACACCTTCGCCACGCCCTACGTGTGCCGGCCCATCGACTACGGCGCAGACATCGTGGTGCACTCGCTGACCAAGTTCATGGGCGGCCACGGCAACTCCATCGGCGGAATCATCGTGGATAGCGGCAAGTTCGATTGGAGCAAGAGTAAACATCCGCAGATCAATCAGCCCTCCCGTGCCTATCACGGCATGAACTTCAGCGAAGTCTTCGGCGCCATCGCCTACATCATCCGCTGCCGCGTGGAGGGGCTGCGCGATTTAGGGCCGTGTCTGAGCCCCTTCAACTCGTTCCTGTTTATCCAGGGCATCGAGACTCTGGGCATGCGCATGGACCGGCATCTTTCAAACGCACTCGCGGTGGCCAGGCATCTGGAGAAGCACCCCCTGGCGGCCTGGATCAAGTACGCTTCCCTGCCCGGCAATCCGTATTTCGAGCTCGCCGGCAAGTACACGCCGGCGGGAGCGGGCGCGGTGTTTTCCTTCGGCGTCAAGGGCGGTTATGCGGCGGGCAAGCGCTTCGTCGACAGCTTGAAATTGCTCTCGCATCTGGCCAACGTGGGCGATGCGCGCAGCCTGGTGATCCACCCGGCCTCGACCACGCATCAGCAGCTCTCGGCGTCGGAGCAGGAAGCCGCGGGCGTGACCGGCGAATTGGTGCGCCTCTCTATCGGCCTTGAGGATGTAGACGACATCCTGTGGGACATCGATCAGGCGCTCGAAGCCTCGCAGGGATAGCCAAAAATGACTCAGTGCCTCCGGTGCGGCGGAGTCATCACAAACGCCAGGCACGCCAGATCGATGGCAATGGCTACAGCCAGAACGCCGATGTAAAGCATATAGGCCCTCCTATGGTTCGCACAGCTTACCTAATATGGGCGGAGACCAGAAGCTTGTCCCACGTCCTGACCACCGGAGCCCACAGACCAAACGCCTGCAGCACCCGGACGCAAACCGCCACGACGACTACGATGTTCAGAATTGCCTTGATGCTTCCCGCCATCGGCACGTAGACGTTGATCAGCCACAGAGCCATTCCCACCACCAGCAGCGTCAGAACGATGTTCGCAATTCCCTTATTGCCTCCATCCATCGGAAGGTAAGAATTGATCAGCTTTGCGGCCACTGCCACAAGCAGCAGCGCCAGAGCGATATAGAGTAATGGCATTGTTAGCACCTCTCTACAGAACCATGCAATCGGAACGCCAATCGCCGCGACTTGGCCAGCCATGAACGATATCGCCCCTAAAATCAGTCAACGGGCTCGAAGGCCAGCGCCTCGGAGGTCGCACTGCGCAGGTAAACCCTACCTTCGTCCGCCACCCTCTATGCTGAGAACATGCGCGTTGCGAGCTTCGAAACTCCGGCCGGGCTCGACGAAGTTCCTATCGTGGAAGCCTGGCTGGATCGAGCGCCGCGACGAAATAACCTGATTCTGACCATCCTACGCCGCGCCGTGAAACTGGAGGAGCCCGCCCGAGGCTGGCTGGTTTCATCCGCCAGCGGTCCGGAAATCGCGCTCTTGCAGACGCCGCCGAGCAACGTCACCCTCTCTGACGGCGCCATCGAAGCAGCCCAATGGGCGGCGCGGTTTCTTCCGCTCGATTTGCCTGGAATCGTCGGGCCATCCGAAGCCGCCGATGCCTTTTCCGCGGAGTGGTGCGCCCGGACCTCCCGAAGCGCCCACCTGCACGGGGAAATGACCTTTTATACGCTCGATCGCGTCGAGCCGTTCCGTCATCCCGGCGGGAACATGCGGCGCGCGACCCTGGCCGATTTGGACCATCTGCGGCCGCTCGCCATCGCGGCGGTCAAGGATATGAATCTTCCCCTGCATGAACAAAATCCTCAGGAAGTCGAGCAGCGCTTGAGACGCAACCTGGTGGGCCATCGCCAGTTCCTGTGGACCGCCGCGGAGCATGCTGGGGAGGCTCCTTCCATCCAGGCCATCGCCAGCTACGCCGAATCGGCGGACGATGCGGGCGCGCGCATCGGTCTCGTGTATACGCGCCCCCAAGCGCGCGGGCGAGGCTATGGTGCCGCGATCACCGGCTCGCTGGCTCAATTGCTGTTGGATGAGGGGCAAGCCTGGGTTTGTCTCTTCGCCGACAGCGCCAATCCCGTGTCTAACGCAATCTATCGGCGTCTCGGCTTCCGGCCGGAGCTGAACTACCGCACCTGGCTCTTTACTTAACAGCCCGTGGTAAAAGTCGTCTGTCGCAAAAACCGGGACAGTCACCTTATTTCGCCCACCGGGAAGCCTCCATCGAATCAATGCGCCTCTGTGGCGAAATATGGTGACTGTCCCAGGCTTTTGCGATTCGGCCCCTTCCGCCGCAGGCTGCTAAGGCTTCGGCGCCGCGCAGACGAAGTTTTCGGCCTGATCCGTACTTCCGCTGCCCTTCCACTGCGCCTCCTGCGGGAAGGGACACAGCGGACGTGTGCGATCGACGGCTCCGCCGGTCGAATGCGCCGCCACCATCTGCGCGGGAGCCTTGGCCTGCTCCACCCACTGCTCCAGCGCCGTCACCGTGTCGAAGGTGTTCGGCCCCGGCCCGCCGTTGCAATGCAGCATGCCCGGAACCATGAACAGGCGATAGAAACTCCTGGGATCGCCCATCTTCTGCTCCACGCTCTGATAATAGTTGATGCTGTTGAGCGGGGAAATATCGGGGTCGCTGAAGCCGTGATATTGGATCAGCTTTCCGCCGTGTTTTTGGAACGCCTGCAAGTCGGGATTGATGTTGTTGAAGATGGGCCCCAGCGTGGCGTCGACGAAATCCACGTCGCTATCGAAGTCCTCGGTGCGATCGAAGCGGAAGGAGCGGAAATCCCACTTCGGATCGTTGAACGCCACGTAGTTGAGGAAGGGCATGCCCAGCGTCGTATGCGATCCACGGCCGGGAGCCGCGCCCGTAATCCAGGTGGCCCATCCGCCTTGCCCGCCTTCGCCTCCGGGCAGAATGCCGGGGAAGATCTGCTGCCCATCCGCGGTCCGCCCACCCTGGTAAATCTTCTTCACCGTTTGCACTTGCGCCTGAGTCAGGCAGTTGGGCGCATCGCCGTCCTTGCACAGCAGCGTGGCTGGATCGAAGCGGCACTTGCGAGGGTCGTTGAGGATGCCGTCCTTGATTCCGTCCAGCGCGTCGCAAGCCGCGTTGACCGCATCGCCGATGATCTGGGTCTTGCTCGACGGAATGTAGCTATCCGGATTGGCCTGGAGCGCCTGCGTGATCCACAGATGTGCGCCCATGTAAAGGTGAGTCCAATAATTGGCGGGATCGCCGGCAATGATGCCGTCATAATCCTGCGGGTAGCGCTGCGCCTCCGTCAGTGCCTCCTGGCCGCCTTGCGAACACCCGCTGAAATAGGAATGCTCGGGGGGCGCGCCGTAGAACGCGCGAAGGATGCCCTTGCTCGCCTCCGTGGTGACGTGGACGCCGCGATGCGCGAAGTCGATCACCCGTTCCATGTGCCCTTGCGCCCAGTGGCCGTCGTTGTCCGCGGTGTGGCCCGTGTCGGTGCTGGCGGTGGCGTAGCCGCGCGCGAGCGGAGCAACCATCGCGGCATAGCTGATGGTCCCGGCCAGACCTCCGTTGCCCACCATGAGAAACTTCCGGTTCCAGTTGGCCGGCAGCCAGGCTTCGAAATTCACTTCGGGCTTGACGAATCCCGCGACCCGGCAGAAGGCGGGGACGGTCACCTTTGCTGCGCCTCCGCGGCCTCCCGGCACGTCGAACGGACCCGCCGCAACCTCCACGGCCGAAGTGATCGTCACATCCGGCAGCGTCAATTTCGTCAGGTTTTGACAAGGCTGCTGAGCGGCCAGCGAAATCGCCGCGCACGCCAATGGAAGAAGCAGGGGATTGAGGACTCGCACGGATAGAGCATATCGCAGTTTGCGCCTCATTCGCGATAGGATTGTTTGCGATATGAAACGCAGCACGGATCGCATTCTCACCACCCACGCAGGCAGGCTCGATGGGCCGCCTGAACTCAGGGAAAAGACCGGAGCCATCATGGCCGGGGGTTCTTTCGATTTCGAAGCCGTCCAGCCGCTTGTGCGCAGCGCGATGATCGGTGTCCTGGACCAGCAGGCGGACGCGGGCATCGACATCGTCAGCGACGGCGAGCTCGGTAAGTTGGGCTTCGGCCGCGCGTATTATAGCCGGCGTCTCAGCGGCCTGAGCGCGCGTCCGATAAAACCCGGCGAATCGGGATGGATGGGCCAAGGCAGCGGCGAGCGCAAGGAGTTCGCCGACTTTTATAGAGATCTCAACTTCATGCCCGATCGCACCGAGTGCGCGATTTGCTCCGGCCCGATCAAATACATCGGCCAGCAGGAGGTGGCGGGCGACCTTCAGCTTTTCAAATCCGCCGTGGCAGCGGCGCACGTGCAGCCGCAGGAAACCTTCATGTGCGTGCTGGCTCCCGGCTGGCTGGAGCACTTCTTCCACAATGAATATTACGCCACCGACGAACAGTATCTGTTCGCCCTGGCCGACGCGATGAAGCACGAATACAAGGCCATCGTAGACGCCGGCTTCATCCTTCAGATCGACGACCCGGCGCTGCCCGACACCTACGACATGATCGTGCCCAGGCCCACCATCGAGGAATATAGGAAATTCGCCGAGGTGCGCGTCGAGGCCGTGAATCACGCGCTGGGAGGACTGCCCGAGGACCGCGTGCGCTATCACATCTGCTGGGGAAGCTGGCACGGTCCGCACACGCACGATCTGCCGTTGAAGCACCTGGTGGATCTGATGTTGAAGGTCAAGGCCGGAGCTTACTCGGTGGAGGCTGCCAATCCGCGTCATGAGCATGAATGGAAGGTGTGGAAAGACGTCAAGCTGCCGGACGGAAAGATTCTGATTCCGGGCGTGGTCAGCCACGCCAGCAACGTGGTGGAGCACCCCGAGCTGGTGGCCGACAGAATCGCGCTCTACGCCGGCCTGGTGGGTCGCGAGAACGTGATCGCCGGCACGGATTGCGGCTTGGGGCTGCGCGTGCATCCCCAGATTTGCTGGGCCAAGTTGAAGGCGCTGGCCCAAGGCGCGGCGCTGGCCAGCGAGCAGTTATGGAATTAGCGCCGAAGCACCTGAAATCGAAATGAGTACCCAATCCCGATGAAATGATCCACCGCCGCCGATGAGAGCCCCACTCCATAATGGACGTCGACCTGTTGTCGAGGCGCAATTTTATACGACGCGCCGAAATGCAGCAGATGCCGCGGCCCGCCGCGCTGAGGAAAGTCGCCGGCGTACTCGATGAACGCATCCAAAGGTTTTGCGAGTTGCCGATCCAGGAGGAAAGTCGACTCTCCGGTAAGATTACGTGCCGTCTGCTCTTCGCTCGGCTGAGTCAGCCAATACACCGCGAGCTGCCCGGCGGCGGTCCAATTGGCAGAGAGCTTGTGCGACCAAGGCAGTTGCAGCCCCGGATCATATCCATGGCTCGACACCGCGCGTGTTCCCGTGGGAAAGCTCAAGAAAGCGATCATGGATACGTCAAATCCGCCCGGCGTCGGCCCCAGCTGTTGTTTCATGCCGAGCGTGACGTCGCCGAAGCCCGATCCGGGGCCGGCCGCAGAGGGAACATCGTAATAATAGTCCGGAACGGAAACGCGTAGCTCGGTATTGCTTGCCACGCCAAAGCGCAGCGAAGTTTCGGGACCGTCGAAGCTGCGCTGCCCCTGGCTGGTGGTCGCCAGCAAGCCGTTCTCAACTTGGAAACTGCCTGGCGGAACCACAACGCTGGAGTTGGCGACGGACGGCCGATCGGTCGCGATGGGCTCATCGCTATCGGGCGGCCTTTGGCCGCGAAGAAGAACCGTTCCGCAAATCAGGGCAATCAACGCTACGGCGGATCTGCGTCCTGAAGAATTCACGCAGGTTGCACATCGGATGCCGCGGCTGGGGTAATCAGAAGTTCCAGCGTCGCCAAGCGAACACGCATCGGCGCCAGTTCCTCCGCGCCCAGTCTCGCGGCGCAGCCTTCGACAATTCGTCGGCCGTCTTCGATGAGCAGTCTTCTATAAGCCGGATCCGGGGTGGTGAATGCGACGTCCGCGAGCGCTCGTAACATACGAAGGCTGACGGCGAGATCGCCAGTGGAGTACGAGACGAATCTGCGCGAAAGCGGAAGTCAGCAGTCTCTCGAAATCGATCCACGAAACGCTGACGCGGAGCGATGCCTGGAGGATCGTAGAGCACGGATGCGGGCATCTCCCGGGACGCGAAGCGGATCAGGATGCGGCTCAACTGGTCGACGCAGGTGATCGCCGTGCTTGGGATCGTTCACGGCCGGCGAAATGGCTTTGAGCGCGATATCGACAATCTGCAGGACGCCGAACTCAACGTCCTGCTGCAGGGTTCTCGACGGGCCGAGATCAATGGCGCCTCGAATTCGGCCATTGCTCTCGGAGAGAGCCGATCGCCTTTGTAGACCATCAAAAGCGGCGTTCCCGCCGGAACAAATTGACCCACTCGCCGGACCGACGCGGACCTTCACATGAAGGAACTTTGCCAGTGAGACCAGACGGCGGGTGTCGATGAACCGGATATAGCCCGACTCCTCGCTCAGCAGCGGGATATCCCAGTGCTCAGTTCACCCAGTGCGCCCTCCGGCAATATGGCTTTCCGCGCGGCTGCGGCATGATCTCGTCAATGACGGCTTCCGTCTCCGACGCGATCCGGTCGACGATATGGCTGACGCTGATGCGCTTGCGAGATGTGGTGAATGAAGAACAGCAGCCAGGCCACGCAGGCCAGCGCCAGCAACATCGCTCCGAAGACCGTAAATACGGGCGCAAACGGGTGCGGCAGCGACCGCGCCGTCGGAAGCGCGGCCATGCAGTAGCAAAAGGTGCCCAGGAAAATGCCCAGCGTCCATTGCGTCACGCGGTCCCTGGCGAAGCTGACGATGATCCGCGGCGAAAACTGCATGGACGCCAGCGTCAGCGTCATCAGCAGGATCGCGAACACGATGGAGACCACGGTCATGATGGAGGTGGCGATTCCCCCCAGAATGACCTGCGCCACCTGCGGATCCTCGTGCGACGGGAACAGCGCCGAAGGGACCAGATCGCCCAAACCCGGAAACGTCTCTTCCAGCCACGACAGCAAGGCGCCCGCGCAACCCAGGCTCAGCGCGATAATCAGCGGGCGCAGCAGAAAGCCGCCGCGCAGGTTGTACATCACATGGCGGAGCCAGAATGGCAGGCGTTTATCCATCGCTATATTTCTCGGCGGTATATTTCTCGGCTATTTGTCTAGTGTAGCCGCAGTGGAGTCCGCGGGCTTTCGCTTCTTCCATGACTTCTTCAGCCCTTGGGGCGTAGAGTAGGAGTTTGACCCCGAACGCTCCGCGAACAACTTCGTCGAGGCCTGGGAACCGGCCTCTATAGCATGGTCATGATCGCGCTGGTCGCGGTGTTCCTGGGAGGCCTGATGATCGGCCGCACGCCCGAATACCTGGGCAAAAAGATCACCTGCGCCGAGACCAGATTCGCCGTCCTGTATGCTCTGCTGACCACAAAAGTGGTGCTGGTGTTGACCGGCGTCGCGCGCTCGAGCGCCGCCGGCCGGGCTGGATTGGTCACCAACACGGGAACACGAGGGTTCACCGAAGTGCTCTTCGCCTATGCCTCCTCCATGGCCAACAACGGACAGACCATGGCCGGCCTCAACGCCAATACCGTGTTTTACAATGCGACCACTGCCGTCGCCATGCTGGCGGACGATTCGTCCGGGCCG
This sequence comes from Bryobacterales bacterium, assembly GCA_963765185.1. Classification (GTDB taxonomy): domain Bacteria; phylum Acidobacteriota; class Terriglobia; order Bryobacterales; family Bryobacteraceae; genus Palsa-187. The sequence goes on from CAVXWB010000160.1 coordinate 34,542, forward strand.
CGCTGGCTCTGGCCCTGGCCGGGCGATTCGCAGCCCAGCGGCGCTGGCCCACCACCGTGGGAACGCTGCCCAGCGATTCCGCGATGTTCGGAATCCTGGTTCCCGGGACCATCCTGCTGGTGGGGGCGCTGAGCTTCTTGCCCGCGCTGGCGCTCGGCCCCATCGCAGAGGCGTTTCAGCGCTAGCAGCCCCTCTCCTTAGAAATTCCTTAGGCTTTCCTCATGACTTTTTAAGCCTCTCCGGATCATACTCCAATCGTGGAGGTTCGATAGTTTTATGAAGTCCAGATTGAAAGTGGCCATGTTCGCCCTGGTGTTGACGAGCCCTGTGCTCAGCTTCGCCGCCAGCCAGCACTTAATCCGGGTGCCCAGCAAGGAAGAGGCGCAGGACCGTTCCGGCATGACCCGGGCCGTGCAGTATGGAAAAGGTACGGGAGTGACCCGTAACCAAGAGCTTGGCGCCAATGCCTTCCGCGAGCAAACACCTGCGGAGAGCCAAGTGGTTAAGCAACAACCCAAGTCCGGATACTCCAACTTGGGCGACAAAGCTCTTCGTAAGTAAAAGTGTGGGGCGGACGCCCTCGTCCGGGCGGGACGCCTCCGTCCCGCCCGCCCCACCCTTGCAAAGCTTAGGAGCCCGCGGTCAGTGTTTATCGCGGTCAAGCGCCAACAACGCTTCCGCGATTCCATTGACCGCATGCTCCTCGACGCTGCGGCTGGCTTCGTGCCGTTGAGCCGTCGCGAGCTCCAGATGTACCAACTCGTGGACGATGGTTAACTCCATATCGTCCAGCATCTCGCGAAACGGCAGCCGGTAATCGGAAGGGCTCACCACAAAGATCACGGCGCTCTTCGTGGGCTTGTCCCAGCGGATCCCGCCCAGCGTTTTGGGCGCCAGATCGCTTAGAGGCTTCATCACGGCGGAGATTCGCCAATCCTCCAGTTTGAGACGCTGCCGCCAAACCGCCAGCCTTTCATCCACGAATTTTTGCGCGACTTGAACTTGGTCGGCACTCGAGGGCGGGACGGAATCCCGCGTGACCGTCTGCCCGAACGCAGCAGTCCCCAGCACCAACACACACCCCAGCCTGAGGCTCGTAGTTTTGGCCATGATCCCTGCTTGGAGTATACGAGGCGGGGCCTGCGGCCACCAATCGAAAGGCGTGATACCTTTTATAAAATATTTATTGAACGCACAACATATTGATAATAAGATACTTAGTACGATATAATCGCGGCTATGCGGACGGTCCAGATCTTCGGCGTGAAAAACTCGCAAGCCTCGCGCGCCGCCGAACGCTTCTTCAAGGAGCGTGGCGTGACCATTCATCTGGTGGATCTGAAGCAGCGGCCCATGGCGCCCGGCGAGATCAAGAGATTCATCGACCGCTTCGGTTTAGCCACGCTCCTCGACACCGGAGGCAAGAGTTACACCGCCGCCGGCATGAAGTATCTCAAGCTCTCCGACTCCGAAATCCTCGCCCGGATCGAGCGTGATCCGCTCCTGCTCCAGCTCCCTCTGGTTCGCGCCGGCAGCGGCGGCAGCAACAATGTATTGAGCATCGGCCACGATGAGACCGCGTGGAAGGCGATGCTTATCGACCCCGCGAGCTAGCATTTCCGCCGGACCAGCGGAGTGACATCAGACGACACCCGCGCCCGGCGGAAATGAGTATACTATCCGAGGTTTTCGCGCAGGTTTTCGCGATGCAGACCTTCTACCGCAGCGATCCATGGACCGCCCCAGTCGAGTCCGTCTAAGAATCGCCCAGAAGCGTTAACTGCTGCGCCATCGCGGGCACGGAAGTAAACAGCGCCGAGCAAAGCGCCGCACCGGTCCTCCAGGTGATCAGCCGCGGCTCAGGACCTACGCCTTCGCCCGCCGGCGTCGCCAGGACAGCAACAGCCCGGCAGCCAAAGCGGTCAGCACCAAGGTGAACGATCCCGGCTCCGGCGCAACGAACCCCATGTCGAGGTAGTAATCGCCATCCATCTGGTAACCTAAAGGATCGCAAAATACGCCTGACCCGCAGCCGTTGCCCGAGGTAGTGAAATCGTAGGCGAAGGGCCCTGACATCCCCGTGTTGACCCCCGAGCCGGGATTACCGGCGGTGTTGAAGAGGTTCGTGCCGGACACGGGTCGAAACTATCATACTCACTCAGCACCACATAGTACGTGCCTGCGGCGAGGGGACCCGTCGTAAGCGAGGCGTCATAGCATGGGCCGGTGGTCGAGTTGTTCGTCGCGTTCGGACCACACGTATATTGCACCGAGCTGTCCACCAGATAATCGCCGCTTGCATTGAAGAGCGTGAACGCGGTCGCGAAACCGCCGTCGCTTACGGCGTCGCCGGCCAGGTCGGTGCCGCCGCCATAGCTGAAGGACTGGGCGCTCAATACGTCGGGAGTTGTGATCGTGATCGCGAACACCTGAAGATCGTCGTCGGCCGTGAACGCGCCGCTGAATGAAGATCTCCAACGACGTCCCCAGATACGTTGTCAAAGCTCGCATCCACAACCGCGCAACCCGTGTCCGTTGGGGTCAGAGCCGAGCATGACGCTGTGCTTGCCCGGGCGGGCAGACTAAAGACAGATGCGACCAGCGCTGCTGCAATTCCCAACCCTATACTGGACCGCGCTCGTGTTTTCATACCTGTCACCGCTTGCGTTTTACGCAGTCGCATTTTTTTCTGGTGCCTCCGATACAGCTTAGGGCGATTGTACCATCCAATTGGTCCTGGGTCAATGGTTTACCGAATGCCGGCTTGTCATGCAATTGAATTCCAGAGTGGTTCACGGGGGACATAATCCACGCAGAATGTGTAGGATCGCTTTCTTGCCGCCAAACGGCAGTGGGGCGCCGTCGCATGGGACCCCTGTCTGCGTGTGGTCCAAACGAACGGGCCGAAAGTACCATTCGTCTCGTGACAAAAGTTACTTACCCACCAGGTGCTTCAAATCCGCGTTGTTCTCCTGACAGATATATTCGAAAGGTTCCATGCCCGGATAGAAGCGGATGTTCCAGCTCACGGTCCACGGCTTGGAGTAGGCGCCGGGGTCTTCGATGGTGGCCTGGTAATGCAGGATCAGTGCATTCACGCGCGTGAAACGCTCGGTCACGTGGAGCTGTTCGGTGTGCGCGTGGCCGGCGGCGTCCAGCCAGGTCCGTTGGTTCAGGCCCGTCACATCCACCACCAGCGTGTCGCCGTCCCAGCGTCCGATGCCCTCGCCTAAATACGTCGGATTCAGTTTATCGGCAGGAGTGTGCGGGCGCCCATCCATATACACGACGCGCCACATGTGCGCGCCGCCCTCGAACACAAACAGGATGCGGTCCGGCTGCTGATAAATCTGAAACGGAAACGAGGTCGCGTACATGCGCGGGATGCCGGGCGGCAGGCAGAAGCCTTCCGGATCGTCCTTGGTGAAGGTGGCGTTAACCGTTTCGTAAAATGCCTTGGTCCACGGCAGAAACGGAACCTCGATTTTGTTTTCGGGCTTAGCGGTTCCCGCGAACCCGCCTCCATTTCCGGACATGTCTCCAATGCCGGGCGGGATCCAGGAGCCTTTCGAATTGCCCAGGTCGGGATGGCCGTCGGCCAGGCGGGGCGCAGGCGCGACATTCTTCTCAGCCAGCGCCGCCGCAACCTGCTTGCCATCGAAATCCTGCGCGGCGCATGGGCGGGATGGCCGCAATCAGCGCAGCAATCATGGCTGCCTTTGTCATAAAGAATGCTCCCTACTCTCGCGGAAAAAGTATATACCATGGAAACGCCGAGCAATTTCCCCCGCCGCGTCAACGTCTTTGCACTTCCATTCACTCGCGATCGCCGGCCGCGGGCTGCATAGTTGAGTCGTGAGAGGCCGGCGCATTCCATCGGCGAACCGGTTCACCGGTGTGCAAGCAGAGTCTTCGAAGCCACGCTGCACAAACGTAACAAGTGATGGGCGGCCCATGACGAACATGGGACGTCGCTGTTCTGCGTTTAGAGGCAGCCCCATGGTCCTGGGAGATTGGCCAAGAAGGTCCGGATCTTCGATTTGGGTGGTGGGCCGGTTTCACCTTACGGCCGGCCCGCTGCCCACTTGTCTTCGGCATAGAAAGGAGCGCCTGGAGCGCGTATACTTACTGCGGGATTGTGCATGAGAGTTGGTTACCTGCTGGGCCGCAAAGGGTGCGGCGGCCCCCTCACTTCAGCCAAGCAACAATGCCCGCCGCGCTCCGTTTTGCGGGCTGTTACTGAGGAGCCCTCACGGTTGCGTCTCTCGCGATCTTCCAGCTGATCTGGTGGCTCACCGTTATGGTCATGGCCATGGCGCGCGGCCAGGTAACCATGTGTCCCAGGTACGAATGCCGGTCGACGTGCACGCGGTTGTCCACGTTGCGTCTTCCGGAAATGCTGTGCCCTGCGTTTGTCCTGCCTTACCGCTGCGAGAAGAGGTCCCCGAAACGCCACACAGCCTTGACCCCATCGCACCGGTGTGATAACTCTGTTGTGACGTGTATTTCAGAGGAGGTGTGAGGATGAGAGCCCAGACAGCTCTTTTAACGGCGAGTTTCGGACTATTGCTTTGCGCGGTGCCCATGCTGGCGCACCATTCCTTCGCGGCCGAGTATGATTCGACCAAGCCCATGAAGATCACCGGAACGGTGAGCAAAATGGAGTGGATGAATCCTCACGCCCGCTTCTATGTCGACGTCAAGGAAGCCAACGGCTCGATGACCAACTGGAACTTCGAGCTGGGTGCGATTCCGGTGCTGCTCAAGCAGGGATGGACCAAGAATTCGCTCAAGGCCGGCGATACCGTTACCGTCGAAGGCTTGCTTGCCAAGGATGGCTCGAAAAGCGCCAGTGCGCGCACTGTGGTGCTGGCCGACGGCCGCAGAGTTTTCGGAGGGTCCTCCGCTCCCACCGCCCCCGGGGCCGATCAATAGTGACCACCGGCCAATATAAGGACTGATCGACAGGGATATGTCCAAGCATTTCGCGCTCTCGGCCTGGGCTATTAGGATATGTTTCGCGGCCGTGGCGCTGTTTGTTTCTTTAGCGCTGACGCCGTCTCCGGCCCGTTCTCAGGACCCCGCAAATCCTGCCCAGGGCGCCGCGCAAGCCAAAGGCAAGGGCAAGGCCGGCGGAAGAGGAGCTCCTCCAGCCGGACCTCCCGGCCCCACGCCTCGATTGCCGGACGGCAAGCCCGACTTCACCGGAATCTGGAATGGTCAAAGAACGGTCAGCCAGGACGGCCCATACTTGCAACCGTGGGCGCAGAAGCTCCTGGACCAGCGCGCCCTCAGTAACTATGCCGACGATTTCGAAGCCCGCTGCCTGCCCGGCGGCCCTCCGCGCGCGGCCCCCTACCACACCGCGCTGGTTTCCACTCCCAAACTGGTGCTGATGCTGTTTGAGGGCAACACCCACATGTACCGCCAATTTTTCCTGGACGGCACCGATCATCCCAAGAATCTGAAACCCACCTGGTATGGCGACTCGCGCGCCCACTGGGACGGAGAGACGCTGGTGGTCGACACCATCGGCTTTAACGACAAGTCCTGGATCGATATGCCCGGCCATCCGCACACCGCGCAAATGCATCTGACCGAGCGCTTCCATCGCCCCAGCTACGGCACTCTCGAAATCGGCATCACCATTGACGATCCCGGCGCCTACACCAAGCCCTGGATTCAGAATCGCGTGGCGACTCTTGAGACCGGACTTGAAATGACTGAGTACGTCTGCAACGAAAATAATCAGGACCCGGTGCATCTCGATGGTGCACATAAATAGGCGAGGGGCGCTAGCCCTTCTGGCATTCCTTACCGTTCCTCTCTTCGCGCAAGTAAAATCCGTTCCCGAGCCGCCCGTGCGCAAGCCGCCTCCGCCCCCGGCCGGGCCCACGCCGCGCGCTCAGGACGGCAAGGTGGATCTCTCCGGAGTCTGGGTGCTCTCCGGCAGCACCAATCTTCCCAGCGATCCGGCTTACACGCCCGAAGCGAAAAAGCTGTACGACCAGCGCAAGGCCGGCGCTGTCAAGAACGCCGGCAAAGGCGATCCGTCCGCCGTGTGCCTGCCCAACGGCACTGTGCGCGTCACCGGCCTGCCCTACAAGATCGTGCAGACGCCCAAGATGGTGATCCTGCTTTCCGAGGGCAATACGCACAGCTATCGCCGCTTCTTTCTGGATGGACGCCCGCACAACCTGGATCTGGATCCGAATTCCTGGACCGGCGATTCCATCGCCAAGTGGGATGGCGACACGCTGGTGGTGGATACGGTCGGCGTCAACGACAAGACCTGGCTGGATTCGACCGGCAAGCCGCACAGCGACGAGTTGCATGTGGTCGAGCGCTACAGCCGCCCCGATCTGGGCCATCTGAACCTCGACGTGTCGCTCGACGATCCCAAGGACTTCACCAAGCCCTACCAGTTCAAGCGAGTCTTCACGCTGGCGCCAGGTTGGGAGCTTCAGGAGTACGTCTGCCAGGAGATTTTGGACGGTCGATAATGTAGTTTGAGCGAAACCATCAGAGGCGGCGGCCATATCGGTCCAAATTCCTGGTTCGGTTACCATGTGGGCTGGCCCCTGGCTTCTCTGACTGTGGCGCCGGATTCGCTTACGCTTTCCATGTGGCCGGCGACGTATAGATTTGAGAGGTCCTCGATTCGCGGTTTAGTTAAGAAGCGGCTCTTCGGTTGGACATCTCTCTTTATCGTCCACACAAATCCTGCATTCTCGAAGTCAGTTATCTTCCTGCCTCTTCGATTTTCGCGTCTTGAATCTTTGCTGACCCAAAATGGTTATCTGTTGACAAACGAAGAACCGGATCTCTCCGCGGAGCCGATTGTTTATTCGAACGTCATTCCATTGATCGCTTTGGTCGCGGCGATACTTGGCCTCATCGCCGCCGTCATCGCGATGGCCGTGGCGCGACGAGGCTAGGCTTCCGAAGAACGGCGGCGCGGGACTACTTCTTCCCCTGCTGCGGCCCGCGAGGCTCGGATGCCGGCGGAACGATATTCTTCATCCGCAGATAGATCACCATGCTCCCGTAAATCTCGTTGTTGTGGCCGTAATTCAGCGTCAACAGCTGCATCCGCAGGTTGCGCGTCTGGCGTCCGCTTTCCTGCGTGATGTCGATGGTCTCCGCGCCGGAGGCGTCGGTCAGCGCGGCGTACGCTCCGTCGCAGTAAGTCAACGCGTCGTTCAGCACCTTCATGATCTCGGCCTTGGACGTCAGCTTGTCCAAGTTTCCCGGACTCGGATTCTTCTCGCCCTTGGCTTGCGAACACCACAGGAAGTTAAAGGTGGCGATATGCGTCACCTGCTGGCCGAATGTGCGCACTTCCGGCTGCGCGCCCGGGCGCATCCCGTAGTTTTCCTCGGGCATCTTCTCCGCGGTTCGCACAATGTTGTTGCGATTCCCCATGTAGAGGTTGCGCAGCGAGGTGGAGATGGGATTGGCTTGAACCGGAGCGGCCGGTTGGGCAAACCCGGAAACCGTCAATATAGGAAGAAGGAGGAAGCGCTTGTTCATCTCCAATAGCATACTCCTGCAGGCGCTCCGATGGGCACCGTCGTGCATGAGTGCTATCGAGGATTCCACACCAATGCCAAAAGATGCACACACGTCCGCTGCCTACCATCATGAAAGAGCCGCCAAGAGTCACCGCGCCGCCGCGGAACAGAGCAACAAAGGCGCCCATGATGCCTGCGTTGAGCATGCAGTGTCGGCTTGCGGCCACTCCACCAAAGCCGACGAAGCGTCCAAGCTGGCTCTGGAGAAGTCGGTGCAACGCACCAAAGCCATGCCGGTTTTAGCGAAGTAATCAATGCAAAGCGCAGACCCACAAAGCGCAGACCTGCAAAGCTTGGATGACTTGATCGCCCATCTGGGCGGCGACGGGATCGGCATGCAAAGCGCCGGCCCGTCCCGTCTGCTGATGGAGCACATCCAGGCCGCGCGACGCGATCTTCTGGGCTCCATGCGCGCCGAATACTGCTCCAGCCTGCGGTTCGCCAAGGACTCCGTGGCTTGTATTCCCGGCAAGGACTCCCGCGCTGAAACCACAAGGATTCTGCAAGGTCTGATCGATTCGGAGGGTGTGCGGCCCCGCCAGTCCGGCCCAGCCTAGAGGCCGACCATATGTGGTCATTTGACCAAGCGCGGTCAAGCGTCTGGGGCAGGACCGCGCACGGGCGTGCGATCTATCGATGGACCTTGGAATGCTCCTGCGTGAGCGAAGCCCATGTTCGACTTTTGGTACATTCCGGTTGCAATCGTCGTTATCTACATCTTGTCCTCGATCAAAATCCTGCGCGAGTATGAGCGCGGTGTGGTCTTTCGCCTGGGCCGCGTATTATCGGAGCCGAAGGGCCCGGGCGTGGTGCTGGTTTTCGCGCCCATCGACCGCATTGTCCGGATCTCGCTGAGGATTGAGGCCATGGAAGTTCCCGCGCAGGACGTGATCACGCGCGATAACGTCACCGTCAAGGTCAACGCGGTGGTGTATTTCCGCGTCATCGATCCCACCAAGGCGGTGATCGAAGTGGCCAACTTCCTGTACGCCACATCGCAGCTGTCGCAAACCAGCTTACGCAGCGTCCTGGGTGAAGTGGATCTGGATTCGTTGCTGAGCCAGCGCGAGAAAATCAATCTGCGCTTGCAGGGCGTGCTCGATCAGCAGACCGCACCCTGGGGCGTCAAGGTGACTTTGGTGGAGGTGAAGCAGGTGGATCTGCCGGAGCAAATGATCCGCGCCATCGCCCGCCAAGCCGAAGCGGAGCGCGAGAAACGCGCCAAGATCATTCACGCGCAGGGCGAATTCGAGGCTTCCGAAAAACTGGCCATGGCCGCGGAGCAGATTCAGAGACAGCCTGCCGCCATCCAACTCCGGTATTTACAAACGTTGGTCGAGATCGGCACCGAAAAGAACACCACCATTGTGTTCCCGCTGCCGGTCGACATGATGACCAGCCTGGGCCGGGTGCTGGAGCGCCTGGCCGCTCCGCCCGGAACAGCGTGAGCTCGGCCGCCGGAAAATTTTTGAGCGACATTTTACGCCGCAAAACTACTTGAAAGAAAGAGGGAGGCACCGATGACAATTCGACCGCTTTATGACCGCATCGTGGTCAAAAGGATAGAAGAGAAACAACAGATGCAGGGAGGCCTGCATATTCCGGATTCGGCGAAAGAGAAACCCCAGGAAGCCGAAGTGACGGCCGTGGGCCGGGGCAAGCGCCTGGAAGACGGCACCATCGCGCCGTTGGACGTGAAGGTGGGGGACCGCGTCCTGCTGGGCAAATACGCCGGCAATGAGATCAAGGTGGATGGTCAGGATTTGTTGATCATTCGCGAGGACGAAGTGCTCGGCATTCGTGCAAACCCCAGCCAAGCTGGCGAAAGCATCCTAAGGAGAAAACCAAGAACATCATGGCAGCCAAACAGATCGTATACAGCGAGAATTCCCGCCAGGCAATTTTGCGCGGCGTCAACCACCTCGCGGACACGGTGAAGATCACCTTGGGCCCCAAGGGCCGCAACGTGGTCCTGGAGAAAAAATTCGGCGGTCCCACCATCACCAAGGACGGCGTGACCGTGGCCAAAGAAATCGAGCTCAAAGATCCGCTCGAGAACATGGGCGCCCAGATGGTGCGCGAGGTGGCGTCGAAGACCTCGGACATCGCCGGCGACGGCACCACCACGGCGACGATTCTTGCGCAAGCCATCTTTCGCGAGGGCGTGAAGAGCGTGGCCGCCGGCGCGAACCCGATGGCGCTGAAGCGCGGCATCGAAGCCGCGGTCGCCAAGGTAGTTGAGGAAGTGAAGAAGCTCTCCAAACCCGTCACCGGCGACATGATCGCCCAGATCGGCACCATCTCCGCCAACGGCGATGCGACCATCGGGAACATCATTGCGGAGGCGATGAAGAAGGTGGGCAAGGACGGCGTCATCACGGTGGAAGAATCGAAGACCATGGTGACTGAGCTTGAAACCGTGGACGGCATGCAGTTCGACCGCGGCTATCTCTCGCCGTACTTCGTCAGCGATCCGGACCGCATGGAGTGCGTGCTCGAAAATCCGTACATTCTGATCCACGAAAAGAAGATCGGCAACATGAAGGACCTGCTCCCGCTGCTGGAGCTGGTCGTGCGCGCCGGCAAGCCGCTGCTGGTGATTGCCGAGGAAGTGGAAGGCGAGGCGCTGGCAACCATGGTCGTCAACAAGCTGCGCGGCACTCTGAACGCCTGCGCGGTGAAGGCGCCGGGCTTCGGCGATCGCCGCAAGGCCATGCTCGAGGACATCGGCGTCCTGACCGGCGGCAAAGCCGTGTTTGAAGAAATCGGCATCAAGCTGGAAAGCCTGACGCTCGAAGATCTGGGCCGCGCCAAGCGGGTCACGGTGAGCAAAGACAACACCACCATCATCGACGGCGGCGGGGGCGTGAAAAACGTCGAGGGCCGCATCAAGCAACTGCGCGCGCAGATCGAGGAGACCACCTCCGACTACGACCGCGAGAAACTTCAGGAGCGGTTAGCGAAACTGGCGGGAGGCGTGGCCATCATCAAGGTGGGCGCGGCCACCGAGATGGAAATGAAGGAGAAGAAGGCGCGCGTCGAAGACGCCCTGCATGCCACTCGCGCAGCGGTGGAGGAAGGCATCGTGCCCGGCGGCGGAATCGCGCTGCTGCGGGCGGCCGTCACGCTGAAATTGCTCAAGCTCGAAGGCGACGAGCAAACCGGCGTCAACATCGTCAAGCGCGCCTGCGAAGAACCCATTCGCCAGATCACCGGCAACGCGGGTTATGAAGGCGCGGTTCTCATGGAGAAGATCCTCAACAACAAGGACCGTAACTACGGCTTCAATGCCGCTACCGGCCAGTATGAGGACCTGGTGAAATCCGGCGTCATCGACCCCACCAAGGTGACCCTTTCGGCGCTCCAGAACGCAGCTTCGATCAGCGCCCTGATGCTGACCACCGAAGCCATGATCTGCGAGATTCCGGAGAACGGCGCCGCGGGAGCCGGACACGGCGGCGGCGGAGGCGGCGGCGGCCAGATGCCGGGCATGGACTATTAGGGCGCAAGTTGGGGCGCGCCCCCTGGCCCGCAGCGTCGACTCGGCCGACGCCCGGCCGGCTCCTGCGGGAGCGAGGGCGTCCGCGCGCGAGCGTTGCGCGAACTTGACACCCAGGAGAGGTAGAGCGAGTCCGGCCGACTGTGCTAACATCGGCAGCGCGTACTCTCCTAAAGGTCTCCTCGTCGATACCTTCTCCAGCCAAATTGAGGGAAGGAAAACATAGCAATGCAAATCCGGGCCGGGTATGAAATCATCTATTATTGCCCACAAAATACGCCGATGCTCCTAATGGTGCACATCCATTATTCGCGCGCTTCCGACATTCTCGTTCCCGATCGCCTCAGCACCGATCCGTTGGTGCCGCTTACCTCCCATCGCGATGTGTATGGGAACTGGTGCAGCCGCATCGTCGCGCCGGCCGGCAGGATTAAATTGACCGCCAACGCGGTGGTAAGCGATACCGGAGAACCGGATGTGCTATCTCCCGACGCCATGCAGCACGAGGTTACAGATCTGCCGGAAGAAACTCTGGTATTCCTGCTGGGCAGCCGCTACTGCGAGACCGATCTGCTGTCGAATGCGGCTTGGAACCTATTCTCCCGGACGCCGCCGGGTTGGGCGCGCGTGCAGGCGATTTGCGACTTTGTCCATCACCATATCGTCTTTAACTATCAGGACGCTCGCCCCACCCGGACCGCTTGGGAAGCGTTCAATGAGCGCAAGGGAGTTTGCCGGGATTTCGCACATCTGGCCGTCGCCTTCTGCCGCTGCATGAATATTCCCGCGCGCTACTGCACCGGCTACCTTGGCGATATGGGCACGCTGCCGCCCTATGGCGTGGGCGATTTTGCGGCGTGGATGGAGGTCTACCTGGGAGGCAGGTGGCACACCTTCGATCCGCGCAATCACGTGCCGCGCATTGGAAGGGTGCTGATCGCGCGGGGCCGTGACGCCGCCGATGTCGCCATCGCCACCACCTTCGGCCCCACCAGCCTTGAAAAATTTACCGTCTGGACGGACGAAATCGAGGAGAGCGTCGCGCCGGCCCGATGAACTTCCCGGCAACCACCTCTTCCATGTCTCTCCTCACCGTGCGCCATCTCACGGTCTATCGATACTCGGAGCCGGTGGGGCTGGGCGAACACCGCATGATGTTCCGGCCGCGGGAAAGTCACGATCTCAGGCTGCTCAAGTCGAGTTTGGAGATCACACCCGCGCCGGCCAGCCTGCGCTGGCTCCACGATGTGTTCGACAACTCGGTGGCCGTCGCCAGGTTCGGTGACGACTGCACTTCGGAGCTTCGCTTTGACAGCACCGTCATGCTGGAGCATTTTGAAACCTCTCTGCCCGACTACCCGCTCGAAGATTACGCCCGGACGTATCCGTTCTGCTATTCCGAAGAGGAGCTGCCCAACCTCGGCCGCGCTCTGGTCCATCAGTATCCCAGCGGTGAGGTTCGGCGCTGGGTCCAGCAGTTTTTGGATCCGTCCGGGACCACCGCGACCATGGATTTACTTCGATCCATCACGCTCGGCGTGAAAAAGGACTGCCGCTATAAGCGCCGCAGCGAGAAGGGCGTGCAAACCCCGGCCGAGACGCTGGAGAGCCGTCGCGGGAGTTGCCGGGATTTCGCGGTTCTGATGATGGAAGCGGTGCGCTCGCTGGGCTTGGCCGCTCGCTTCGTCAGCGGATATATTTTTGCTCCAAGCGCGAAAGCCGAAGCCACGCGCACGCTGGGTGGAGGCGCCACGCACGCCTGGATGCAGGCTTATCTTCCGGGTACCGGCTGGATCGATTTCGATCCGACCAACAGCATCATCGGGAATCGCAATCTGATTCGTGTCGCGGTGGCATGGGATCCCCAAGCAGGTTCTGCCGTTATGGGGTACGTTCGAAGGCTCGGCTTCGTCTTTCCTGGGCATGGACGTCACCGTGAGCGTGACCGAAAGCCGCCCGGAAGCCTGACCCGTGTTCGCCGACAGGTGGGGCGGACGCCCTCGTCCGCGCGGGACGCCCTCGTCCCGCCCAAGCCGGCCAGGGGGCCGGCTGCGGTCCAGGGGGACCGCCCCACATCACCGTTATGTTTTAGAGCACTCTTGCAGCCCGGATGATGAACCGGTCGGGAGCGGCGCCGACAAAGTAGAACGGATAACAGGTCACCAGTGTCAGGACCTCGTGTCCATCCGGATTCAGCACCGCGACGTCCTGAGGGTCGACAATCTTGGTCGACACGACGCGATAGCGATACTCGCCACGGGGCGTGGTGAGGGTGATGATGTCGTCGCGCTGGATATTCCGCAAGGGGCGGAAAAGCGTGTCGCGGTGCCCGGCGATGCCTATGTTGCCGGTTTGTCCCGGCAACGCCGTGCCTTTAATATGCCCGGCTGCGCGCCGCAGCGTACGCGCGTCGGTTCCTTCGATGACCACTACCGACACGCCCAGACGCTGGATCTCCATGCGGCCGATCAAACCGGCCGGCCCGGCGGCCGCCGGCGGCGATGACGATGACGGCGCGGGCGGCACGCGTTCGAGACTTTGGATCACCTGGTGCTGGAACATCCAGGTGTCCACCACCACGTACCCGCAATAGCCCAGCAACAGGATTCCGGTGGTGAGGAGTGCACGCTGGGTCCATTTGAGGACCAGCTTCAGCGACGCCTTCCTGACCAGGATTTTCATTTTCCGCTAGCGCGCCCCTCAGGATGCCCGGATGCGTCGATACTGCGGCTGCCACATCGCGTCCTGCACCTGTTTGACGATGTCCACAAGCCTGACGCCGGCTAATCCCTCGGCTACCGCCGCCTCCGCCACGGCTACGGCAACCGTCACCGTCACGCTGCGCAGGTCGTCGATATAAGGCAGCAGGGACGCGCCGGGGAGCCGCACGGCCACCAGGCTGGACAACGCGTTCGCCGCGGCCGCCAGCATGCCCACGCTGATCGTGCGGGACCGGGACACAATCGCACCCAGGCCCAAGCCCGGGTACAACATGGCATTCTCCGCCTGGCCGATGACATGCGTGATGCCCTTGTGAGTGACCGGCGTGAACGGGCCGCCGGTCGCGATCAACGCACGCCCGTCGGTCCAGGCGATCAGATCGGCTGGAGTGGCCTCGGCCAGCGCGGGAGGACTGGAAAGCGGGAAAATGATGGGCCGCTCGGTGTGCCGGCCCATCTCGACCACAATCGCCTCCGTGAAGGCGCCCGCGACTCCGGAGGTGCCGATCAGCATGGTGGCCCGCACCCGGTGAATCACCTCGGCCAAACCGATCCCGCCCGGGCTCGGCCGGCGGAGCCGTCACTCTTCCAGGCCCTGATCTCGGCGGCCGGGCGGGCATAGGAGGCCTGAAAATCGTGCAGCCGGTCGCCCATGTCGCTGATGAGCAGCCCGTGCTTGTCCACGCACCAAATCCGCCGCGTGGCTTCCTCGGCGGACAAACCCTCATCGATCATCACATCGCGAATCAGGTCGGCGATGCCGATGCCTCCGATGCCCGCGCCGAAAATGACGATACGCTGATTGCGCAGCAGCGTTCCGCAGATGCGCATCGCGGAAACCGCGGCCGCCAGAGTGATCGCGCCGGTGCCCTGCAGATTGTCGTTGAAGGTGGGAATCCGGCCGCTATACTTTTCGAGGATGCGGCGCGCGTTGCCGGGCCCGAAATCCTCCCATTGCAGCAAGGCGTTGGGAAACATCTTCACGACGGTCTTCACATACGCGTCGATGAAGGCGTCGTAGCGCTCTCCGCTGACCCGCGCATGCCGGTTGCCCGCGTACATCGGATCGGTGAGCAGGCTCTCCCGGTTCGTGCCGACGTCGAGCATCACCGGAATCACCCGCGTCGGGTCGATCCCGCCCGCCGCGGTATAGACCGCCAGCTTGCCGATGGCAACTTCGATTCCGCCGACACCCCAATCGCCGATTCCGAAGATCTGCTCCGCATCGGTGGCCATGATCAGGTCGATATCGTCGGGAGCGGCCCCCAGGTTTCCGAAGGCTTCCTCGATCGCGTTGGGATGATCGATCGAAAGATACACGCCGATGGGACGCCGGCACTCATGGTGGTACTGCTCCATCGCCAGGCCAACGGTCCGATGGTTGACGATCGGAATCATCTCACGCAGGTGCTCGGAGAGCACGCAGAAGAACAGCACCTCGTTGCGGTCGTGGAGCGCGGTCAGATAGATATTCTTGCTCAGCGCATCCGGCAGCCGCTGGTATTGGGCGTAGGCGGCCGCCACTTGCGACTCCAGAGTGCTGATCGCGGGCGGGAGCAGACCGGTGAGGCCCAAGGCCTCCCGTTCCTCCTCCGTGAACGCCGTGCCCTTGTTTAAGTAAGGAGCGGTGAGCACTGCGATTCCGCGCGCCTTGGTCTCGTAAGAGCCCATCGCGTCCGGAAGACCCTTTCGCAGCGGCGGCACTAATTGAGGGATGACTCTCTGCTGCTTCACATTCCTACCTTGCGACGGCCAGTTCTTCGCGATCGTGTTTCCCGGCATGTATTGCCTCGGCGTGCTGTAGCGGATGCGTGTTCAACTCGGCGGGATGCGTGCCTTGGAGGATCGCGCGGGCCCCGGCTGTATCCTCCGCCGTTCCGTGAACCAGGAGCAGGAATCGATCGGTCTTGAGCGCGATCTCGTATTTTAGAATGCTGTCCTTGGGCAGGCCGATGCTGTAGAGCCCCGCACCGACGGCGCTGATTCCGCCCCCCACGAACGCACCCTCCAGAGCGCCGGCGATCCAGGCCACCAGCGGGCCCGCGACCAGCACTCCTCCGATGCCCGGAAGGGCGAAGAACGCCGCCGCTCCAAACAGCACGCCGCCCCACAACCCGCCCCAAAAGGCGCCGGCTTTGCCCCAATACCGGATGCGGTCGCCGGTGTTGTAGAACCCGACCACGTGTTCCTCCGCGTGTGGATTCTTCGCCACAATCGACAGTTTCTTCATGTCGAATCCGGACTTTTGAAGTTCCCTGACGGCTCGCTCGGCTTCCGAGTGGGCGTTGTAGACGGCCACGACGATGTTGTTAGCGGACATGGCTTCCTCCTCGCTCTCGGGCGCGTCAGAATGTGACGCGCCGGCCTACGAATTGGACTACCGGATCCTTGCGCCGATGGATCGAACGGTCAAGGCGCTGCCCAATGCCAGGAATCCGATGAGCGCGATCAACGGCAGGGAGCTGGACGTAGCGGGAAGAGTTGCGGGCTCAGCGGCGGCGGCCACTGGCGCTGGCGCCGGCGCAGGCGGGTACACCTGGGCGATTTCCACAACCTCTCCTGTCGGCTGCACGGCGACAACCGGCTGCTGCTGCAACTGGGCGACGACTTCAGGCGCCTCAGGCTGCGCGACTTCTTCTTGGGACTCGGCCGCGAGGGCCGGAACGGGCTGGTTGGTCACCTTGGCCAGTTCCACGGCCTTGGCTTTCGGATAGACGAATTCCTCGCCCCAGTTTGCGCCGGGATAAAACCACGCCCGGATCGCTTCCGGCTTGCCCTGAATTCCCTCGTTAAAGGTGATCACGGTTTTGCCCGTGGGATCGAGGCGATAGTTTGCAATGGCCTCGATGGTGGCGTAGATTTTGGTTTGGTCTTTGTTGAAGATCTGTACGATGTGCCGGTTGGAGCTCGAATCCATCAACTTGAACACATACGTTCCGGCAGGCAATATTCGCATTCCGGTAATATGTACCGGCGGAATCTCCACAGGTGCGCTGAACGTGACGGTGGTCATGTGGTCGTGCTCATCTGCTTTGGCGGTGGGCGAGAACGCCGCGCCTAAAAAGGCCATGCTAAGCAGGGCCGGTGCTGTTCTCAGGAAAGTCATTGTCTTATACCTCTCGTTTCTCTAGACTCTGTTGCGATTGCTCGTTACAGGTTTCATACGCATTTGTGGAAGCATGCCGGGGTCCATCGGCCCATCGGCTACCCCTGCCGCGGTTGCCGTTGCGGAAAAAGTCAAAGACGCAGATCGAAACAACGGCTTCTGCGTCTTTGGATCCGCGTTCATCGGCGGCCAATCATGCTTTTTCTGCATCCTCCTAACCCTGGCGACCTCCCCGTGGAAGCCGGAAACGCGGGTTCTGCCAAGGCATTGACCGTACAAGGTCATTCGGCCACATAAGGTCACTTGGGTTGGATAGTTGAAGGCATGCGTGCGAGGCCTGTCAGTCGAACCTTTCGATGGAGGGTTGGTTGGGTGCGGCCGTTGTGCACGCGATCGCGCTGCGCAACGAATCGGGGGCTGGGCTTTGCAAAGAAAAATGCGCCGCCCCAGCCGGCGGGTGGGCCGGCGGCGGTCCAGGGGGGATCGCCCGTCTAGCCGGCGGCGGCGAGAACGTGCTCTTGAGTGGACAGAGATTTCCGAAGCTCGGTCGCGCGGTCTTCCACACGCGCCCGCACGGCGCGCCGTGCCCGCAGCAGCCGGATTCGAATGGCAGTGGTGGTGACGCCTTGCTTGGTGGCGATCTCCTTGGTGGTCAGGCCGCCCAGTTGATGCTCAAACAGAAGCCGATCCCCGGGGCGGCAGAACTTGAGGATCTTGGCCGTATCGAGGGGCGCCAAATCAATTCCGACGTGGCCGCAGATCTCGGGAAGAGCCTGGTAGCGAGCTTCGCGCCGGCACCCGCGGCGATGGTAGTTGA
The DNA here is from genome assembly GCA_963765185.1 of Bryobacterales bacterium. Classification (GTDB taxonomy): domain Bacteria; phylum Acidobacteriota; class Terriglobia; order Bryobacterales; family Bryobacteraceae; genus Palsa-187. The sequence continues at coordinate 52,258 of CAVXWB010000160.1, forward strand.
TGGCGATTGCGTTTACCCAGCTAACAATCGTCCCCTCGTCCCGAAGCTGATCGAGCTTCTGCCATCCTTGCAGCCAGGCGGTCTGAGCCACATCTTCGGCACTGTCCATGGAGGCGCCGCGTGAACGCAGCAAGCGTACCGTTCTTACGAATCCCTGCCGATAGGCTTGTCCGTATCCGTCTTGAGTCATGAGGTGATCTTCAGGCCATCTCAACGCGCCGAGAGCCGAAAGTTTGAGATTGGCCCCCACAGTCCCGTCACTTGCAACACCCACACACCCACGGCGACCACGACGACCACATTCAGAATGGTCTTGATGCTGGAGGCCATGGGAATGTAGCGATTGATCAGGTACAAAACTATCCCGACAACGATCAGCGCGATGACTAAATTTATCAAAGGCATGTGTTTCTACTCCTCAATACCCCTGTAGGCAATTCGCGACCCAAATCCTTAAGGCGCGAGAACTTGTGTTTCCCGCGACCCTACGCGGCGCAGGCTTCCGGCCAGATGACCTCGCAGGGTCAAGTGACCAGATAGCGTCGCGGGCGATCATGAGCATCTCCAGTCCGCTACGAATGCAGATTTTTCTTTTCGGCCGCTCAAATATTCGTTTGCCCGTAGAACCGCGCTCTCCTTTGCGGATTCCAATGTGCTTTGCGCCGGGTGCTCATACACCCCGGCGTGCTCTCTGCGGAGATCCTCCACATAAACCGTGAACCCGTTCACACTCGCGCTGGCTTGAACTCGTAGCTCAGAGGGCCGTACTCGGATCGGCAGCCGTGCTGGAGTTGGTCGGGTTCCATAGATCGTGTTACGGCGCGTTGAAGGCCTGGCCCCGCGCCAGCGAACATCCTTAACAGAAGACGCCTAGCGGAAAGCACCCAGCAGGTAGGCGATAAGGAGGATCACCAATATGGTGCCGAGCCCAATCCCTGCGCCGCCGCCGGGGCCCCAGCGGCTATGACCGTAGTAGCCTCCGCCGAAGCCAAAAACCAAAATCAAGATGATGATTAGTAGCAACATTCAGTTCTTCCTCTCAAAGAGACAGGCCGCGCGACACCAACGCTGTCGCGCGGCCCGTGGCGGCCTTATTTTTCGAACACCTTTTCAATCTGGCCGACCTTCTTTTGCACTTTGCCGGCGACTTTCTCGTCCTGGCCATCGGCAGCCAGGTTCGGGTTGTTGGTGAGCTGCCCGGCCTTCTCCTTGGCCTTGCCCTTCAATTCATGAAGACCGCCTTGAACCTGATCTTTTGTGCTCGTTTTCATTCTTATGTCTCCTCTCTTTTGAACGCGACATCTGGCCGCGTGCTCTCGAAGCTAAGCAATCGGGCAGCCAATTTCCATAACTTTACGTCAGCATTCCTCGGCTTGGTCACCCGGCTCCCGGGGTTCTTCGCCGCGCAAATTCGCGCCTCGTTTCATGGGCACGCCTTGCCGGAAGTGAAGGCCGTCCTGATCGCTCCATGTCACCAGGTAGCAGGCCGGGCAGAGTTGCAATTGCTGAAGCGGCGGTCCTCCCACGCCGGTCTCGATGGGCTCCATTGTCACGCCGCATTTGGGACACGGTTGGTCCTCGAAGGCGGGATCAAGGGGTGTAGCTGCGGGATCGTAATTGTTCCGCGGCATTGAACCAATCCTCTTCCGACGATCCGTCTGGACAGCCTCGGGCTTGCCAGAGCTGATAAGCGAGTGCCGCTATGTCATCGTGGCCGAATGCGGTCACGCCATGTCCCAGCGCGGCGTGTCCCGCCATGGCCGCCTGAGTATGCTGATGGGCTTCGTGAGATTGTTCGAGAGCCAGCCGTGACTGCTCGTGTCCCGTCAGATGCTCCTGTTTTCCGTGCTGCTCGGCAGTACGATGGGCGTGCGCGGCGGCGTCGTGCAATTCGGCGGCCAGCTGGTGGTTCTCGTAATGCGATCCGTTGTTATAGCGAGTGGACATAAATTTAGAGGGTCACCATCTGCCCTGACTTGTTGTGGGCTTCCTTGGCAAGTTTGTAAGCTCGATCCGAGTATTCCAGCGCTCGTTGCGAGTGCCAGTTTCCCATGTCGTCTTCGCCTTTTTCATTATGTTCGGCGGACGTACGATGGGCCTTGGCCGCAAGCTCGTGCAGCTCAGCGGCTTTCCGGTGTAAGTCGATATGCATGAGGTCTCCTTCCTTAGGAAGCTGCTTCACAACTTGTCTGTGCACGAAGCTTACCAATCGCCGGTGAAACGAAGGGCCTCCGGATGATTAGAGACTTGCGATGGATCTGGACTTTTGGATCGACGATCTGGACTTGCCGGGAGAGTTGCCGGCAGGGACGCGGTAACGCGGGCGCGGAGGAGCGTGGCCGCCGGCGGCTTCGGTATCCGCCTCGGTTGCTTCGCAACTGGCCGCAGGCTTTAGACCCGACTGCTCTTTGAGCCAATGCAACCACGTTTCGGCCCTTTTCCGGGCTTCATTTTCGGGCAGCCCGTAACGGTCTTGCAGCTTGTCGACGAGGTCCGTGCGCCATCTTCTTGCGATTTGATCCCAGCTCATGCCACTGGTTTCTCCCTTTCTCGCCCAGAACAATCGCCTGAGCAACGTTCCGTTTCCATGAGCACGTAGCGGACCAATCGGTTCCGGATTGGCGGAGCAGGGGGAAACCACTTGCGCGCGAGCCACAAAACAACCCGGCTGGAAGGTCTCCGGTTCAGCTGCTGACCGCCGACTGTCATTATGACCGAGCGTGGTCGCACTCCCTTCGCACAAGTGAGCCTAAGCAGCCTGCAAAGGGTGAGGCGGCACCCTCGATTCTCCAAAGCAACTACGCCGCCGCACTCCGTTTTGCGGGCTGTTGCTTAGGGGCAGGGGGTGTTCCGCGGAAACAACGGCGCTCGCGGTCGATCGCCGCACCGCGCAACTTATAGGACGCATTTTCGGAGCCGACTGGCCGGTTGCCAATACTGGTGGGTTGCCGATGCGGCTACGCGTCAGTGAAGCCGCCGCGCTGTTACAGGCTGATGACCGGGAATCTCCGCCACGCCAAAATGCCTAGCAGACAACCGAGGCCCACCAGTCCCGAGGACCCCGGCTCGGGGACGCTGCCGCCTGGGCCGCCGCCGGGGAGGCCGCCACCCGCGCAGCCGCCTACGTTGGTTTCGCCGGCCAGCGTGTTCGCGGTCTCCGAGAACACACAGCCGTCGATCGTGCCCGCGAGTATCCCACTTCCCCCCGGGTTGCCGGACGCGGACATGGTGAAGCTGGTTCCCGCTAGAATGCTTCCGTCGAAGGTCTGAGGCGGGGAGGTTCCGACGCTGATCGTGGCGGCGTCCTCAACAACCCAGAAAATGTTATCCGCCTGTGCTCCGTTGATCAAATCGAACGTCAAAACACCGTTCACGGTTAGAGACCCGTCAACCTGGATCACGAAGACTTCATTGGGGTTATTTTGGGCGTCGAAGGTTAAAGCAGTGCCTGTGGTGGTCGAGAGGTCGCCGGTGAACGTATACACATTGTTGCCGGTGAACGTTTGGGTCGCCCCCAGACTACTCAGAGTCGGCTGCGTGGCCCCCAAGGCAAGGGTCGTATTGTATGCGTTTTCGAAGGCGTCGTATGCCGTTATAGCGGTCGTGTCACCAGCCGGATAAACGGTACCGGTGACGGTCCACGGGCTGTTTATCGTAATCGTAGTCGTGGCCCCAACATTGCCCGTGATATCGGAGTCTCCGGTATCCGTAATCGTGCTGCCGAGAAGCGCGAAAGAACTGGCGCTACCCAGATCCACGGAGATCGGGCTTCCAAAAGCAGGCGCCACAGCCGCTACAGCCGTCACCCACCAAATCAATCTGCGTCGCATTTCGCCTCCCATCGGCGAAGCGTTTCCACCGCGCCAACCTGCACAGGCCGCCAACTGCATTTTCAGCCTAACATATTAATATAACAATCTCATTTTTCCCTCCGGAATCGCTGGGAGTTCGGTTCGCTCCGCCGCGGTGGCAGGATGGGCTTGTGTTCCGCCGGGAACATGGCTCTCCCACGGCCGGGCGGTGGCCCGGCCCGACGGCGCTCTCTATCGCTGGGAATTTCCCCAGCCTGAACTGGGGCAGCCAGTTGTTGTCTGCCGCCCCGTTTCCGGCACTCCTCCGACTCCGAAACCTACTAGCGGGAAACGCGCTTGCGGCGCAACAAACCGAGACCCAACAGACCGCCGCCGATCAGACCGAGTGTCGCCGGCTCAGGCGCGGCGAGGGTGCCACCCGTAATCACTTCGGTCGAAAAGGTGTCGGCCGATCCCAGCCCGTTATAAGTAGCGCTCTTGGTGATGCCGAGCGTGGTTAGCGGGATGGAGACCTGGTCGGTCTCATCCCCAAATGATTCTGCATCGACCTCCGTAGCTCCAACGTATCCGCCTGAGTAGACCGTGTTCACGGCGGCACTGTTGGGAATAGGGAGGCCGGAGTTAAGCTGCAATTCAACCCCGGTAAGGCCGCAGACAGAATCGGTAACGGGACAAGCCACTCCGCCCGCCCCGTCGGTGGCGGCATTGGGATCGTAGGTTGCGGTGTAGCCAATGGTGCCCCCCCCCGGGAAGCTGCCGGTACCAAGGTAACTGTACGTTAAGCCAAGAATCTCGCCAACGGCAGAACCCGCGCCACCGTCCGTCGCTACAAGTATGTCTGTGGCGGTGTACGTGGTGTTGAAATCGTCGAAGTTAACGTTGCCGACATCGCAACCGCCGGTGCCGTTCAGGGCTTCCAATTGGTCAAAAGAACCATCGCTTGCAGCAAGAATGGCTCCGCACTGCTGGATCGGCCCGGCAACTGCCGACGACGAAAACATCACGAGCCCGCCCAAAAACAAAAGTAATGTAGATCTCATTCTGTACTTCTCCTTTTATTTCCCAGTTCGCCCACTCCGATGCGGGGACAGGTTGTTCTAGTATATAGCAGCTACAGGCCCAGGTAAAGCAGACGAATTGGGTCACGTAGAATGTCACCGGGAGGGCATCGGTTGGGTCAAATGAAAAAGTAACCGAAGGGGGCCGTGGCGTGAGACCAGAAAAGGACCGAAGGGTCCGAGGATGGATATGCACTCACGCGAGCAATACCTGGAGCGGGTCCGGGAAGAATATGGGAAGGCAAGCCGGCAGGAAAAGACGCGCTTGCTGGATGAGGCGCGCAAGCGAACGCGGCTGAACCGGAAGGTGCTGATACGAAAATTGGCGCACCCGCCCAAGCCGAATTCGGGACAGCGGTCGCGGCGAAAGGCGACCTACGGAGCGGAAGTGGTAACGGCGCTGGTGAAGGTCTGGGAGATTTTCGACTATCCCTGTGGCCAGCGCCTGGCGCCGGCGCTCCGAGACCAGGTGGAGCGGCTGCGCCAGGCGGGCGAGTTGCGGTGCAGTGCGGAGGTGGCCGAGCAGTTGGGGCGTGTATCGCCGAAAAGCATCGATCGGTTGCTGGCGCGGGAGAAGCGCGTATTGGGGCTGCGGCAGAACCGGAACCCGGCCGTGCACCCGCTGCTGTATCAGAAGATCCCCGTGAAGGTGGCCGCGGACTGGGACACCGAGGAGATCGGCAATGTGCAGGTGGACTATGTGCTGCATTGCGGGCGGTCGAGCGGAGGCGAATACTTGCACACGCTCTCGGCGGTGGATATCGCGACGAGTTGGTGGGAGGGAGTGGCCCTCCTGCGGCGAAGCCAGGAGGCCACCCGAGACGGCTTGGACCGGCTCAGGAAGAGGCTGCCGTTTCCCATCCTGGAGATCCACCCGGATAACGATACGGGCCTGATCAATCAACTGCTCTGGAACTACTGCGAAAAAGCCAAGATCAAGATGTCGCGGTCCCGGCCCTACAAGAAGAACGACAACGCCTGGGTGGAACAGCGCAACTGGACACACGTGCGCAAGGTCGTGGGCTACAGCCGGCTGGAGAGTCCGGGGGAGCTGGCGGTTCTGAATGAGCTGTACGAGAAGCTGCGGCTGTACAAGAATTTCTTCCAGCCCAGCCTGAAGCTGAAAGAGAAGATACGCGAGGGCGGCAAGATCCGGCGTAAGTACGATGAGCCGCGCACTCCCTATCGGCGCATCCTGGAATCCAAGCAGATTCCAGCGGCGGCCAAGCAGAGGCTGAAGGCGCAATGTGCATCGCTCAGCGTCGCCCAGTTGCATCGAGAGATCGAAGCGTTGCGGAATCGCTTATTCGATCTCGGCAAGGCGAAAGCCACTTCGCCCAAACCCAAACGCCGTGGCCGGGAAATTCGTGCCAGCAGCACCGCCGCCAAGATCTGGATGCGGCGGATGATGAGAAAGGATTCCTAAGGAAAGCCGGGCAACAGCGGCCCGGCGTCGTCGCGTTTTATGTTCCAAGGCCTCGGCTCGGAGCTTCACCATCCGGATGCGGTCCAAAACAAAACCCCCGAGTTTTTGCTCGAGGGTTCTGTGCCGATCCGTAACGGAGCCAGCCCGTCGCGTCGGCCTTGGACCTCCGCTCGGGCGCGACCCCGGCGGAGCAGATCAACCGTAGCATCGATCAAAAACGTCGCAGCTATTCGGTTACTAGATAAATGACCCAACCGAGACCCGCTTCGGTTACCTGGTTAAATGACTTGACAGGGCAGAACTTTGCATCAATCTCCCGATCTGGCTAATTCCACTGGATTTGGCGGGAGGAGCCTGGCTGGGAAGCATCACGGCTACGCGCGAGAGTACCGACCAGCAGCGGTCATGCGACCATAGATGGTCACTTCTGGGGCTAAGTGGACAGGCCGAATTTCCTATTCCGGTTCGTTTGTGGGAGCTAGTCCCGCGGTTATGCCATATGACCAAGGATGGTCACAAATAGTTGTTCGGGCGGCCGCTTTCAGTGGTAAAATGACCATGTACCGCCACTTTCGGCCTCCCACTGTTTGCCGGACACCACGCGATAGCGTGTCTCCAAGCCGTCGGCTTTCCGGGATCGACGGGCGAAGGGGGAACGCGTCATGGCCTCTCAGCCACAAAGCGCCGGATGGCTCAAAGAGCACGGGCCCAAGGAACTGGAGCATCTGTTCCGGGCCATCGTATTCCACCCCTCCACGCCCATTCTTCTGGCGGACAACGATCGCCACAACCGGGAAGCCAGTATCGGCGCCAGCAAGCTGCTGGGTCTGCCGCGGGAAAAGATTATCGGCCGCAGTCTGGATGATTTTGCGGAACCCAGCTTCAAGCCGGTGATTGCGGAGCGATGGCGCGCCTTCATGGAGGCAGGCGAACAGGAAGGAACGCTGGCGCTGGTGGGTCCGGATGGAGGCGCGCGGGAGGTGGATTACATCGCCAAACGCAATGTGTTGCCGGCACGCAATCTGGTGGTGCTGCGCGACGGCATTTCCAAAAGCAGCGTTCCAGCGTGGGTGCAGGATTACGCGCTGTTCTTAGTGGATGCGGAGGGACAGATCGTGGCCTGGTATGCGGGCGCCGAACGCATTTTCGGCTACAAGAGCGAGGAAGCGGTGGGCCAAGCCGTGTCGCTGTTCTATTCCGAAGAAGACGCACTCCCCAGGGCGCAGGAGGAACTGAAGAGAGCCGACGGCGAAGGCCATTTCGCCAATGAGGGCTGGCAGGTGAAGAAGGACGGCTCGCGCTTCTGGGCCAACGTCATCACCATGGCTCTGAAGGACGACAACGGAGAGTTACAAGGCTTCGCCAGAGTGGTACGCGACTTCAGCGACCGTCACGAGCGGGACGAGAAGCTGCGGCGCAGCCGCGCGCGGAGCCGGCCGCTGCCGGCGGCATCCACCATCGCCGGTATCGTTTCCGGGGAGTTCGACCGCATTCCCGAGGCCAACGATGCGTTTCTGGACCTGGTGGGCTACAGCCGCGAGGATCTGCACGCCGGCCGGCTGGTGTGGCCGGATCTGACGCCGCCGGAATATCTGCCTCTGGACGAGCTGGCGCATGAAGAAGGACTTAGGTTCGGAGCCTGCACGCCCTTTGAAAAGGAGTTCATCCGCAAGGATGGGACCAGGGTGCCGGTGCTGGTCGCCACCGCGGTGCTGAAGCTTTCTCCGTTCCGCTGGATCAGCTTCGTGCAGGATCTGCGCGCGCGCGACCAGTTGGAGAATCTGGATGAGGAAGTGGTGGAGGTGAAGCACAACTTCGAGGAGATTGTGGGCAGCAGCGCGGCCATGAAGCGGGTGATGGGGCAGGTGGAAGTGGTTGCGCCTACCGATGCGACGGTGCTGGTGCTGGGCGAAACCGGCACGGGCAAGGAACTGGTGGCGCGGGCCATTCACCGGCTGAGTCCGCGGCGGAATCTTCCTTTCATCAGCTTGAACTGCGCGGCGATTCCCACGGGGCTGCTGGAAAGCGAGCTGTTCGGCTACGAGCGCGGAGCCTTCACCGGCGCGCTGGGACAAAAGATCGGCCGCTTTGAGATGGCCCATCGCGGAACTCTGTTTCTGGATGAAGTGGGCGACATTCCGCTGGATCTGCAACCCAAGCTGCTGAGGGCTCTGCAAGAGAAGTCGTTTGAGAGATTGGGGGGCACTCGCACCATCCCCATCGATGTCCGGCTGGTGGCCGCAACCAACCGGAATCTGACGCAGATGATGGGCGATAAGCTCTTTCGCAGCGATCTGTATTACCGGCTCAAGGTTTTTCCCATCGTTACACCTCCGCTGCGGGATCATCCCGAGGACATCCCGCTGCTGGCGCGGCATTTCACCAAGAAGTACGCGGCCAAAATGGATCGGACCATCGACAAAATCCCGTCTGAGGCGATGCGCGCGCTGGTGAGCTGGCCGTGGCCCGGCAATGTGCGGGAGCTGGAGAATTTCATCGAGAGGTCGGTGATCCTGTCACGCGGGCCCAGCTTGCGGGCACCGCTCGGTGAGCTGCGCGCGACGGCCGGGGAGGCCACCGGCGGCTCCACGCTCGAGGAAGTGGAGCGGGATTACATCCTGCGGATCTTCCGCGAGACCGGCGGCGTCATCAGCGCCGCGGCCACTCGCCTGGGGGTGCCGCGTACGACTCTGAACGCGATGATGAAGAAGCTGGGGATCTCCCGTAGCGATCTGTAGCCCGTATTTCTCACAATCCTTCGGACAGCAATGGGGCGCACGCACTGCTGCGTGCCGCGCCGGCATTTTTGCCGACGCAGCCTGTCTGCGCCCCTGCCGGGTGTCGAGAGGAGTCTCGACACGGCACGCGTGGGCGCGTGCGCCACATCCCCCTGCGGGCTGTGATAAATGCGGGTTAACAGCCCGTGGCAGAAGGGGCCGAATCGCAAAAGCCTGGTCGGGCGGTTAGACTGCCCTGCCCGAAGGCACCCGAAGTATCCATGGCCATATGTCCAGTTTTCGAAATGCCGAGTTTGGCATTCAACGCGCAAGCACTTTTTCCAGATGGCAACCCCAGCCGATTCCCCGCCCTTGGTTGGAGGATGCGCGCGCATTCGTCAAACCATTCCAAGCCATGGTCGAATGGGTGGGCGACTTTGGTTTTTTTTGCTGGAGGGTGGCCAAAGCGATCTTTTCGCGTCCTTTTGAGGGCGCCGAGTTCGTGCGTCAGCTGGATGCGATTGGCGCCAAATCTCTTCCGCTGGTGGCGCTTGGCTGGGGCGGCCACGGGCGTCGTTCTGTCTCTGCAAACCCGCGACAGTCTGGTCCGGTTTGGCGCCAAGTCCTTATTACCTGCGGTGATCATGTTTTCGCTGATGAAGGAGACCGGGCCGATCATCACCGGTCTGATCGCCAGCGGCCGGGTGGGCGCCGGGATCGGAGCCGAACTGGGCTCCATGCGCGTTACCGAACAAATCGACGCCATGGAGGCGTCGGCGGTCGATCCGCATCAAATATCTGGCGGCTACGCGGGTCCTGGCCTGTATCGTCGCCATGCCTTTGCTCACGATTGCGGCCGATTTCTGCGGTATTCTCATGGGCTGGGTGGCCACCACTCTGGCGGAGCCCATGTCCTTGAGGCTGTTTCTTTACAACGGCATTCACGGCGTCACATTCGACGACCTTCTTCCCCCCACCTTCAAGACCACTATTTTCGGCTTGATCATCGGAGTCGTCTCCTGCTTTCAAGGCATGCGCACTCACGGCGGCACCGAAGGAGTGGGCCGTTCCGCCACCAGTTCGGTGGTGCTCTCGTCCTTGTTCATCATCGTGGCGGACATACTGCTGGTTCGAGCTGATTCTCGAGTTCTTAACTAAATGGATCGACTAAATGGACCAACTCAATTCCGAGCCACCGATTGCCGTTGCAGGACTGCGGAAGTCATTTGGCAAGCAAACCGTTCTGGATGGAATCACCTTCCAGCTTGTAGTCCGGCCAGGTGACCTGCGTCCTGGGACGGAGCGGCACGGGCAAAAGCGTTCTGCTGAAGCTGCTGATCGGCCTCGAGATGCCGGACGCGGGCTCGATTCGCCTGGAAGGCCGCGACATAGCCGAGCGCCTCGACGAAGGAGCTGAACGAGGCCAGAAGAAGAGTCGGCTTCCTGTTTCAGCAATCCGCGCTGTACGATTCCATGACGATTGGAGAGAACGTCGCCTTCCCGCTGCGCCGGCACGCCAAGCTTTCCGACGCCGAACGCGGCGACCGGGTGCACAAGTTGCTCGCGAGCGTCGGAATGGATCGGGATCTCGACAAGATGCCTTCTGACATCTCGGGCGGCATGCGCAAGCGCGTGGGTTTGGCGCGGGCTCTCGCGCTGGAGCCGGCCATCGTCATGTTCGATGAGCCCACCGCGGGGCTCGATCCGATTACCGCGGCGGAAATCGCGAAACTGATTGTCGAGCTGAGGGACCAGCGGCACATCACCTCCATCGTGGTCACGCACGACCTCCACACGGCGCGGGCCATCGCCGACCGTCTGATCGTCCTCGACGAAGGGAAGGCTCTTTTTGACGGAACCTTCGAAGAGCTCAACCGGAGCAAAGATCCATTTATCGTTCAATTTTTGAAAGATGCGGCATGAGGTAGAGAGATGTCACGAAGCTTTCGTTTAGGACTGTTCCTGTTGACCACGCTGGCGATTCTGGCGGTGTGCGTGTTTCTGGTGGGACGCCAGGAGTCGAAATTCGGAGCGAATTATCTCGTCCGCAGCGATTTCGCGAATGTCGCGGGTCTGAGCGAGGGCGCGGATGTTCGCGTGGGAGGAATCCGCAAGGGTACGGTCCGGTCCATCCGGCTCCCCAAGAAGCCGGACGGAAAAGTGGTGGTGACGATGGATCTCGCCAAGGAAACGCAGGCGATCGTCAAGCAGGACTCGGTTGCATCCATTCAATCCGAGGGGCTTCTGGGAGACAAGTACGTCGAGATCACCTTCGGTTCGGTGGACGCGGCCAGACTCAAGGGCGGCGAGACGATTGAAAGCGCGCCTCCTTTGGATATCTCGGATCTGTTCCACAAGGCCGATCAGATGCTGGACACCAGCCAAGGGCGCTCGAAAGTATCCAAGGGGCGGCTCGAAAACATCGACCATGATCACGGCCAAGGTAAATTCCGGACAGGGAACCGTAGGAAAGCTGATCAACGATACGACGCTCTATAAGCAGGCGGCGGCGGGCGCAACCTCCCTGCATGAAGACGCCGACGCGCTGCAGCACAACTTCCTGCTGCGCGGGTTCTTCAAGAATCAGGGCTACTCGCAATCCAACGGAGATCACGCAGCACGAAATCCCGCAGCTTCCCAAGGAGCGGCCATCAAGACCTTTGAATTCACCTCCAAAGAGTCTGTTTGATAAACCGGATAACGCCAAGCTGAAGAACGAGAAGAACGACAAGAGCCTGGACCCGGCGGGACAGTTTCTGCAAAGTCAAAAGTTCGGGTTGGCCGTGGTGGTGGTTAGCACGGGGAGAAAGGGCGACACCGATCAAGGAGCGCGTCTTGAGTGAAGCCCGCGGCTATGTGGTGCGCAAGTACCTGGTGGATAATTTTCAACTCGACGATAAGCGGGTGAAGACTCTCGGCTTGGGAAAGACGGCCGATTCGAGCCCGGAAGGAAGCGTTCAGATTCTGATTTACGCCGGTGCTCCCGCAGTTCCACCCACCAGTCCGCCGGCCGTGGCAGCCCGCAAGGCGCCGGCGAAGGATTGACCGGTTTCCGTCACTTCCGAGGAACTCGCCCGCACAACGAAGCCTGGCCCGGCGCAACGCCTGCGAGTCCCTGATCGTTTGAAGGGCCGAGCCGGCCCTGTGCGGACTCCTCAGTAACAGCCCGCAAAACGGAGCGCGGCGGGCATTGTTGCTTGGCTGAAGTGAGGGTGCCGCCGCACCCTTTGCGGGCTCCTCAGTAACAGCCCGCAAAACGGAGCGCGGCGGGCATTGTTGCTTGGCTGAAGTGAGGGTGCCGCCGCACCCTTTGCGGGCTCCTCAGTAACAGCCCGCAAAACGGAGCGCGGCGGGCATTGTTGCTTGGCTGAAGTGAGGGTGCCGCCCGCACCCTTTGCGGGCTTCTCAGTAACAGCCCGCAAAACGGAGCGCGGCGGGCATTGTTGCTTGGCTGAAGTGAGGGTGCCGCCGCACCCTTTGCGGACTCCTCAGTAACAGCCCGCAAAACGGAGCGCGGCGGGCATTGTTGCTTGGCTGAAGTGAGGGTGCCGCCGCACCCTTTGCGGGCTTCTCCGCGATGGAACGCCGCGTGCAGATACTTTAGTGCCCGAGATATCTCCATGGCTGCTTTTGCGGAGGATAGCCACCCATGACCACACAAGACACGATCGTAGAGTTGAATGGACTGATCCAGACCTGCAAGGACGGCGAGCTGGGCTACAGCACCGCGGCCAACGACGTCCGGAATTCCGAGCTCGAAACCGTCTTTACGGGGTATTCGAAACAGCGCGGCCAGTTCGCCCGAAAGCTGCAAGCCGAAGTGGAACGACTGGGCGGCAATGCGGAGGGTTCCGGAACCACTGCGGGGATGCTGCTGCGGGGCTGGATGGATGTGAAATCCACGCTGTCGAGCGGCAATGGAGCCGCCATCATCGCTACCTGCGAGACCGGTGAGGAAGTCGCGGTGGCGGCTTTTGAATGGGTTGTGAATCTCGATATCTCGGGGCAAACGAGGTTATTGGTGGAACGGCAATCGAAGACCATCAAGCAAGCCCAGGCGCGTCTGCTGCGGATCAAAGCTGAAGAATCGGCAGGATCCAAGTTTCAGAAAAACGACAAACCAGTCTAGCTGCGTTTCTTCTCGACACCCGGTTGGGGCTCAGACAGGCTGCGGCAAGGCGTCGGCAAAGGCGCCGACGCGGCACGCAGGGTGCGTGCGCCGTACTTCTGTACGCCTCTCCCTGACTGCGCGCGGTTCGCGCGCTATTTCCGCAACCTGGTAAAACTCGTGCGCCCATGCGCCTATGCTTGAACCCGAGCGCTCGCGGTGATACACTCGTCTGCTGGTTGACCTGAGGAGGTGCACGAATGATTAAGCGGACTCTAGGATGCGTGGCTTGTTGTGCGGGTGGTTGGTGGCGGTGGCTCATTGCAGGCTCACCATTCCCTCGCGGGCGTTTACGACATGAAGGCGGAAAAGGAGCTCACGGGGACGGTCGAGAAAGTACAGTTTGTAAATCCCCACGGGTCGCTGACTATCAGGTCAAGAATCCGGAGGCGTCGACAACCGAGTGGGTTTTCACACTGGGCTCCGCCACGGCCCTCGCGCAGAAGCAGGTCGGGAAAATCGGACCGAATGCCCTCCACGTCGGGGACGAGATTAAGGTGAAGTGCATCCCGGCGAAGGATGGCCATCCTTTGGGATTTCTCAAGTCGATAACCTACGCTGACGGCCACGTCATCGTGGTCTCCGGCGGCGGGCCTAACGACTAGGACAGGAAAGGGAACCACCATGACCAATCGACGAAGCATCATCTGGACTCGTGTCTCTATCGGGATCGTTCTCGCCGTCGGCGGGTTGTCGACGGCCAGCGCGCAGGCTCCGGCACGCGGCGGTGGAGGCGGCGCAGGAGGGCGTGGCGGACGTGGCGGCGGCGGCGCGGCGCCGTACACCCCTGCAGCCGGTGCGAAGGACCTGAAATCAGTCCTTTTCAACTGGGCCTGGTATATGGGCATGCTCCGAAGCAGCGAGGAGCGAGACCTGATCATGTCGCTCGAATACCAGGGCAAGGGCACCATTCAAGTGGACGGACAGCCCTGCAATGTAACGAAGTATCGAACCAGCATCAGCTACCAGACGTCAGGCGAGCGGATTCAGTACACGGGGACCCGGCCCAATGGCCAGGCGTGCTCCAATGTCGAAGTCCTCAGTGGAGCGTATGCCTGGAACGAAGACATTCCCGGCGCCGAACTCGTCCCCGGTAAAGGCAAGGCGACGCCGATGCCCGCGACTGTAGAGGAGCGGATGATTCGCCTGTGGGCAAGTCCGCAGGGTGCGTTCAAGGCCGCGATGGCGGGGACAAGCGATCCACCGGAAATGGCGCCCAGGCCGCAACGGGTACCTGCCGACGTCTCGGTGGCCGGGAAAACCTCCGTCGCGTGGGAAGGCAATACGCCCGTCGTGACGTTCCCGATTCCGGGCGTTCCCAATGCAATCGCAACCGCGACGCTCGACGCGAAGTTCATGCCCGAGCGTGTGGTGGTGAAAGATGGCGCGAACACTTACGAGTTCACTTACAGCAACTATAAAGACTGGAACAATCCGCTCAACCCGGCCGAGGCGTTTTACGCGGGCAAGATGACGGAAAAGAAGAACGGCGCCGTCGTCCGCGACATTACGACGACGCTGACGGAAGTGGCACAGATGTATGTCGTGATGCCGGTTCCGGCAAGCGTCAAGGCGGCGATCAAGCCAACGAATCAGCCTGCCAACTGGACGCTGAATGTCGGCGCACCCGCCGCGCCAGCGACGCAGACTGCAGCCGTGGTAACCCCGCGGCTGGCCGACGGACATCCGGATCTGACAGGAAACTGGGGTGGCCCCCAAAGTCCAATTACGGGTAGTGGGAACCGCCGATGTGGTCCAACGCAGACGCCGGATGGGGGAATCAACCCCGGGACCGGCTGTAAAATCCCGATGGACAACTTCTGGGTGGATTATGAGTGGATGTCGCCCTCGCGCTTTGGTCTGACAGGCAACACCGGGGGGGTATTGAAGCCGAGTCGTCCCATTTACAAACCCGAGTTTTGGGACAAGATTCAGGAGCTGGATCAGTGGACCAACAAGTACGATCCAATCATGACCTGTCAGCCGCTGGGACTCCCGCGGGAGGGTACACCGGCGCGCATTATCGAGTCGCCGACCGACGTCATCTTTTTTTACACAACCAGCGATTACGGCGGTGGAAACATGGAATTCCGCGACATCCCGACCGACGGCCGCGCTCGTCCCAACACGGTCGAAGCCTACTACATGGGGCTTTCGATCGGTAAATGGGAGGGCGACACGCTGGTGATCGATTCCACCAACTTCGTCGATACAACCTGGTTCGGACGCGGCGGCTTGCTTCATTCCGCCGACATGCACATGATCGAGAAGTTCACGCGGAAGGGCGATGAGATTCTTTACCAGGCGACCATTGAGGACCCGGATGACCTAATCGAGCCGTGGGTGATGCCGGACAAAATTCTGCGGCTACGCACTGGCGCACCACAGGTAATCCATGAGCGCGCCAATTGCGAAGTGTATGAGGAGGGGAACGTCTCCACTCAGCTTCGACACTAAGTGGTGCCCGGCCAGATTCGCAGTGGAAGTGGCGCTCGAGTTCCCTCGCTCGAGTGCCAGGCCGGCCTGAGGGATTTGAGACCGGCCTGTTATGAATTGGGCACACGTACATCTTTTACTGAATCATTTCCCGACCATCGGCATGCTCATCGGACTGGGCGTGTTCGTCGCGGCCATTGCGACCAGGAGCGACGATCTGAAACGCGCCAGCCTGGTAATCTTTTTCGCGATCGCCCTGCTGTCGATTCCGGCGTTTGTCACGGGCACCTCGGCGAAGTTGGCGTTGGAACACGTCCCAGAGGTCTCCAAGGCGATGATCGACACGCACGAAACCGCGGCGTTCGAGGGGCTGTGGGCGATGGAGCTGACGGGCATTTTGGCTTGGCTGGGGCTGTGGCAATACCGGCGGTTGTCGCGGGTTCCGCAGGGGACGCTGACGGCGGTCCTGCTGGCGGCGCTGGTGACCTTCGGCCTGATGAGCTGGGCCGCGTTTATCGGCGGGGAGATCCGGCACCCGGAGGTTCGCTCGAGTCCAAACCCGACAGCGGCCGCTGAGGAAACCGCAGCGGCAAATCCGCCGCTGGCGAGAGCGCTCGGAGACGCCTTTGTGAACGCCACCTGGGGCTGGCCCGCCTGCGAGACGATTCATTTTGTCGGGCTCTCGCTCTTGTTTGGCGTGGTGATGCTGGTAGACCTGAGGATGCTGGGTTTCCTGAAGAGCATCCCCTTTTCCACGCTGCACCGCCTGTTGCCTTGGGGAATCTTAGGATTCGGCCTGAACGTGGTGACGGGTATGCTGTTCTTTATCGGCGCTCCGCCAACTTTCTACGTCACCAACGCGACCTTCTACTGGAAGATGGCTCTGATCCTGGTGGCGGGCGCCAACGCCCTCTACTTCACCGTGTTCGATCAGCCCTGGACCCTGGGAGCAGGCGACGAGCCGCCGATGGCGGCGAAAGTGGCCGCGGCTTCTGGAATCGTCCTGTGGACGGGCGTGATCTATTGCGGTCAGATGCTGCCATTTCTTGGCCATTCATTCTGAACAGATGTTACTTATCATTCTAATCGTGCCTCCCTTAGCGATTGCCTCGGTCGTGCTGGTCGGGGTGTTGGGATATCTTATCGAGAAGAACGCCGAGGCCGCGGAGCATAAATGAACTTCTTAGATACCATCGAGCAACTCAGCTTCAGCACGTGGGTGAGCGAATCGAAATCTATCTGGGCGTATCCCACGATCCTGTGGCTGCACGTCATGGGCATGGGCGTGGTGGCGGGCATCAGCAGTGTGATCGGTCTGCGGCTTCTGGGGGTTTCGCCCAAAATCCCGGTGCAACCGTTGGAACGGTTGTATCCACTGATCTGGGTAGGATTCTGGGTGAATGCGGTGACCGGCACGGCTCTGCTGATGGCGAGCGCGACCAAACGGATGGTCGATCCCACGTTCTACATCAAGATGGTTTTCATCTTCGCGGGTGTGGCCGTGCTCCAGCGCACGCGGAACAAGGTATTCCGGAAGCTCGGGCCAGAAGGTGAACTGCCGGAGAGCGCCAGGGGCCTGGCGTGGGCCGGGCTGGTCTGCTGGTTGGGAGCGGTAACGGCGGGGCGCTTGTTGGCGTACATCTAGCCTCAGCCGGAGCGGGAAGGCGAAAAAAAAGGGGACACCATAGCCTGTCCCGCCTGGTGGCGTCACGGACAACACACCGTTTGTCGAGGCGGGACAGGCAATAATGTCCCCATTTTTCGCGGTTTGTCGAGGGCGGTACAGGCAATAATTTCCCCATTTTTCACGGTTTGTCGAGGCGGGACAGGCAATGATGTCCCCATTTTTCGCAGGGACGTCATTGTTCATAGCCCTCCCAGTATGCGATGAGCCTTCCCATGGTGAACATGGCGATCCAAAGGACCACCGAGAGAATCGCTGCGAGCTTCGCTTTGGTGGGGATGACCGGGGATCGATCCAGCTCCTCTGTCTGGTTGTAAACGATGGGGCGGAAGATCAGAGCGTGCACGCCGATCAAACCCAGAACGATCATCTTGGTCCAGAAGTAGGGATTGGGTGCGTACTTTTCCGCCTCAGAGGCTGGCTAAGAGCAGGCCCGTGGCGATCATGATGACTCCGCCCGCGCGTTTCCATGGACGGAAGCTGGTCACCATCTCGGTGATCGTCAGGCTTTTAAAGGTGAGCCCCAGCAGGCGCAGGTTGGTCATGAGGATCATGCCGCCGAAGAGCGCGATGCAGGTCAGATGAATGCGACAGGACGATCGGGTACGCCAGCACCGATTCGCTGAACTCGCGTGAGAAAGCCGATGCTCTGGATGGAGTGAGCGATGTTCACGGCGGATAGCCTCTACTCCAGGAAACCTGTGAAAATCCCGCCAAACACGACCGACACCCACAGCAGCAGGGATACGATCGCCACTGCCTTGCTTAAGGCAGGCGAGCGGATTCTGCATGGTCGCCACTTTTCTGTGGATCGTGAAATTGTAGATCAGCGCCGCGAGCAGCACATACATTTTAAGCGGAAAGATCAGGTTCACCAGGTAAATGCTGGTCTGCGACGCAAACAGCGCCAAGCCTGAGAACGCGACGAATACCAGCGCGATCAGCGTCCACGGCTCTGTGTACCTCAAAATGCGCGCCGGCGGTCTCATGCCGCAGTCCGAGGTTCAACATCCGAAAGTCGACCAGCGCGATCGATCCAATCCCTACCGCAAACCCGCCGATGTGAATACACTCCGCCAGCGGAAACGCCCAATCGTTATTGTTGAGCGCATCCGCGATCGCGTTCTGAAGAAGCATCGTCCTAAACCCTCAATTTCTCGATTGCACTAGGAGCCAGCCTAGCAGATGCTTCTACCTAAGGAGTTGAGCCTTCGGTTGAGATACAATCGATCAACATGCCTCTCTCGGCTGGGACTCGTCTGGGACCCTATGAGATCCTCGCGCCTATCGGCGAAGGCGGAATGGGCCAGGTGTGGAAGGCACGCGACACACGCCTGAACCGCTTCGTCGCGATTAAGACCAGCCAGAAGCGATTCAGTGAACGTTTCGAACGCGAGGCGCAGGCCATCGCCGCTCTCAATCATCCCAACATCTGTTCGCTCTACGACGTCGCGACATCGCCTGATGGTTTTGGTTACCTGGTGATGGAGTACGTGGAGGGCAAGCCGATACAGGGCCCCTTGCCGCTGCCGCAAGCTCTGCAGTACGCCGGCCAGATCCTGGACGCGCTGGACGCCGCGCACCGCAAAGGCATCACCCATCGCGATCTCAAGCCCGGCAATATTCTGCTGGGCCAGAACGGCGTCAAGGTGCTCGACTTTGGGCTCGCCAAAATCGAGCACGCCCCCACACCCGGCGGCGCGGCACCGGGGGCAACCCAGACCATGCCCCTGACTGGGGAAGGATCGATTCTCGGCACGCTCCAATACATGTCACCGGAGCAGATTGAAGGACAGGAAGCCGACGCCCGCAGCGACATCTTCGCCTTCGGCCTGGTGTTCTATGAGCTGATCACCGGCAAGCGTCCCTTCGCCGGCAAGAGCCAGGCCAGCCTCATCGCGTCGATCCTCAAGGAGCAGCCCGCTCCGCTCCACGAGTTGCAGCCGTTGACGCCGCCCGGCCTCGAGAGCGTGCTCCAAACGTGCCTCGAAAAGGACCCCGACAAACGCTGGCAATCGGCGCGCGAAGTCAAGCACGCGCTGGAATGGATGACGCAGAATGCCGCGTCCGCCGTGGGGCAGATCCCGGCGCCGCCCGCGAAAAGCTCCAAGCTTGCCTGGACCGCAGCGGTGCTGGCTGTTTTGATCGCGCTCGGCTTGGCGGGCTGGATGGTTTGGTCCAGGACTCAGCCGGCGGCACAAACCAGCCGTTTCGAAATTGCCCTTCCCGAAAACGTTACCTTTTCCCAATACGTATCGGTATCCCCCGACGGCCGCAAGCTGGCCTTCAACGCCACGGGAGAAAAAGGCGGCCTGTGGATTCGCGATCTGGACGCGCTCGAATGGCGGCAGTTGCCCGGCACCGAAAACGCCGTCAGCCCGTTCTGGTCCCCGGATAGCAAGTTCCTGGGGTTCGGCGTCCAATCCCAGCTCAAGAAGATCGATGTCGCCGGGGGCCCCGCGCAGACGCTTTGCGAAGTGTCTGGAATTCAGGTGGGATCGGGAGCCTGGAACCGCGACGGCGTCATTGTCTTCGGCGGCCGCGGCCAGGGCCCCTTATGGAAAGTCTCGCAGGCCGGCGGAGTCGCCACACCCGTTACATTCGTGGACACGACGCGGGACGAAGCGTTCAATGCGCTCCCGACATTCCTGCCCGACGGTAAACATTTTCTGTATCTGCGCAATGGATCCGCGGAGGTGATCGGCATATACGCGGGATCGCTGGACGCCAAGCCCGCCGAGCAACCCAGCGCGCGGATCCTGGCCACTTCCTTCGCGGCATCCTACGTCAACGGCTACCTCTTCTTCATGCGCGAGAACACGCTGATGGCGCAACCGTTCGACGCCGGTAAGCTGCAATTGACCGGCGAGCCCGCTCCCGTGGCCGAGCACGTCGGGACCACCCAGTCGATTGGTGTATTTTCCGTCTCTCCCAGCGGCACTCTGGCCTATCGCTCGGGAGCCGGCGCCAGCAGTTATCAGCTCACCTGGTTCGACCGGAAAGGGGCGCTCCTGAGCACTTTCGGACAGGTCCTTCCAGATCAGGATATCTACCTCTCGCCAGACGGAACGCGCGGGGTAGTCCGCGACGCCGCCGGGACTGCAGCCGGCGATCTGTGGACTCTCGACTTTGCGCGCGGCGTACGCACCCGTTTCACGTTTCGCCAAAGTGCCGGCTCTTGGGGCGTCTGGTCCCCGGACGGCAGCCGCATTGCCTTCGCCGCGGGAAATCTCCTGGACACGATCTACGAAAAAGACGCCTCCGGAGCGGGCGAGGAGAAGGAACTGCTGAAGGAGCCTGGCAAGATTCATTTCCCCACCAGTTGGTCGCATGACGGCCGGCTCCTGCTGTACTACGTCAGAAACGCTCCCAAGACCGGCGACGATCTGTGGGTGTTGCCGCTCCAAGGCGATCGCAAACCAACGCTCCTGCTGGGCACCGAATTTAACGAATTGGAGCCGAGTTTCTCAACGGACATGCGCTGGATCGCCTACGCTTCTAATGAGTCCGGCCGGAACGAAGTCTATGTTCGTCCCTTCGTGGCTTCCGGGCCCGGCGGCGCGCCCGCGTTTGGCGAGGGTAAATGGCAAGTCTCCAGGGACGGCGGGAACCAGCCCAAATGGCGCGCGGACGGCAAGGAGATTATCTTCCAGGCTCCTCCCAACGGAACCAGGAAGATGGCTGTGGATGTGAAGGAGAATGGATCCGCGTTAGAGATCGGAATTCCCCAACTGCTGTTCCAGGGCCCCACCGACGTTGGCTGGGACGTCACCTCCGATGGCAAGCGCTTCATGATGGTGGTGCTGCCGCAAGGTCAACAAGTCGCCCAAGTCCCCATCACGGTGGTGCTCAACTGGCCCGCGCTGTTGAAGAAGTAACGGCTCTCAGATCCTCGTTTGCCTGTCTTGACGTTACTCCCGATAGTCGCCTTCACGTCAGCGCTCGCTCGATCGGCATAACGCCAGTCTGGCGTTGCCGGACGTGCCGTCTAGTTCCCGTACGAAATATTGGTCGTCGATCTCCTAAGTAGCAGCCGCAAAACGGAGCGCGCGGGCATTGTTGCTTGACTGAAGTGAGGTGCCGCCGCGCCCTTTGCGGGCTAGCAAGTTGCGGAGAAAATCAAAGACGGGTTTGGCCGCTGATAAACGCGGATAAACGCCGATCGAAAACAAAGGCTTCTGCGTCTTTGAATCCGCGTTCATCTGCGTTCATCGGCGGCCAGCAATGCTTTTTCGGGATCCTACTAGCGCGAGTGACGATTTTTTACTGCCGCAGCGCGTAGACAAACAGCGCGCTGCCCGCGGCCACGGCGATGTACTGGCGATTGTTCACCATGTAACTCATGGGTCCGCTGTTTACCTGGCCGCCCAGCGATTCTCCTTCCACAGCAGGTTTCCGTTCTTGCCGTCGAGCGCGTAGAAGTAGCCTTCGCGCCCGCCGCTGAAGACCAGATCCGATGCCGTCGAAAGCACGCCGGCCCAGGTGATGTCGTTCATCTTGTATTCCCACTTCTTCTCGCCGGTCTTGGGATCGAAGGCGCGCACGATGCCGTAGCCTTCCGCTTCGGTCTTGTGGTTCGGGAATAAGATTGGTCTGCGCCATGGGCGTGTCGCCGGTGGCGCGGCCGAAGCCGTCGTTCTTCGCCACCATGGTGCCGCTGTTTTCCCAGCCGGGAATGTAGAACAAACCGGTGTGCGGGCTGTACGAAGGCGGATACCAGTTGGTCCCGCCGAGCCCGTTGCGGCTGCACCAGCACCGGCGTCGGCGCTGTCCTGCTGCCCGGCACGCGCATGGGCCGGCCCTTTTCGTCGAAGCCGGTCAGCCAGTTCGCCTTGACGAAAGGCTTGCCCAGCAGGAATTCGCCGGTGGTGCGGTCCAGCACGTAGAACACTCCGTTGCGGTTGGCCCACAGCATGGCCTTGCGCGGGCTGCCCTTGAAACTCGATGTCGGCCAGCACCGGGACCTGCGTCGAATCATAATCCATGGTGTCGTGGGGCGTGAACTGGTAATACCACTTCAGCTTCCCGGTGTCGGCGTCCAGAGCGACAACGCAATCGCTATAGAGGTTGTCGCCGAGGCGGACGTCGCCGTTGGTATCCGGCGCCGGATTCCCGGTGCCCCAGAAGGTGAGATTGGTGTCCGGATCGTAGGCGCCGATGTTCCAGATCGCGGCGCCGCCGGTCTTCCAGGAATCGCCCGACCAGGTCTCATGGCCGGGCTCGCCGGGTCCGGGAATGGTATAGAAGCGCCAGACTTCCTTGCCGGTCTTGGCGTCGAAGGCGACGATATAGCTGCGAATGGGGCCGTCGCCGCCCGCCATGCCGACGATCACTTTATCCTTGACGATCAGCGGCGCGTGCGTGATGGCGTAGCCGTCCCTGCTGCGCGGCGGTGCCGGCCGTGGTGTTCCAGAGGATCTTCCCGTTCTTGGCGTCGATGGCGAGCACGTGCGCGTCGAGAGTTCCCATGTACAGCGTGTCGCCGAGGATGGCGAGCCCGCGATTGCACGCGTCCGCAGCAGACGCGCGCTTCCGGCGCGGGAGTGTAGGTGAGGGTCCAGAAGATGCGCCCCGTGACGGCGTCCAGCGCGTAGACGTTGTTGGGCGCTTCGATGGTGTAGAGAACGCCGTCCACCACCAGCGCCGTGGTCTCGAACTTCTCGATGGACTTGGCCTGCCAGACCCATTGCAGTTCCAGATTCTTTACGTTGGCGGGAGTGATCTGGGTCAGCCCGCTATAGCGCTGGCCGTTGACTGTGCCGGAGTAGGTCAGCCAATTTTGGGGTTCCCGGTCGGCGTGCAGAATGCGGTCGAAAGTGACGCCCTGACCCAATAGAGATCCGGCAATAGAAGCGAGAACAAAAGCACGGAGACGCATGCATCACAATATATACCCGAATGGTGGACCGCTGCACGCCGGCTGTGTAAGATAGTTCTGCACGGTTTGAAAGGGGACTTGACGATGCGGGCAATCCGAGTGTCGACTTTGATTGTGGCGGGGGCTCTGGCGAGCGTGGCGTTGCTGGCGCAGCAGAGCGGCGATCCGGCGCAACGGCAAGCTGATCTTTGAAGGCAAGGGCAACTGCACCAGCTGCCATCGCATCAACGGGAACGGCTCTCATTTCGGTCCCGACTTGAGCGAGGTTGGCGCGCGCCGCCCGGAGCAGCTTCAAACTTCGATCCTGGATCCGGATGCGGAAATTCTTCCCGCCAACCGCATCTATCGGGTGGTCGCGAAGAATGGGACAATCACCATCGGCCGGCTGCTCAATGAGGACACCTTCAGCGTGCAGATGATCGATAAGTCGGAGCGGCTGCTGTCTTTCCAGAAGGCGGATTTGCGGGAGTACGCGTTTGAGACGAAGTCGCCGATGCCGTCTTTTAAGGACAAGCTCAGCGCGCAGGAAATGGCGGATGTGGTGGCGTATCTGGGAACCTTCAAGCCTCCGCCGGGCGCGGGGCGAGGTGGACGCGGCGGAGCGCCAGGCGGTGCGCCACCTGCGGCTGTGGCGCCGCCTGCGGCCGAGCCGCATTAACTCGGGGACGCTAACCGCGCATCGCAAAAACCTGGGACAGTATACTCATTTCCGCCGGACGGGAGTCTCGTCCGATGTATGAAAATCATGCGGGTCGATCGCTGTCACGCTCACCACAAAGTCGCAGTCACTTTCGCTAAATTTCTCGACCGCATCGCGTATATCCTGCGCGCTGCGCAGCGGAGAGCTGGGCTGCAAACACAGCAGCGAGTCGATACTTCCGTGTGATGGCAGTTGGCGCTCGACATACTGGCACGGGATATGCGACGCGACCAGATCCCCACATAGCTCTTCTGGCACGAGCTGCGGCACGGTCGCTCCGAACTTCGTTGCCGTTCGCGCAATCTCCTCATCTTCGGTGCACACGTAGCTGTCGGTCCAATAGCCCAGCAAGTACCAACTGAATCAGAGACGACAGACAAC
>CAVXWB010000161.1:0-86550 GCA_963765185.1 Bryobacterales bacterium
TTTCCGCCGGACGCGAGTGTCTTCTGATGTCAATCCGCTGGCCCGGCGGAAATGAGAATACTGTCCGTGCGCCGGGATAAACCGGCATGCAGTAGGGAATGAAAGAGTCCTACAGGAAAGGAGTAGCGAACCATCCTGGCCTTGAGTCTTGCGGATGTGGTCGTGAGGCCGCGTTCGAAGCGTAGACAGAGGAAGGAGCGGGCTGGGTATTGAGCTTCGTAAAATCTGAATGGGATGCCGACCCTGTGGACAGAAGGGGAAGGCCACACACTGCCGGGCGCAAGCGCGAGTCCGGAGGCGGTCCCACGTAGTCGCAGACCCCAGGCACGCTGAGAAACTGCATGCACGAGAACCGGGAGACCTCATCGCTGGCTGCTGGCAAACCAAGTCAAGGGGAGCCAGGCAGTCCGGCCGGAAAAGGCGATAGCCGCAAGACCGGCATGAACGGCGGTGAGGAGTCGGATCGCGCCATAGTACCGATGAAGCGGGCGAACAAAGCGGAGGCACAACAGGCCAATGCGGCGGAGTCTGGGGAGGGAAGGGCGCGAACCAAGGAGAACACCAGTCGGGCACACACGCCACCGGCACAGGACGGAAAAGGTGTGTCCCAGGGCCTGAAGGGTGTGCGACAAGCAGCCAGGGAAAGGAAGAAAGAACAGTTCACCACGTTGCTGCATCACGTCACGACGGACCTGCTGCGGGCCAGCTTTTTCGCATTGCAGCGGAAAGCTGCGCCGGGAGTGGACGGAGTGAGGTGGAAGCAGTACGAGGAGGGTCTGGAGAATCGGCTCGCCGACTTGAAAGACCGGATTCATCGCGGAGCGTATCGGGCGCAGCCCTCAAGACGGATCTACATACCGAAGGCGGACGGGCGGCAACGCCCGATCGGGATTGCGGCGCTGGAGGACAAGATTGTTCAACAGTGTGTGGTCACCATTCTCAATGAGATCTACGAGACGGACTTTCGGGGGTTCAGCTACGGGTTTCGTCCGGGACGCAGCCCGCACCAGGCGCTAGATGCGCTGAGTGTGGGCATCCAGCGCAAGCGAGTGAACTGGATTGTGGACGCGGACATTCGAGGATTCTTCGACCAGATGAGTCACGAATGGACGATGCAGTTGGTCCGGCACCGGATCGCCGACCAGCGAATCTTGCGTCTGATCCAGAAATGGCTCCAGGCGGGAGTGAGCGAGGACGGCGAGTGGTCGGAGACAAAGATAGGAACGCCACAAGGGGCAGTCATCTCGCCGCTGCTGGCAAACATCTATCTGCACTACGTTTTCGATCTGTGGGTGGAGCTATGGCGAAAGAAGATAGCGAACGGCGATGTGATGGTGGTTCGCTATGCGGACGATCGTGCGCCACGAGCGCAGAGGGCCGAGGAGGGCCCAATGTGTGTAACTGCTTTACCGATGAGGGGAGGCCCCTCGGAACCGGCTTGCAGGAGCAGGTTCCAAACCACCTCTGGCGGCTACGGGCAAAAGCCGTGGTCGTGAGCGCAGAAGGAAAAGGCCTGGAAAGAACCAGGTCAGGTGACTGGCAAGAAGAGGACTGCAAAGGAACCACTGATGACGTGTCGAAAGCGTAGGGACGATGTCAAAACCGCAGGGAGTCGTTACTGCGGGATCAACTCCGGCGAAACCTGTTTACGGACGGGGTGGCATCCGGCATTAAGGTGGCCTGAGCTTGCCGAGAGGCGGTAGAGCGGAACGTGGGAACCAGCGGCTCCGATGCAAACGGAGAAGCTCAAGTGGAAGAACCATGAGAGCGAGAGTACGGACGCGGAGCCGAGGGGCGGAACAACCCGTAGTAGCGACGAAGTCCCCGAAAGGGGATGGAGCGAAGGGGTTGTGTTATGGAGCCTAATTCAATGAGCCAACCAGCGATGGGAGGAGCCGATGAGTGAGGCAAAGCCGTTTTGTATTTCCAAGTGGGAGGTCTGGGAGGCGTATAAACGAGTAAAAGCGAACCATGGAGCGGCAGGGGTCGACGAGCAGACGATTATGGATTTCAAAGGGACTTGAAAGGGAACCTGTACAAGATCTGGAATCGGATGTCGTCGGGCAGTTACTTTCCGCCGCCGGTGCGGACGGTGAAGATACCGAAAGCAAACGGTGGGGAGAGAAAACTGGGCATACCGACCGTGTCGGATCGGATCGCGCAACAGGTGGTGAAGTCGAGACTGGAGCCGGAGGTGGACCCGCTGTTTCATCCGGATTCCTACGGATATCGTCCGGGGAAGTCGGCGCTGGATGCAGTGGGGCAGGTGCGGCAGAGATGCTGGCGCTCTGACTGGGTCATCGATCTGGACATCAAGGGTTTCTTCGATAACATCCCACAAGATCTGCTGATACGGGCGGTGAAGAAACACGCGAAAGAGCAATGGATCGTGCTGTACATCGAGCGTTGGCTGAAAGCGCCAGTGCAAGAGGAGGACGGCCAGTTGGTCCCGCGTGAGAAGGGCACGCCGCAAGGCGGTGTCGCCAGTCCTCTGTTAGCCAATCTGTTTCTGCACTATGCGTTTGATCGATGGATGGCGAAGCGGTATCCGCGGGTGCCGTTTGAGCGTTTCGCCGATGATGCCATCGTGCATTGCAGAACGGAAAAGGAAGCTCAAGAGCTTCGGGTAGCCATAGCCGAACGCTTGAAGGAGTGTGGGCTGGAGCTTCATCCAGAAAAGACGAAGGTCGTCTATTGCAGGGATGAAGATCGGCGAAGGACGTATCCCAACGAGAAGTTCGATTTTCTAGGCTACACGTTTCGGCCGCGGAGATCGAGGAATCGCAAAGGAAAGTTCTTCATCAACTTCAGTCCCGCAGTTTCTGACAAGGCGGTGAAAGCGATTCGGGCAGAGATTCGAAGCTGGAATCTGCATTTACGCAGTGACAAGTCCATCGAAGATCTGTCGCGGATGTTCAACCCGATCATTCGAGGGTGGCTTCAGTATTACGGGCGGTTTTACCGGTCGGCGCTCTATCCGCCGATGCGGCAACTGGATCGATCGTTGGCCCGGTGGGCCGACCGGAAGTATAAGAAGCTGCGCAGGCATTTGCGCAGGGCGACGCATTGGGTCGCGCGAATCTCGAGACGCGATCCGAAGTTGTGGGCGCACTGGCAGATGGGTGTGCGGCGTGGTTCCGTAGTGGGAGCCGTGTGAGCGGAGACGTTCAAGCACGGTTCTGCGAGAGGCTCGGGTGAGATTCCCCGGGCCTACTCACCTAGCGGGAGTTTACTTGTAAGCCGCAGAGCCGGCTTAGGCTGAAATCGCAAGTTGTTCTGGGCGTGGCGCTTCGGGCGCTTCCGCCCATTCACTATCGTATTACCCTATATAGAACATTTCTATCATAGATTGTACGCCTTCTGCTTGATTTAGGAGAGACATGATTGTAGACTGGTATTACCCTATATGGCGTCCCTCATCGCCAAGAAGAAGGCCAATCAACTCTACTACTACGTCGTCGAAAGCGCTCGCGTGGACGGCAAGCCCCGCATCGTCCATCAGACCTATCTCGGCACCGCCGAGAAAGTCGCGGCGCTGGTCAAGGATCGTACCGCGCCAGTGCCTTTGGAGGCGACGGCGCTCGATCTGGGGCTGCCCGGGGCGCTGTGGCTCGCCGCTCAGCAAACCGGCGTGGTCGGCCTACTCCAATCCCTCTGGCCGCAACCCCGCTCGGGTCCGTCTCCGGCGCACTATCTGCTGCTGGCCGCGATCCATCGCATCTGCCATCCGGGCCCCAAGACCGAAGTGGCCGGCTGGTATGACCGCACCATCCTGCGTTCGCTGTGGGATTTTCCTCCGGAGCGATTTAGCTCGCAAGAGTTCTGGGACTGCTTCGACCGCATCCAGGAGGAACAACTGGAACAAGCCCAGATTGGCCTGGTCGGTGCGTGGAAGCAAAAGCAGTTAGTCGGCCGCCGCCTGTTGGCTTACGACACGACCAACTTCTATACCTATGTGGCCAGCACCAATACGAGGAACACACTGGCCCAGCGCGGGCACAACAAGCAGGGCCGGCACAACCTGCGGCAAGTAGGGCTGAGCTATGTGATGGATGGCGACAATGGCCTCAGCCTGTGCCATCATGTCTACCCCGGCAACCGGGCCGACGCCGAGGAACTGCCCCAGGCGCTGTCGCGGGTCGGAGCTTTGTTGGACCGCAATCAGATTCCTCGCGATTCGGTCACGTTGGTGCTGGACAAAGGCTCGGCGGCCTTAGCCAACACGCTGGAGTTAGAAACGGCAGGAGTGGGCTGGATTTCGGCTTTGCCCTGGAACCAGGCCCCCGCCCCACTCAGGGACCGGAGCGTGGAACAGTTGCCCGCTTGCGGCAGCTCTCAACCCGGCGTCAGAGCGGCGGCGGAGAAGATGTTCGTGCATGGCAAAGAATATCTCTGCGTGCTGAAGTACTCGGCTTGCTTTGCCAGCGAACAACTCAACAGCACCACGGCGACGCTCGCCAAGGTGACGCAGAACCTGCGGCGATTGGCAGCCGAACTGGCCAAGCCGCAGGCGCGCTTTACCGAAACAGGGATTCGGAACAAGGTCCAGCGTTGGTTGTCAGATCCATTTGTCCGGGAAGTGCTGCATTACGGACTGGAGCAGCGCGAGAACCGTTGGCATCTCACATTCGAGGTGGACAACCAGGCGCTTCAGCAGTTGTGGTCGCAACGTCTCGGCCGCACCGTGCTGCTCACCAACCGCATGGATTGGACCGCTGAACAGGTCGCGGCCGCCTACTCCGGCCAGCAGCAGATCGAACGCGTGTTCCGCGGATTAAAGGACGGCGATTGGCTGGGGTGGGGACCGATGTACCACTGGACCGACAGCAAGATTCGCGTGCATGCTTTCTACTGCATGTTGGGAATCTCGCTGCTCCAATATGTTCATCGTCAGTCCCAGACCGCCTGGCCCGATCTCACCGTGGAACAACTGCTGGAACAACTCAGCCCGATCCAGCAGTTCATTTTGCTGTATCCGCCGCTCGGAGACAAAGGTCCAAATCGCGTTGCTACCGTCTTGTCTAAGCAGACTCTGGCTCAACAGGCTCTCGCCACTTCCTTGGGTCTGGACCAGCTCAGTAGTACCCAACGTAGGTAATACGTCGCCGTCTCCCAAAGCCTCACCAGAAACAAGCACTTACCTTTGCACCGTCCGGCTTACGAGTAAACTCCCGCTAGTGGTGGGGTTCCAACACAAGGACGAAGCCGAACGGTTTCTGCGGGAGTTCGCGGAGCGGCTGGCCAAGTTCGGACTGGAACTGCATCCCGACAAGACGCGTCTGATCGAGTTCGGCAGGTATGCGTTGGCCAATCGGCAAGCGCGTGGAGAAGGAGAGCCGGAGGGATTCACGTTTCTGGGGTTCACGCACAGATGCGGGATCAACAGCAAAGGGTACTTCACCATTCGGCGGCATACGGCGAGGCAACGGCTGGAAGCGAAACTGCAGCAGGTCAAGCAGAGGCTGCGCCAGCGCATGCACGAGCCCGTGGCGCGGGTGGGCGAATGGCTCAAACGTGTGCTGCAAGGCTTCTACCAATATCACGCGGTGCCGGGCAACCGACGGGCCCTGCAACGATTCCGAACCCGGATTGGCTGGTACTGGTGGCAGGCGCTGAAACGGCGCAGCCAGCGGGGCCGGTTGACCGTGGGCCGGTTGAACCGATTGCTTTCGCACTGGCTGCCCAGTCCCCGCGTGCTTCATCCCTACCCAACGATTCGCTTTGCCGCCACACATCCAAGGTAGGAGCCGTATGCGTTAGTAGCGCCCGTACGGATCTGTGCGGGGGGCGATCAGCGATGGTCGTCCCTACCGCGACCGGTTTTTGCGCCAGACGACTTTCACCACGGGCTGTTAACCCAGCTCCCACACAAACGCCGCAAAATCGCGCCGGTTGTGGAAGCCCAGGCTCTCGTACAGCCGGATGGCGGTCGGGTTGGCGGCGGTGACGGTGAGGCTGGCGCTGCGGCAGCCGTTGACCGCCAGCGCGTCGAGGGAACGCCGCAGCATTTCGTAGCCGACTCCCCGGCCCTGGTGCGACGGCGCGACGCAGAGTTGCGTGATGTGGCCGACATCGGTCGACACCATGCTGGCCAGCGATATTCCGCATAAGGCTCCGCTGTTGCGGTCCCGCGCGACGAAGGATGCAGGCTCGAAGAACAGCCCGCATCCGGGGAACTTCACGATATTCGCCAGGAACCGGAGCGCGCCCGCGGGAGAGCGATATTGATCGTTGATCTGGCTGTCCACGTGGCCCTGGTAGGAAATCGCGATCAGCCGCGCGGCTTCCTCGCTCAGACTGATGGTCCAGGGCAGAATGGTGCAGCCGGCAGTTTCGCGCGGCGGCAGCGCGCCCGGAATCACTGCCGCTTCGAGGAAACGGCGCGGGAACATCCGGCACCAGCGCGGGAAGGGCATGGGCCGGTTGAGATGCGAGCTGAGCATGAGCAATTGCGCCTCGACGCGGCGCATCCCCGGCGTCTTCCACATGGAATCGAGCACTGCCTCCAGCAGCCGATTCTCGTTCTCCACCGTGCGCGCCGCCGGGCGCAGGTAGAAATCCCCAATGAGGCCTTTGCCCTCCTCAGCGACGTAGTAGCAGTAGCCGGCCACGGTGGCGCTGCGCACGCCGCCTTCAAGCAGCGCGAATCCGTTGAGGGCGCGCACTTGCAGGAAGCGCTTGACCAGATCCGCCGACATGCGAAAATCCCAATCCAGGCCGACGCGCCAGGCCTCGACTTCTTCCTCGAGCAGCGGCGCCAAGTGCTCGGGTTGAAGATCGCGCAGATCAAGCAATGCACCCCGCGGCGGGGAGTCCGTATAGCGATCTGGAAGCGCAGCCATCTCTACATTTCGCCTATTCTTGGATTTTGTCTAGCCGGATTGCAGCATGCGTTTGATACTGGAGGTCGCCTGGCGCGTGCGGTGCGGGTTTTCGATCAGCGCGAAACGAACGTGTCCTTCGCCCAGCGGGCCAAATCCGATTCCCGGAGAGACCGCCACCAGGGCCTGCTCCAGCAGCATTTTTGAAAACTCTAACGATCCGAGATGCCTGTGCTGTTCCGGGAGCGGGGCCCAGACGAACATGGTCCCCCGCGGCGGCTCGACCGGCCAGCCCGCGCGATTCAATCCCTGAATCAGCACGTCGCGGCGCTTTTGATACACCGCGCAAATCTTCTTGGTATCCTCCTCGCATTCCCGCAGTGCGATGATGGAAGCGATCTGAATAGGCTGAAAGACGCCATAATCCAGATAGCTCTTGATGCGCGCCAGAGCGTGAATCATGCGGGCGTTGCCCAGGCAGAAGCCCACCCGCCATCCCGCCATGTTGTAGCTCTTCGACAGAGAAAAAATCTCCACCGCGACTTCCTTGGCGCCTTCCACTTGAAGAATGCTGGGCGGCTTGTAGCCGTCGAAGCCGAGGTCGGCGTAGGCGAAATCGTGAACCACCATGGTGCCGTGGTGCGCGGCCAGACGGACAATTTCTTTGAAGAAGTCCAGATCCACGCAGGTGGTGGTGGGATTATGCGGGAACGAGAGCAGCAGCATGGCCGGCTTCTTCGCCGACTTGCGGTACAAGTCTTCCAAACGCTGGAGAAATGTCGCCGCATCCGGCATGGGCAGCATGCAGGCGTGGCCCTCCGCCATGATGACGCCATATTGATGAATCGGGTAACACGGATTAGGCGACACCACCGCGTCGCCCGGCCCGATCACCGCGAACAGCAGGTGCGCCAGTGCATCCTTTGCGCCGATGGTGACGATGGCTTCTTTTTCCGGGTCCAGCTCGACGCCGTAGTTCTTCTGATAACGCTTGACAATCTCGTTACGCAGCTGCGGAATGCCCCGGGAGAGCGAATAGCGGTGGTTGCGCGGATTGCGCGCGGCCTCCACCAGTTTGCTGACCACTGCGCGCGGCGCGGCGCCATCGGGATTTCCCATCCCCAAATCGACCACATCCAGTTGTGCCGCCCGCGCCTTTGCCTTCATCTCGTTGATGACGGCGAACACGTACGGGGGCAGTTTCTGAATGCGGTAAAATTCCTGACTCTCCATTATTTCTATCTTACGGCACCGTGCTGCTTATGGCACCCTCTACGACGACCGCTTCGCCTAGCCACGTGGGCGTCGCCCGCCAGGTGCTGCCTGGCGTCCACTGGCGCCTCGGTAAACGGATTTGAATCATCAGTCCTACAAACTCCTCAAGCGGGCACGTACCGTTTGATCACAATCTTTCGGGAATTCTGCCGCGCTTGTGCCACATCATAAGCGAGTTGCATGCGGAGCAGGTGGTTCATATCAGGCCCGAAAGCCATCTCGATACGCAGTGCCATCTGCGGTGTGAGCGCGGCCTTGCCGTTGAGAACGTCGGAAAGGGTCGCTCGCCGCACTTTCAAAATCTCGGCGGCCTTCGACACGCTCAGGCCGAGAGCTTCGATTATTTCAGTTCGGATCAGGTCGCCCGGATGGGGCGGATTCTTCATAGGCATAGCGGACCCCCTAGTGATAATCGACCAGGTCAATTACGCTCGCAGTATTCGTGTCCTCGTCGTATCGGAAAATCAACCGCCAGTTGCCGCTTACTGCCAGACTCCAGAATCCTTTCAATTCGCCCTTGAGGGGGGTGTAGCTTCCATCCTGCAAACCGGCCGACCTGCTCAAGGTTCTCAGCAGTTTCAAGTGCCGATAGTAGCTTGCGAAGCTTGTCGGCAGCAGCGGGCGGGACCCCTTTGGCAGAGTCTTCAACGTACAGCTGCCTGAGTCCCTTGTGGCGAAATCAAACGAGGTCCATTCCACTTCATTAGTATGTACGGCAATACCGTACGAGTCAAATACCTGAGAGCCGCTTCCCTGTGGATACTCTTGCGCCTTCGCCCGCATGGCATCATAAGGATTGCGCTCTTCGCCGCTGCTCCCCATTTTCCTGATCGTTGCCGTCGATGTTCTCGGACTGACGATCATGATCCCGCTGCTGCCGTTCTACGCCGAAAAACTCGGGGCGAGCCCGTTTGAGGTCGGCTGGCTGATCGGGATCTATGCAATGTTCCAGCTGATCTCCGGGCCATTGATGGGCCGCATGTCCGATCACATGGGCCGCAAACCGCTCCTGATCGTGAGCCAGATTGGCACGCTGATCGGGTTCCTGATCACAGCCTTCGCGCCCAACCTGTGGATCCTGTTTCTGGCGCGGGCCATCGATGGCGCCACGGCCGGCAATCTTTCGCTCGCGCAAGCCTATATTGCCGATGTGACCAAGCCGGAGGCTCGCGCTAAGTCTTTCGGGATCATCGGCATCGCGTTCGGAATGGGTTTTCTGATCGGACCGGCGATCTCGGGCTTCCTGGCGCGCTATAGTTATCGCGATCCGATCTTTGCCGCGGCGGCGCTTTCGGCCACCAGCATCCTGGCGACCTCGCTACTGCTGCCGTCGGTAAAGCCGGGGACGGGGAGAGCAACGGCTTCCGGACCAGGCGGCGCGCGGCTTTCGCTGGTCCAATGGGGCGCTTATGCCGAATATTTCCGCAAGCCCCGGCTGGCCCCGCGGTTGTTCGAGTTTTTCGCCTTCGCCTTCAGCTTTTCGATGTTCGTTTCCGGCCTTCCGCTGTTTGTCGAGCGCCGTCTCACCTATCACGGAATGCCCTTCGGTCCGGTGCAATTGGGCTACGTCTGGGCCTTCGCCGGATTCCTGGGCATACTTTTGCAGGGTCCGACGCTGGGCCGTCTGGTCAAGCGCTTCGGTGAGAAACCTTTGTTGCGGACGGGATTCGCCGGATATGCGGCCGGTTACGTGATTCTGGCGCTGTGCCACAGCCTTCCGGTGCTGATCGCGGCCACGGTGGTGACATCGATCGGCGGCCTGGTGCGGCCGACACTCACCAGCTTGATCACGCAGGCGACTTCCCGCGACGAGCAAGGCGCGGTGCTCGGCCTGACCCAGTCGCTCACCTCCGTCGCCCAGATTTGCGCTCCGCCGCTGGCGGGTTTTCTGATCCAGCGTGGATTGTTGACCGGGTGGGGTTTAACGGCCTCGGCCGTGGCCGCTGTCGGCCTTGCACTGGCGTATCGCTCCCTAACGCCAGATGCAATCGACACTTAGTACCTACACCCCCCTTGGTTCGTTGTCGATCTACCCCTATAAGGGAAAAACTGGTGGATCGACTCACAGTATTTGCGTGTGAATCTCAGCCGATCGTCGTCGAAGGATTGGCGAAAGTCCTCGCTGGTTGCGAGGATCTGGAGCTGGTGGGCGCCGTTTCGGGCATGAGCGACGCGCTCGAAGCCGTCCGCGAGCATCGCCCCGACCTGATGCTGGTGGATCAAACTTCGGGACTTAAGATGGTCTTTCAGTTTATCACCGATGTGAAAAGTACCTGGTCGCGTTGCCAGCCCGTGCTATGGGTAAACGACATGGCTGAGGTGGATTGTTTCCGCGCCCTGCAATTGGGTGCGCGCGGCATTATCAAAAAGAATCTTCCGGTGGACGCGCTGCGGGAATGCTTGCGCTCAGTGGGCCGCGGCAACGTGTGGATCGAGAACTCCCTGCCGCAGCACGCCGATGGGCGGTCCGACCGGCGCGGATCGCCGCGGCTGACCCCGCGCGAAAAAGAGATCGTGCATCACGTTTGCGGCGGTTTGAAGAATAAGGAGATCGCGGTGCAGCTCTCCATCACCGCCGGAACCGTGAAGGTCCACCTGATGCATATTTTCGAGAAAACCGGCGTCAAAGACCGCTTCGAGCTGGCGGTTCACGGGCGCCGCCTTCTGGGCGTCGACAACGCCAGCGAAATCGTGCGCGCGGAGAACGCCGGAGCGTAGCGGGCGGCTCGCGCCGTCAGTCGGGCACGCTGACGCGTGGTTGCCGCGATCCTGGCATAATTGTGAACGCGTGCCCATCGACCCGGGTTTGTGCGGAACCTGCCGGCACTCCCGGACCATCGTGTCCGATCGCGGAAGCGTGTTCTATCTCTGCCAACTGAGCTTCAGCGATCCGCGCTTCCGGAAATATCCTGCGCTTCCTGTGTTGGAATGCCGTGGCTACGCGGCTCAGCCGATGCCGGAGGCTTCTTAAAGCGGCGTCGAAATCAAGGGGCGCCCGGCACGCAGGATGATTTGTGCGTCCAGGATGGTTGCCCGGCGCTGGCACTCCACCGCGTCCGCGTGGCCAAGCTTTCGTTCCGCGAGGTAGTCGGCCTGAGTAATCTCGTTGGCCAAGCGGCTGTTCACCAAGGAGTTGTTCCTGCGGCGAAGCTCCTTGCTCCATATCCGATTCTCCACCAGCCGTTGGAAGATCTCATCCAAGCTGAAAGTCGCGAGATCTTCGCACCATACTGGCATCAGTTATTCATATCGTCAGAAGTACGAGAAAAACATTAGGCGAGGGAGTGATTCAGCGCGAGAGATCAGCCCACGGGGGGCTTGGTCTTCAAGACTACAGCGGAAGGAACTGACGCCAGCGCCAGTTTCTCCTGTAGTTCCCGGACCATCACGCGCCGGGCAAGATTCTGCTTACGGATGCGGTGATGGCGTGCCTTATCCCCATTTTTACTAGACATGTTGTCTCCGTTGCCTGAATCGCTTACGCGACTCAGGCTTAACGACTTAAGCGAGGGAGACCTGTTCGGCTTGCAGACCCTTGGGTCCGTTCTTCACGACAAAAGTGACCTTGGCGCCCTCATCCAGCGAGCGGTAGCCCGAAGCCTCAATTGCCGAAAAGTGCACAAACACATCTTCGCCGTTCTCGCGCGCGAGGAAGCCAAAGCCCTTGGCGGCGTTAAACCACTTCACAGTTCCTGTTTCTTTCATAAATCTCCTTAAATCTAGCGATAGAAGTCCTGAAGTATCGATTGCGAAGGGCAGACCCTGCGGGAAGGTTCAAACGATGCGGTGGATTTCAAAAGCTTGTAAGAGCGTAGCACGAAAGTGTCTTCCTTGCAATGAATAAGTTGATGAAGCGGAGCCGGCCGCGTCCGGCTCCCGCTGTGCGCTTGCTGTGTGCGCTATTGAATGATGGCGGGATTCCGCTGAGCCTCGAGCTTTGGCCGCCATTTCCATGCGGATGTTTCGAGCTGCACGACATCTTCGGGAGTGAGCTTCTTGATCACTTCAGCCCTTTGGTGCTCGGCCGATTTCAGGCCTTGCTTCGTGGCCAGCGTAAACCAATAATAGGCCTGCTTGGTATCCAGCGGCACTCCTTTTCCGTGCAGATAGAGAGTTCCCAGGTGCTCCTGGGCTTCGGCATAGCCTTGATTGGCTGCCGCAGTGTACAACTTCACTGCCGCGGCGTCATCGTGAGCGACGCCGCGTCCCTGCTCGGTCAAAAGTCCTAAGCGATATTGGGCCTCGGCCAACCCGTTGTCGGCGGCTTGCCGGTAGCGTTGCGCGGCGAGCTTCACATCGGGCTCCTGGCCGTAGCCTTCCTCAAGCAGCTCCGCCAGGCTTTCGGCGGCCTCGGGATCGCCGCCATCCGCGGCTTTCTGATACCAGCGCTGCGCTTCGGCGTAGTTGGGAGGCGCGCCCCAGCCCTTCTCGCGCAACTCGCCCACGCGGAATTCGGCTTGCGGGTGGCCCTGATCCGCGGCCAGGCGAAACAGCCGGAAGGCTTCGTCGAAATCCCTGGCAACGCCCAGCCCTTTCAAATACAGCACGGCCAGATTGTATTGTGCATTGGCCTGCCCTTGATCGGCGCCCGCCTTGAATTCTCGAAGCGCGGTTTTGTAATCGCCTTCCTGGAAAGCCCGCAGACCGGCAGAGTTGTCGGCTGCGAGCAACGCGCATCCCGTTACAATGCCCAACACAACAACCCCGATGTTCCGCTTGACGGCGTGACCTTTGATCGAATGATGCATAACATCCCCTTTGCTCCGACTATACTCCTTCGCGCAGGCGATTGGAGCGGACGGCTTTTGAAGAACTCGCCCGAGCACAACGGAGCCTGGCTCGGCGCAGCGCCTGCGAGTCTCCGGTCGATTGAAGGGCCGAGCCGGCCCTGTGCGGGCTTCTGAGTAACAGCCCGCAAAACGGAGCGGGGCGGCCATTGTTGCTTGGCTGATGTGAAGGTGCCGCCGCGCCCTTTGCGGGCTAATCATTGTTCGGAACCTCGCCTTCAAGCGGGGCCTGGTCGAAATGAATGGTCGTCTCGGCCGCGTACTTCTGGTATCGCACCACTTCGGTTTGGTTCTTCACCAGAGCCGGGCCGAAGCGGGCGCGCACTTCGAATTTCACAGGCAACAAAAACGCTCTGCCGGAAATATCCACACGTTTGTAGTCGATGTCCATTTGGGCTTCCTGAATCGGCGAGGCGGGAGGAAGATCCATGCGGATCTCGAAACGCCGGACCACCGCGCTGATCGCGTCAATGAAGATCACACCGTCGACTCCGGCGATAAAGGAGTGCCGCGGGGTGGAAATCGTCAACTTCGAATCGGAAGCGGGCAGGTGCACCGAGAACACCTGCACGCGCCGGTCATTGAGAGTAGCCTCGCGGAGCCATTCGAACTGCGTCTGCGCCCGCGGGCCAAACAGCCACGCGGGAAGAAAGCCCACCGAATGCAACACCGTCTCCGACAGAAAGCCGGTGAGCTGCTGATAGGTTTTGCGCGGGGCCACGCCGTTCATCAGGATGAGCTTGTGGTTCACGAAGCCGCTCACGTAGACGTCTTCCACCTCCAGGGTGTCCCGCTGCTTCCAATGCTTTCCGGTGCCGGTTTCGTCGACAGAGCGGGTAGTCAACTGGGTGCAGAGGAAATCCGGAAGCTCGCGCTGGTAGCGCAGCGCTTCCTGCCTCACCCGGGCCAGAAGGACGCGTTGATCGTTTGGGCTCGGCGGCGCCGGTTGGCTCTGCGGTGCTGAGCCCCCAGGCGCCTGATTCTCCTGGGCGCTTACAGACGCGATCAAGAGCAAACACAGGCACACGCTTCCCGCCGGAGATTTCCTGAGCCGCATCTATCTCAACTGTACCGCGTCAACTGGACCGTTAGGCCCATACGCGCACCACCATTTGGGCTATATCGCATGGCACTCCGGATGCTTTATAAAGGAGTACCATGACAAACCATACGACCTTATCGGTTCTGGACTCATCCAGCATTACAAAGCGGTCTTTGCCGGCGCTGCCGGGCTATCTCTCTAAAAAGACGCGGATCTTCACGCTTCCGGGCCTTACCGGTCCATTCGTTGTGATCGGTTCCCCGCGCACGAAATCGCTTCAAAAGGGGACAATTTGTCACGACATCCTGTCTCTTCTCGCGGACGTTTTTGACCTTCGCGCCTGGCGCAAAATGGATCCGCTGGCTTGCTTCATCCTGGCCGGCTACACCGCCATGCTTTCGCAGCCGGTGGTCTACGGCAACTTGGGCAGCAGCATCGTAGCCCTGATGACGCCTACGAGGTAATCTGACCATGCGTACACGGACTGGCCGCGATTCTGCTTTACTCTTGATCATCGTCAGGACCTCGCTGGTCCTGGTGCCGCTGTTGCTGGTGACTCCCGCCAGAGCGTCCGCGTACGCCGATCCTGGCACAGGCGCTTTCGTGTATCAAGCCGCCTATGCGGCATTCCTGGGCGGATCGTTCTATTTGCGTAAATTGCTCGACCGCTTTTGGCTCAAGCGCAAAGGCAACACTCAGTTGGGCAGACGGTAAGCCCGATATTCGGCCGTGTACTGGCCGCTGGCGATGGCAACCACAATGTACTGCTTGCCGTTGATCGAGTAGGTCATGGGCGAGCCAGTCTGCGGAGCCGGCATCGGCACCGCGCCGGCGTCCTTCCCAGTAGCCTTATCATAGGCGCGCAGATAGGCGCCCTGCTGCCCGTTGGGCAAGGTGATGGTGCCTTTCTCGCCCACTACCACCAGGGTCTTGGTCACCAGTTGTCCGGCGGTGCCGGTGCGGCCCGTGCGCGGAATGTTGATGCCTTTGAGATCCGGGTGATTGCGAATATTGTCCGGCGTCTCGCCGTGAGCCACCTGCCACAGGATCTCGCCCTTATTGAGATCGATGGCGGTGATCTGCCCGTAGGGGGGCTTGATCAGGGGCAGGCCTCGGACGGATCAGTCCGCCGCCTCCAGGCGGAGCGGGTGCCGGAACTGCCGGAGGCGGCTCATCCGCGCCTTGAGCCGCAGTGGCAGGCGAGGGCACGATGTTCGCGCCGGCACCGCCGCGGCCGCCGCGCCGCGCCGGCGGCTGCTCCACCGCCGCCGCGTCCGCCGCGTCCTCCGCCTGCGCTGCCGTTCCCGACATGTAGTCCACATCGGTTCTCTCTTTTGTTCCCCGGAATCAGCCCGATCTGCGTCACGGCGGCTTGCGAGGACACGTACACGATGTGCGTTTCAGGGTCGTAGGAGCCGCCGGGCCAGTTCGATCCCCCGCCCGCCGTCGCCAGCGTGAGCGTAGCCAGGGGTCCTTCGGGCTTGCTGAGCGCTCCCGGTGTGAACATGGGACCGATGCGGTATCGCGTGACGATTTGTTCGGCTTCCGCGCGCATGGCCGGCGTGAAGTCGATCAGGTCGTTGATGGAGACGCCCTGGCGGTCGTAGGCCGGCGGTTTGGTCGGAAACGGCTGCGTAGGCGAATACCACTCGCCCG
This sequence comes from Bryobacterales bacterium, assembly GCA_963765185.1. Lineage (GTDB taxonomy): Bacteria > Acidobacteriota > Terriglobia > Bryobacterales > Bryobacteraceae > Palsa-187. The sequence continues at coordinate 15,582 of CAVXWB010000161.1, forward strand.
GAACGTCGCCCCTGGGGACGGGCCGCTCCTCGAAAGGCCAGATGGGTTGGCCGGTCTCGCGGTTCAGCACGTAGAGAAACGCCTGCTTGGTTGGCTGCGCCACGGCCTTCACGGTGCGTCCGTTGACCACGATGTCGGCCAGGATCGGCGGGCAGGGATTATCCATGTCCCAGATGCCGTGGTGAACGTATTGGTAATACCACTTCATCTTGCCGGTCTTCAGGTCCACCGCCACCAGGCTCTCGCCGAACAGGTTGTTTCCGGGGCGATGGCCGCCGTAATAGTCGCCCGTCGGCAGCTCGACGCCCAGGTAGACAAGGCCGAGATCCTCGTCGATCGACGCCTGCCCCCAGGAGCCGGTGTTGCCGGTGTAGGACCAGGAATCGTTAAGCCAGGTCTCCAGACCAGGCTCGCCCGGCTTGGGAATGGTGTGGAAGGTCCACAAGCGCTTGCCCGTGCGCACGTCGAAGGCGCGCACGTAGCCCTTTACGTTGGTCTTGCTGGTAGGCATGCCGCCGGGCTTGTGAGCCGCCCCAATCACCACCACATCCTTGGCGATGATGGGCGCCGAATGCAGACCGATTTCCGAGCTCATCGGATCGATGACCTGATCGTCGTCGTCCTTGAGATCGACGAGTCCGTTTTTGCCAAAGGTGGCCACCGGCATGCCGGTCTTGGCATTCAGCGCCACCATCTTATAGCCGGGGGTGACGTAAATAATGCGCTCCTCGCGGCCGTCGGTCCAGTAGGCCAGGCCGCGGCCGGAGAGCTTGCGGGGCGCGACTTTGCCGCGCTCGCCCTCATTCTCGCTGTGGGTCCACAGCAGCTCGCCGGTGGCGGCGTCCAGGGCGATCACCGCGCGCCGGGTACCCGCTGTCGCGTAAAGCACTCCCTTCACCATCAGCGGTGTTCCTTCCAGATTGTTTTCCGGTGGTGGGTCCCAGGTTATCGGTCTTGAATTTCCAGGCCACTTGCAGCTGGTCGAAGTTGCCGGCGTTGATCTGGTCGAGCGGCGAATAACGCGTGTTCCCGGTGTCCCCTCCGTAGGTGGGCCATTCTCCGTTCTTCGCCCCGGATTGCGCGTGTGCCACGCACATCGTCAGAACCGCGCTGGCGGTCCAGAAAAACGCTCGCTTCATGGCTTCTTCTCCTTGAGCAACCGCCGCACATTCCTGCGGCGGGCGGAACTCGGCTCTGGAAGATTATAGTCGCACAGCGCCAGGAAATCACCCCCCTCGGCCGTGAGCTATACTGCGGTCGAGAGAAGGAGAGAATCGAAAATGAATCGTATCCGCACATTCCTGGTGGCCGTGGCGCTGGCCGGCGCCGTGCCGCTGGCCGCGCAGAGCAACCCCTTTAGCGCCGACGCTAAGCAGAGCTATACCGGGATCAAGAACACCCTGCTGAAGGCCGCCGACAAAATGCCCGAGCAGTTTTATTCCTTCCGCACCACCGCCAAAGTGCGGACGTATGCCGAGATCATGACCCACATTGCCGATACGCAAATGGCGCTGTGCGGGATGGCCAAGGGCGAGCAGAAGAACGGCAATGCAGGCTCGAAAACTTCCAAAGCCGATGTGGTCGCCGCGCTCAAGGCGTCCTTCGATTATTGCGATACGGTATACGATTCCATGAACGACGCCGCCGGCGCCGCGAAGGTAAACATGTTCGGGCGGCAAGTGACCAAGCTGGGCGTACTGAATTTTAACGTCGCCCACGACAACGAAATGTACGGCACTGCGGTGGCGTATCTGCGCCTCAAGGACATCGTGCCGCCGTCGAGCGAAGGGCGGCCGTAAAAGCTCCTGCCCTGACGGGCGCAATCACGCAGGGCGCGCAGGTGCGGTGCGTCAATTCGCACAGATGAACGCCGTTTTCGCTGTTACTCCCTGCATCGCGAGTGGTATTCCAACTGCGCCACGATTGGCGTGAAACTCAAAATTGCATTCGGTCTGCTGGGAATGGGACTGGTACTCATGCTCAGCACGGCCCAGACGCCTCCGCCCAAACCGCCGGCGGAGACGCGCCTCATCTCTTCTCTGGGAGGCGCGGATCTGTACCAGGCCTACTGCGCTGTGTGCCATGGTAAAGGGGCCAAAGGCGATGGACCCATGGCGAGGGCTCTCAAGACGGCGCCGCCGAACTTGACGCTCCTTGCGATGAACAATGGGGGACGATTCCCCAGGCAGCGCGTCGAAGGAATCCTCCTGGGCGAGGTGCCCATAGAGGCGGGTCACGGGACGCGAGAGATGCCTCTGTGGGGCCCGATTTTCTCAGATTGCCTGGGACCAGGATCTGGGACGCGTACGCATCGACAATGTCGCCAGGTATCTCGAGCAGCTTCAAGGCAAATAAGGAGCCGGGAATCGGAAATGGGAAAAATTGTCGCAGCCATGGCCACCATGCACGCGCCGCAACTCTTCACGCGGCCGCCGGAGGAGGTCCCAAGCAGCTGGATGCGGGCATAGCCGCCATGCGCAAGCTCGGCGAGGTTCTGGATGAAACCAAGCCGGATGCGCTCATCATCTTTGCCAGCGACCACCTGGAGACATTCTTTCTGAAGTCTGTTCCCACCTTCGCCGTAATCGCAGGCGAACGCGCGAACGCGGTGTTCGCTGGCAAGACTTGGTCTCCGTCGATTCACCAAGCCTTGGCCGAAGACATTCTGGAACAATTGGTCCGGCGCGATTTCGACATGACGTACTCGCAGGATGCCGAGCTGGGGCACTCTTTTGCCGCGCCGTTTGAGTGGGTGCTGGCCGGACGCGACATCCCGGTGGTGCCGATCTTCGTCAATACGTATCTGCCTCCGCTGCCGAATCCGCGGCGTTGCGCGGCCCTGGGACGCGCCATCGCGCAGGCCGTAGCCGCCCGGCCTGAGCGCGTCGCGTTGCTGGCCAGCGGCGGCATGTCGCATTATCCCGGCACCGCCAACTATTACAAACCCGATTTCGCGTTCGACCGTTGGTGCATCCAGGAACTCGAAAACGGCCATAGCGACTCATTCCTGGATTTGACGGTGGAGCAGTTGGACGAAGTCGGGAATACGGAAATGCTGCCCTGGGCTCCCGTGCTGGGGGCCGTGGGCAAGCAGCACATGGAACTGCTGTCCTACCAGGCCACAACGCATCACGGCCACGCCGTGGTTCGCTTTCTTCCCGGCGAAAAGGCAGGCGCGGAGGCTGCGACGGAGTTCCCGTTCAAGAACCACCCGTTCGCCTTCTACGTGCATCCCTCCATCAAGTCTTACAAGTTGAATCGGCTGCTCTACGATTCCCGATGGAACCGCGAGTTGCGCCTGCGGATGCTTCAGAACGTGGCCGCTGTCGGCGCCGAGTATGGGCTGCCGGCCAATGAGATCGCCACCTTGCGGGAGGTGTGCAAGTTCCCGCACAACAACACGGATAAGCCTGCGTTAGACGCGGATCCGCTGGTGGATCTGGGGGCGCATCCGGTGGGCGCGCTGATGGCGGTGCACGTGCTTCAAGCCGAGCAGAGGCGGCAACAGCGTACTTCCGAAAACTGATTAAAGGAGCGACAACCATGCTGCGCGTTCATCGAATCTTCCTGATGCTGGTTCTGGTGTTGGCGGCGATCCCGGTGGTGAGGCTCCTGGCGTGGAGGGGCGTTGGCGAGATTGTCCCGGTGGCCGAGCGGGTCGCGCCGGCCGAGGCCGCTCCCGGCGATACTGTGACGGTCATCGGTTTCCAACTCGACTCCCAGCACGTCCGCGAGCTGTATCTGAGTGGTGGCGAGGTTCGCTACCCCGTCGACATTCTTACCCAATCCAGCCTCGAGATCAGCTTCCGCGTGCCGGAACATGTTCCCGCGGGCGATTTGTGCATCGCGCTGAAGCTGGCGGACCAGGCCGAACTGGTCGAGCAACCGGCGTTCTTGAAGGTGGTCCAGCCAGTCAGTTGAGAAAAGACGGGGTGAGATTGCGCCCGCTCTATTTGGAGTCCACCTTCAGCACCTCAAAGGTGAGGAGCTTGGGGACCAGCATCTGGTGAGGCACCTTGACGGGGATGTGAAAGACGTCGCCGGGGGACATCTTTTTGCTGACGCCTCCCTTGATCGATTTCGCGCGAGTCTCTCCCGGAGCGGTGGTGCGGGGTTCCACCATCGTCCCGCCGAGGACCAGCGTGCCTTCCCCGGAGGTGACGAAAATCACGTCCACCTGGGTGTCGTGCACTTCGGCTTCGCCATCGCCTTCGCGCTTGATCACCCACAGCGCGTGATTGTCCCAGGTGGCGAGCTTATTTACGCCGACTTTGTGATCGTCCACTTTAATCGCGTTTACGTCGGACTTGAGCTCGGCGCCGGTCCACATGGAAAATCCCGGAGGATCGGCTGCAACCAGCGGCAGGGCCAGAAGAAGGAACAGGGGTTTCATAGGCGGATGTTAACAGGGCCGGCACAGCCACACAAGCATTGACTCCCATGAAACAGTCTTATATAGTTTTGCCGCAGGGCTGTGACTCGACAAGAGGAGATTGACGGTTATGCAAGCAAGGACACGATTCGCGTTGGTCGGCGTGGGCATCCTGAGCCTGTTCCCGGCGCTGACGGCCCAGCAGGCCGAGACGCTGGCGTGGGCGCCGCAGCCGGCGCAGCTCACGGGTTGGGTCGCACCCAATAAGCCCATCTGGAAGCTTTCCGAACTGCTTCGGAAGCACAAGGGCGAGCAGAACTGGACCGAAACCGTGGTCAGCGACACCTCCCTGCACGCCGATTACATCTCGATGGCGCCGGGCGTCAAGACCAAGCGCATGTTCCATCCCGATACGCGCGCGTGGTGGATCGTTCAGGACGGCCAGATCCGGTTCACCATCGAGGGCAGGAGCCGTTCGTGGCCTCGAAAGGATTCCTGGTGCAGGCGCCGTATCGCAATGTGTTCAGCATGGAAACCGTGGGCGACAAGCCTTCGCTGCGCCTGGAAGTAAATATCGGCGAGGCCAAGACCATGTATCCCGCCGATGAGACGCCTCCGGACGTGCCCGGCATCAATTTCGTGAAGGTGCGCATCAGCGGCAAGGGCAAGTACGATGCGCGCAATAAGCCCTTCCTCGATTTCAATCAGGTGGTGGCGGGGACCGAAAAGCAGACCCGCTTTATCGCCGACGATCGCGCCGTGGCCAACATTATCAGGGGCAATCCCAAGACCCAGGCTGCGACGACCGACGCGGACAAGGGCCATTTTCACGAAGAATCTTCCGAGTTCTGGTTCATTCTGGAGGGCCAGATCGAGTACAAGATCGGGTCGCTGCCCATCTTCCTTGCCGATCAGGGCGACATCGTTTACGCGCCCAAGCAGATGTGGCATCGCGCACGCTTCGGCGGCACAGAGATGGCAACCCGCCTGGCCATGAACGGCTATCAGGATCTGCTGCACGACTATCAGCCGCGAGCGGAGCTCTCGGGCCGCTAAAGGCCGGGCGCTCGAATCGAAATCGAGATTTAATTTCCGGCAACGTACGCCGCTCATTCTTTGCTATTCCGGGCATCGGCGCGCGCAATGTTGTGCGAACGGTCTTAACAAGTGATAATCTTGCAGTCGATCCCTCCTAAAGATCTGCGCATATGGCAAAAATAAAAGCAGCGCGGAAATCGCCCAAGAGTGCGAAGGAAGAAACCACCAGCGCGCGCCCGGGACTCTCCTTTCCCGTGGTCGCCGTGGGCGCTTCGGCGGGAGGCCTGGCGGCGTTCACGGCGCTGCTAAGGGCGCTGCCGGCAGAATCCGGAATGGCTTTTGTCTTGATCCAGCATCTGGAGCCCAAGCATGAAAGCGCGCTCACCACGCTTCTGTCGAAGGCGACCAGCATGCCCGTCCTCGAAGTGACCGACGGAATCGCGGCGGAGCCGAATCACGTCTACGTCATCCCTCCCAACAGGAACATGACCATCCGCGAGGGAAGGCTGCGGCTGACGCCTCGCTCGGACGCCCCCGGTCTGCAACGCCCGATTGACGATTTCTCGATTGCCCTGGCGGAGGAACAAGGCACCGCGGCCATCGGCGTGGTTCTCTCCGGCACGGGATCGGACGGCACCTACGGCCTCAAAGCCATCAAGGCCGCGGGGGGCATGACCTTCGCTCAAGATCCGAAGACGGCTCAATGGCCCGACATGCCGATGAGCGCCATTACGGCCGGCTCCGTCGATTTCGTGTTGTCGCCCAAGCGCATCGCCGCGGAGCTGGCGCGCATCGGCCGTCACCCCTACCTGGCGGAGGCGCGGGAAGTACCCGAAGGGAGCGAACTGGACAAGGTCTGCCTGATTCTCCGGTCCTCCGTGGGAGTCGATTTCCGCCTGTATAAGCAGGCCACCGTGCGCCGGCGCATCGCGCGCAGGATGGCTCTGCAGAAGATCGCATCGTTGGGCAAGTATGCGCAGATCCTGAGCAAGAACCCGGAAGAAGCGCAGGCCCTGGCGGATGACATCTTCATCCACGTGACCAGTTTCTTTCGCGATCCGGAGTGTTTTCAGGCTTTGCGAAAACTGGTTCTGGCGAAGCTGGGGAGGAAGAGACCGGCGGGAGATCCGATTCGCATCTGGGTGCCGGGATGCTCGACCGGAGAGGAGGTCTACTCCATCGCGATGTTGCTGCTGGAGCAACTGGGGGAGCGGGCGAGCCGGACCACGATTCAGATCTTCGGGACCGACATCCAGGAGCGCGCGGTGGAGCATGCCCGAGCCGGGATCTACACGGAGGCGGCTGTCGCCGGCGTGTCTCCGGCGCGGCTGAAGCGCTTTTTCGTCAGGGGCGACCATGGCTATCAGATGCAGCAGTTCATCCGCGATCTATGCGTCTTCGCCCGGCACGATCTGGCCAAGGATCCGCCGTTCTCCAGGCTGGATCTGATCAGTTGCCGCAACGTTCTGATCTACATGGGCCCGGCGCTGCAAAAGAGAATATTGTCGATTTTCCAGTATGCGCTGAAGCCCGGAGGCTTTCTCTTCCTGGGAAACTCGGAATCCATCAGCGACTACTCGGATGCCTTCACGGTGGAGGACCGGAGGCATCGGATCTTCCTGCGCAAGCCGGCCGTGGCGCCGCTTTCCGGGTTCAATGCGGCAGCGGATCACCTCCCGGAGCCGGACGCTGCCCCGCTCCAGGACAGCCGCGCCCAGCGCGGCCATCGATTTTCGGAAGGAAGCGGAAGGATTTCTGCTGGAGCATTACGCGCCGCCCGCGCTGATCGTCGATCCGGATCTGCATATTGTGCATTTTCAGGGCGACACCAGTCCCTATTTGGCGCCGGCGACGGGGCAGCCCAGCTTTCACCTGCTGAAAATGGTGCGGCCCGAGCTGGTGGTGGATCTGCGCGCGGCCATTTACAAAGCCAGAAGAGAAGGCGTCACGGTCCACAAAGAGGGGGTGCAGTTCGAGCATCGGGGCCATCCCGCCGCGGTGGGGCTGGAAGTGCGGCCGCTTAAAAGGCGCAACGGTAAAAAACAGGATCTGCTGGTGGTGTTTCAAAAGGCCGAGCCGGCCAGCCTCGAACCTTTGAATCCCCAGGCCGGCGCCGCCGCAGGCAAGAAACAGGTCAGGGTAAGAGCGGAAAGGCTGGAACGGGAATTGGCATCCACCCGGGAACATCTGCGCGCCATGATCTCGGAACACGACACCGCGCAGGAGGAAATGAAGGCCGCCAACGAAGAGATCCTGTCCAGCAACGAGGAGTTGCAGAGCACCAATGAGGAGCTGGAAACGGCCAAGGAGGAACTGCAATCCACCAATGAGGAGCTGATCACGCTCAACGACGAACTGCAACATCGCAACTCTGAGCTGAGCGTTCTGTCGCACGATCTGAGCAACCTGCTGGTGGGCGTCGACATTCCGGTGCTGGTTCTGGACGCCGATTTGTGTGTGCGGCGGTTTACGCCCATGGCGGGCACATTGCTGAATCTGATTCCGGGCGACGTGGGCCGCCCGTTCAGCAATATCGCTTCCAGCCTGGAGGTCTCCGATTGGAAGGAGCTGTTTTCGGAAGTCACCACTCACGGGCGATTGATCGAACGGGAGGTCAGCGACCGCAAGGACCATCGGTATTCGCTGCGCGTGCGGCCCTACAAGACCAGCGACAACAGGATTGAAGGCGTGCTGGTGGTGATCCTGGATACCGATTTGATCTACCGCGCGCGAGACCAGGCCCAGAAGTCCGCCGACTATGCGCGCGCCATCGTCGAAACCATTCACGAGGCTCTGGTGGTGGTGGACTCCGAATTTCGAGTGGTGAACGTGAATCGAAGCTTCTGCGATCTGTTTCGCGCTTCGCCTGGGGACATCGAGCGCCAGGTATTGTTTGGGCAAGGCTCCGGCTTTGGGCTGGGCGCCGGCTCCAAGGGTCTGCGGTTGCGGGAGCTGCTTCAGGATGTTCTCTCGAAGAAGGTCGAAATCAAAGCCTTTGAAATCGATCAGGATTTCCCCAAGATTGGCCACCGCTATCTGGTCCTCAACGCCCGTCAGATTGAGACCTCCCGGGCTGACGCATCGAAGACGATCCTGATTGCCATCCAGGATTTCACGGAACAGAAACAAGCGCAGCTGGCGGCGGAAAAGAGCCAAATCTCGATCCGCGCCTTGGTGGAGGCCACTCCTCAATCCATCGTGGCTGTCGATGCGAGCGGGATGATCGTGCTGGCCAATGGCAATACGGAAAAGATGTTTGGCTACCGCCGCGAGGAGCTGCTGGGGCAGCCGCTCGAAGTTCTGATTCCGGAGAGCGGCGGGAAGCGTCGCGCCGAACATCTTCGAGTTCCTTCCGCTCACATGGAAAACCAGCCCATGGGGTTCGGCCCGACCCTGGAAGGGCGCCGCAAGGACGGCAGCACTTTTCCGGTGGAGATTGGCTGGAGCGCCATCGAAACATCCGACGGCAAGCTCGACGTCGCATTCGTGAGCGACATCACCCAGCGCAAGCGCCTGGAGGACGTGGCGCGAACTCACTCACAGGAGGTTCACGCTCTGGCGGCCAGTCTGATGACAGTTCAGGAAGAGGAGCGCCGGAGAGTGTCGCGCGAGCTGCACGATCAGATTTGCCAGCAACTTGCTTCGCTCGCCATCGACATCGGCGGTCTTGTGGCCGATCCTCCGCCTCCCGGGGAAGCGCGCGAACGGCTGAAGGCGTTGCAGGTCCGCGTGGTCCGGGTGTCGGAAGAGACGCGCCATATCGCCTACGAGTTGCACCCGTCCGTGCTCGACGACCTGGGTCTGGAGGCTTCCCTGCGGGCCCTGTGCAAGGAGTTTTCCGCGCGGTCCACAAATGTAGAGTTAAAATTCACCGACGGCGCTCTGCCGGCCTCCATGCCCCGCGCGGTTGCGTCCTGTCTCTATCGCGTGGCGCAGGAGAGCCTGCATAATATAGCCAAGCATGCAAGCGCGAAAAATGTCTCCGTCGCGCTCTCCTTCAAGAAGGGGACGGTGGTCTTGAAGATCGCGGACGACGGCGTCGGTTTCATCCAGGCCGCGGTGCCAGGGCGGGGCGGGCTGGGATTGATCGGCATGGAGGAACGCGCGCGATTGGTCAATGGGAAGCTTTCCATCGCGACACGGCCGGGCCATGGCGCTCAAATCGCGCTGGAGGTTCCTTTGACGGGTGGGAACCTATGAAGCGTGTTCGAGTCCTGTTGGCCGACGACCATCCGCTGACGCTCGATGGCCTGCGGGCCTTTCTCGATCCGCATATCGAAAACGTCGGGACCGTGACGGATGGAAGGGCCTTGGTGGACGCGGCGCTTCGCTTGAAGCCGGAGCTGATTATCACGGACATCACCATGCCGCTGCTGAACGGCATCGACGCCGCCGTCCAAATCAAGAAGAGTCTGCCCGAAGTGAAGCTGCTGTTCATCACGATGCACGTGAATCCCGCCTATCTGGAGGCCGCGCTGGACGCGGGAGGAACTGGATTCGTGCTTAAATCCGCGGCGCGCGAGGAGCTCCTGGACGCCATCAAAAGCGTCTTGAACGGCCGGATTTATGTAACCCCGAATCTTGCGAACGAACACCTGGAGCGGTTCGCGAATCCCGCCCAAGCCGCGGCTACGCTTCGGCTGAGTACGCGGGAGCGGGAGCTTCTGCAATTGATCGCCGAGGGCCGCGCCGCCAAGGAAATCGCCTATCATCTGGGGATCTCCGTGAAGACGGTTGCATTTCATCGCGACAACATCAAGAGAAAGCTTGGTCTGCGAACCACCGCCGAGTTAACCAAGCACGCCATCGAACAAGGACTGGTTTCGTTATCCTGAAAGATCTGCTGGCTGACGCCGATGATTGATCTGCACTCCCATACCGACGAATCGGACGGCGCCTTCTCGCCCGCCCAACTGGTCCAGGAGGCGCGCCGGGTGGGGGTCGAGGTCCTGGGGATCACCGATCACGATACTTTTGCCGGCTACGATCAGGCTCTTGAACCGGCGCGCGACGCCGGGATTGAATTGATTTGCGGCATCGAACTTTCTACCAAGCTGGATGGGCATTCGGTGCACTTGCTGGGCTATTTCCTGCACAACGGCGGGATGGCCGACTTCCGGTCCTGGGTGCGCACGATGCAGGCCTCGCGGCGTGAGCGCAATATTTCTCTGGCGGCGCGGCTGCGGGAACTGGGACTCGATATCACTCTGGAGGAGGCCACGGCGCGCGGCCGCGGAATGACCGGACGGCCGCATTTCGCCCGGATCATGGTGGAGAAGCACTACGTTGCGGATATGCAGCAAGCCTTCGACGATTACCTGGGCGAGTCCGCGCAGGGCTATGTGGAGCGTATGGAGCCGGGGTTCGCGGAGGGGGTCGAGAGAATCCGAGGCGCGGGGGGAGTCGCGTCGCTGGCCCATCCGGTGCGTCTGCAAGGAGATATTTCCCTGATGCTTCCCGGGCTCTGCGACATGGGACTCGATGCGATTGAGGCGTACCATAGCGATCACGCGCCCGAGCAAACGGAACTGTATCTGGCGCTGGCCCAGCGTCACGGCCTGCTGGTGACCGGAGGCTCGGACTTCCACGGGCCGGCGGTAAAGCCGGGGATTGAATTGGGCACGGGACGCTCCGGCAACCTCAAAATCCCGGACGATCTTGCCGCGCGTCTAAGAAGCGCATCCGCAGATCAACGGCGATAAGCGGCATAAAAGTTGGCAAGAACAAAGCTCATGGAACATGTTGTGGCGCACGCACTTTGCGACGCACTTTGCGTGCGGCGTCGACAATCATGTCGACGCTAAGCCGGCGGCCGCAGGAGTGCGGACGCGGCAAACACGAGTGTTTGCGCCACACTGCCAACCGGGCGTCTGAGCATCCATGCACCACTTGTGCCAAGTCGCTGTCAGCCCTTAGTTAGACTCTGACTATGATCAGATGTCGAGTTCTCGGGGTTTTTGCCTCCCTGGCTTGGCTGGCGTCCGGGCAGACCGCGCCGCAGTCGAACGATTACCTGTTCAACGACTCGCATTTCCATCTGACCAACTACATTCAGGAGGGCACCAACATCGGCGACTTCCTCAAGATCATGGGAACGAAAACCGGGCGCGTCGCGCTGTTCGGCATTCCTTTGCAGCAGCAATGGTCCTACCGGATGGACGGCGACCACGCGCCGACGTATTATCTGAACTCCGACGCGCCGCTGTACTATTACTCGTTCACCGACGCGTGGATCGCCATGGCGTACAAGTCGCTGCCGCAAGGAGCAGCAGGCCCGCTTCGATCCCATGATCACCGGATTCAACCCCACCGATATGTACGCCGCGGATCATATCCGGCGGGTGCTGGAGACGTTTCCCGGCGTGTTTCTCCGGCATCGGCGAGTTCACCATTCACAAGGAATTCGTGGCGGCGAAGATCGCAGGCGAAGTGGCCAGCCTGCAGGACCCGGCGCTCGACCGCCTGCTGGACTTCGCCGCGGAGGTGGGCTTGGTGGTGCTGATCCACAACGACATCGACACGCCGTTTTCAAAGGAAGGCGAGCCGCCGGCGTACGCCGGTCAGATGAAGGCGCTGTTCAAGCGGCATCCCAAGACCACCTTCATCTGGGCGCACATGGGCGTGGGGCGGGTGGTGCGCCCGGTCAAGGATCAGGCCGCCATCATCGAAGAAATCCTCAAGGATCCCGAGTTCAGTCACGTGTATATGGATATTTCCTGGGATGAGGTTGCCAAGTACCTGGTGTCGACCCCGGCCGAGACCAAGGCCACGGCCGATTTGATCAACCGCTATCCCAACCGTTTCCTCTTCGGCACCGATGAAGTCGCCCCCGCGACTCAGGAGAAATACGAAAAAGTTTTCTATCAATACGGTCCTTTGTGGGACGCGTTGGACAAGGCCACCAGCGAGAAAGTGCGCAAAGGGAACTACGAGCGGCTTTTCGATCAGGCGCGAGTGAACGTCAGAGCCTGGGAGAAGGCTCACGCCAGCGCAGCCGTGCCCTACTTCAACGTGCCGCATTAGATGGCCATACCCGGTCAGATGACCGTATATCGTTACTGACCTTATCCTCTGCTGCGATGCCGATGAGCGAATCCGCCAGGCAGGGGCGATGCAGCCTTGTAAACACAGGGCTGGCGAAGGAATTGCACGTTGGCTGGTTGAGGAAACAGCCAAAATGCTGAATATCTTGAAGACCGTGATCCCCGCAGGGGTGCTGACCGGCGGTTTGTTGTGGATCCTTGCAACTCCGTCCTACGCCAAGCCGGAGTATGCGAAAACCGAGGGGAAAGCCTGCACCTATTGCCACGTGACGCAGGGCAAACCAGAGCTGAACGAAGCCGGCGACTACTACGCGGCACACGATCATTCGCTCAAAGGCTACTCACCCGCCGCGAAATAATCTCCCTCACCTCAGAAGCACCCGGGTTGTCCCTGAACGGGTCAATCCAGACTGCAGCCGCCGAAAAACATAATCGGCCGCTGATCCACGCTGATCCACGCCGATAAGCATTTTTCAATTCGCGTTGATCGGTGTCGATCGGCGGCCCTTGGTTTTAGGGATGCGCCGGGGTTTGGGCTGTGCTGCGCCCCTGCTTTATATCGCGCGCGACCTCGGTAACGATGCGGCCGTGGTGCCGTGCATTCTCTACCGCGTCGCCTGTCGACGTGATGCCCGGCGGAACCAGGATCAAGTCGAGTCCGACCAGGACGGAGCACAGTGAGACGACCACAGGATCCTCTTGCCCGATTCCGGCCAATCCCGCGGCGAATGCAGTTCCAACTTTCCCGCGCAGTTTGCCGGCGGAATGCAGAACCTGCAGCGTGTCCAGGTAAGTTTTAAATTCGGGAGAAGACAGACCGTCGCGAGCCGGAATTCCGACCACCAGAACATCCGCCCAGAGGAAATCAATCTCGCGAGGGGCGATATATTCCTTGGTCATTCGAGTGCGGTTTTCGCGCCATCCCGGAACCCCGTCTACCGTCCGCTCGTCCACGTTCTCGTGCAGCCAGCGTAATCGAATGTTGGCTCTTGCCTGGACTGCGCCCAGGGCTGCGGCCAAGGCAAGCTTTTCCGTCGAGCCGGTGCGCGAGCCAAAGGTGATGAGAGCGTTGATATCCTGCATGGTTCACGCCAGGTCGAAGAACAAAAACTCGCTCCCGTCCGGGCCTCCGGTGAAGGAAAGATCCTGCTCGCCGCTGACCGCGGCTCCGTCGCCCTCCGCCAGCGCTTCTCCGTTCATCGATACATTCCCGCGCGCGACCTGCACCCACGCGTGGCGTCCCGGCCCGAGGCGCCGCCGGACGGTCTCGCCCGAGGCGAGCACCGTGGCATACACAAGCGCGTCCTGGTGGATCGTCACCACCTCGCCGTAGTTGCTCCCGTGGGGCGCGGCCAGAAGCCGGAACCGGCCGCGCTTCTCCTGCGGATCGATCGAAATCTGCTGATAGGAGGGTTCAGCGTCCGTGATTGCGGGCTCGATCCATATTTGCAGAAAGTGCCCAGCCTCCTGGTCGGAGGCATTGAACTCGCTGTGAATCACCCCCGTGCCCGCCGACATGGACTGGATGGTGCCGGCTCCGAATGTGTGCGCTTCGCCCATGCTGTCTCTGTGGGTGAGGCCGCCTTCGAGCACATACGTCAGGATCTCCATATCGCGATGGGCGTGGGCTCCGAAGCCCCTTGCCGGCGCGATTCGATCCTCATTGATCACCCGCAGCGCACGGAAACCCATATGCGCCGGATCATGGTAGCTGGCGAAAGAAAAGGTGTAGTAGCTGTTGATCCAGCCCAGATCGGCGTGCCCCCGCTCCGCGCTTCGGCGAACTACGATCATCTTATTTGTCGCGCCCCTTGGGGCCCTGCGCGATCATCGGGAGGGCGATGATCCAATCCTTGTCGCCAACCCTGGAGACGGCATAGAGCAACTTTCTGTCCGGGCCGCTGAAGGTCACACTAAGGACCGGCCGCGGCGAGGGGATATTGCCGAGAAATTTGCCTTCCGGTGAGATCACCTGAATGCCGCCGGCATTGGTGGTGACATAGAATCGTCCGGCGGTGTCAAAGGTGGTGCCATCTCCGCCTCCGCTTTCCCACTTGGCGAATTCGCGCTGATTGGTGAGCGAGCCGTTCGGCTGGACGTCGAACTCCGCCAGCGTCGCGCCGTTGGTGACATAAAGATGCTTTTCGTCGGCGCTGAGGACGATGCCGTTGGTGTTCAGATTCTCGCCGTAGCGCGTGACCACGCCTTTCGGGTCCGCGTAAAAGACCCTGCCCATGGTGAAGTACACTCCGCCCTTGCTGTCGGCCGTGATGTCGTTGAGAACGACGCCGATGCAATCCATGGGGTCGCCGTTGTACATGTTGGCCAGGGGTTTTCGCTGGGGCGCGAGCTCCTCGATGGATGGATTCAGACCCCGGTTGGCGACGAACAGGACGCCCTTCGAGTTCATCGCGACCGAGCCGCTGGTATTGAGGCCCATGTAGGCGACGGAAGTTTTGCCGTTCTTGTCCAGCTTCACCACCGCGCTGTTATCGTTCTGCGCGATCAGAATGCCGCCGTCCTTGGTGCCGATGAGGCCGTCGGCGTTGTTGCCGTCCACCTGCCAGACTTCTTTCCATTTCTGTCCCGCGGCGACGACGCCGGGGATTTCGGTAACCGTGTATTCCTTGGGGCCGGCCGCCGCGGCCGCGGGGCCAGGGCCTTTGCCTTGCCCGGCCTTGCCTTGCCCGCCACCGCCTCGGGCGCCGCCGCCTCTCGCCGGGGGCGGAGTCTTGCAGGTCTTCAGCACATCCGGTTCTTTCGCGTCGTTGGTGGCCTGCACGCCGGGTCCGGTCCGCGGCGCAGCGGGGGGCTGATTCTGGGATAAAACGACCGCCGCGCCCATTACTAGCACCAGGGCCAGCGCCATCGTAAACGTGAACGTAGATTTCATAGGACTCTCCTGTTACCGCGTCCCAGAATATCAATATTAGAGACGGCGTTGGGATTGGAGACGGGGGGCGCGCAAACCGTCTACTTCGCGGGAGCAGCCGCGGGCGGCTTGGGCGGAATCGGCATGCTCTTCAGTTTCTGGCGATACTCCGGATACATGGTCTCGGCGCCACCCAGTGCGGCTTGCGCGGGGAGCCCAAACTTAGCGGCAAATTCGGTCATGAAGGGGTTCTCGCCGGGCATAAAGCTGGGGACCTCGCCCTGCTTCCGGCCCGGAGCTTCGTCCACGTACTCGCACGGCCACAGCCAGTTTGCGTTCGAACTCACGTTCAAAACGTAGTCCTGGGTCTTGACCAGCGGCTCCTCCAGGTAGATCGGATCGGTCACGACGGTTACGTGCGTCAGCTGATCCCCGTGGCGGATGAAATGCTCGGTCAGCGTGATCTCATCGCTCGATGGGATGCCGTTGCGGCGATGCCAGCCCTGCTTGATGTGCGTGGTGTAGACCGTGAGGATGTTGCCGTCCCAATGTCCTGTAGAGAACCCCATCCAGGTGTGCGGCGCATAGTCGGGCGGATGGGGGCGGTTATCCATCCAGATGGTTCGGTTCTGTTCGTAGGTGCTGGTGTAGTTGTGGATGGCCACCAGTTCCTGGGTCTGCGGATCGCGCTCCTCCCAGATGCGGAGTTGCAGCGGGCCGCGATAAATGTAAGCCACGGTGTGGACCTGGCACTGGTGCTCCTGGAGGGTGAGACGGTCCGGATCCCAGCTCAGGGCCCACTGGCGGCCCTCCGCGTTGATGGGAATGCCGAGGTAATCCACCAGATCGGGTCCGGGGCCCCGCTCCGGCGCGTCTTCCGTGAATTGCGGCGCCCAGGTGCCGGATAGATCCAGTTGGCCCAAAGCGGGGACGCTTGCCAGCATTGCCGCCAGCAGCAGAGCGGGCGTCGCGGCTCGATTTCTGATGTTCATAAGCGGCTTCATTTCAGCGACTCACTCTAACACAATGGAGCCGGGATTGGAGAAACTCGTTGACAAACCGCGGATACTGATTCACTCTGGGCATAGACCAAACAGGTATGAGTGATTCGGATCGAGGTCTCTTTCCCGGCGCTTTGGAGATGATGATTCTCCAGACTCTGCGCCGCGGCCCTCTGCATGGTTACGCTTTGGCGCAGTTCATCAAACACAGCTCCGGAGAGCTTCTGCAGGTGGAGGAAGGCTCGCTCTACCCGGCCCTTCAGCGCATGCTGAAAGCCCGCGCCGTGGCTGCGGAATGGGGCCTTTCTGCCCGGAACCACCGGGTCCGCATCTACCGGATCACGCCCGCGGGGCGCAAACGGCTGGATCGCGAAACCTCCAGCTTCGCGCGCATGCTCAAGGGCATTGCACGCGTCATGAAACCGGTGCAGGCATGAAGTGGCTCTGGCAGTTGCTCCAGAAGACGCCGCGCGCCGATGCGGCGAGACAGGATGCGGCGGAAGAGATTCAAGCCCACCTCGCGGAGCGGATCGACGAACTGCTCGAATCGGGCGTGCCCAAGCCGGAAGCCATCGAGCGAGCGCGGCGCGAGTTTGGGAACGCAACTCTGCTCACCGAATCGAGCCGCGAGGTGTGGGGTTGGACATGGCTCGACCGGCTGGGCCAGGATCTGCGCTATGCAGTTCGAATGCTGCGGCGCAGCCCCGGATTCACAGCTGCGGCGGTGCTGTCGCTGGCCCTCGGGATCGGCGCGAACACCGCGATTTTTACGCTGATCGAATCGACGCTGTTGCGGCCGATTCCGGTGAAGCATCCGGAGCGTTTGCGGCTGCTGACCTGGCGGGAGCAGTGGGGCGGCTGGGTTGCGCCCAATCTCGGTTATTTATCCCAGGCATTCGGAACCATCTACGAACAGCGCGAAACGCCGGACGGCGGATTGATGCACGCCGAGTTTTCGCCTCCCCTGTATCAGGCATTTCTGCGAGACAATACCGTTTTCGAGAGCCTGTTCACTTTCAAGGAGCTCGGCCGGGTCACGGCGGTGGTGAATGGAAACGCCGAGCCGGTGAATTGTTTTTTGGTTTCGGGAGACTTCTACCGGGGAATGGAGGTTTCGCCGGTTATCGGCAGGGCGATCGGGCCGGAGAACGACGTGCGGACTCCAGAAGGCCAAGTGGCGCTGATCAGCTACGAATACTGGACCCGAAGGTTTGCGCGCAGCCCTGCCGTGATCGGAAAGAGGATCACACTGAATGAGGTTCCAGTCACGATCATCGGCGTGAATCCGGAGTATTTCACGGGAATCGAGCCGGGAGCGAATTTCGAAGTATGGGCGCCGCTGAATGTTTCGCCGGCGGTTTCCGGACGTTCGTTTCTCGATGAAGTGAAGGTCTGGTCCATACCGATGATGGGGCGATTGAAGCCCGGCGTTTCGGATGCACAAGCGCAGAGCGAGCTGGAAGCACTTTTTCAGGCGAGCGTCGATGCCAACCCAGGGCCGCTAAGCTCGATGCTGAAAGACCCCGTGAAACGGCCCCGGTTCATCCTTCAATCGGCTGCCCGAGGCCTGGATTATCTGACCGAACGCTATTACCGGATGATGCTGGCGGTGTTCTCGCTGGCCGGTCTGGTGTTGTTGATCGCCTGCGCGAACGTGGCCAACCTGCTGCTGGCGAAATCCGCCGTGCGGCAGCGCGAGATCAGCTTGCGGCTCGCGTTGGGAGCGGGACGATGGAGGATCGTGAGGCAGTTGCTTACGGAAGGTTTGCTGCTGGCTTCGATGGCGGGCGTTGCGGGCGTCATCTTCGGCTACTGGACTCGCAATAGCATACCCGCGGTGCTTGCGACGCCATGGCGGCCGAGTCCGTTTGATACCGCCTTCGATCCCAAGGTTCTGCTGGCCTCGATCGGCATCACGTTCTTTACCGGAATTTTGTTCAGCCTCGCGCCGGTGTGGCAGTCGCGGCGGGTGGAAGTGAACGACGCGTTGAAAGAAGGCAGCCGGGGCAGCGCCAGTCTTTCGAAGCTGCGCATCGGACGGCTGCTGGTGGTGCTTCAAGTGGCGTTATCGGTGCTGCTGCTGGTGGGCGCGGGGCTGTGCGTGAAGACGTTCAGGAATTTGAGGGGCATTCCGCTGGGATTCAAACCCGAGGGCGTATTGTTATTTACTCTGGATCCGCCGCGGCTGCGTTATCCGGCGGACCGGGTCGCGGGATTGCTTCAGGAGGTGCAGGCCCGCCTGAACGCGATACCAGGCGTTCAATCCACCACGTTTTCGTCCAGCGTCTTGATGTCGGGCCGGTCCTCGGCCACCAGGATCAGGCATAATGGCCCGGAGTCGGACACCGACCCGTCCAGTGTGATTACCAACGGCGTCGGCAGCGGCTTCTTTGAAACCATGGGCATCCCGATTTTATCCGGGCGCGCGATCGATCCACGCGACACGTTGAACGGACCGCCTGCGGCGGTGGTGAATCAAGAGTTCGCGCGGCATTTTTTTCACCAGGAGAATCCTACCGGTGAGACATTCACGGACTTGTCCAACGTAACGTATCGCATCGTGGGAGTCTGCGCCGATGTGCTCGAACGCTGGCGCGATTCGCTCAAGCCCACCTTCTATAGCCGCATGCTGCAGGCGCCTCGTACGGGGGTCACGTTCGAGGTGAAGATCGCGGGCGATGAGGCAGGCGCTATGCGGGAAGTGGTCAAGCAGATTCGTCAAAGGGTCCGCTTCATCGATTCCGACCTGGCCATCACCGATGTGCGCACGCAAACACAACAGATCGAGGACACGCTTTCGCTGGAACGTTTGCTGGCCTCTCTTGCGGCGGTGTTCGGCGGGCTGGCGCTGATCCTGGCCTCCATCGGGATCTACGGCGTGATGGCGTATGCGGTGGCGCGGCGGACCAACGAGATCGGCATCCGCGTGGCGTTGGGAGCGAAGCCTGGACAAGTCGCATGGATGGTCCTGCGGGAGACGCTGGCGCTGGCCGCAGCGGGAGTCGCGATCGGCGTGCCGGCGGTGCTGGCGCTGAGCCCGGTGCTGGACCATGTTCTCGCGCCCGCATGGACGGACAACTTCGCCTACGGGCTGCGGCCGAACGATCCGGCCACTATCGGCGCCGCCGTGTTAGCGCTGGCCGCGGTGGGGTTCGTGGCCGGCTATTTTCCCGCTCGCCGGGCCGCGCGGGTCGATCCGATGACCGCGCTGCGCCGCGATTGAAGAACGGGATCGTGGCGCCCAGGCCGGCCGGTGGGCCGGCTGCGGTCCAGGGGGACCGCCCCACCACGAACGGGAGTACGAAGCACAGCCCGCAAAACGGAGCCTGCGTCGCGTCCCGGAGCTAGCTTAGCTACCGCGGCGCATCCGTGTTACGCCTTCCGGCCCGCCGATAAACGCCTCGGATGCGAGTCCCAGGAACAGGCCGTGCTCGACCACGCCGATGGTGCGGTCTAATTCGGCTTGCAGGGCAAGCGGGTCCGCGATGGGCCCATAGGAGCAGTCCAGAATGTAATGCCGGCCATCGGTGAGGAAGCTCTCGCCGCCGGCGCCCAATCTGAGAACCGGATCGGTTCCCGACCGGCTTAGCCGACTCGCGGTCGCCTGCCAGCCAAAAGGAACCACCTCAACCGGCACCATCGCCTGGCTGCCGAGCCGTTGAACCACCTTGCGCTCATCGGCGATGATGACCAGCCGGGCGCTGGAAGCCGCCACAATCTTTTCGCGCAGCAGATTGCCGCCGCCGCCTTTGATCAAATTGAGCGTTCCGGTTTCCACCTCATCCGCGCCATCGATGGTCAGGTCGAGCCGCGCGTGCTCCGCCAGCGTGGACAAAACGATCCCCAGGCTTCGGGCGAGCCCGGCGGTTTGCTCCGACGTCGGAATGCCGATGATGCGCAGCCCCTCCTGCACGCGTTTGCCGATGGCGGACACGGCTAGCGTGGCAGTGGTGCCCGAACCCAGTCCAACCACCATCCCGTCTTCCAACTCCTCCACCGCCGCATGGGCGGCAGCATCTTTGAACCGGTTTATAGCGATGGGATCCGAGGCAGGCGCTTTCGACATGGGTACCGGCTCCCATTTTCGCTCATCCCGGAGCACTTGGCTTGGGTGCAACTTTGGGTGCTGGCACGCAGGCCGTCCGGCGCTTTCGCGCAAGCCCGGTGCGGCATCGGAGCGGGTCGGGAGGCAAATCGCAGTCGGCGCGGAAACCCCGGCTGAGATTGCAATGGCGTCCGAATTGCCAGACCAGCGGCAGGGAGACGATTTATGCGCGCGGGACTTACAAGAAGCTTTTTCCGCTTAGCGGCGACAGCGGCGATGGCCGCGACGACAGGCTCCGCAATGGCGGCCTCGGTTGACGCTGATCGAGGCGCCGCTCCGCCGTCCGCACCCGGCGTGATAATGATCGCCGTCCTGGTGGTCTGTTTCGTGGCTCTGGTGCAGTTGGTGGCGACGCTGCCGGCGGTGAAGAACTGGTTCCGCCGGGTCCTGCACATCGGATCGGGATTGCCGCCGCACACCGTCACGCTGGATTGAAGGTATGCTCAATGGAAGCAGAAGGGTGACTTCCATCATGCGATACCTTGTTGGCTTCGTTCTTTCTCTATCGCTTTCCGCGGCCACCGTGGACGGCCTCAAGATTCATTCCTCAACCACGGGGCAGGGCCCGCGGACCGTGATTCTGGTGCATGGATGGACCTGTGACGAAACCACCTGGAGCGAACAAGTGCCTGCGCTCGCGAAACAGTATCGCGTCGTCACTCTGGACCTGCCGGGCCACGGCAAAAGCGATTCGCCCAAAGACGGCCAATTCTCAATGGATCTTTTCGCCCGCGCCGTCGAAGCGGTGCGCGCGGAGGTCAACGCGGAGCGGGTTGTGCTGGTGGGGCACAGCATGGGTACGCCGGTGATCATTCGATATGCCCGGCTCTATCCGCAGCACACCGAGGCGCTGGTGTTTGTGGATGGCCTGTTGCCGGCGGGAGGCGCGGCTGTTCCGAATAGGGGAGCGATCATGGCCGGCCCCCAGGGAAAAAAGAACCGTGAGGCCATGATCCGCGGAATGTTCTCGGCTTCCACGACCCCTTCGACGCAAACCAGAATTCTCGACATGATGCTGGCTGCGCCGGAGGCGACGGCCGTGGGCGCAATGAACGCCACCTTCGACGCAACGGGCGAGACGGCGGATATCGGCGAGATCCTCAAGGTCCCGGCCTCGGGCCTGTACGCGGATCACTCCCAAATGGGCACTCGCGAAGCCATGCTGGCGCGCTTCCCGAATTCCGAATACACGCAAATCCCAGGCACGGGTCATTTCCTGATGCTGGAGAAGCCGGATGAGTTCAATCGTCTGCTGCTCGTTTTCCTCGCCAAGCAGACGCACTAAATCCGGTAGCGCTCAGTCGGGACGAATCACATAGTCCGGCCAGCAAATGCCGAGCGGATCGGGCAAACCCCATAGAGGGTCAATACCGTCAAACCCGGTCCGGGTGACCGCCCCCGCATTGCCCGAGGGAGGTGCAAACTTGGGGTCGAGGATTTTGGCGATCTGGTTACGCGAATCCTCCAGGTGCGCCCGGGTTTCGCGATCCGTGGTCTTGGAGATGGCCAAGGTGATCGCGCCATTTAGGCTTCGGAGCTCTTCTCGATAGAAGGGCCGTTCGTCGCCGCTGCGCCCGGCCAGAGCCGCGGCCGCCGTTGGGGTCCCGTTCACCTTGCTGTTCACTTGGTCCAGATACGCCCGCTGCAGGTTGCGCCGGTACGCGTCGATGAGGACTTGCGGGGAATCCAGTTCCTTCCAGATGCCCTTGCGGACGTCGGCCAGAAAATCGACCGGCGAGTATGCGGCGCCGCCGTCCAACGCCTCCTGCTCCACCAAACGGTTGAATCGCGCGCTGCTCAACAGGTTGCTCAACACGCTGGTCTGCGCGTTGCGGACGCTGCTGAGCACTCCCACCGCCTCGATCCGCCGGAGAATCTGCGGGTCGATTGCCCACTTGGGTGTCGCGAAGCTGTTCTCGATCAGGAAGCTGACCGCCTGCTTCTGGCGCTCCTTCGGCACCGGCGTAAAGATCAGGCCCTCCTGCCCGACGTATTTCTCCTGCGTGTTGAATCCGCCCACGATCGCCGCCACGTGATTCATTTCCACGGTCCATTGGCCCAGCATCCGGCCGAACAGTTCGGAGAGATCGTCGTAAGGTTCTCCGTTCTTCGCGGTCGTGGCCGGCATCAGCATCTTGGCGACGCGTTGCAGGTTCTTCAGGCCCGCCGCCGTCGACTTGATGGCGTCATCGTCCCCAATCGCCTCGGTGAGCTCTCCCGGATCGGAGCCGGCTGCGGCGGCGGTCGAGAAGCGATACCACGGCGTGGTGTCCTGCTCGTGCGCCCACTTGTCCAGGGTCGGTTTCTCGTCGTCCGCGGTCTTGACGCCGGGAATCGGCGCATAGCCCCACTTGATGGCCCAAATGTCGTACGGACCGATGCGGGGCACCAGATCTTCCACCGGGATGTTGTCTTCCGGCTGCGCCACGTAGTTGAAGCGGGCATAGTCCATGATCGACGGCGCGGCGCCCATTTGATGCACCCACTCGCGGTCGTGCACTTTTTCCTGCGGGTACAGCGAGCTGGCTTTCATGTTGTGCTGCAAGCCGAGCGTATGGCCCACTTCGTGCGCCACCACGAACTCCAAGAGTCTGCCCATGAGGTCGTCCGGCAAAGGCAGTTTCTGCGCCCGTGGATCGAGCGGGCCCACTTGCAGGAAATACCAGTCGCGCTGGAGGTTCATCACGTTGTGATAGAACTGAATGTCCGCATTGAGAATCTCGCCGGTGCGCGGATCGGAGATGTGCGGCCCGTTCGCGTTTTCGGTGGTGGAAGGGAGCCAGCGGATCACGGAATAACGCACGTCCTCGGGGCTGAAATCGGGATCCTCCTCGGGAGTCGGCGCGAGCTTGGCGACGATGGCGTTCTTAAATCCGGCGGCCTCGAAGGCGCCTTGCCAGCTCTCCACGCCTCTCTTCACCCACTCCCTCCATTTGACCGGCGTCGCCGAATCGATATAGTAGACCAGCGACTTCAAGGGCTCCGATACCGCCGCGCTGGGATCCTTCTTTTCGAGACGCCAGCGCGCAATATAGCGGACGCGGGGCGCGCGCTGCTCGTCACGGCTGTAATCCATCATGTTCTGGTTGAAGAAGCCGACTCTTTCGTCGAAAACGCGGGGCAGCATGGGCTTTTCCGGAAGCTTCACCATGCTGTGATGCAGCACGATGGTGGCGCTGCCGGGCCGCATTCCGGCGGCCGGTGCAGCAGCCGCCGCCGCGAGCGCCCCCGCGGCCGGCTGTGCCCGCGTGTAGGTCATCGTCGCGATCGCTTCGATGTTTTCCGGGTAGGGAGAGACGCGGTCTATATAAGACCGCGACGCATCCATCGCGGTGGCGCCAAGGCGCTGCCGGGCGCTGAATTCGGCAACGTCGGTACTGAAGAGCCGCGTCACTTCAATGACGGGCGAGCCGTCCTTGGCGAAAGCGGCCACCGG
Organism: Bryobacterales bacterium; assembly: GCA_963765185.1. GTDB lineage: Bacteria > Acidobacteriota > Terriglobia > Bryobacterales > Bryobacteraceae > Palsa-187. Next base: position 39,449 of record CAVXWB010000161.1, read on the forward strand.
AAAGGTCATGATGATGGTGTCGTTGTTGGCGGCCTGTACGGCCTGAGCGATGGGCGACTTGGGGTCCGCCACGACGTTGTAGCCGATGGAGCGCAGGTGAACTTTGTTCCCTCTCATCTCCCATTTCACGACCCGGCTCGACAGTTCCTGCCCGCCGTAACCGACGCCCTCAGTGGTCTTGGCAATCTGCGTGTTCCAGAGGAATTCCCGATTCAATTGAGCGGTTGGAATTTCGTAATAATACTTGTCCTTGACGACGTGGACGGTAAAAACGCCGGCCTTCGATTTGGCATCGCCGGTGATGACTTTCTCGTAGGGCTGCGGCTCGCCTGAGGAAGCAGCGCCGGGGCGAGGTGCAGCCGCAGGCGCGGGGGCAGCTTCCGCAGCGGGTGGTTCGGCCGGTGGATCTTGCGCTTGGACGAAAGCGGCGGCGCATAACGGAATCAGAACGAAAACGGCGATTCGCTTCATTGTGCCCCCTACGGTCTGGATAATGCCCGGGATTTTCGATGCAAGTTCCCGGATAGCTGAGAGTATAACTCCAAGCCAATGCCGGCGGCGGTTGGTTGAGGAGCCTAATTCTCTGAAGGTTTGTCTACCCGGTCCACCACCAGGAGTTCGATCGGATCCTTCGCCGGTTCCAGTTTCAGCCCGAGTTGATCCTTAATCGCGTCGATGATGGCGCGATTCACATCGTCCTGAGTCCGCGCCTCCTGTTGGTTGATCAGAATTTCGTAGTCGATGTAGCCGCTCAGGCCGGTTTTGTCGATTACCGGCCGATCGGAGGAAACCGCCGTGAGTTGAACGAAGTCCCCTATCGATTCCTTGGTGGCCTTGCTCCGCAGCGTTCCTCCCGGTCCCGGCGTGAGATTCCAGCTAAACACTTCGTCCGGGCCGGCCGGCTTAAACAGGCTGCTCTTCTTGGCCTGAATCAGGTGATATACGGGCAGTTCCTTGGTCTCACGGTGAAACTTCAATTGAAACCGGTCGGCCAGCAGAGCCTGGAGCATCGGCCGGACCTCTTCCTGAGTGGGCACGGCATCGCCCGGGGCCTTGGCGGTACCCGGGGCCTTTGCGGTAATGGTGTAGAGCAGAGTGCCCGCCCAGGCCGGCGTCGCCGAGATCTGATAGTCCTTGATGTGGTAAGCGTCCTCAATCAGGGCCAGCAGGGTGCCGTTCACCGTGACGCGGTTGCCCGAAATCTTGAAGGGCTTGCCCGAAGTCCCTACGAAGGAGAGATCGTATTCTCCCGGCTGCAAGGACCGATCGAGCTGCTTGACCGAGGCCACTTCAAACTCGGAGCCGGCAGGTGCGGCGGGGGTCTGCGCTTGGGCCCAGCCGGAAGCTAACCTCGCGCAGGCGATCCAACAGGTGGCGGCGAAGCGTTTCGTCAAGTGATCGGCCCTCCCTGCTTCCGTATTATACTGGGCCGGCATTTGGGAGAATGAGCAGGGAGGAACGCGGAATGAACGACCTGCGGCTGGCCTGGCGGACGATCTCCAAGAGCCCCGGCTTCACCCTGGCCACTGCCGGTTTATTGGCCGCCGGCATCGGCGTGACCACGCTCATCTTCAGCGCGGTGGATGCGGTGGTGCTGCGTCCGCTTCCGGTGCGTCATCCCGAACAGCTGGTGCGCCTGGTGCAGCGCGTGCCGCGCATGGGGACAGTCAGCGGCATTCCGCTTCCCGTCTATGAGGCTTTGCGGGATCGCTCGACCACGTTCTCCGCGGTGTTCGGCGAACGCGAGGAAGATCTCGCCATGACCGAGCCCGCGCCGGCGGAGCGAATCCGGATTCATCTCTCGACGCCCAATTTTTTTGACGCGCTGGGCGTCCACGCTATGCTCGGCCGAACGCTGGTCGCCGACGATGCCAAGGACAATCCGGGCGATCCGCCGGCGGTGCTCAGTTACGGCTTCTGGCGGCGACGATTCAATGGCGATCCGAAGGCGCTTGGGACAAACCTTCCGTGTGCAGGGTCACCTGTTCGTGATTGTCGGCGTACTGCCGCGAGATTTCAACGGATTCGCCGCCGACACCGCTCCCGACGTCCGGCTCCCGCTGCGCGTTTGGCCTCTGCTCGATCCCGGATTGGTCGGGCGTCCCGAGTACGTGTCGCTTGAACTGGCTGGCCGTCTGAAGCCCGGCGTCCCGATCGCGCAGGCGCAGGCCGAGGCCAGAACGATCTGGAAAGCCGCGTTGGACGGCATGGATAAACGCGTGCCCATGGGCGTCAGACCGCGACCCTATATATCCGCTGGAGCTGGATTCTCTGGAGCACGGCACCTCCATTCTGCGCGACCGCTACGGCGCGGCGCTCAAGTTTCTGATCGCCTGCTCCAGCTTTCTTCTGCTGATGGTGTGCTCGAACGTTGCGGGCCTGCTGTTGGCGAGAAGCGCGGTGCGCCGTCAGGAGATCGCCGTGCGGCTTGCCGTCGGCGCGACGCGGGCGAGGCTGGTCAGGCAAATGCTGGTTGAGAGCGCCCTGCTGGCTGCGCTTGGCGCGGCGGGAGGCATCCTGCTGGCCGCGGCTCTGACGCCGATTCTGGCGCGGATGCTGCCGGTGATTCACGACCTGGGCACCAACCGCACCACGCTCTCTCTAGGGCATGGGCATGGACCGGCGCGTATTGCTGTTCTCCGTGGCCATTTCGATTGCGACCGTGCTGTTGTTCGGACTGGCTCCGGCGATCGCCGCGTCGCGAACCAGCCTCGAGAGTATTCTTCGCGGCGTGCGCTCCAGCCGGACCTGGCGCGGCCGGCAGGCGCTGATCTTGGTCCAGGTGGCGATGTGTACTCTGCTGCTGACCGGCGCGGATTTGTTGATCCGTACCTTTGAGCAGTTGCGCAGCTTGAATCCCGGTTTCGATGCGGAGCATGTGGTTACGTTCACCATCGATCCTCCGGTGCTCTACCAGCCGGGGCAAACGATCGTGGTCTTCCAGAAGGAAACCACCGCTTTCTTCGACGGGCTGATCGAACGAGTCCGAGAGATGCCAGGGGTCGCCTCCGTCGCCTTGGCGCAGCGGGGCGTGATGCGAGACCGGGGCCTGGGCGCCACCGTCGCACCCGTGGGCCAGCGCCCGTCTCAAGCCGATTTCCTCGCCACCAGCGCAAACGACGTCACGCCCGAATACTTCCAAACCATGGGGATTCACCTGCTCGCCGGCCGTCTTTTTGCCGGCTCCGTTCTTGATCCGCAAACCAAGCCCGAAAAGGTGGTGGTGAACCAGGCGTTCGCGAACCGGTACTTCCCCGGGGTCGACCCTCTTGGGAAGCGGTTCGGAAGAACCTCGCCGGGTCAGTTGGCCGGCCCCGATTGCGAGATTATCGGCGTGGTTGGCGACGCCAAGTACCGCTCCTTGCGTGAGCCGATGCACCCGATCCTCTATGAACTCTATAACTACCCGGAAGGGTCGGTTGTGGTGCACGTGCGCACGCGCACCAAGCCTGCGGCGATGATTCAACCGCTACGCCAGGCGATCGCCTCGTATTATTCCGCTATGCCGATCGTGGAAATCGATACTCTCGCCGATGAAGTGGATGCCAGCAGCTCCGGCGAACGGCTGACTGCGGCTCTGGGATCGACTTTCGCGATTCTCGCGGTGCTGCTGAGCGCGGCCGGCATCTATGGCCTGCTGGCCTACGTGGTAACGCAGAGGCGGCGCGAACTCGGAATTCGCGTGGCGTTGGGCGCGACTCCAGGCGACATCCGCGAACTGATCGGCAGGCAGGCGCTGGCGATCGTGATCGGAGGCGTCATTCTCGGCCTTACTGCGGCGCGCGCGGCAGCCACGCTGATGGCTTCTCTGTTATATGGCGTCACGCCCGCGGATACCCGGTCCCTTGCTGAGGCGGCTTTCGCGGTCATCGCGATGGCGGCGATCTCCGCCGCGATCCCTGCCGGACGCGCCGCGCGCATCGATCCCGCGGCCGCGCTGCGCGAGGATCATTAACCGCCAACGAACGGCCTAGCGTCGAAACTTTCCTCAAGCGGCCGGTGTCAGTAGGACAGGCCGCAGGAACAAGGGGAGGACGCGATGTTCGATCAAACCTTCGTGGACGGGGCAGGCAAGACCAACAAGAGCTGGACCGTGACGCTCTCGTTTCTCGCGGAATTCGCCGCGATCGGGATGATCATTCTGGTGCCGCTGATTTGGACCGAGGTGTTGCCGAAAGCACAGTTCATAAACTCGCTGATGGCGCCTGCGCCCGCGCCACCTCCGCCCGCTCCGGTTCCCGTAATCAGGCAGGTGCGCATCGCCCCGCGCGTGTTTCACGCCCAGGCATTGGAAGCGCCGCGTGAGACTCAGCGGAAGTTGGCGATGATCGGCGTAGTCGACGCGCCGCCGCTGCCGAACCTTGGCGACGAGGCGATCGGCGTTCCGGGCGCAGCTCCGGCCGGCACCTTTTCCGCCGGAATCGGCATTGTCATTGCACCGCCGCCGCCCTCCGCTCCAAAGGCGGAAGGAAAGCTCAAGCAGGAAAAGCCCGTGCCAGTAGGCGGAAAAGTGCAGAGCGCGAAGCTGATCAAGCACCCGGCGCCCACCTATCCGGCCATCGCCAAAAGCGCGCACATTCAGGGTAAGGTGGTGTTGCAGGCGATCATCGGCAAGGATGGAGCGATCGAGAACCTGAGGGTGGTCAGCGCGGCCTCGCCGTTGCTGGTTGCGTCCGCCATGGACGCGGTGAAGCAGTGGGTTTATCAACCGACCCTGCTGAATCGGGAGCCGGTGGAGGTGATTACCGAGATCACTGTGATTTTCGCTTTGCAGTAAGCGCCGGCCGATTGCGCTATCCAATTCCCGAGTGCCGCATAATCCGTCTCAAAAGCGGATTACTTGCGGTATCGATCGTCGCCGACCTGCTCCATCCATTCGACAACTTTACCGTCGAGCTTTTCCTGAATAGCGATGTGCGTCATGGCCGTAGTTGGTGTCGCCCCGTGCCAGTGCTTCTCACCGGGCGGGAACCAGACCACATCGCCCGGCCGGACCTCCTCGACGGGACCGCCTTCGCGCTGGACCCAGCCGCAGCCGGCCGTCACGATAAGGGTCTGGCCGAGCGGGTGCGTGTGCCATGCTGTCCGCGCGCCCGGCTCGAAAGTGACGCTGGCGCCTTGGACACGCGCCGGAGCAGGCGCCTGGAAGAGAGGATCGATGCGTACTGTGCCCGTGAACCACTCTGCAGGTCCCTTGGCGGAAGGCTGCGAGCCGACTCGTTTGATCTCCATAGGTCCATTGTCGGCCATCCCGAAGGCCGTCCACGTGCGCTCGGCGCTGTATAATGCGATCCATGGTGCGTCCTGTAATGCCGATCCTTGCGCTGTCGCTTTCCGTGCTGGCGTCGGCCGCCTCGGTGGACGGTGTCGCCATCCATTCGACTGTGCGCGGCGGCGGACCTAAGACGATCGTCTTCATCCACGGCTGGACCTGTGATGAATCTTCCTGGCGAGAACAGGTGCCCTTCTTCGAGAAGAACTACCACGGCAAGAGCGGCTCACCCAAAAGCGGTCCGCTCAGTATGGAGCTTTTCGCCAAATCGATCGAAGCCGTCCGGGCGGAGGCGAAGGCCGGCAAGATCGTGCTGGTCGGCCACAGCATGGGTACGCCGGTCATTCGCCAGTATGCGCGGATGTACCCCTCGAACGTGGCGGCGCTGGTCCCTGTGGATGGCATCCTGCATCTATCCGGAAGCCGCGAATGCCCCCAATCCGGATCGCATGACGGCGCATCCGCTACGCCGGCCATTCAGGAGCATATTTTGAAGATGATGCTGGCAGCTCCGGAAGCTACAGCCTACCAGGCAATGGCCGCCGCCTTTGCCGCTTCAAATTGGACTGAGGAGACGTTTGCCGTTCCCGCTCTTGGCATCTATGCGGATCACTCCGCCTCAGACGATCCCGTGTACTTCAAGAAGATCTTCCCCAACGGAGTTCAATAAACTCCTGGCGGATTTTCTCCCCCAAGCTAGTTTCTAAGGCCGGGTGTCCGGGCTGCTCAGGGCCGTTGAATCATCTCGATGCGGTTGCCAGCCGGATCGACCGCGATGCCGATGAGGATGCCGGTGTTTCCGAACGGACGCGGATCCCCGGTCATCGATCCACCGGCGGCCTTGATGGCGGCGACTGTCGCGGTCATGTCCTTCACATTGAGGATCACGTGCGCGATCGGGTCCTTTATGTCGTCGGAATCGCGATGCATGATCACGATTGGCTCGCTCTTGTTGGCCTTTGCGCTGTCGACTGTCGCACCGAAGTTCACGAAGATCTCGGCTCCGCCGGGTGCATCGATCCGATTCACCTCCCGCATGCCGAACGCCCCCTGATAAAACTTGGCTAACGCGGCGGTGTCTTTGGCGCCGACTCGCACCGAGTTCAGCGTGACTTGGGCGTGTGCCGCGCTCGCGAGCAGCAGCGTGGCGGATAGCGTTATCGCAGTCGTGTAAATTCTTTTCATCCAACCCTCCCGTAGCGCGTCTCATCCGTCTGAATGGTGGGCCCGACAGAACTCGAATCTGTGACCTCCTGCGTGTCAAGCAGGCGCTCTAACCAACTGAGCTACGGGCCCGTGCAAGCGAATCGCGGAACGCTGCACGCGCATCTTGCCTGCATGCAGAACTCCGCGAATTTTCACTATACCATTTCGCTAAACTTAACTTATGGCTTCTCTTTCTCCGCCCCGCCGTTTTCTGTTTGGTCCCGGCCCCACGCAAATCGAAGCACGCGTGTACGAAGCCATGGCCAAGCCGATGGTGGGCTATCTCGATCCTTTCTTCTTTCAGGTGAACGAAGAGGTCCACGCTGGTTTGCAGCAGGTCTTCGGCACCCACAACAACTTCACTCTGGCCATCTCCGGCACGGGCAGCTCCGGCATGGAGACGGCGGTTACCAATTTCGTCGATCCGGGCGGAAAGCTCCTGGTCTTCTCCGCCGGATATTTCGCCGAACGTATCGCTGAGATGGGCCGGCGCCACGGCGCGGTTGTCATCCGCTGCGAAAAGCCCTGGGGCGAGACCTTCACCGAAGCCGAGGCTCGTGAAGCGCTGGAGCGCGAGCGCCCGCAGGTGGCGGCGTTCGTCCACGCCGAAACTTCCACCGGCGCATTGCAGAATCCGCTGGCCATCACCAAGCCTGCGCACGATGCAGGCGCGCTGGTGATCGCCGATTGCGTCACCTCGCTCGGCGCCGCGCCCATCCGCGTGGATGAATCCGGCATCGACATGGCCTTCAGCTGCACCCAGAAGGGGTTGAGCTGTCCTCCCGGCCTTTCTCCCTTCACCGTGTCCGCGCACGCGGAGGAGCTTCTGAAGGCCCGCAAAGCGCCCAATTCCGTCTGGTATTTCGATCTGAAGCTCTTGTCCGAGTATTATGGAGCGCAGCGCCGCTATCACCACACCGCGCCGGTTTCGAATTTCTACGCCTTACGCGAGGGTCTCGCCGCCATTCTTGAGGAAGGCGTCGAGCGCCGCTTCGAGCGTCACGCCCGCTGCCACGCGGAGTTTGTCCGCCGCATCGAGGCTATGGGACTGCGCATGCACGTGGCGCCCGGCCAACGCATCCCCAACCTCAATACCGTGCGCGTGCCGGAGGGCGTCGACGACGCTCTGGTCCGCCGCACCCTGCTGGCCGAACATGACATCGAGATCGGCGGCGGATTCGGCCCTCTTGCGGGCAAGATCTTCCGCATCGGCGTGATGGGTCCGCTGGCGACCCCGGAAGGTCTGGACCTGTTTTTCGGCGCGTTTGAACGCTGCCTCGCCGCGGCGAGTGCGCCCGCAGTCAGAATATGATACAACTGCTAGATTGACTTTGAGCACAAGTGGAGGAGCCGGTGGGGGACTCTTTGAGTCCCCTCCGGTTTCTTAGTCCTCAGGCAGGTCTCCGGATGCGCAGGAACCGCGGCTACATCTTATACCGGCCGAGATCCTCGTCGCTGAGGCTCTCCAACCATTTGCGCAGATCCTCGTTGTTGCTCACTTCGGCCACCGGCGTGTTCTCGCGCGAGGTCTTCAGCACCGTGTCGTCCACGAAAATCGGGCAATCCATGCGCAGAGCGATGGCCAGCGCGTCGCTCGGCCGCGAATCCACGCTGATCATTTCCCCGTTGCGTTCCAGCCAGATCACCGCGTAGAAGGTGTCGTCCTTCAGATCGCTTACCACGATCTTCTTTACCGCCGCCTCCAGACCGAACAACAGGTTGCGGATCAAATCATGGGTCATGGGACGCGGAGTGGCTTGTTTATCGATCTCGCTGGCGATCGCGCCAGCCTCGTAAATTCCCACCCAGATCGGCAAGATGGCCGTGCCGTTGACATCTTTCAGAACCACGATCGGGTTGTTGGTTTGCGGGTCCATCATCAGACCCCGGATTTTCATCTCCACTTCCATCTCGCCTCCTCAGGCAAAGCGGCACGACGGGAGAGCCTGCCCACAGGATCCAGTGCCCAGGGTCCCCGCTCCTTCGAACGCCGCGGGCGGCCCTGCGCCGCCAGTCCCGCCTTTAGTTTACACACTCTCCGGCGAGCGAATTCGGACCCGCGCGCGTAACCCGCGCTTCCACGTAGCGCCCGCGCAGATCTTCTTCGCCGCGGCGCACAAAATTGAGCGGCTTGTTTTGCGATGTCCGTCCGATCCACTGGCCCGTGGCCTGATTGAATCCCTCCACCAGGCATTCCTCCACCGCGCCCACGTAGGCCGCGTTCCGCCGGATCTGGATGGCCCTCTGCTTCTCCTGCAAGACGGTCAGCCTCCGGCTCTTCTCGTCCTCGGGAATCTGATCGTCCAGACGCAAAGCAGCCGTGTTGGGCCGCCGCGAGTACTTGAAGCTGAACATGGAATCGTACTCCACTTCCTCGATCAGCGCCAGGGTCGCCTCGAAATCCGCTTCCGTTTCGCCCGGGAAATCCGACAATGATGTCGGTGCTGATGGCGATGGGGCGCCGGGCCGCCTTCATCCACGCGATCCGGCTGCATGTATTGTTCCCGCGTATACAGCCTCTGCATGCTGTCCAGCACCCTGCTCGATCCCGACTGCGCCGGCAGATGCACGTGATTGCACAGCGCCGGATTCGCGTCGATCGCGTCGATGATCTCCTTCACGAAATCGCGCGGATGCGAGGTGGTGAAGCGCACGCGCCGGATGCCCGGCGACGCGCCCCACCTGTCCAGCAGCCTGGCGAAGTCCCAACCCGCCGGCGATGGATCGCGGTAGCTGTTGACGTTCTGCCCCAGCAATTGAATCTCGCTGTAGCCGGCGCCGCGCCAGCTCCGCGCGCTTCCGCGATCACCGAAGCGCTGGTGCGGCTGCGCTCCGGCCCGCGCGTGAACGGAACCACGCAATAGGCGCAGGATTTGTCGCAGCCTTCGATGATGGTGATGTAGGCCCGATGCGGATTGTCGCGCCGGGTCAACGGCGTCTCAAAGCGTCAGGTCGGTATCCAGGCTCAGGCCCGTGACGCGCCGGTTGCCGGCTTCCAGTTGCACCAGCAGCTCCGGCAGCTTGTTGTAGCTGGCCGAGCCGCACACCAGGCTGACATGCGGCGCTTTCTCGAAAATCTTCTCGCCTTCCTGCTGCGCCACGCATCCCAGCACCGCGAAGGTCTTTCCTTTGCCGTTCTGCTTGAACTGCTGGAGCGGTGAAAACACCTTCTGCTCGGCCTTATCGCGGATGCTGCAGGTGTTGTAGAAGCACCAGCTCCGCATCCTCCGGCGTCGCCACCTGGGAGTAGCCCTGGCTCAGCAGCGTGCCCACCACTTTTTCGGAGTCGTGCGCGTTCATCTGGCAACCGAAGGTTTCGATATAAAAGGTCTTCACCGTGCTACTCCGCCGTGTATTTCGCCGTGTATTTTATTGTAACGCGGCCTTACCCGACGTCTCCGCTCGGGAGCATAAGGTTTTCACCTGATTGCGCATTCTAAGCAATGCGCCTAGCCTGAGACTGTGAAGCTTCGAAGTAAATCGCCCACAACGAAGGCGCGGGCGATCTCGCGTAAATATACTGAAGTGCGCCCGCGCCTCTGTGGGCTCTGCATTCTAGCGCTGGCGGTGGCTGCCTTCGCCCTGGCTCAATCCACAACCACCACGTACACGCCGGATTTGCTGAACGGCGGCTTCATTCCTTTGACCACAACGGACGCCTCCGATCACACCCAGACGCAGGTGACCCAATCCCTCAACGGCCGCCAGGTTCCGCTGGAGCAACACGAGGAGCGGGTCCTGAGCCGCGGCGCCGACGGCTCCATGACGACGGAGAGCATCGTGCGCAAGTACGATCCCACCGGCCAGCTCGGCTCCACGGAACGCATCGTCACGGAGCTGCACCCCACCCCCGGCGGAGGCTCCGTCGTCAGCTCCACCACCTACCGGACCAACATTAATGGAGACAGCCAGCCGGTTGAACACCGCACCGTCGACACCCGCGTCTCCGGTTCCACAACCGCCGTCAATACGGTGGTCGAACGTCCCAACGTGGACGGCTCGCTCCAGACCGCCGAAAAGAGCAGCGAGGTTACGGAAAGCACGGATAGCAAGAAGACCACCACCGAATCGGTCTATCGGCGCGACTCCAACGACGGCTTCAGCGAAGCGGAGCGGAAAGTGACTACCCAGGCAAGTTCCGGCGGCCAGACCGTGGTGAGCACCACGCTGTACCAGCCCGGCGGCACTGCCGGGGCCTTGCAGTTCCAGGAGCAGCGCGTGGCCACCACCACTTCAAATCCCGACGGCACCCAAGTCAGCCGTGTGGATGTGTACGGGCCCGCGGCCGACGGCGAGGCCCAGGATCGCCGGCGCCGCGCCCCAGCTCAAGCAGGAGCAGATCGTCTCCCAGGAGAAACGGGCGGACGGCTCCGTCGCCGAAACCTTCAGCGTCCGCGAGACCAACGTCTCCGAGCCTTCACAGCTCGGCCCGCCGCGGGTAATCACTCAGACCGTGTGTACCGGCAATTGCGGCGGGTCCGTGGCGCCGGTGGCTGCCCCACCACCCGACCCCGCTGCGAAGCCTTAGATCGAAACAGCCGCCAGAAAGCTTTCGCCGTTCTCGATCCCGGTCCCGAAATTCTCGGCGACCGTCTGCCCCAGGTCCGATAACGATCTTTCGCAACCCCAGCGCCACGCCGCCCCGGGCCTTCTTGCCGTAGGTCAGCACCGGCACATACTCGCGGCTGTGGTCGGTGGAAGGAGTGGTCGGGTCGCAGCCATGGTCCGCCGTCAGAATCACCAGATCGTCCTCACCCAGCTTGGCCTCCAGCGCCGGCAGCCACGCGTCCACTTCCTCGAGCGCCCGTCGCGTAACCTTCCACGTCGTTGCGATGCCCGTACAGCATGTCGAAATCCACCAGGTTCACGAAGATCAGTCCCCGCTCCACGGCGTCCATCGCCTTCAGCGTCTTCGCCATCCCGTCCGCGTTGCTCTTGGTCGTTTCCGTATTCGCCGAATGCCGCGCCCCAGAAAGATATCGAAAATCTTGCCCACTCCGAAAACCTCGACCCTGCGCTCCGCCAGCTTGTCCAGCAGCATGCCGCGCGGCGGCGGCACCGCGTAATCGTGCCGGTTGGGGGTGCGCGTGAAATGCCCCGGCTCGCCCAGGAAGGGCCGCGCGATCACGCGCCCCACTTCATACGGTCCGCGCAGAATTTCGCGCGCCGTTTCGCAGATCTTGTACAGCTCGAACAGCGGAATGACTTCTTCGTGCGCCGCCACCTGAAACACGCTGTCGGCGGAAGTGTACACAATCGGCGAGCCGGTGCGCATGTGCTCCTCGCCCAGTTCCTTGATGATCTCGGTCCCGGAGGCGGCCTTGTTGCCCAGCGCATTCCGCCCGATACGCCTCTCGAATTCCTCCATCACCTCCGGCGGGAATCCATGCGGGAACAACGGAAACGGCTTGTCCAGATGAATTCCCGCCATCTCCCAATGTCCGGTGGTGGTGTCCTTGCCCGGCGATGCCAGCGCGGCTTTGCCATAAGCCCCTAGCGGCGCGACATCCGGAGTGAGTCCAGCGAAAGGCCTGATATTCGCCAGTCCCAGCCGGCACAGATTCGGCAAATGCAGCGGCCGGCCTTGCGCTAAAGTGGCTCGCGCAAGATTGCCCAGCGTATCGCTGCCCTGGTCGCCGTATGCCTGGGCGTCCGGCATCTCTCCGATGCCTACGCTATCGAGCACAATCCACACCACCCGCCCAAAGCTCACTTCCGGGCGCCACCTGGAGTTTCCGCCAGCGCCGCCTCAATCCGCTCGATCAGCTGATCTTTGAACTTGTCCGGCGCGAACCCGTTCATGCGGTTGGAAACCTGGCCCTGCTTGTTCAACAGAATCGTGGTGGGAATCTGCGACACTCCCAGCACCCGGGTTAACCCGTCGTCGAAATAAACGTGCTTATCCCACATCTGGGCTTCGAGAAAGGGCTCCACCGCGCCATGGTCTTCGTCGGTGGTCAAGGGCAGGAACACCACGTCCTGCCTGTCCGCATAGCGTTTCATCACTTCTTCGTAAATCGGATGCTGCCCGCGGCACGGCTCGCACCACGTGGCCCAGAAATCCAGCACCAGCACTTTGCCCAGCAAGCTCGACATTTGCAGCTTCTTGCCGTCCAGGCCTGTGATCGTGAATTCAGTGGCGCTTCCCGCGGCGCCGTTGGGGTCCAGCGCCAGCAGCTTCTTGTGGCGCAATTCCACCATCGAAGAGGTCCGGTCGTAGGCCGCCAGAAGCTCGTCTCCCAACCCTTGCTCGGACCCATGCGCCTTGGTCCACATCTCGCCCAGGCGCAGGCGGTCGCCCAACCGGTCGCTCGCGGACGCGCGTGAATCCGGAATCGCGAACGCCTCCGCCAGGCGCGCGATGGCGTCCTTGTCGCGCCCCAGCCTCAGCAGACTCTCCGCCGAAACGCGAGCCGTTTCCTCGCCGGGATACAACGAATACGCCCGTTCCGCCAGCCGCTGGCTCTCTTCCTTGTCCCCCAGAATCGCCTGCGCGCGCGCCTGCGTCATCAGCGTCCTGGCCTCCGCCTGGTCGCGCCCCTCCTGAATCTGCGGCGCTTCGGGACCCTCCGGCGGCTGCATGCCGTCGATGATATTCTCAAACGTTCGCGCGTACTTCAGCGCCTTTTCCACGTTCTCTTTTCCGCCCAGCGCCACCAGCGACAGCGCCACTTTATCCAGCGTCACCACGTCGTCCGGGGAGCGCTTCAGCACCATCTCTCCGTACCGCACCACGCGCGCGTCGTCCTTGTTTTCGATGGAGGCCCGCGTCAGGTTCCGCTCGATGTCCGGCCGGTACATCGTGTCCGGATGCTTCTCCAGGAACGCCTCGAACACGCGCACCAGATCCAGGGTGGAGTTGGCTCCCTCCGACACCGCGTGCATCAACTCTTCTTGTTCCGCTTCGGAGGGTCGGGCCTGTTTTGTCGCATCCGGCTGTGTCGCATCCGGATGAACCAGGCCGGGCAGGGTGATTCCGGATTGGGGTTGATCGTGCGGCGCATCCTGCGCCAGCGCAGTTTGCATCAGAGTCGCTGGCGTCAGACTCAGGACTGCCATGGCAAGGCCGGCAGTAAGGATGGAGAGCAACCGTCTCATTGCTGCCGGATCTTACTTGCCGTCCACCTTGGCGTCCACTCTGGCACTCCAGGCGCGCACTGCTTCGGCCAGCTCCGCTGCCCGCTCCCGCGCCAGATGGATGTAGGTCTCGTCGCCGGCCACGCGATCGAACAGCAGCAGGAATTGCGGAGTGCCCACCAGGCGCGAATCGGTCCACAGATCTGTGATCTTCAGCAGCGCGTCGTTCACCCCCAGCTTGTCGTGCCGCACCGTCCGCTTCAGCTCCAGATAGGCCCTTTCGCTGTCCGTCATCGACTCGAAGCAGGTCCACAGCGCCTGCGCGCTCAGATCGGTCGAATAGTTGAACTTGGCTTCGGCGGTCTCGCCCGAATCCTCCCAGCGGAACGTCTTGGCGCCCATGTTCGCGATATTTTTCAAGTTGCTTTCGATAGGCCTCTTGAAGTGATCCAATTTGCCCGCCAGGTCGAAAACCTTGTCGGTGAACGTGGGCTCCAGCTGGAACGTATCCGGGTCGTCGTCCGGCGTCTCTTTATAGGACACCATCCCGCTCCGGTCCACCGTAATCGCCACGTAGGCGGGATCGGAGCCGGGGAACGCCTTGATGTAAGTCACCCGCGCGGCGCTCTGGGCGGAAACCAGCGCCGCCGCCAAGGTCGCGATCATACCCAAACGGATCATCGCAATCCTCCTGCGATTCGGCGCGCCGTTGTGCCAATCCCCGATGTTCCAACCGTGGTCGCGTGACAAATCGCCACCGCCAAGGCATCCGATACGTCCTCGGTTTCCATTTCCTGCTCCAGCCCCGTCAGAATCCGCACCATGCGTCCCACCTGATGCTTCTCCGCGCGGCCATACCCCACCACGCTGGTTTTGACTTCGAGTGGCGAATACTCGCCCAGCGCCACACGAGCCTCGGCCGCCGCCAGCAGCGCTACCCCGCGCACATGCGCCAGTTTCAGCGCGGTTTTGACGTTCTGCGAAAAAAACACTTCCTCCACCGCCGCCGCGTCCGGCTTGTGCTGCTCCAGAATGGCCCGCAGCGCCGCCGCGATCTCCCTCAGCCGGATCTCCAGCGGGTCCCGCGCCGAAGTGCGAATCAGACCGTGCGCGATCACCCTGTGGCTGCGCCCGTCGCTCGAGATCACACCCCAGCCCGTGCGCTCCGTTCCACAGTCGATTCCGAGCACGCGCACTCAGCCCTCCTTAGTCTCTCTACGACGCTCGCCTACGACGCCAGAGCTTCCAATTCCTTCTCGTCGATATCGAAGTTGGAATACACGTTCTGCACGTCGTCGTGATCCTCCAGGGCTTCGCTCAGCCTCAGCATGCCGCTGGCGTTCTTGCCTTCCAGCTTGATCAGGTTCTTGGGGATCATGGCGATCTGCGCCTCGGCCGTCGGAATCTTGGCTTTCTCAAGCGCCGCCACTACCGCCTCATGACTCTCGGGCGCCGAGAGCACTTCCCAGTCGTCGCCGTCGTTGCGCAAATCCTCCGCGCCGGCCTCCAGAGCCACGCTCATCAACTGCTCCTCGGTGGTCTTGTCGCCCTCGATCAGAATCTGGCTCTTGCGCTCGAACATCCAGGCCACGCTGCCCTGCTCGCCCAAATTGCCGCCGTTTTTCGAGAAGACGTGCCGGATATCGGCCACCGTGCGATTGCGATTGTCGGTAGCCACCATCACCAGCACGGCCGCGCCGCCGGGACCGTAGCCTTCGAACATGATCTCGTCGATCTGGCCGCCTTCCAGCTCGCCCGTGCCGCGCATGATCGCGCGCTTGATGTTGTCGGCGGGCATGCTCACCGCCTTGGCCGCCACCACCGCCGTACGCAGACGCGGATTCATGTCGGGATCTCCGCCGCTGCGGGCCGCAATCATGATTTCCTTGATCACGCGGGTAAATATTTTCCCGCGTTTGGCGTCAAGCGCGCCCTTCTTGTGCTTGATTGTCGCCCATTTCGAATGACCAGACATACAGACCTCTCGCGTTCCACAGAGAACTTCGGGGGGAACCTAACATCTGAGGATATCACGCTCGGTTAACGCTCAGCGCTGAACCCGGCCGGAGCCGCCTTCCTTCAGCAGAGCGTTCACCTCCTCCACACTCACCCGGCAGAAATCGCCGGGCACGGAGTGTTTCAGGCAGCTCAGCGCCGTCGCGAACTCCAGCGCTTCTCCGGGGCTTCCCAGGTGCATTAAGCCGTAAATCAGCCCTCCCGAGAAGCTGTCGCCCGCGCCCACCCGATCCACGATATGGGTGATCTCGTAACCCTGGCTGGCGAGAAACTCCCGTCGATCGTTCCAGCACGCCGACCATCCGTTATGCGAGGCGCTCTTCGATTCGCGCAGAGTGATCGCGACGGCGCGCAGGTTCCCGAAGGCATCCAGAACCTTCCCGGTCAGCCGCTCATACTGGCGCAGGTCCAATTTGCCGGAGCGCACGTCCACTCCGGCATCGAAGCCCAGTGTCATCTGCACGTCCTCTTCGTTGGCGATAACGATATCCACCAGCCGGACCAGCTCCGGCATCACTTCGGCGGCCGGCTTGCCCCACTTCCACAGGTTCTTGCGATAGTTCAGGTCCAGGGAGATGGCCAGCCCGGCGGCGCGGGCTTGGCGCAGCGCTTCAAGCGACAACTCCGCGGCCGAAGCGCTGATCGCGGGCGTGATGCCAGTGAGATGAAACCACCCGGCGTGGTCAAAGACGCGGCCCCAATCAATCGAGCCGGGACGGGCCAGGGCGATGGCGCTGGAGTCGCGATCATAGACCACCTTCGAAGGCCTCTGGTTGGCGCCGGCCTCCAGGTAGTAGATGCCCATGCGCCCCTTGCCGCGCACGATGTGGGAGGTATCCACGCCAAAGCGGCGCAACTCGGCGATGGCGGCATCGGCCAGGGGTGCTTGTCCGGCAACACGGTGACGAACGCCGCGGGCGCACCTAATGCCGCCAGCGCGACGGCGACGTTGGCTTCTCCGCCGCCGAAGGTGGCCGAAATGGGGCGTTTGCAGGAAGCGCTCAAAGCCCGGCGGCGCCAGGCGCAGCATGATCTCGCCGAAAGTGACAACGCGGCCGGTCGCAGTCCACGAGCTCATAATCCACGAGCCAGGCGAATCGCTGCGATAAATCGCCGCGCCAGATCGGTGATGGATTGAAAATCGCCGGTCTTGGCGCCGGCGATGAGATTGCCTCCCACTCCCAGCGCCACCGCTCCCGCTTTGATCCACGTGGCCGCATTTTCGATACTCACGCCTCCGGTGGGCATCAGCGAAGCCTGCGGCAGAGGAGCCTTCACCGCCTTGATGAATTCGGGCCCCAGCGTCTCGCCCGGAAAAACTTTGATGATGTCCGCGCCGCACTCCATGGCTTCCACCACGTCGCGAACCGTGCCCGCGCCCGGCATATAGGGGATCTGATAGCGATTCGCCAGGCGAGCCGTCTCCGCATTCACTGACGGGCTCACCAGAAACTGCGCCCCGGCCAGGATGGCCACGCGAGCGGTTTCCGGGTCCAGCACCGTGCCCGCGCCGATCGTGATCTGCTCCGGATGGTAGCGCTTCGCCAGATCGGAAATCACCGCCGCCGCGCCGGGCACTGTAAAGGTGACCTCCAGCGCCGCCACTCCGCCTTGCGCGCAGGCGTCGGCGATGCGCGCCGCCTGATCCGGCGAATCCGTGCGCACAATCGCCACCAGTCCGGACTCCACCACGCGCCCCAGGACTTTCAACTTGAGGATAGACATGCCGAATGGGAATTATAGCGTCCGCGGAACGGCGTCGCCTCGGTCGAAGATGCGGGAGACCAGCACTCCCGAACCGATCACCACGATGCAACCCACCACGTTGTACCAAAGGAAAGCGATCTTGGTGAACAGGAAAGCCGCGAAGATCACCGTTTCTCCCGCCAGAACGCCGTAAAACGCCCCGTTTGGGCCCACCTTCTTGAAGAAAAACGCCAGCATGAACACGCCTAGCAGCCCTCCGTAAAACAGCGACCCCACGATGTTCACGGCTTCGATCAAAGCTCCGAAATTCCGCCCATACTGCGCGAAGCCCACCGCGAACATGCCCCAGAACACCGTGGCCCAGCGCGACGCGGTCAGGTAATGATGATCGGAGGCGTCTCTGCGAATGTGCCTCTGGTACAGGTCGATCACCGTCACCGCGGCCAGCGAATTGATCTCGCCTGAGGTCGACGACATCGCCGCCGTAAAAATCACCGCGATAATCAGCCCCACCACTCCCACCGGCAGATAGTTGGTCACGAAGGAAAGGAAGATGAAGTTGGTGTCGTGGAAATCCTTGCTCACAAGCTGCTCGCCCGCGGCGTGCGCGTCGTTCAGCTCGCGTTGCGCGCTCGCAAAACGCGAGCGGCTCTGCTCCTGGGCTTCCTGAACGCCCGCGCGCCCGGCGGCAAGATATTCCTCCGCGGCCTGTTTGCGCTGGGCGAACGCCTGGTCGTAGCGCTGCTGCACCGCGGCGAAGCCTGGATCGGACCGCACTTTGCTCAGCTCCACCGGTTCAAACAGCAGCGGCGGCTTCACGAAAATAAACAGCACGAACACCATTGCGCCGATAAATAGGATGAAGAACTGCATCGGAATTTTGGCCATGGCGTTGAAGATCAGGCTCAGCCGGCTCTGCTCGATGGACTTGCCGGTGAGGTACCGCTGCACCTGGCTTTGATCGCAGCCGAAATAGGCCAGCGCCAGGAACATGCCTCCGATCAGCCCGCTCCACAGGTTATAACGGTCGTCCCAATCAAAGTGCAGATTCACGGCGTTGAGCCTTCCGGCCGCCCCTGCCAGCGAGATCGCGTTGGCCCACGAGATATTGGCGGGGAGCAGATGCACCGCCATGAACAGCGCCAAAATCAGCGCGCAGGAGATCAACAGCATCTGCTGCACGTCCGCCCAGGTGACCGCCTTGTTGCCGCCGAACGCCGTGTAGGCGACGATCAGCACACCCATCAGCACCGTGGTCGCGCGGTCCGGCCATCCCAGAATCACCGACAGCACCACCGACGGAGCGTACAACGAAAACCCTGCGGCCAGCCCCCGTTGCAGCAGGAAGATCCCGCTTACCAGCGCGCGCGTCTTGGCGTCGAACCGCTGTTCCAGGTATTCGTACGCCGTGTAGACGTTGGCGCGGTGAAAGATGGGAACCGCGGTCGCGCACAGCACCACCATGGCCAGAGGCAATCCGAAATAGAGCTGCACGAAGCGCATTCCGTCGGTGTAGCTTTGGCCCGTGGTGGAGATGAAGGTGACCGCGCTGGCCTGCGTGGCCATGATGGAAAGCCCCATCGCGTACCAGGGCATGCTCCGGCCCGCCAGGAGATAGCTGTTGACGGTGTTGCTGCCGCGCCCGCGGTACAGGCCGTAACCGACGATGAACGCCAGCCACCCGAACATCACCAGCCAGTCGAGGGGCTTCATGGGGCGCAGAGATTCGGCAACCTAAAAGGATAACGCTTTTCCCCTGTTTCCACACCCGGTCACGAAGGCGCTAAATTAAAGGGGAGGGAAGTCTTCATGATCATCCGCAAACAGCCTGAACTTCGCTACTCCGACGTCACGCCCAAGGACGTTTATCTGAACCGGCGCCGATTCTTAGGCGCATCCGCCGCCGCCGTGGGAGCCTTGGCCGGCGCCTACCCGGCTTCCGCCGCGCCAACCAAGCTCAACGCCGTCAAGACGCAAGCGCCCTTCAGCGTCACCGACAAAGAGACTCCGCTCGCCACCGTCTCCAGCTATAACAATTTCTACGAATTCGGCACGGGCAAGGACGATCCCTCGCACAATGCTCCCAAGTGGCATGTTCCCGACCCCTGGATGGTGCGCATCGAAGGCGCGGGCGCGGACAAACCGCAGACGCTCGATCTGAGCGCGATCATGAAGATCGCCCCGCTTCAGGAGCGCATCTATCGCCACCGCTGCGTGGAGCGATGGTCTATCGTGGTGCCATGGATCGGTTTCTCCTTGAGTGAATTGCTGAAGCTCGCCGCTCCCACCAGCAAAGCCAAGTTCGTCGCCTTTCAGAGCTATTACGATTCCAAGGTCATGCTCTCTCAGGGTGAGGCCGGCATCAAGTTTCCTTACGTCGAAGGGCTGCGCATGGACGAAGCCATGAATCCCCTCGCCATGCTGGTTGTGGGCCTGTACGGAGAGACGCTGCCCAATCAGAACGGCGCGCCCTTCCGCCTGGTGGTGCCGTGGAAGTACGGCTTCAAGAGCATCAAGTCCGTTAACAAGATCAGCCTGGTGGAGAATATGCCTCCCACCACCTGGAACATCGCCAACTCGCGCGAGTACGGGTTCTATTCGAACGTGAATCCGGAAGTCGATCATCCGCGCTGGAGCCAGGCCACTGAGGAGCGGCTGGGCGAGCTGACGCGGCGCAAGACCCTCAAGTTCAACGGCTACGGCGACCAGGTGGCCGGCATGTACGCCTTCATGGACCTGCGTAAGAATTACTAGCCCGCAAAGGGTGAGGCGGCGCCCTTGATTTGCCAAAGCAACGATTCGCCAAAGCAACTATGCCGCCGCACTCCGTTTTGCGGGCAGTTGCTTAGGGGACCGAAGTGACTATAGCGACGATTCTGTCCAGCCGGTGGACCAAGGCCGTGCTGTTTCTGGCCTGCTCGATTCCTTTCCTGCGCCTGGCCCCGCCGGTCCTCGCCGCCCTCAACCTCTTTCCGGACGCCGCGGCGGCGGCCATCTCACAGAACGGTTTATTTGTGACTATCGGCCCGAATCCGGTCGAGTTCATCACCCACTACACCGGCGACTGGACCCTGCGCCTGCTGCTGATCACGCTGACCGTCACTCCTGTGCGCAATCTGCTGAACCGGCCGCAGCTGACGCGCTTCCGCCGCATGCTGGGCCTGTTCGCATTCTTTTACGCCATGCTGCATCTGGCCACCTGGGCCTGGCTCGACAAGCAGTTCGATCCCTCCGAAATGTGGAAGGACATCATCAAGCGCTGGTACATCACCGTGGGCATGGCCGCGTTGCTGGGGATGACGCCGCTGGCAATTACCTCCACCGCCGGATGGGTGCGCCGCATTGGCTACAAGCGCTGGCAGATGCTGCACCGCACCATCTACTTCTGCGCAATCGCCGGCGTCCTGCACTATTATCTGCTGGTTAAATCCGACATCCGTCTGCCGCTGATGTATGCCGGGATCCTCGCCGTTTTGCTGGGCTACCGCGTGATCAAGAGCGCGCGCAAGCCCAAGGTCGCTCCGCGCCGCGCCGCGGCTCCCGTCGGCTAAGACTAATATCAGTTTCGACGGGGGCGGAGCTCGAAGTTCACGCCCTCCTGGGCTTGAAGGTGAGCGAGGACTCCGAACAGATTCTTGGCCGAAGGGTTGCCGTTTGGGCCGAACATTCGCATGAGACTGTTGGCGGGGATGGATGTCGCTTCTTCCAGCTGCCGAAAACCAACGGTGGCGTTGATGTAGTTGCGCAGGATCGCGCGGCCCGTCTTCTCATCGCCGGAGAGCATGAGTTCGATTGCTTCGCGAAGAAGCGCCTTGCGGAATCGAGGTTCCTGCTGGGCGCGCTCGCGGATCGTTTCACGAAAATCTTTGGTCAGTGCCATCCCTTTGTTCTCCTAAGCCTTCCTTGTCCGGTAATCTTCCCAATTCGCCTTGGCCCGCTGGATGTCCTGTTGCTGGCGCTTCTTCGTCCCACCGGCGAGCAGGATAACGAGCCGTTCGCCGTCCCGCCCGAGATAGATACGGTACCCGGGTCCAAAATCGATCTTGTATTCGAGGACACCGTTGCCGACTGCCTTGATGTTGGACAGGTTCCCGTCCGCAATGCGCTCAAGCGCCGCTGCCACTTTTGCCGCAGCATGCACGTTGAGTGCGTGTAGCCACCTGGTGAACGGGCTACGTCCGGCGGCATCCAGGTATTCTCGAACGTCAAACACGGCTTAATCATAACATATATGTTATGATCGTGCCGAGGAAGCGCGCCACCCCGCCTGTGCACGGAGTCTCAAAACTTACCCTTTACGAAACACGGCGGGGGCGATTTGAGCCTTGATGTTGAGACGCGCAACCCCGCTGTTTACGAGTCTTCCGCGTTTTTCTCACAATCCGCATCAACTATGGGTTCGCGGGCGCCGCCGAAGCCCGCCCGACCTTGCCCGTCCGGGCTTCGTCGATCGACACGTGATTGGCCTCCAGCGTCGTTCCCAGCGTCTGATCCAGAGACATGCGCGCGGCAACATAAGAGGCCAGCGAGGAAACCTCCGTCGCCGCGGCGGTCGCCAGGTCGCGCTGCTGCTGGGTCACGTTGTACGGAGTCGAGGCGCCCAACAGGAACTTCCTCTGCTCCGCGTCCAGCAACTGCTGCTGCAACTCGCGATTCTTCAACGCGGCTTCATGCTTCGCCCGCGCCTGCCTCAGCGCGATCACGCTGTTGGAAACGTCCACCACCACCTGGTTGATCGATTTCTCCGTCGTAAGCTGCGTTTGCCGCAGCTGGAGCTGGTCGATTCCATAATCGGCTTCCGCCTGCCGGTTGTAGATGGGAGCCTGGAGGAAGACGCCGATGCGCGCGGTTGGAAAATCGCGCCGAAACACCTGTGCCAGAGCCGTGCCAAAGCCGCCCACCAGGGGCAGATTTGAATTTCCAGGGGCTTTGCCGGCCAATCCCGCCGCGGACTCCCCGGCGAAAACCGTCAGCGAAGGCAGCACGCCGTTCTTGGTTCCCAGAGCGGAGATTTCGGCCGTCGTGATGTTGGCCTTCTGCACCTCCAGATCCGCGCGGTTGGCCAGCGCCTGCTGGACCAGCTCGTCCAAGGGCGCCAGATCGTCCGTGTCCGGCACCGTGATCCGGTCCAGGGTCACGATTCTGGCCGTGGCCAGCGCCGGATCCATCGCGCCGGTGCGGCTCAGCACGTTCTTGAGCTGCAATTCGTCCTGGCGCAGGCTGGTCTGCGACACCACCAGGTCGTTCTGGCTGGAGGCCACTTGCGACAGCGCCGTGGTCACGTCCAGCGGCGAAAGCGCTCCCAGTTCCTCCTGCCTCCGGGTGTTTTCATAGAACCGCTGCGCCGTATCGAGCGCGCTCTGCTTGGCTCTCAGGTCTTCGTAGTCGGCGGCCAGGCCGTAATACTGGATCAGCACGCTGGCCACGGTGTTGATCACCTGCGTCTTGAAGCTGAGAT
The DNA here is from genome assembly GCA_963765185.1 of Bryobacterales bacterium. Classification (GTDB taxonomy): domain Bacteria; phylum Acidobacteriota; class Terriglobia; order Bryobacterales; family Bryobacteraceae; genus Palsa-187. Next base: position 62,185 of record CAVXWB010000161.1, read on the forward strand.
CCGACATCTGGAGGTTGACCTTGTTCACATTTATGGTGCGTTGGTTCACCCCTATGCCGAAGCCGCGAAGAAGGTTTTGCTGCACGCTGATCCCAAGACTCGGCGCCGAAGTCGGATTGAACACATCGGTGGCGGCGTTCTCTTTCAGATAGTGATCGCTATAGCTGAGGGTCAGGCTGCCGCCGGTCAGGAACCCTTCCTGAAGCGACGCGTTATAGACGTGCGTCGTGTCCACCAGCACGGAGGTGATGCTTTGCGTCGCGTTCGGTTCCGGCGTGGTGGTGTGGCTGAAGACGCTGGATTCCTGAATGCTGGGATCGAGCGTCTGCGCGATCGGTCCAACCTGCGAAATGGTCGCGTTCCCGCCGCTTCCTCCCGCTCCACCTCCGGCGCCGCCTCCCACGCCCGCCGCCGCCTGGCTGCCCGCCACGCCTTGGCCGCTGGCGACCGATCCCGCATACCCTGCTGCGCTCGGCACGCCCGGCAGCGCGCCGCCCGCTTGCGACCGCTCCAGATTCCATGCTGCGATGGGCAGGTTGTAGCGCGCCGATTCGATGTCGATGTTGTCTTCCAGCGCCAGCGCGATCGCGTCCTGCGCCGTCAAATAGAGCGTTCCGGCGCGAATTAAATCGCCCAAACGCCCGGAGTTGTTCAGCCGTGCGGGCGGAACATAGGGCGCCAGATAAGGACGTACGATCACCGGCTTCATCGGGCGCACCGGATCGATCGAGGACGCGTCTTGCGCATGCATCACGGAAACCAGACAGATGCAGGCTGTGGCGCACGCACTCGTGCGTGCAGGGTCGCCACTCCTGGCGACGCTCGACGTGTCCACAGCTGAACGAGGTGTCGAGACGAGTCTCGACACGGCACGCACGAGTGCGTGCGCCACGCCTTTGCTCCAACGGCGCGTCATTTGGCCCCCGCGGGCAGATTTGCGGGCAGCGTGGATGGCCGCGAAATCCGCCCCGTCATCGCTTCGTCGATCGAAACATTGTTGGTCTCGAGCGTGCGTTCCCATGGCCTGGTCATAGGAGATCCGCGCGTGCGTATAGTTCGCCAGAGCCTGCACCTCCGTGCTCACGGCGCTGGCCAGGTCGCGCTGATCCTGCACCACCTGGTAGGAAGTCGACGCTCCCAGCCGGTACTTCTCCTGATCCGCGTCCAGGGTCTGCTGTTGCAGTTCGCGCGCTTTCTCCGCCGCGTTGTAGCGCGCGCGCGCCTGTTGCAGGCCGATCACCGCGTTCTCCACGTCCACCCTCACCTGATTGATGGACTTCCGCAGATTCAGTTCGTTCTGCCGCAGTTCCAGTTGGCTGGTCACGTAGTCGGACTGCGCGGCGCGGTTGCGCAGCGTGATGTTCAGCGACACCCCAGCCGAGTAATTGGGATAGTTGCGCTGAAAAATCTGAGAAAGAAAGTTGCCGTATCCTCCGGCGAAGGCCGCCTCCGCGATCGCGGCCGCGGGCGACGTGGTCACGCCCGCCAGCGCGTTGTTGGTAAGCTCCGCGAACGCTTGCAGCGTGGGTTTGAGCGAATTTTTGATCCCCACCAGGTTCATCTGATTGCTCTCGATGTTGATGCGGTTGGTGGAGACCTCCACTCGTTTTTCCACGGCCTGCTGGGTCAACTCGTCGAGCGGCCTCAAGTTGTCCGATTCCGGAATCACGATCTGGTCCAGCGGAATCACCCGCACGTTGGACAGGTTGGCGCGTTGAATCCCGTCGCGCACCAGCGCGTTCTTCAGGACGGTTTCCTGCTGCAACAGATTGGTTTCCGACACCACCAGATCCTGTTGGCTGGAATAAACCTGCGACTCGGCGCGCGTGACCTCGATCTCCGCCAGCGCTCCCAGCTCCACCTGCCTGCGATTGTCCTGAAGCAACTGCTGCGCCGCGTCCACCTCGCGCTGCCGCGCCTCCACGTCCTGGCGGAAGCTCACCAGATCCCAATACAGGTTCAGAATCGCCGACACGGTGGTGATCAACTGGTTCTTGAACTGCAAATCCATCACCTTCAGATTGTTTTTCTGCACGCGGATGTTGCGTCCGTTGACCGAGGCGCCGAAGCCTTGCAGCAGGTTCTGCGTGACTTGCAAATCCAGATCGCCGGAGGTGAACGGATTCAGGCTGTAAAAGGCGCTGTTCACGGTGTTCCGGGTGCTGAGGTAGGTCAACTGCGCGGTCAATCCGAAAACCCAGTTCTGTGCATACTGCGCCTCGTACGTGGCGGTACCGAGCACCAGCGCCGTAGTCCCGGTCAGGAACGTATTGCTCTGCGGGCTGGTGGTGTGCGCGAAATTCGTGAACGCCAGGAAGGTGGGGTCGAGCGAAAGAAGCGCCGGCCCCAGCTGCGTCACGATTCCGCCGCCGGAGCTGACTCCGTTTCCGGCCGTGCTGGCCGCCGCGCCGCTGGAGTTGACGCTGACGCCTTGCAGGCTGACGCTCTGCGGTCCCGCCGCGACGCCTAACCCGACGCTGCGCAGCGCACCGCCGGATTGCGCGCGCCTCAGCACTTCCTTCGCCAGCAGCGGACCGTAGCGCTGCACTTCCACGTCCAGGTTGTTCTCAATCGCCAGCGCCACCACGTCGGGAGCCGTCAGATACAGGTTGCCCGCGCGCACCAGCGTTTCCAGGCGCGGCGAATTGTCGAGACTGATCGGAGGAACGATCCTTTGCCGGTAAGGGTTGGTCACCCAGCCCAGCCGTCCGTGCGCTGGCTCGATGCGAATTTCGTCTTCCGCCGCGGCCGGGTTGGCCACCGCCGCATACAGGCACGCCAGCAGAAAAAAATGTGAATGTAAAACTTTGTAAAAAAAACTCCGCATGAAGGTTCCTTGGTTCTCTCCGCGCCGCTTGAGCGCTTCTATTTATTACGTCTCCAGACGCAAGTGTGTTCCAAGCTTGCACTGTGTTGTCGATTCTTCCACGCGGGACTTGTCTCTCGTGGCGCGAAAACCGCGATGCAGCCCCTTCTACCACGGGCTGCTAGATTGTCGTGACCCACCCGAACGGGTCCTTCGAAACTCCGTATTGGATGTTTTGCAGCGTGTCGTAGAGCTTGTGCGTGACCGGTCCGCACCCGCCGCTGCCGACGCGCACCTCGTCGCCGTTTTCGAGGACAAAGGATTCGATGCCGGTGATCACGGCGGCCGTTCCGCATGCCAGGGCTTCGCTCACCTGCCCGGACTTCACGCCGGCCAGCAGCTCCTCCCACACGATCCGCTCTTCCTTCACCTTGATTCCGAGCGTGGGAGCCAGCTTCAGAACGCTGTCGCGCGTGATTCCCGCCAGCAGCGTGCCCGTCAAAGGCGGCGTGATCAGTGTGTCTCCGCGCAGGAAGAAGACGTTCATGCCGCCCATTTCCTCCACCGTGCGCTCGCCGTGCGAATCCAGGAACATCACCTGCGCGCAACCCTTCTTCTTGGCCTCGCCGATCACTTGCAGCGTCACCGAATAGTTCGCGCCGGCCTTGGCGTCGCCGGTTCCACCCCGCGCGGCTCGTCCCACGGTTTCTGAGACCAGCACGCGGACCGTGCCCGTGCTCCCGCTCGGCACGCCCTGAAAATAACTACCCGAAGGCAGCACGATCACGAAGAACAAATACTCATGGCTGGGCCGGACGCCGATGCACGGCTCCGTTCCGATCATGGTGGGCCGGATATACAGCGAACCGGGCGGATTCGGAATCCACTTGCGCTGGCAATCCACCAGGGTCCGGATGCCGTCGATAAAAAGCTGCTCCGGAATCTCCGGCATGGCCATGCGCGCCGCGGAGCGATTCATGCGCCTCGCGTTCATCTCCGGCCGGAACAGCGCCGCGGATCCGTCCGGCATCTTGTAGGCCTTCAGACCCTCGAATATTTCCTGAGCGTAATGCAGGACGATGGCCGCCGGATGCAGGTCGATGGTGTGCCAGGGTTCGACCCGGCCGCGCTCCCACGCGCCGTTGCGATACCAGGCTCGAAACCACAGCGGGGCCGTCACGCGCCCGAATTCCAGGTGTTCCGGCCTGAGATCGAGTTCCGGCGGGGGCGCCGTCGCCGCGCCAGCAAAATCAATGTCTATATTTGATTCCGTTATGGCTCCCATTTATCTAGCGTACTCCACTCCGGAGCGTGACTGCCGCGCCGCTCCTCAGTAACAGCCCGCAAAACGGAGCCTGGGTCGCGACCTTGAGCCAGGCTGTTGCTCTCGGGAATTGAGGGCCGCGAACGGCCCTTTGCGGGCTCGCTAGATCCGCGACAGCTTGTTGAGACCGTTAAACGCCGCGGCTTTGTAGCACTCGGCCAGAGTCGGGTAGTTGAACACGGTCTCGAGGAAATAGTCCACCTTGCCGTGGAGCACCATGACTGCCTGGCCGATGTGGATCAACTCGGCCGCGCCTTCGCCGATGATGTGCACTCCCAGCAATTCGCGCGTTTCCCGGTGAAAGATCAGCTTCAGGCGTCCGGTGGTGTCGCCGCGAATTTGCCCTCGCGCGATTTCGCGATAATACGCCACGCCGACCTCGTAAGGGGCGTCTTCCTCGGTGAGCTGCTCCTCCGTCTTCCCGATGAAGGAGATTTCGGGAATCGTATAAATTCCGTAGGGGTACGTGGCCGGATTGGAATGCGCCGGGAGGTTATAGGCGCGCGCCGCGGCAATGCGCCCCTGCTCCATCGAAACCGAAGCCAAGCTGGGAAACCCGATCACGTCGCCCACCGCGAAGATGTGCGGCTGGCTGGTGTGATAATCCGCGTCCACTTTGATGCGCCCGCGCGAATCGGCTTCGAGGCCGGCCGCAGCCAGGTTCATCTCGTCCACGTTGCCTTGCCGCCCCACGGCGTAAAGCAAAGCGTCGCCCACGATCTTCTTCTTGCTCTCGAGGCACGCCACCACGGCCCCTTCCGGCGTCTCCTCCACGCTCGATACTTCCTCGTTCAAACGCATGGTGACGCGGCTGTCGCGCAGGTGATACGACAGCGCCTCCACCATCTCGGAATCGGCGAATTCCAGAAGCCGGGGCCGCTTCTCTACTAAGATCACGCGCACGCCCAGAACCGCGAACATGCAGGCGTATTCGACGCCGATCACGCCGCCGCCCACCACGATCAGCGTTTTAGGAATCTGGGGCATCAGCAGGATCTGGTCGCTATTCAGGATATTGCGGCCGTTCACGGGAACTTTGGCGGAAACCGCGGGCTTGGTGCCGGTGGCGATCACGATGTTTTCCGCGCTGTAAACATTGGAGCCGCGGGAGCCCTCCACGCGGATCGTGTGCGCATCGGTGAAGCTGGCGCACCCGAACAACATCTCGATGTTATTGCGCGTAAGCTGCGCCAGCGTGACGTCGATCTCGGTCTTGATGACGTGCTGCACCCGGAAGATCAGATCCGCCATGCAGATCTTCTCCTTCACGCGGTAGTTCACGCCATAGATGTCCTGGTATTGATAGCCGGACAGGTGCAAGACCGCTTCGCGCATGGTCTTGGAGGGAATTGTGCCGGTATTGACCGAGGTGCCGCCCACCACCTCGCGTTTTTCCACAACCGCGACACGCCGGCCGCACTTCGAGGCCTGAATCGCCGCCCTCTGGCCCGCTGGACCGGACCCGAGCACGATCATGTCAAAGCTCTGCATTACCTGCCAGTATAGACGGTCGGAAATGACAACAAAATAAAAAAGCCGGTGAGTACTCGGAGGAAGATACTCACCGGCCGGCTCACCACTACCGCGAGGTCGTAGCGTGCCGAACTTTTGGGGGATTCACCGGGCAGTCGGCAAATGCTCCCTAGAGAAAGAGACGCGTTGAACCTTGGAAGGTTCCACAACTGGACGCCTTTATCTTAGCACCGGACCGGACTCCTGTACAGAGGTAGACTCCGTTTCCATTAAAAATTGTTACTCGGAGATCGGGAAGCTAGACGGAAAGTCCCACTTGCTCCAGTACCAATCGTTCTGTTTTGTTACAGTTCCATAAGCAGGGCTACTGACCCAGCTTCGTGTTCAATGCCGCCGCCAGCCGCAGGCCGGCCTTGGCCAATTGAATCCGCGCGATGCGGCGGGAGTTGTCCTCGTAACCGGGAGGAAGCGGCAGGGGATGCTCGCGCGAGCCGGTTTCCGGTCCGAAGGTGTAAACTTCGCGCTTGGCGAGATCGAATCCCTCCTCAACCCACCTCTTGGGGTCCCTCGAAAGACGCGGGTGCTGGCCGTTCCCCTTGACGAATTCGGCTGTAATTTCAGCGGCATAGCGATTCACATAGGCGTCGGTCGTGTCGCTTCCAGCCAGGTCGTCCCAGAGGGCATGCAGGTTCCGGCCGGGGGTGACAAAAACCAGATTGCCGCCCTGATCGCCCTTGGGTTGCGATTTTGTGAACCGGCTGGTGCAATGCAGGGGTTGATGCACGTCGCCGGTAAGATGAACCAGCCAAGGCAGATCGTAAGCGCTGAGGTTGGTTTCCTTGAGCATCCTGCGGAGCTCGATCAGGGCGTTGGGGGACGAGGGAGGCTCCAGCGGAGTTCCGTCGGGCGAGAACGGAATGTCGATGTAGTGCCAGTTGGTGTGCCGGGCCATGCTGGAGAATCCCACCGCGGCAAAGCCAGGCAGCAGCGGCGTAGGCTGGGCATTGGCGCGGGTGTCGTCATAGAACCGATTGTCGCCCTTGATCGCGTCCGGCCAGACCGAGGCGGCGAGAAAAGCATCCCGCCCCAGCAGCGCCTTGAAATCGGGATGCTGCCGCAGCAGTTCATCCACCCGCTCCCGGGCTTTCGCCGTCAAGTGATCGTAGGCGATTGCGCCCACGATTCGATGGCCGGTGGCGTTCCACGCTTCGAGTGGGGCTTGAAGGGCCAGCGCCAGTGAAAGGAGTCCGAACCGGAGACGGCGCATGCTACTCGACTCCCAACTTGATCAATTGCTCGGCGTGGCGCAGCGCTTCCGGAGTCACGCGTTCCCCGGAAAGCATGCGGCCGATTTCGCGCGTGCGAGCCTCCGGCGTCAACTCCTCCACGGCGGCGGTGGTGCGGCCCTTGACGGTGTGCTTCTCGACGGAATAGTGATGATCGGCGAAGCCTGCGATCTGCGGCAGGTGCGTCACGCAGATGACCTGGCTCCCGCGGGACAGCTTCTTCAGCCTCCGGCCCACGGCCTCCGCCGCGCTGCCGCCCACTCCCGCGTCGATTTCGTCGAACACCAGCGTCAGGGGCGCCGACGACTGGCCGGCGCGCGTCCCTGTGCACGTTTTCAGCGCCAGAGCCACTCGCGACAGTTCCCCTCCGGAGGCGATCTTTTCGAGCGGCTTCGGCTCCTCGCCCGGATTGGGCGAGATCAGGATGCGGATAACGTCAGAGCCGTGTTCTGACCACCCCGCGGTTGACCCATGTGTCTCGACTCGAATCTCGACGCGGGTTTTCTCCATGGCCAGCGCGGCCAACTCCCGTTCCACACGCTCAGCCAGGCGCAGCGCTCCTTCGCGTCTTTTTACAGAAAGCCGGGAGGCCGCGGATTCATAAGCCTCCGAAGCCCGTGCGATCTCCTTTTCGAGCGTTTGATGCCGCTCGGTGGAATGCTCCACCGCGGCGAGATCCGTCTTTACCCGGTCCAAAAACGCGAGCGTTTCCTCGATCGTCGCCCCATACTTGCGCTTCAGTTTTTCGATCGCGTCCAGCCGGGATTCCACTTCATCCAGACGCAGGGGATCGGCTTCCAGCGCGCCCAGGTAATGGCGCAGGGCATGCGCGGCTTCTTCTACTCCTATCGAAGCCGGCTGGAGCGCCGCGATCACCTCCCCAATGCTTTTATCAAGACGACCCGCTTCCTCCAGGCGCTTGGCCGCCGTCGCCAGTTGCGCCAGGGCGCTGTGCGCGTCTTCGTATAACGCCGCGTAGGCTGCTCCCGCGGATTCCTGAAGGCGGACCACGTTGCGCAATACGCGCCGTGCGCCTTCGAGCTCGGCATCTTCGCCCGGCTTGGGCGCGACCGTCTCGATCTCCTTGCGCTGGAACGCCCACAAATCCGCCAGCCGGAGCTTTTCCTGCGAGGTGCGGTCCAGCTCCGCAAGTTCCTCTGATGTCGCGCGCCATTGCCGGTATCGCGCCGCGACTTCGTGAGCCAGTTCCTCCGCGCCCGCGAACGCGTCCAGCATTTCGCGCTGCACGGCCGGGGAAAAGAGCTGCTGCTGATCGTGCTGGCCGTGAATATCGCCCAGAAACGGGGCCAGATCCCGAAGCAGAGCCGCGGTGGCGGGGCGATTTCCCACCAGCGCGCGGGATTTCCCGTTGGACTGAATCTCGCGCTCGACCAACACTTCGCCATCCTCCGGTTCGACCCCGGCCTGTTGCAGCAGCGCCAGAAGATCGGGCGAGGAGGGGATCTCAAAAACGCCCGACACGCGCGCGCGATCCGCGCCGCCGCGGACCATTTCAGCCGAGGAGCGTCCGCCGAACAGCAGCCCCAGCGCGTCGACGACGATGGACTTGCCGCTTCCGGTTTCTCCGGTCAGTAGATTGAGGCCGGGGTGGAAGCGCACGCGCACGCGTTCGATGACGGCGTAGTTTTCCACAACCAGCTCAACCAGCATAGCTCGCAACCTGCATTGCCCACGATTATAGGGGACCGGGCGTACCGGCTGCCAAAGCGTGCGCCTGCCCAAAACATTTTTTATTTCTTTTGTTCCCGCGCTCCCCTCGTCTACAATGAAATTGGGGATGTCCGCGCCACACGTAACTGCGCTCTGGCTGGATGTAAATTTTCTAGAGCTCATCAATACTTCCGACGTAGTTCCGGACGTCGTACTGGGCCTGCTGGCCCTGGCGTCGATTTTTTCGTGGACCGTGATCCTTTCCAAATGGCTGATGTTGCGCGGCGCGCAGGGCGCCAACCGCCGGTTCCTGCGCGCGTTTCGCAAGGCCACGCGCCTGGACGCCGTGGCTGCGGCCAGCGAACAGTTCCGCGCCGCGCCTCTGGTGGGCGTCTTCGATTTCGGCTATAGCGAAGTATGCCGGCAGATGGCCGCCCGCTCCCGGATCACCAATCAGGCGGCGCTGGAGCGGACGCTGCAACTGGGCGTCAGCGAAGAAGTTTCGCGCCTGGAACGGAATATGAACTGGCTCGCCACCATCGCTTCGGTGAGCCCTTTCATCGGCCTGTTCGGCACGGTATTGGGGATCATCGAGGCGTTTTCCGGACTGGGCCTGGTGGGCACTCCCAGTATGCGGGCCGTGGGCCCGGGCATTGCCCGCGCGCTGGTCGCCACCGCCATGGGCTTGTTCGCCGCCATCCCGGCCAGCATTTTCTATAACCACTTCGGGAGCCGGATTCGTGAGATCGGGGCGCGCATGGAGGATTTCTCGCTGGAGTTTCTCAATCTGACGGAACGGAACCTGGAGGAATAGGCATCACAAAGGATATATATGGCGTTTTCCGCTGGTAACGGGAGTGGACGTGGCTGGAGTCCTCGCGGACGCCGTTCCGTGTCGCTCGGGACGCTTTCGGAGATGAACGTGGTCCCGCTGGTCGATGTCGTCTTAGTACTGTTGATCATTTTCATGCTGACGGCGCACGTGATGGAGTCCGGCCTGGATATCGACGTGCCGGCTGTAAAGGAAGTCAAGGAGACAACCGAAGATCTCCCACAGGTGCAAATCACCAAGAGCGGGAACCTCTACCTGAACGATCAGCCGATCAACATCAACCAGCTCGGTCCGGAGATCGAGAAGCGGTTCAAGAACCAGAAATCCGTCTACGTGGTCGCGGACAAGCGGGGACTGATCGAGACCTTCGTGCAGGTGGCCAACGCCCTGTCTCAAGCGCACTTCAAGGTGCAGGTTGTGACCAAGCTTCAGGAGTTGCCGAAACCGTGACCGCTCCGGGCGAAATCCTGATTCCGCCTGAGCGCATGCGCGGCGCGTTCCTGGTTGCGCTGGCTATGCACGCGGCGCTGATCGGCGGGATGATCTTTTCGGGCTGGCTGGCGGCGCACAGGAACGTCTTCGGAGCCCCGGACGCCGGCGGCTCATCCGTGGCCATCGAAACCGTGAATGCGATTCCGCTGCCGCACCACGGTCCGCAGAATCCTTTGGCCAGCGACACCGATTCCGAGGTTCCGCAGGCGCCGGCCAAGCCGATCGAGCGCGTCAAGGAGGAGAAGCCTCCGCCGGATGCGGTCGCTCTCAAGACCAAGACGGCCAAGAAGACTCCGGCCGAGGTAGCCAGCGAGAAAAACAAATTCCGGCCGTTCAAGAGCATCGATCCGTATCAGGTGTACAGCAAATCGGCGCCGGCGGTGTCGAATCCGGCTTTTTCGGCGGCCGGGTCGGGCCGCGTGAGTCCCGGCGCCAACTCCACCATCGGCAATCGCTGCCCGGCGTATGCCGCGCAGATCCAGCAACTGGTGGCCGCGCATTGGAATACCAGCAATGTGGACGCCTCGGTTCGCACCGCGCCCACGGTGATTGCCACCTTTGACTTGACGCACGACGGAACGGCCCGCAACGTGCATATCCTTCAAGGCAGCGGCGTTGCTCCGCTGGACTCTTCGGTGGAGCGGGCGATCATGGATGCGAGCCCGTTCCCTAAGATTCCAGCCTGCTTCGATCGCGACCAGGCCTCGGCTGAATTCTGGTTTGAGTTGAAACGATGAAACCCAAAACTATTTTCGTGCTGCTTACTTTACTGCTCGCGGCCGGCGCATTGATGCTAACCGGGCAAGATGCGGATATTCAGGGCAGGATCATCAACGGCGACCCGTTGAAGCTGGCGGTTCCCGATCTCCGCGGAGCGGGTGACGCGCAGAAATTCATGAACGCATTCAACACGACGCTGTGGGACGAGCTGGATGGCGGGGGCGTGCTGAAGCTGGTGGCCAAGAGCGTGTATCCGCTGAATGTGCCGCAGCGTCCCGAGGACTTTGTTCCGCCCAACGCCCGCGGACAAAGCAACGGCCCCTGGCTCACGGATTGGTCCGGGGCTCCAGTGAATGCCAACGACCTCGCCTTCGGCTACACCGCGGTGCAGGAGGGACGCCTGGTGCTGCTCGGCTATCTCTACAATCTGAGCCAATCCACGCCCGCCGCCGCGACCTTGTTCGGCAAGAGGTATGTCGGGTCGCTTGACGAAGACGGCGCCAAGAAAGTGGCGCGCGAGTTCGCCGCCGACATCCTGGCCCAGTTCGGAGGCAAGAGTCTTTCCGGCACCAAGATTTATTTTGTCTCCGATCGCACCGGGCCGCGCACCATGGGGGATGGCAGGAAGGTGGGGGTGAAGGAAATCTGGTCCATGGATTACGATGGCTCCAACCAGCAGCAATTGACGTCTTACAAGAGCCTGTCGATGACGCCCGCGGTTTCCGCCGACGGAAAGATGTTCGCCTTCACCAGCTACCCGCAACAGGAGCGCGGCGGACACCTGGTGGACGGCAACCCCATCATCATGATCCATTCCGCCGACACCAACCGGAAGCTGTCGTTCTACAATCCCGTCTCTTCCGTGGTCGCCACGCCTGAGTTTACGCCCGACGGCAAGCACATTCTGTTCGGCACCAAGATCGGCAGCGACAAGGACGAGAAAATCTATATCGCCAATCTGCAAGGCGGCGATCTGAACGCCATCTCGCACGTCACCGCCATTGAGGAGGAGCCCAAGGTGAATCCCAAAACCGGCAGCCAGATCGCGTATATCTCCGGCCGCACGGGCCATCCGCAGCTCTGGCTCATGGGCATTGACGGAGGTAACGCGGAGATGCTCACCACCGGGGAGGGCGAGGTTGCGAATCCTTGCCTGGAGCCCGAATGGGCAGTGGATCGCGTTTTCCTGGACTCGCGGCTATGAGATCGGGCAGTTCAACATCTTCATCATGGATGTTTCCAAGCGCCAGCCCATCCAGTTGACGCATAACACCGGCGATAACGAGAATCCGACCTGGGCGCCGGACGGCTTGCACCTCGTGTTCACCTCCAAGCGAGCGAGGTCCACGCAGATTTACACCATGCTTGCGGATGGCTCGCACGTGCAGCAACTGACCACCCAGGGAAACAACTTCCAACCCGTATGGGCGAAAGGGATAAACTAAAGTGTTTGAGCCGCAATGATTTTGAGCAAGTCCAGGAGGCCAGGAACATAAGGATGCGAATGAACAAGAGAACACTGAATGCAGCGGTGTTCGCCGCGATGTTGTTGATCGCGACCGCTGGCTGTAAGAAGAAAGCGCCAGCCGCACCACCGCCGCCCCCGCCGGCGACTGCCAAGGAAACGCCGCCGCCCCCACCCCCGCCGCCCAAACCACAGGCAGCGCGGATCAACAGCTTCACGGCGGAGCCGCAGACCATTCAACGCGGCCAATCGGCTACCTTGAGTTGGTCGGTGGCCAACGCCACCAGTATCGCCATCGATCAGGGTCTGGGCACTGTCGCCGCCAACGGCACGCGGCAGGTGTTTCCGTCCAACACAGTCACCTACACGCTGACCGCCAGGAGCGGCGGCGGCAACGATATGCGCTCGGTAACCGTGAACGTGACGGTGCCGGCTGCGCCGCCTCCTCCGGCTCCGCCTCCGCCTGCAATTTCCGGCGCGGAGACGCTGAACAGGGAGTCCCAGGACGCCTACTTCGACTATGACAAGAGCGATCTCCGCGACGACGCCCGCACCGCTCTGACCCGCGACGCGGATCTGCTCAAGCGCATCTTCGCGGCCGATCCCACTTTCAGCGTAGTCATCGAAGGACACTGCGATGAGCGCGGCTCGGCCGAATACAATCTCGGATTGGGCGACCGGCGCGCCACTTCCGCCAAGGATTTTCTGGTGGGACTGGGCGTACCGGAAGCACGCATCCGCGTCATCAGCTATGGTAAGGAGCGCCCCGTGTGCACGGAGGCGAGCGAGGATTGTTATCAACGCAACCGGCACGCGCATCTGGCGCCGGCGCAGTAAAACGAATGCAACCCGGTTGTGGGGCGGACGCCCGCCCCACAACGGGTGACGTGGGATCGAAGTATCGTTAGGATAGGAGGTAAAGACACACATGCGAAACACGCTTCGCTTGCTCGTGCTGGCGCTGGTGGCCGGCCCCGCCTTTTCCCCCGCGCAGAAAAAGGACGACATCTTAGAGATTCAGCGGGACGTGGCAGACCTTGCCGACAAGGTCAGGATGCTGCAAAAATCGCAAGACGAAAAGCTGGAGGGGTTGCGGACGCTGGTGCAGCAGGCGACCACTGCTTCCACCCAGGTTACCCAGGATATGGCGGCCTTGCAGCGTACCCTGACCAGCAACATTACCACCACCCTGAGCGAGCAGCAGGGCAAAGTTTCGCTGGCGATCGCGCCGTTGTCCACGCAGATGGATGCTTTGTCGAAGAGCGTGGACGCGCTGGCCCAGACGGTCAACCAGATGAACGGCCGCCTGGGAACGATGGACAGCAAGTTCAAGGACCTCTCCGACAAGGTGAGCGTTTTGAACCAGCCTGCGCCCGCGCCGCCCGCTCCGGTGGTCGCTCCCGACTCAAGCGGCGCGCCTCCGGGCACAACCAGGCTCGGCCTTCAGCAGGACGCTTTGAAGGATTATGCCAGCGGATACGACGACAATGCCGTGAAAGAGTTCGCCAACTACATCAAGTACTATCCCGACGATGAGTTTGCGCCCATGGCGGGTTACTACATCGGAATGGTGTATGCGCGCCAAAAGGACTACGACGGCGCGTCGCAGGCGTTCCAGGACGTGATCGACCATTATCCCGGAAACAACAAATCTCAGGACGCTCTGTACCAGAAGGCCAAGGCGCTGGAGATGGGCGGGCACAGGCCCGACGCCATTGCCGCGTTTAAGGATTTTCTCAAGTCTTATCCGGCCAACGATTACGTCCCCCAGGCCAGAGCGGAGCTGGCCAAGCTGACCGCTGCTTCGGCCAATAAGAGCAAGGGCAAGGCTTCGACCAAGCAATAATCTGCGACATGCCCAGGACCCTTCTCGTCCGTCTTCTTGCCGGCATGTTTGTGCTCGCGGGGGCGTGGGTGGCGTATACCCAGAACAAACAGGCGCCGGCGCCAATGGTTGTCAACAAGATCGCGGACGATCTCTACGAGTTGGAGCAAAGCGGCAACGGCAACGTCGCCGATTTATCTGACCGACGACGGCGTGATTCTGGTCGACGATAAGTTCGAGCAGAACTACGACGAGATCATGGCCAACGTCAAGAAGCTCTCCGACTAAGCCCGTCAAGTACGTCCTGAACACGCACCAGCATGGCGACCACACCGGCAGCAACGCCAAGATGATCGCCAATGGCGTGGTGATCTTCATCCATAAGAACGCCCGCGCCAACATGGTGAAGGGCAGGCAGCCGGGCGTGCCGCAGGTCGCCTTCGCGGATCAGTGCGTAGGTGATGCTGGGCGGCAAGGAAGTGGATGCGTACTACAACGGCCGCGGCCACACCAACGGCGACGTGGCGATTTACTTCCCCGCGCTGCGCGTGGTCCACACCGGCGATCTGTTCACCACCAGCGCCGGAGCCGGCACCGTGGCGCCGATTCTCGACTACACCAATGGCGCCAGCGCCGCGGATTGGCCGCAGACGCTGGACGGAGATGCTGAAGCTCGATTTCGACACCGTGATTCCGGGCCATGGCGCGCTGATGAAGCGCGCGACCTGGAGAAGTTCCGCGCCGGTTTCCTGACCATGCAAACCCGCGTCCGCGACATGGCCCGCCAAAACAAGACCCGCGACGACATCTCCAAGATGCTCGAAACCGATTTCGGTTGGGGCTCGACCGGCATGGGGATGAATTCGCTGGACCGCATGATTGCGGAATTAAAGCCGGCAGAATTAAAATAGTGCGCCAGATCGAAGTTGTCCAACCCGGCGGAGCGCTCAAACTTGTCGACGCGCCCATTCCCGTCCCCGGTCCGGGCGAGGTTCTGATCAAAGTCGAGGCCGCGGGCGTGAATCGCGCCGATGTGCTGCAGGCCGCCGGGCGCTACGCTCTTCGCCCCGGCGTCTCGCCGATTCCGGGACTGGAGGTTGCGGGCGACGATTGAGGCGTTGGGAGAAGGCGCGAGCGCTGGAAGCATCGGCGATTCGGTCTGCGCCTTGCTCACCGGCGGCGGCTACGCCGAATACGCCGTGACTCCGGCGGCGCAGTGCCTGCCGATCCCCGGCGGGCTCGACGCCATTCAGGCGGCATCGCTGCCGGAGACGTTCTTCACTGTATGGCTCGACGTGTTCGATTTGGGCGGGCTCAAAGCCCGGCGAGACGCTGCTGGTGCACGGCGGATCGAGCGGCATCGGCATCACCGCGATCCAGCTCGCCAAGGCGCTGGGCTCGCGCGTGTTTGTCACCGCCGGATCGGAGGAAAAGTGCGCGGCGTGCCGCAAGCTGGGCGCGGACCTGGCGATCAACTACCGCGAAGTCGGATTTCGAAAAGGAAGTGCGCAGACGTCGACGTGATTCTGGACATGGTCGGCGGAAGCTATACCGCTCAGGAATCTGCGCGTGCTGGCCCGCTGCGGGAGGCTGGTGTACATCAACTTCATGGAGTCGAGCAAAGCCGAGATTGATTTGTCTCTGATCACGGGCCGGCAGCTTACCATCACCGGCTCCGGCTTGCGTCCCCAGACCGTGGAGCGCAAAGCCAAAATCGCGCACGATCTGGAGGAGCAGGTCTGGCCGCTGATCTCGAGCGGCAAGATTCGCCCTGTCATCGACAGCGTCTATCCGCTCGAAAACGCCGCGGAAGCGCATCGCCGCATGGAATCCAGCCTGCACATCGGCAAGATCATGCTGCAAGTAAGCTGAAAAACCCGGGACAGTATACTCAATTCCCGATTTCATCTCATCGCGACGAATTGGGTCACGTAGAATGTCACCGGGAGGGCATCGGTTGGGTCAAATGAAAAAGTAACCGAAGGGGGCCGTGGCGTGAGACCAGAAAAGGACCGAAGGGTCCGAGGATGGATATGCACTCACGCGAGCAATACCTGGAGCGGGTCCGGGAAGAATATGGGAAGGCAAGCCGGCAGGAAAAGACGCGCTTGCTGGATGAGGCGCGCAAGCGAACGCGGCTGAACCGGAAGGTGCTGATACGAAAATTGGCGCACCCGCCCAAGCCGAATTCGGGACAGCGGTCGCGGCGAAAGGCGACCTACGGAGCGGAAGTGGTAACGGCGCTGGTGAAGGTCTGGGAGATTTTCGACTATCCCTGTGGCCAGCGCCTGGCGCCGGCGCTCCGAGACCAGGTGGAGCGGCTGCGCCAGGCGGGCGAGTTGCGGTGCAGTGCGGAGGTGGCCGAGCAGTTGGGGCGTGTATCGCCGAAAAGCATCGATCGGTTGCTGGCGCGGGAGAAGCGCGTATTGGGGCTGCGGCAGAACCGGAACCCGGCCGTGCACCCGCTGCTGTATCAGAAGATCCCCGTGAAGGTGGCCGCGGACTGGGACACCGAGGAGATCGGCAATGTGCAGGTGGACTATGTGCTGCATTGCGGGCGGTCGAGCGGAGGCGAATACTTGCACACGCTCTCGGCGGTGGATATCGCGACGAGTTGGTGGGAGGGAGTGGCCCTCCTGCGGCGAAGCCAGGAGGCCACCCGAGACGGCTTGGACCGGCTCAGGAAGAGGCTGCCGTTTCCCATCCTGGAGATCCACCCGGATAACGATACGGGCCCGATCAATCAACTGCTCTGGAACTACTGCGAAAAAGCCAAGATCAAGATGTCGCGGTCCCGGCCCTACAAGAAGAACGACAACGCCTGGGTGGAACAGCGCAACTGGACACACGTGCGCAAGGTCGTGGGCTACAGCCGGCTGGAGAGTCCGGCGGAGCTGGCGGTTCTGAATGAGCTGTACGAGAAGCTGCGGCTGTACAAGAATTTCTTCCAGCCCAGCCTGAAGCTGAAAGAGAAGATACGCGAGGGCGGCAAGATCCGGCGTAAGTACGATGAGCCGCGCACTCCCTATCGGCGCATCCTGGAATCCAAGCAGATTCCAGCGGCGGCCAAGCAGAGGCTGAAGGCGCAATGTGCATCGCTCAGCGTCGCCCAGTTGCATCGAGAGATCGAAGCGTTGCGGAATCGCTTATTCGATCTCGGCAAGGCGAAAGCCACTTCGCCCAAACCCAAACGCCGTGGCCGGGAAATTCGTGCCAGCAGCACCGCCGCCAAGATCTGGATGCGGCGGATGATGAGAAAGGATTCCTAAGGAAAGCCGGGCAACAACGGCCCGGCGTCGTCGCGTTTTATGTTCCAAGGCCTCGGCTCGGAGCTTCACCATCCGGATGCGGTCCAAAACAAAACCCCCGAGTTTTTACTCGAGGGTTCTGTGCCGATCCGGTAACGGAACCAGCTCGTCGCGTCGGCCTTGGACCTCCGCTCGGGCGCGACCCGGGCGCAGCAGATCAACCGTAGCATCGATCAAAAACGTCGCAGCTATACGGTTACTAGATAAAATGACCCAACCGAGACCCGCTTCGGTTACCTGGTTAAATGACTTGACAGGCGCGACCGCGGAAATCGGGGAATTGAGTATACTGTCCCGGGTTTTTGTTAGCGCCCTCTGTGTTCTTCCCTCGGCGCCGCCCTGCCGGTTCGACCGGCTTCGCGTTCCGCGGGCGAACGCCCGATCAGCTTATGCCCCTCGGCCGGGCGAACCGCTCCCACCGCCGGGCGACGGACGCCCGCGTAGGGATGCACGTAAGTGCCGCGGTTGGCCCAGGTGCGGCCCCAAGCATGGTCGTTGATAAACACCGCGTGCCCGCCCCAATCGAAGCGGCCCAGGCCCGGGCCCCAGCCCCAGGGCCGGAAAAACAGGCCGATGGAAATCCCGAAGTTGAAGCTGATCGCGCCGCCGACCACGAATCCCGGGCCGAGGCGCAAAGAACACCACCGCCGGATCGTAATAGGGCACGCAGATGAAACCCGGATTGACCGGCATAATGGTGATATAAGGACCGCCGCCCACCACGATCTGGGCGTTGGTTCTGAGGTAGCCGAACTGCTGGGCCTTGTGGCGCTGCCGCTGGACCGCGTCCATCACGTCGGCCTGCTGCGCCAGGAATGCATTGCCGATCTGCTGGGTCCAGTTCATATCCGAGCTCATCATCTCCAGGACCGAGGGGAAAGGCAGCAGCGCCTGCACGCTCGGATCCCAGGGCAGTTGATCGGCCTGGATCGCGGCGGCCAAAGCCGCTCCGGTGAGGTAATGATGCTGGTCCGCCCACATCGCGGCGGGCGGAATCTGGTCCGGATACGTCGCGCCGGCGAGAATCTGCGCGATCAGCGGATCGGGATAAAGAGCGATGCGCGCCACTAATTGGTCGAGCTGCGGCGGCGGGAGCACCGGCGGCGGGGCTTGGCCAAAGGCGGGCGCAACAACCAGCGTCGCCAGCATTACGGATACTGCCGGAACTGCTCTCTGAAAAATCTTCATTTAAATTATCTCCTCCAGTGACCCAGACGGCCCTCACGAAAACTTTGTTTCGGGCGTTCGCGAAACCTATCAAATCTTAATAATGACGCACTTGGTTTGAACGTAGTGTTCGAGCGCTTCCATGCCCTTTTCACGGCCGTAGCCGCTCAGCTTGTAACCGCCGAACGGAGTCTCGATGGACCCTCCGCTCTGATATTCGTTCACATACACCTGCCCGGCTTCCAGGCGCGCCGCCACGCGCAGCGCGCGGCTGATGTCGCGAGTCCAGAGGCCGGCGGCCAAGCCATAGTCGCTATCGTTGGCCATGCGGATGGCCTCCTCTTCATCTTTGAAAGGGATCACCACCGCGACGGGTCCGAAAACCTCCTCGCGGGCGATACGCATTTCGTTGGTGACGCCGGTATACACGGTCGGCGTGACATACCATCCCCGCTTCAGGCGAGGGTCCTGGGGCAATCCGCCGCCGATGGCCGCCGTGGCCCCTTCTTTACGCGCGATTTCGTAATACTCCTGAACCTTTTCAAATTGCGCCGCCGTGGTCAGGGGCCCGACGTCCGCATCCGCCTCCGGTCCCACCGTGATCGCGGCCACGGCCTTCATCAATCCCGCGACAAACTTGTCGTGGATCGATTCGTGCACCAGCAAGCGTGTTCCGGCCGCGCAGATCTGGCCGCAGTTGCGCGTGAAAATACCCGCGGCATTGGCGATCGCCTGCGCCAGATCGGCGTCCTCGAAAATGATATCCGGAGATTTGCCGCCCAGCTCCAGCGTCAGGGGCAGCGCGCGCTCCGCGGCGATGTGCCCGATTTCGCGGCCCGCGCGCACGCTGCCGGTGAAGGAAACCTTGCGCACGCCGGGATGGGCCACCAGCGCCGCGCCCGCCTGCACTCCGGTTCCCAGGATCACGTTCAGCACGCCCGGCGGCATCCCGCACTCTTCCACCGCGAATTGCGCCATGGCAACCGTGGTCCCGGGCGTTTTCTCGGAGGGCTTGACCACCACGGTGTTGCCGGCGGCCAACGCCGGCGCGGCGCAGCGCGCGACCTGGTTCAGCGGGAAATTCCAGGGCGTAATCGCACCCACCACCCCGAAAGGCTCCCGCCGCGTATAGATGTGATGGCCCGGACCGGTATCGATCACGTCGCCATGAATCGAGCTGGCCAGGCCCCCGTAGAATTCAAAATAATCGGCCGCGACACCGAGCTCGCGCGGCACGAACGACAGGGGCTTGCCGGCTTCCAGAGATTCAATCTCCGCCAGCCTTTTCATGTGCGCGCGGATCTTGCGCGCGATCTCCACCAGAATGCGCCCACGCTCCAGGGGCCGCAAATCGCGCCAGGCGGGAAAGGCCTTCGCGGCGGACTCGACGGCCATGGCGACATCGGCTTGATCGCCCAGCGCAATCGAGCCGATTTTTTCCGCGGTTCGCGGATCGTGGTTGTCCATGTACGCGCCGGAGGCGGGCGGAACCAGTTTTCCGTCGATGAAATGATTGAGCCTTCCGCGCGGGCCGCCGTCCGGAGCGGCTTCGGTGGGATGCGAGGGTGTCAGGGTCGCACTCATAACGTCGCACTCATAACGTTGCACTCATAACGCGACCAGTATAACGCGGAGCATCCGTTTGAAGAGTGGAGTTATTTAGGTGCGGGATCCCAATCCCAGCTGGCAAGGCTACTCAGTCGGGCATTGGGACGGAGACACGCTGGTGGTGGAGAGAGGGCACCCGCACACCGAGTAACTGCGCGTCACCGAACCCTTCCACCGCAAGGATTTCGGGCACATGGACCGCAGCCTAACCTTTGACGATCCCAACGCCTACACTCGGCCTTGGACGATTTCGATGAATGTGGATCTGATGCCGGACACGGAATTGCTCGAATACGTCTGCAATGAGAATGAGCGCGACCTCCAGCACTTTGTAATTACGGAGGAAGATCGGAAAAAGAACCGCGGCGTGAAGCGGGAGGCTCGCCGCTTACTGCGGCGGAGGCCGGCGGACCAGGCCGTCGACCACGGTGATCAGGGCGTGCAAGCTCTCGTCGGTGTGTTTTTGAGCCTCGGCCAGCTCTTCCATTTTTTTGCTCAGCCGGGCGTCCAGCTCCTCCATTTTTTTGCTCAGCCGGGCGTCCAGCTTCTCCACGTGGTCCGTCAGCAGCACTTGAGCCTTGAGCAATTGCCGATGCTCGTACTGGAATTCTTCATGTGCCTCCAAGTTCGCATGGCTTCGTCAATTGGCTGGCGTTCTTGAAACTCTCCGGTGGCGTTCTTGAAGCTTCCGGTGGTCCCCTTGAAATGTCGCGTGGTCCTGGATCAGCAGATCCATGAGCCGCTCCATGCGATCCAGCCTGGATTGCCCGTTCGCGCCGTTTGCGTCTTCCGGCATGGATCTATTTTCTCACGATCGCACGACCGGATTCCGCAGTCATGTTAGCTTGAAGGAACGTCTACGCCGTCCAATCTTGGTGCAAATCAGCCTGTCCCCAAGCCGCTGTTGATTTTCGACGGCCGCTGCGGCTTTTGCCGCATCTGGATCGACTATTGGAAGAAGCTCACCGGGGGCGCAGTCGATTTCGCTCCGTCGCAAGAGGTCGCGGACAAATTTCCCGAGATTCCGCGCGAGGCGTTTTCGCAAGCGGTCCAGCTTGTCCGCGTCGACGGCACCGTCACCAGCGGCGCGCGCGCCGTTTTCGAAACATTAGGGCGGGAGCGGTTGTATGAATCGTCGCGCCTGCTGGCCGCAACGTCGGAAGGCGTCTATCGTTACATCGCGCGCCACCGGGACCTGTTCTATTGGCTGACGCGCTTGAGCTTCGGCACGCGCATCGAGCCGGCGCGCTTCGCCAAAACGCAGTGGCTGTTCCTGCGCCTGCTGGCCGTGATCTACGCGATCGCATTCGGATCGCTGGCCACGCAGATCACCGGCCTGGTGGGCGCGCGCGGCATCGCGCCGGTTCACGACTACCTGGCCAGGCTCACGGCCGCGTTCGGCGTTCTGCGCTTCCTGGCCCTTCCCACCGTGTTCTGGTGGGATTCAAGCGATGCGGCGCTGCGCGTTCTCGCGTGGGCCGGCGTGGCCCTGGCCGCGTTGCTCTTTTTCGGCAAGCTGGAGCGCCTGGTTCTGCTGCTGCTCTACGTACTGTACTTGTCCTTCAATATGGCGGGGCAGGAGTTTCTTTCGTTCCAATGGGACGCTTTGCTCCTGGAATCTGGATTTCTGGCTATCTTTTTCGGGCGCTCCGTTTCCGGCACGCGCGTGGTCGCGTGGCTGTACCGTTGTCTGGTGTTCCGGCTTTACTTTCTTTCCGGCTACGTCAAGCTGGGCAGCGGCGACCCCACCTGGGCCGGCTTCACCGCGCTGCGCTATCACTATCACACCCAGCCTTTGCCCACCATATTCGCCTGGTACGCCGACAAGTTGCCGGGCTGGTTTCAGCGCGGCTCGACCGCGGGCGTGCTCGGAATCGAGCTGTTCGTTCCGTTCCTGATTTTCACGCCGCGGCGATGGAGAATGGCCGGCGCATGCGTTCTGCTGGGACTGCAAGCGCTGATTTTCCTCACCGGCAACTATACCTTCTTCAATCTGCTGACCATGGCGCTGACCCTGTTTCTATTCGACGATCAGGCGCTGGGGTGGATGGTCAAACGCGAGATTGCCGCGCGCCCCTCCACCAAGCGCGCGCGCATGGCGTTGGCGCTGCTCGCGGTCGCGATCGTGAGTCTGGGGATCGCCCGCATGTCGGAAACCATCGCGGGCGCAGTCCCGGAGCCGCTCGAAACCCTGACGCGGGATCTCTCGCCCTACCAGGTGGTCAACTCCTACGGCTTGTTCGCGGTCATGACCACCACGCGTCCCGAAATCATTATCGAGGGCTCAGACGACGGCGAAACCTGGCGGCCCTACGAATTCCGCTACAAGCCTGGGGATCTGAACCGCGCTCCGCGCTGGATCCAACCCTTTCAGCCGCGCCTGGACTGGCAGATGTGGTTCGCGGCGCTGGGGAGCTATGCGTCCAACCCCTGGTTTCCCGGGCTGATGCTGCGCCTGCTCCAAGGCTCGCCTGAAGTGCTCGGCCTGCTGGAGAACAATCCTTTCCCGGGCCAGCCTCCGCGCTTCGTGCGCGCAGAATTGTTCGAATACTCCTTCACCGACCGCGCAACTCATGCCCGCACCGGCGCCTGGTGGCGGCGGGAGCCACTGGGCATATACTTGCCGCCGGTGGGGATGAAAGCTGCGCCTTGATCCCTGAGCGATCCCCGAGCGGTTCATCTAAGTGATAGTAAATAAGCCTGTTGCTTCGTAGGAAAAAGCTCCCCGCGCCTGTAACCTGTGCTATCCTTAGCAAGTCTTATCATATGTTCCCAAAGGGCTTACCGGCCACATCCACGAGGAGAATTTGGGGTTGTTATGAAACCTATGAAGTCTGCCGCCGATCCACTTCACGTGAAGTCGATTCAAATACAATCCGCCATCAGGTTTTTATCTCTCGCCGTATTGGCCGTGGGATCTGCGTGGGGGCAAGGCGCGGTGGCGCCATCCCAACCCGCGGCGCAATCCCTTGTCGGAACGGTAACCAAGGTTGATGCAGGCGCCCGCTCGCTGACGGTGAAGACCGACGCGGGCCGGGAATACACTGTGAACCTGGAGGCCAAGGCGACCATCCGCCGCATTGTGGCGGGTGAGACCGACGTGTCCAAGGCGGCGGTGGTACAGATCGGCGACATCTCCGTAAACGACCGGGTGCAGGCTCGCGGCAAGGCGGACGGTCAGACCATCGCGGCGATGACGATTTTTCTGATGTCGAGAAGCGACGTCACCAAGACCCAGGATGCGGAGCGCGCGGATTGGGACAAGCGCGGCGTCAGCGGATTGGTAACCGCGGTGAGTGCGGACTCGATCACCATCAGCATCCGCACGCTGACCGGCGTGAAGCCCATGGTGATCACGCTCGCGCCCGGCGCGGTGGTGCGGCGCTACGCTCCGGACTCGGTCAATTTCGCCGAAGCCAAGGTTTCGTCCCTGCCGGACGTCAAGAACGGCGACGAGGTGCGCGCGCGCGGGGACAAGAGCGCAGACGGCAGCAAGATGACCGCCCAGGAGATTGTCGCCGGCACCTTCAAGACTCATCGCCGGCGTGATTCTCTCCATCAATTTGCAAGAGAACCAAATGCAGGTGCGCGACGTGGACACCAAGAAGACGCTGACGGTGCGGATCAATAAGGATTCGAGCGTCAAGAAGCTTCAGCCCCAGGTGGCCCAGGTGATCGCGTCCCGGCTGCACCCCAGCGACGATCCCAACGCGAATAAAGGCGGGCGGGGCGGGGGCGGGGGTGGGGGAAGTCGCGGGCGCGGCGAAGGCGGCGGAGGGTTCCGCGGCGGCGCCGACGTCCAGCAGATGCTCGATAACAGTCCTGCTATTTCTTTGGCCGATTTGAAGGTCGGCGACGCGATCGTGGTGTCCAGCACGGTCGGTGCGGCGGCCGACAAAGTGACCGCCATTAAACTGTTGGCCGGCGTGGAGCCGATTCTGACCAAGCCCGGAACCCAGGAAATGTCTCTGGGCGGCTGGAGCCTGGGCAGCGGACGGCGGCGGCGCCGACTAAGACAGCCGAGTCTTTAAAAATAATCCAGTGAGTTAGGAATCCGATGAATTTTTCAAAGCAATGTGTTGTCGGTTGTCTGTCTGGCGCTGTGATTCCCGCCGCGCTTTTGGCGCAAACGACAGGGGTCCTGCGCGGCCAGGTGACCGATCAGTCCGGCGCCGCCGTCCCCAATGCCAGCGTCACGCTGACCGGCCCCAACAACGCGTCAAGGTCGCGCAGACCGATAGCTCCGGAAATTATACGGTGAACGGTCTGGCCGCGGGCCAATATACGGTCCGGGTCATGGCGCCCGGCTTCACGCTGTTTGAGAAGCCCGCTCTCGATCTCGCCGTGGGCCGCGCCAATACGCTCGATATTCCGCTTACCGTGCAGGCG
>CAVXWB010000162.1:0-29017 GCA_963765185.1 Bryobacterales bacterium
TTCGATGCTAATCGGCCCAATACACGCGGCGGGAGCGAATTCGGAGATCCGGGCGATTCGGCACGGACACCTCGATCTGGTGCAGCCCTTCCGGATCCGGGCCGGCCGCGCTCCCACGCTGCGGAAAGCTCAGAATGTACTGGCTATGAACTTCCGCGCCGAGCTTCTGGATCGCGTCCTCGATCCCGCGCTCCTTTAAGAACGCGGAGTCCGCGCCTCCCGTGGCCAGCGCCAGCGCCTGCACGGGATTGGTGGTGGCCAGCCGTTCCAGCTGGGCGAAGAACATTTCGTTCAGCTCGTTCTGCTGCGGAAAATCCTCCGGCTTGGAGATCCAGCTCATCGCATTCGACGAGTAATGCGCTCCGAAAACCTCGATGCCTTCGCGCTCCACCGCTTCCATGGCCTGTTGGAGCCTGGTCTCGCTGCCCTGATCGCGGCTTTCCGAAATCAGCAGCAGCACGCGGCGTCCGGGGCGCTTCTGCATGCGCTCCGCAACCTGCATGATGGCGTCGAACATGCGCGCGCCCTGGGCCGGCGCGGCCTTCAGACCCTTCACCGCGTTGCTGATTTTGGCGGATTCGCGCGTGAAATCCTGGAGCCATTGAATCTCCTTGTCGAAGGTCAACACGGCGGCCTGGCCCTTGGTTCCGGTCACCAGGGGCTGAATCATGCTGGCGATGCGATTGATCTTCGCCAGAGCCAGCTTCGAAGTTCCCGACGACTGAACGGCGATCGCGAGCGAAAGCGGAGCCAAGCCGGAAATGAAATCGTCCATGGCGACGGGTTGGGGGACGCCGTTGTCCAGCACCCTGAAATCGCCGGCCACAAGATCGTCGACGGTGCGGCCGTCTTTGGTGGTGACGATGACGGGCACCTGCACGATTTTGGTTTGCGCGCGGAAGGTTTGGGCCTGCTGCGCGGGGATCAGGCTGGGCCAGCACAGCAGACCGGCGGCGATGCGATGTGCGTATTTCATTTGAAGAAATTCCGCATCAGAAACATCACGTTGGCCGGGCGCTCGGCCAGCCTGCGCATGAAATATGGATACCACGCCGTGCCATACGGCACGTAGACGCGCACCCGGTAGCCCTCGCTGGCCAGCCGCCGTTGCAGATCCCGCCGGATGCCGTAGAGCATCTGGAATTCGAACTTGTCCGCGCTGAATCCGCGCTCACGCCGGTACCGCTGCGCCTCGTTTTGAATATCCTCGTCGTGGGTGGCGATGGCCGGATAGACGCCGCGATCGAGCAGGGTCTTCATCAGCTTCAAATAATTCCGGTCGACGTCCTTCTTGTCCGCGAACGCCGCGTCGTGCGGCTCATGATACGCGCCTTTGCACAAGCGCACCGGAATCCCCAGCAGGTTCAGGCGATCGATGTCGGCCGCGCTGCGGAACAGGTACGCCTGAATCACCGCGCGAATGCAGCCGCATTCGTCCGCCAGTTGCTCCACGATCTTGAGCGTCCGGTCGGTGTAGGCGGTCGATTCCATGTCGATCTCGATCCGCGTGTCCGCGGCTTTGGCGCGGCGCCACCAGCGCGCGCACGTTTTCCAGGCACGCGTCTTCGGATAAGTCCAGCCCCATCTGCGTCAGCTTGACGGAGATGGTCGAGGTCAGTCCGCGCGCCGCGATCTGGTCCAAGCGCTTCCAGGTAAAAATCGCGCGACGCCGCGGCTTCGTCGAGCGAATTCACGTTTTCGCCCAGATGATCGAGCGAAGAAAACATGCCTTCGCGCTGGAGCTGCGCGCACACCGCCAATTCGTCTTCGAGCGTCTCGCCCGCCACGAAGCGCCGCGATTAGCTTTCGCGAAGACTCCGCCGTCTCCATCCACTTCCGGAGCCATGCCTGGCGGGATAGAAAGAGAAAGAAGTCGCGCACAGTCCAAATGTTAGCTCAGGGAGGGGGACAAATATCGGCCGCCGATGGACGCCGATCAACGCGGATGCGCCGTGAAGGTGAGCGCCTGTTGAAGGTCTTCTTCTTGAAGGTCCGGGAAGTCCTTAAACAACTCCGAGCGATCCGGATAGGTGGCGAGAATTTCCAGGACCCGCCTGACAGTGATTCGCATCCCGCGGATGCAGGGATGGCCGCCCATTTTGCCGGGCTCGATGGTGATGCGGTCGAATGGCGGGTTGGGACTCATACGACCAGCATGCCTCGTGGAAGGGGCTTGATCCTGCGGATCCGGTAGATGCAGAAAGGCGCATGCTCCGGGACAAGCTGGTCGCAAGACACCCTGAAATCCGCCGCAACCACCGGGTCGCTGAACAGACCGAAGGGGTTGATCTGCGCTGCGAATTGCTTTCGAACTATGCCGATCTCCTCCGCGGAAAGACCGCAGTTGCTCAGGCCGCTCAAAAGATAGCGGTCCGCAACGTCGTAACCAAACGAATCGGTTGCGTACTGGCCTGCGTCGTCCGCTTCGGGCTGGACGAACCCCTCCATGATTCTCTCCCAATAGCGTACGGACTGAGAATCGCGAAGGGCTCCTATTTCAATCACCACCGGAATGTTCGACTCCGCGCTCGATCCGTGGGACGCGGCCGCGGGGCACGCCGCCAGAACCTCGGCTACGCTGCTCCAAAGACTCAAGGGATGCTGGTTCACTTGCTCTGCCGATGGGGCGGGCCACACCACAGGGTCTACTGACACGGGCCACCGGACCTCCGGCCTGATGAGATACTGGGCTCTTCGCTCTTGGTCCCACCTGGAGAAGCTAAGATCGTCAAGTGGGTGGCGGATATCGAAGCCCAGGACGATCGTTCCGTCCGGTTCCTCCGACGAGATCATTTGATCGGCTCCACTCTCCGGCGATCCGCCGGTGCGGCGGGCAGCTCCCGCGGAGTCGTGTCGATCCTTTGCGGATCGGGCACCTCGGCCGAGCCTCCCACCCCCAGCTCGCGCATCCGCCGCAGCGAGGGCTCCAGGCGCGATTCCCAGGAGCGGGCCGAGCGGTTATATGCCTCCACAGCCTTGGCCAGCTCGCGCCCGGACGCGGCGTAGCTCTCGGCGAACACGCGCATGCGCTCGTAAAATTCGGATGCGATGCGCCGCAATTCGTCGGCGTTCTTGGCCAGCCGCTCCTGCCGCCAGCCGTAGGCGACGCCCTTGAGCACGCTGACCAGCGTCACCGGCGTGGCGATTAAAACCTTCCTGGCCAGCGCGCGATCCAGCAGTTCCGGGTCGCGCTCGAGCGCGGCGCTCAGGAAATGATCGCCGGGCAGGAACAACACCACCATCTCGGGCGCGGTCTCAAAACCGCTCCAGTATTCGCGTCCGCTCAACTGCAACACGTGCCGCGAAAGCTGCTGCGCATGGCGGTCGAGAGCGCTGCGGCGGGAGGCGTCGTCGGGCGCGGCTTCGGCGTCCAGATAGGCCGCGAGCGGTGCTTTGGCGTCCACCGGCAGAGTGCGGTCCTCCGGGCAGCTTCACCAGCATGTCCGGCCGGTTTCCGTGGACCGTTTCCTGCTCGACGAAATCGCAGTAGGGGACCATGCCGGCCAGCTCAGCCACGCGGCGCAGGGTCAACTCACCCCAGCGCCCTCGCGTATTCGGGGAGCGCAGGGCTTGCGACAGCGCCACGGTTTCCTTGCTCAGCGAAGTAAGATGATGTTCCAACCCGCCCAGGCTGTGCTGGCGCTGCAGCTCGAACTCGCGGATCTGGGATTCCAGGCGCGCCAAAGCCTCCGCCAGCGGCCGCGAGGAATCTTCCCCGGCGGCGGCCGGGGGCTGACGATGGCGCAGCCATAGCCCCGCCAGGACGGCGCCCAAAGCCAGCGCCAGAACAATCCCGGCTAGAAATGTCGCGGGGGTCATGAGTCGTCCCCACCAGTTTGGCACATGCTTGGTACGATCTCTTGGCACGATCTAAGGTCTCATGCGCGGCTATCCCGCTAAAGCTCCCACCGACCCCCGCCGATTACCCCATTGGGACCATGGGTCGCGTAGTTCTATGTCCAGGAACGCAGGTCAGGCGAAAAGCCCGGCTGGGCGGGCAGGATGGTCAGAAAAAGGGAGTGGATCGGCACGCATGAAACGAGTTAAATACCTGTCATCGTTGATGTTACTTGCTTCAGGCGGGGTCTTGGCCCAGTCTACCGTGGTGCAGTCCACCATCGGTGTGACGGTGGGACTATCGCAAGCCGGCCCGATCTTCTATGTGGACGGTCAACAATACAGCAGCGCCCAGGTTTTTCTATGGCCCACGGGCAGCACGCATATCCTCCAGTTTCCGTACAGCATCGTTCTGGGGCAGGCCGTGGAATATCAATCCAGTAACGACGACCAGGCGCGCTGGACCTTCGGCGGGTGGGTCGATAACCTCGGGCTGCTGGCAGGCGTCGGCTCGTCGAACGTGGTGACCGTCACGGTTGTTCCGGGTCTGACGTCGGTGATCGGAAGCGTGACGGAGCTGTTCGAGCTATCGATTATCTTTCCCAGCGGCACCGGCAGCGGCGGCACCAACCCGGGCTGTACCATGCCGCCCTTCAGTCCCTCGCCCGGTTTTGGCGGGTGGGGTCTGGTGTACATCGACAACGTGTGCTATTCGGATACGACGTCTGTGTATGTCGCCGCCGGTTCGCTAAGCCTGTCTGAATTTGCGTTCCCCGGGTACGGGTTTGTGGGCTTTCAAGTCGGCGGAAGTCCGCCCAACCGCACTCTGACGACATACAACCTGACCCAGCCGGGGGAGGCGATTACGGTGTACTTCGCGCCGGCCAAGCTGGTATCGTTCCGCACCAGCCCCTTAGGGCTGCAAGTGACGGTGGACGACGTAACCATCGACACTCCGCCGACGGCGCCCACTGTTTCGCTGCCGACCTCGAACATCAACCCCGGCTGCACTCCTTACTGGGCCTCGCTTCCGGTGGGCACGCCCGCGGGGGTCATGCCATTGTGTATCGGGGACTTCGACTTTTTACCCGGCAGCACGCACCAGATTGGCGCACCACCCACGCAGCAGGACGCCACCGGGGCGTGGTGGGTCTTCAGCAGCTTTAACGACGGCATTGGCCAGAACGGCGCCTATGTGACGAATGCCAACACCTCTCTGCCGGACGCGGTTATTGCGGATTTCGTTCCCGGCATGCAGAGCGCGATCCTGACCAATCCCGCCGGACTGAAGATTTCGATCGACGGCAGCTCGGTCTGGCAGAACTATAACTTCGTCTGGGCGCAAGGAAGCACGCATACGCTGGTCGCGCCCGCCACGCAGGTGGATTCAAGCGGCCGCACCTGGCAGTTTGTGAGCTGGTCCAACGGAGGCTCCGCGTCGCAGACCATCACGGTGCCTACCAGTTCCACCACCGGCGCGGGCTTCTCGGTCACCGCCAATTACACTTTGCTGGGCCAGACGCAGATCACCAGCATACCCACGGGTCTGACCTTCACGGTCGGGGGCGCCTCCTGCACCACGCCCTGCACGCTGAACCAGCCCAGCGGAACGCAAATCCAGGTCACCATCCCCGCCTCCATCGCAGAGTCGGCGGGCTCGGAATTGAATTTCGTTTCGTGGTCGGGAGGCTCAACCTCGACTGCGACGACGCTGCAGGTGACGCAGACGCAGGCCGCCGTGGTCTACACGGCCAACTATCAGACTTATTATTTGCTGACGGCATCGTCGAGTCCGGCCAATGAGGCTACCTTCAAGACGTCGCCGGTTTCACTCACCGGATTCTTCCCCAGTGGCACCCAGATCACCGTGACGCCGGTGCCCAATGCCGGATACAAATTCACGGGCTGGGGCGGGGATCTCTCCAGCTCCGGCGCGCTCATTCCCGGCGCCCTGACCATGGGCGCTCCGCACAGCGTGGTGGCGTTTCTCCAGGCGGTCCCCTCGATTGCACCCGCGGGCATCATCAATGCCGCCGGGCCCACGCCGGACGGCACCGTGGCGGCGGGCTCGATCATCTCCATCTACGGCCAGAATCTGGCTGCAGGGTTGCAAGTGGGGCCGGCCGACCCGTTGGCGCAGACCATCGGCAACGTGACCGTGACGGTGAGCAATATTTTGATGCCGCTTATGTTCGTTTCCCCGGGACAAATCAATGCGCAGGTTCCCACGGAGCTGACCCCGGGCACGTATACTCTTACGGTCCAATCGCTGGGACAGCCGCCGGTATCCGGATCGTTCACGGTAAGCCGCGACGCGCCCGGCATTTTTGTGGAACCCAATGCCGAGAACATTCCTCTGGCGGCGGCGCTGCATCAGGACGGCTCAGTGATCTCGCTCTCGAGCCCCGCGGTCGCCAATGAGATCGTCAGCCTGTATGGAACCGGCTTCGGACCGCTGAGTCAATTGGTCGGCGACGGATTCGCGGCGCCCATGAGCCCGCTGATCACACTGGCCGACGCGGCGAGTGTCGACGCCGGCTCTGTAACGCAGCCGGCGGTTTGGGCCGGCGCCGCTCCGGGATTGGTCGGCATCGACATCGTGCAATTCAAGATGGCAAGCTCCATCCCCTCGGCCACCAACATGAACATCGTGGTCACGGTGGGAGGCAAGCCCAGCGCGACGGTGCAGCTTCCCGTTCAGTAGCAACAATAAGTCCCCGCTTTCAGGCAGGTTGGCAATTCGCCGCGCCTGGGCGGGAGCGCGTCCTCAGGTATTTTCGGTCGTAGGGAGGCCGATGAATGAGGGTCGCGATGGGTTTCTGGACGCTGTTATTCTGGGCCGCTGGGGTGCCCGGGCAGGACATCTGCGATTCCGTCAATCCGGTTCCGCCATGCATCGAAGCGCCCTCGCCCGGCGACACGCAGATTTCGGTGCTCGCCATAGCCGGAGCGGGGGTGTCGGTGAAGCTCACCCGCGCAGGCGGCGCAGAATCGGTGACCATTGCCGCGGCGTCAACAGGCTCGGGGATCTTCAGCGCGGGCGTGACGCCTCCGCTGAACGTAAACGACATGATTGCGGTGCAGGTGGCCGGAGTAACATTAGGCCCGATTTTCGTTCCCGCCACGAACACATCGACTTTGTATACGCTGGGGCTGGCTGGAATCAACGCCACCGGCGCCGGTTCCTCCGGAGCCAGCCAGCAATACTTTGCCGAGTTCGACCTGATCGCCCCCTGGAACTGCCACGATGGCAGCATCGCGTACCCTCTTCAGCACAAGTGCTGGCTATGGCTCAATCCGCGCATCGCCAGCGTTCCGTCGGCCAATTCCACGGCGCTGACGAATCTGGGATCGTCTTCTTCCTCCCTGGCAGGGCTGGCCGGAGGCCAAACCGTCAGCCAGATCACGCAGAGCATCGAATTCCAGGGAGGGTTGGAATTCTACCTCAAAAGTCCGTGGGAAGGCGCGCAGTTCGGCCGCAATCGCAACTGGAACCGGACCGCGATCTCGGTGATCGCGGGCGGAGGCGTGGTGACGCCCTTCAGCGCCGCCTCAGGCGTTCCCGAGTTCTCGTTGAACGCCAACGCCGCGCAGCAGTTCAATCAAAGTCCGGCTCTCGCGGCGCTCTATCCGCAGCTGGCCTTGGCTCTCTGCAACTACGGTTTTAGCGGAGCCGGTTGTCCCAAGACGCCGCCGGCGTCGATTCCTTCTATCGTCGCGTTCGAGTCTCCGGCACGGTCGCGCTTTTATCGCGATTTCTACGCCGGCATTCGCTTGCGGACGTTCTACCTGAAGGGCGCCTGCCCCGATCCATCTCTGCGACTGGCGGCGCCGGCATGCAAGCCCGACAACACCTTTCCCGGCTATTTCGACATTCGCCTGGGCGAGGACGAGACCGTCACCGCGGGACGGCTGGTGCCCCTGGTCATGACCATAGCGGCGAGTTATCCGCTGCCGGGAACCAAGGGAACGGTCCGGGTCTTCGGCTCGGTGTATTTGAGGCTGCGGGCGAACCAGAATTCCAACCCGCTGGATCTGCTGCCTTCGGCCAGCTACGCCACGCTCGACCAGCCTTCCGTAGTGGTGCAGCCGGTAGCTGCTTCAGACCAGGATTATTATCGTCTGGGGCTGGGAGTGGATCTGATTCCGCTTATCGCCAAGTGGGCGGGCAGCAATTAACGCGCGTCAGCGCACGAAGAACTGTTCCTTATCCACGCCGGGATCTACGGCGACGTCGAAGAAGCCGATCATCATCTCCTCCCAGCTTTGCTGGCCGTAGCGAACCGCCTCGCCAGGATCGGGGTTGCGAGGATTGTTGGCGGAGTTGTCGAACCAGGCGATCCACTCCAGGCGCGTTCCTTTCTTGAGCGGCAGAGGCTGCGCCAGCTTGTAGGAAAGCTGCCAATAGAAATCGAAGGCGGGAACCTTGAGCAGGGTCTCGGGCTGGCCGTCGGCCAGGATTCTGGTGTACTCGAAAGCCTTTCCCCGCAGGTGCATATGCGGGAAAAACCCCAACAAAAGAGCATCGTTCGGCAAGGTCCCCCAGACGGTGACGCGGTAGTCGGGATTGCCGGGAGGAATCAAGAACGTGGTGCTATCCATCTGCAAAGTCAGCACCCGCTTCTGGGGCGGCGATTTGGCGAAGAGCATGGCCACGCGAATCTGATCGGAGGTGGGTTTGCCATTGGGCGTGTAGTGGATCTCGAAGACCAGGTCGGAGCCGGCCTTGATCAGCTTGGCCATGCCTTCCGGCAGCACGTCGGGGGAGGCTCCAGGCGTGTATATTGTCAAAATATCGGATTTGGTCGGTCCGTGCGTCCAGGTCTGGCCGGGCTCGCGGATATAGACCACGGCGTGATGCACCACGCTCCGGTTGGTGGGTTTGCATTCGGCGGCGGTGACCCAGCGGTCCGAGGTGAAGCCGGTGGGAACGATCACGTATTGATATTCCACGGCTCCCTTGGCGGGAACGAGGAACGGCTTGACGGCTCCCAGGACCAGGTCCGGAGCGGCCGGCAAATTCCATCCCTGGGGCCAGACGCGAGGCGGAGGGGCTTGGCGCGGATCCCCTTCCGGCGCTCCGGCATCGGCCCAGCGAGCCACCGTATCGCGCTCAGACGCGCTCAAGGAGCGGTCGTTCGAGAACTTCCCACAGCAGGGGTCGGCGAACCACGGCGGCATCTTCCTGGCCAGCACCTGCGCGCGAATGGATTTCGCCCAGGGCCGCGCCTGGCTATAGGTCAGGAGCGGCATCGGCGCGGCCCGCCCGGGCGGTGACATTCCTGGCAATGAGCCTGGAAGACGGGCAAAACGTCGCGGTAGAAGGTGGGCGCGCCGGCGTCGGCGGCCCAGGCTGTTCCGGCCAGGAAAACGAAAATGCTCACCCCGGGGGTGAGCATTTTACGCCTCCCTGTTTTTAGGCAGGGTGATGTACATGGGAGAATCAGGCTCAACGGCATCGCAACCGTCAAAACCTGTGTGATTGGAGTTTAGGGCGTGCGGCAAACGAAGTCAAGAAAAAAATCCCGCGTCTGTTTGTGCTTGTAACATGCTTGTACGCAGAGTGTTGCGAAGAATCTTGGTTTCGGATGCGCGGTGGAAAAGCTGTTGGAATCCTGTCTATGCCCCCCTTGTTTCCGGTGTAACAGTCCGAAACACCGAGGCTTCCCGCAAAACTACGCGCGTTCGAGCCCTTCGCGCTTATTTGCTGCCCAGATGGAGCACGATCATCTCGTCCGACCTGTTGGTATCCCATCCTAACTTCCGTAGAATCAAGCGAAAGGCTCCGAAGCCGATCCCGGCAATCAGGCACAGTCCCAGGATCAAGCAGGCCAAGGCGACGATGCTCAACAGCATTCCGCCGACCTGTTTCACGTTGACCGGAGGAACCTCATTCATGGTGACGTTGGCGTTGTATCTTACTTGCGCCAAAACCCTTTCGGCCGCATCGGCGTCGGGAGGCTGGACCGTGATGGCGACCAGCGATCCGGCGCGCTTGGCTACCGCTCCTGGAATCTTCTGGAACTCCTCAACGCTCCCGGGCGATGCTGGGGGTGGGGTATTCGAAAATCGTCAGAATCAGCTTGCCTTTGGGGGTTTGGTACTGGCCTAACTGGGCCTCGGCCTCCCAGATGAAAGGCGGCCTGGGAGGGGGCGATGCGCGGCTCGAAGCGCTGGAGCGAGACCGGCCCTACGATGTAA
This sequence comes from Bryobacterales bacterium, assembly GCA_963765185.1. GTDB lineage: Bacteria > Acidobacteriota > Terriglobia > Bryobacterales > Bryobacteraceae > Palsa-187. The sequence continues at coordinate 10,039 of CAVXWB010000162.1, forward strand.
CGCTCGGAGTTGGGAATCAACCCGCTGGGCGGCAACGCCTCAAAGAGGAGCGGCAAGGCGGAGTTTTCGAACAGCGGGAGTTGGGAGTAGATTTGATTCAATTCGGCCTCGGCGGGAACAGCGCCGGTGAGCTGAAGAAGGTAGTTGCCGTAGGCGAAAATGACGCCGTCGGAGGTGGAAACGGCCAGTTTCGTCACCTTGGAAGGGGTGGCGCCGGGAGGACGGCGGGCTTCAAACATGGCCATCGCGCCGGTGGAATCGTGAAAACGCCAGGCGGTGGCGATGAAGTGCTTGTTGTCGGGCGAGGCGTATTCGGCCTGCTCGGTGGCCTGGATGCCGTACTCGTCATAAAGATCGAGATCGGGAGCGGAGACGGTGGTGGGCGGGCCTTTCTTGAAGTCGCCGACCTGGTCGGGAAAGATGGCGGCGTGGAGGGGCGCGACGGCCGCGAGGAAAAAAATCAGGAATTGAGTATACTGTCCCGGGTTTTTATGCTCCGCAACATTTTTTGTACTTCTTTCCGCTTCCGCACGGGCAGGCGTCGTTGCGGCCGGCCTTTTTCTGCGCCAGCACGGGTTGCTTTTTGGTGCTGCTTTCCCCGCCGACGAACTGCAATTGATCCAGTTCTTTTTGCTTCTTGCGCTCGATGTGGCGGGTCAGGTCGATCACGGATTTCTGGGCCGTCACGGAGACCATGGACTGCTCCTCCTCTTCCTCCGGCTCATCGGCCCACAGCTCGGGATAAGGGACGTTCTGGGGAATCTCTTCGGAGGGCCCCGCGTCGGCGCGCTGCATGAAGAAAAGATAGCGCGCGGTTTCGTCCTCGATGCGGTCCATCATGTCCTGGAACATGGTGTAGGATTCCTTCTTGTACTCGATGAGAGGATCCTTCTGCCCGTAGCCGCGCAGGCCGATGCCTTCCTTCAAGTGATCCATCGACAGCAGGTGATCCTTCCACTGGTTGTCGATGACGTTGAGCATGATCATGCTCTCGGTGGCGCGCATCAGCTCCGCGCCGATCAGGTCTTCCTTTTCCTGGTAGCGCTTGACGAGTTGCTCGCGAATGTCCTCTTCCACCTGGCGGCGATCCAGGTTCTGAAGCTCCTCGGTATGGATTTTGACACCGAACTCGGTGAGGAAGTCGGATTCAAGGCCGGCCCAATCCCAATTGCTGGAATGCGTTTTTTCGGAGCAGCGGGCGTCGATGAAGGTGGCCGTAATGCCTTCGATGATATCGAGAATGCGCTGCTTCTGTTCCTTGCCCTCGAGCAGCAGGCGGCGCATGGAATAGACCGCCTGGCGCTGCTTGTTCATGACGTCGTCGTATTCGAGGACGTGTTTGCGGGAGGCGAAATTCTGCGCCTCCACCGCCTCTTGCGCGGCGGCGATGCGCTTGGAGATCATCTTGCTCTCGATGGGCACATCCTCTTCCATGCCCAGGCGCAGCATCAGATTCTGCATCTTTTGGCCGCCGAAGATGCGCATCAGATCGTCCTGCAGGGAGAGATAGAAGCGCGCGCTGCCGGGATCGCCCTGGCGTCCGGCGCGTCCGCGCAGCTGGTTGTCGATACGGCGGGAATCGTGCCGCTCCGTGCCCAGGATGTGCAGGCCGCCCAGCTCCACCACTTCATCGTGCTCCTTGGCGGTCTCGGCTTTGAAGCGTCCGAAGACGCTGTCCCATTCCTGGCGCTCCGGCGTGCCGACGGCGGCGGATTGAAGCGTATCGGGGTCCTTGTTCTCCTTGCGCAGCCGCTCCTTGGCGAGATACTCGGCGATTGCCGCCGAGCAAAATATCGGTTCCGCGGCCGGCCATGTTGGTGGATACGGTCACCGCGCCCTTGCGGCCCGCCTGGGAAACGATGAAGGCTTCGCGCTCATGATTCTTGGCGTTCAAGATCTCATGGCGGACGCCCATGCGTTTGAGACTCGCGGAGAGCCGTTCCGATTTCTCAACCGAGACGGTGCCCACCAGCACGGGCTGCCCCTTCTCATGCAGCTCCTTGATTTCCTTGGCGGCGTTGCGGAACTTTTCTTCTTCGGTGCGGTAGACGACATCGTGATACTCGATGCGGCAGCAGGGGCTTGTTGGTGGGGATGATGGTGACGTCGAGCTTGTAGATTTTTTCGAGCTCGGCCGCTTCCGTGTCGGCCGTGCCGGTCATGCCGGCCAGCTTCTTATACATGCGGAAGTAGTTCTGGAAGGTGATGGTGGCCAGCGTCTGATTTTCGCGCTGGATCTTGACGCCTTCCTTGGCCTCGATGGCCTGGTGCAAGCCGTCGCGTCCAGCGGCGGCCGGGCATCAGGCGGCCGGTGAACTCGTCCACAATGATGACTTCTTCGTCCTTGACCACGTAATCGCGATCGCGCTAGATACAGCACGTGCGCGCGCAAGCGCCTGCTGCACGTGGTGGTTGATCTCCATGTTGATGGCTTCGTAGAGATTGCCCATGCCCAGGAGCTTCTCGATCTTGAGCACGCCCTCTTCGGTGAGCGCCACGCTGCGGGTTTTTTCATCCACCGTATAATCGCCGGTGGTCCATTTCTGACCCGGCTCCTTGCCATCGATCACCTCGCCGCGGATGAGGCTGGGGATGATGCGGTTGATCTTGTAATACTTGTCGGTGGACTCCTCGCTGGGGCCGGAGATGATCAGCGGGGTGCGGGCTTCGTCGATCAGGATGGAATCGACCTCGTCGACGATGGCGAAGTGATGCGCGCGCTGGACGCAATCGCCCAGGCGGAACTTCATATTGTCGCGCAGGTAATCGAAGCCGTACTCGTTGTTGGTGCCGTAGGTGATGTCGCAGTTGTAGCTGTCGCGGCGTTCCTCATCGCTCAGATCGTGCACGATGACGCCGACGGTCATGCCCAGGGCCTTGTAGATCTTGCCCATCCATTCGGAATCGCGCTGGGCCAGATAATCGTTCACCGTGACTACGTGGACGCCCTTGCCCTCCAGCGCGTTCAGGTAAACCGGAAGAGTCGCGACCAGCGTTTTTCCTTCGCCGGTCTTCATCTCGGCGACCTTGCCGCGATGCAGCACGATACCGCCGATGAGCTGGACGTCGAAGTGCCGCATATTCAGGAAGCGGCGGCCGGCCTCGCGCACGGTGGCGAAGGCGGGGATCAGAAGATCGTCGAGCGCGGCGCCTTGCGCGAGCTGCTCGCGGAAGTGCACGGTCTGCCCGGCGAGTTCCTCATCGCTCATCTGCTCCATCTGCGGAGCCAGAGCGTTGATGGCCTCGATCATCGGCCGCATGGCCTTTACTTCGCGTTCGTGCTTGGTTCCGAAAATCTTCGCAAGGATTTTGTCAAATTCCATAAACAATAGCCTCCAGGCCAACTCCTACCGATTCAATTTATTTGCCGAGGGCAACCAGTGAGTCGCGAGGGAGGGGTTCAGCAGCGCAGCAGAGCGCGTTGATGGCGGCGCAGGGCGAGGTTGACCGCGGGGCGGCTCGAAATCATCCACAGGGAGTGGCGAAAAGGAGTGGCCGCCAGAGCGGCGAACGCCAGCAGGGCATGCGCGGAGGGACGCTCCGGACTGGGCGCGGCGAGCGAAAACTCGTTGGCCGGAGTCACCAGTTGCACCACGGACTGAAGCAGACGGGTCAGCGGCCGGCTGCCTCCGGACACCTGAGGCTCGGCGGACATGGCCGCGAGCAGGGCGGAGAGTCCGATGAGCGGGGCTAAACTGGCAAGGAGTGTGCGCCGGAAACGCATGAACGATCTTCCAGTCGCATGTTAGCACATGGGGCAAGGGAGTGGATGGTTTCAGACGGTCGTCGGGTGGAAAGGATCTTGCCTGACGCTAAGGGCCTGCTGAAAATCCTCGGCGAGGTTCTCACTGACGGAATTCGTCTGGTCAAGGCCCTGAGAGAACAACTGCGAAGTTAGTTTGATGCAGTGTCCTGTGCGGCGCTGCAACCAAAACCGTCGGCCGTGTCCGGGATTGGGGTCCGGCTCGCGTACACTGGCGTGGCGGGGTTAACCTGGAGGGGGACTGCCATGAATCTGACAATCGAACTGCCCGATGAGGACGTGCAGGCCCTGAAGGCCAAGGCCACGGCACGAGGTGTCTCGGCCGAGCAATATGTCTTGCAAGTTCTGGAGCAGGACCTGGCGCCGGAGTGGCTTCGCAAATCGTGGGCCAGCGCCAAGGAAACCGGACTGGACCAGCTTTCCATGGAGGAGATTGACGCCGAGATCGCAGCGGCGCGCAAGGCCAGGCGTGAAGCCAAGCCGCAGCCCGGCTCATGATCCGGGTTGTTCTTGACACGAACATTATCGTCTCCGCGCTCTTACAACCCCTCGGACCTCCGGCCCAGTTTTCTTGCTGGCCACCGGCGGCTCGATTCAGCTTTGCATCAGCGGGAAAGTGTATGCGGAGTACGAGGAAGTCATTCGACGGCCACGCCTGCGCCGCGACGAAAACGTAATCGCCGCAACACTTCAGTCCATTCGTGAGAGTGGCCTTTGGGTCAGGCCCACGCAAGCCGTCCGGGCGTGTGCGGATCCGGATGACGACCTAATCCTTGAGTGTGCGCAGGCCGCCGACGCATCCTATGTCGTGACCGGCAACACCAGGGACTTTCCCAATTCATGGCACAACGTCCGAATCGTCTCGCCACGTCGCTTTCTGGAAATCATGTCGGGCGAAATCGAACCAACGCGAGGCGGATAATCTGTATCTACTCCGAGATTCACAGGGACGATCCGGCACACAAGGGCGGATCAGCGCTGGTGTTGCCGTTCGAACGCCTCGGTCTCGCGGTCGTCGGCTTCGAGGTCTCTGTCGATTTCCGCCTGGTTCGCGTAGTAGTAAGCCAGCGCCGCGTGCACCTGCACTAGCGACAGGTGACCTCCGAAGGTCTGTACGATCTCTTCCGGGATCTGACCCATGTTGTGCCACCGGACGATATACGTCGCACGGACACGCCCGTTCCCGCAAGGCACGCCCGCCCTCTTTCGGTGTGCGCAATCCGTTCGGCAAAAAGGAGTGACCGGTTTCGGACAAGTCAAGATCGATTCCGGACAACGCCGGCTTTGGGGATCGCGCCGATGCAATTGGTTACAATTGGCGCTTGAGTTGCCTGATGCGCTACATGGGAAATGCATTTGAGGACCTGGCGCAGGACTTGCGCTACGCCTTCCGCACGCTGCGGAGGAGCCTGGGATTCACGGCCGCCGCGGTGGTTCTTCTGGCGCTCGGAATCGGCGCGAATACGGCTGTGTTCAGCGTGGTGCATGCGGCGCTGCTGCGGCCTCTGCCTTATCCGCAGCCGGACCGGCTGGTGCGGATTCTACGCGGCGCCGAGGAGTCCGATGTCAGCCTTCCCGAGTATCAATTCTGGAAGCAGCACGCCTCGGCCTTCGCTTCCGCAGCCGGTTGCGATGAGGGTGTCCGGGACATCAGTCTCGATACCGGAACCGCGTTCGAATGGATCAAGGTCACACGCGTCACCCAGGATTTCTTAAAGACCTTGGGCGTCGCTCCGGCGCTGGGCCGGGAATTTAACGCGGAGGAGACCCGTCAGGGCGGACCGCAAGGCATCATCCTCAGCGACAGCCTGTGGCGGCGCATGTTCGGGGGCGACCCGGAGGTGCTGGGCCGCTCCGTGACGCTCGGAAAAACCAGCTACACGGTAACCGGCGTCCTGCCTCGCGACTTCTGGTTTTCGCCAATTCCCGATGCGCTGCTGCCGTTGCAGCCTTCCGGAACCGTATCCGACACAGGCACCAACACGGAGATGATCGCGCGCTTGAAACCGAACGTTTCGCTGGCGCAGGCCGAGGCGGAAACAGCCGCCTTGACGAATGCCTATCGCAGCACCGTGTCCATGCCTGCCGGATACCGCGGACTGACGCCGGTTTCCTATCGCGCATACTTGAACGGAGAGGTGCGGACCAATCTGCTGCTTTTGGCCGGCGCGGTGGGATTGCTGCTATTGATCGCGTGTTCCAACCTGGCCTCCCTGCTGCTGGCGCGGGTAGCGTCGCGCGGCAAGGAGATCGCCGTGCGCCTGGCGCTGGGCAGCAGCACGCGCCGGTTGCTGCGGCAATCCCTGGCGGAAAGCCTGCTGCTGAGCGCCGCCGGCGGATTGGCTGGATTGCTGGTGGCTTCCTGGCTGCTCTATGGGTTGCTGGCCCTGGCTCCGTTCTCGCTGCATACGGCCGGAGCCATCGGCCTGGACCGGCCGGTTCTGTGGTTCACTTTCGCGGTGGCGGTGGGAACTGGGCTGCTGTTCAGTCTCGCGCCGCTGGCGGCATCCTCGCGGATGGAAATTTCTGAAGCGCTCAAGTCCGGCGGCGGAGCACACTCCGGCCGGACGAAGACGCGCAGCCTGCTGGTAGCGGGGCAGGTGGCTTTTACGGTGACGCTGCTGGTTTCCGCGGTGCTGTTGATCCAGACGCTGTACCGGCTGCATGGGCAGGAGCTGGGATTTTCGCCGCAAGGGTTGATGACTTTCTGGACCGCTCCGGCGGCCACGCGCAATTTGGAAGCGGCCATGCTGGAGCGGCTGAAGACCCTGCCGGGCGTTCAGAGCGCGGCCGCGGTCAACGCCCTGCCTCTGGACGGCTGGAACAACTTCCCGACGGAGCGCGACGGCCATCCGGAGCAATCCATCGGCGGAATGGAGATTCGCCGCGTGTCGCCCGAATATTTCGAGATCATGGGGATTCGCGTCCTGCGCGGCCGTCCGTTTTTCTCGACCGACGGCAGCGCGGCTCCGCCGGTGATTCTGGTGAACGAGACGCTGGCGCGGCGATGGTGGGGACAAGGCGATCCGCTGGGCGACAGGATCGCCATCGGACGGTTTAGAGGCAAAGAGCTGGCGTCGCGGGATGCGGAGCCGATCCGCCAGGTGGTGGGGGTGGTGGCCGACACACGCTTGCGAAACGTGAAGGAGCCGGCCCGCGCCACCGTGTATGTCCCCGCCGAACAATCGGCATGGATGGGCGGAGGGATGAGCTGGGTGGTGCGCGGCGATTTCCCGCCCGGATTTGCCGAGCGCCTGCGGACGGCCGTTGCCGAAGTCGACCCGCGCCTGCGCGTGGACCGCGTCCGGAGCATGGAGGACATCGTGTCGGCGAGCACCGCGACTTCGCGCTTCGACGCGTGGCTGTTCGGGATTTTGGCGGGAGTGGCGCTGCTGCTGACGGCCGCGGGAATCTACGGGCTGCTGGCGTTCTCGGTAGCGCGGCGCACTCGCGAAATCGGACTGCGCATGGCGCTGGGAGCCAGCCGCGGGCGAGTGATCCGGCAGATTCTTCAACAAGGCCTGGGGCTGATCGCGATCGGGCTGGCGGCCGGCCTCGCGGGAGCAGTGGCAGTGGCGCGTTTGCTCGCCAGCCTGCTGTTCCACGTGGGTCCGGCCGATCCGTTCAGCTATCTCGCGGTGGCCGTGCTGCTGCTGGCAGTGGGCCTGGCTGCCAGCTATCTGCCTGCGCGGAGGGCCGCGCGGGTGGATCCGATGGTGGCGCTACGGCAGGACTGAGGTCATAAGATAACGGGGGCGCGAAGGGCGATGTTCTTGATCGTTTCCCAGTGCGGATAATCGGGCGCGCACTCGGCGATCAGAAGACGCGGATCGGCCACAGCGATGCGGCCGTCATGCGCCCGGCAATATTCGATGAAACGCGCGCTTTCGGTCCATTGCGGGGCTCCACGCCGCCGCAGCGCGATGGCCCGCGCGGCCAGGCGCTCCAGCGCTTTGTCGGTCCACTTGAAATGATGCACCGGGACATAGCATTGGCGAGCCGGGCACGCCCGCCCGGAATAGGCGTGATGCTGTCCTTTCTTAAGCGGCACGGGGCCTTTGGCGGCGACCACCTTTTCTCGGATCGGCGTCCAGCGCCAGTGCCGAGATGCACGAACCCAGCGGGAACTGATCCCATAGCGGCTGGCCGGGGTTCACCGCGGGAAATCCGCCGTCGCGCGCGATCCGGTCCACAAAGCAGCCGCGCACATAGTCCCAGCCGCCGCGATCGCAATCGCTCAGGATTTCGGTGACGGACCCAGGCCAGACCTGCAACTCATCCTGATCGGCAAGCACGAACCAGTCTTGGGGATGTTGTTCGCGCTGCCGGAGATAGAGATCCTGCAAGACATCCTGCCATTCGCCGACGGTAATGGAGGCGAGGCCGCAGCCGTCCTTCCGCGCGATTGTTTCTACTTCGTCGCGCACCGGGTCGTCTTCGCTCGAAAGATGAAGATTGAGGAAAATCGACTCGATGCCGAGGGCACGGTAGTGCGCGAGCATGGCGGGAAGAACGTCCACGTGGCCGCCCACTACGCTGATGAGGTGAACCGGCGTCATCGCTTTACCGGTGGCGCTTTACAGGCGGCGCCGCCAGCACGCGGGTGAAGAAATCGACGTAGCGCGGGGCCAGCGCCTCGCGAGCGTAGATGCGTGCGGCGGCGTGAGTGGCGGCGACGGCGTCCTGGTAAAACGGCTCATCGAACGCCAGCCTGGCGATGACCTCCACCCACGGCTCTACCGCGGAGGCGGGAACGGGACGCCGCGTGCCTTCGGTGAGCTCCGCGGGAAGGGGCAGAACGAATCCCGCGCCGTTGCAGCTTTCCGCCAACCCTCCGCGATCGCCGACCAGCGGAGGGACGCCGTTGACCAGCGCCTCCGCGACCACGCGGCCGGAGGGTTCTTCCCACACCGAGGGAACCAGCAGAACGCGCGTGTTCGTGAAAATATCCCGCGGTTTGGGCACCGCGCCCGCGATCATCATGCCCGGATGCCGGCGCAGATCGAAGCCGCCCAGCAGTCCCGCCTGCACCACCATGCCGGCCGTTCCGCGCGATTCAATCGCGAGCAAGGCGATCTCCGGAAAGCGCTTTCCGATTTCCTCGGCCAGGCGCACGAAGAAGAACAGGCCTTTTTCGACCGACGGATTCACCATGGTCACGAAGATCGGGTCGCGCTCCGTCGCCAGCACGTCGTCCAAATCGAGCGGCGTCGGCAAGGGGACGCTGTCGACGCCGATCGCCGTGCGATAGCGCTCGGCCAGGAACTCACTGGGAGTGAGCACGGCGTCGATGGGCTCGAAAAACCCGCCGTTCAAATAACCCATGTTGAAAACGCAGAACGCGATGCGGCAGTCTTGCAGCCGCGCGCGCCGATGGCGGCGGATATCGCCGGGAAGACCGCCATAGGTGAAGAGGATATCCGGGTGGAAGGATTCCAGCTCGGCATCGAACAAGAGATCGAACTGCCTTCCGTGAGACGGTTCCCATCTGGTGACGCCCAGCCGCCCTGTGTCCAGAAGGGTGTAGGGAATGCCGCGCTGGGTGAACCGGAATTGCCGCCGGTTCTTGTTGGAAGGCGGCTTGACCTCGACTTCGAGGCCGAGGCTATGCAGGTAATCGAGCGGGTCGGTCTTGGAGCCGCGCTCCGTGGAAGTGGTGCCGAGGGCGCGCACCTCGAAGCCCGCGCCGGCGGCCATCTCAAGCGCGGTCTGCGCGGTGCGGGCGGCTCCGCTCGCCGGATCCTGCGGCATCTGCGGCAGAGCCATCAGGATCCGCGGCTTCATTCTGAAATGTTATCGCGAAGTCAGGATTTTTTGCGCCGCCGGCGGAACAGCCAGGCCATGATCCCGAGGCCCGACCCCAACGTTGCTACGCTTGCGGGTTCTGGAACGGCGGAGGCGTTGACGGCATCGAAGTTGAACGGAAAAGTGACGTCGACGTCACTCCCGCCGTTTACCGGCAAAGTGAGCACCACGGTCTCGAACAGATCAGCTTCGGAGGCCACGCTCCCGCTGATCGAAAGTGTGCCCGACCCGCTGAACGCGCCTCCCGAAGTATTCGAAAAACCTCCGCTGAAGCCGATGCTTCCGAAGTTGTCCGATCCGGCGGTGCTGCCGAGTTCCATCAGCACCGTCCAGGAACCGGAGGGGTTGAACCCGCCGCTCGATCCCGAGAAATTGAAATCCACGGGCAGCGTTCCGGACAGCGATCCTCCCGCGAGCAGGCCGCCCGCGGACATCGTGATGGAGTCGCTGCCGCCGCCGCTGTTAAAGATGAAAACGCTGCCGCTGCTGGCGAATTGAACGCCTGTGATCACGCTTCCGGAAAGCGCACTCACGTTAAGGTCACAGCCAAAATTCTCCACATCGCTGGTGACATTGCAGGATTGCTCCGAGGTGGGCAAAACGATGGCGCCGGCCTGCATGTGCGACACTGCCGCCGCGAGAGGGACAATGACCAGCGCGGTGGTCCGCGCCGTCCCCATCATAAGGCGCTTCGCCTTTTCTACGTAATTAACTCGATCCATTAGGTTCCTCCGATTAGAACTTTAGTTCTAAACATGTTAGCACGGAGGCGAGACCAGCGTCTAGTGTAGTGTCCACGAAATAGATGGACAGCGTTGAAGCTCATTTGTGGGGCGGACCCCCTGGTCCGCAGCCGACGCCCTCGTCGGCCTTTACCTGACGACTGCCGTATTTCAAAGGATTGCGGAAGCCGGCCGGGGGGCCGTCTGCGGACCAGGGGGTCCGCCCCACAAATCCGATTGTCCAGTTAATTCGTGGACACTACGCTAGAGCGAATATATGGTCACGCCGCTGAGCAGCTTGGGGTAGAAATCGGTCGATTTCTGGGGCATGACGCCGCCGGCGAAGGCGATGCGGGCCATGTCTTCGATGGGCGTGGGTTCGAGCAGAAACGCCACCTGGGCGCCCCCGTTCAGGCCCTGGCGCAGTTCGGCTGCGGCCGCGTCGACGCCGCGCACATAGTGGATGTATTTCTCTTCGCGCACGGCTTCTTCGCCGATGCCCAGCAATCCGCCCAGGATTTCGCGATGCAGAACGGGGACGTCGAGCTCACCCGCTCGGCGAGGCTGCTCCAGAAGATGAGCGCCGCCGGGCGTCAGCGACTCCGATGCGCACCGATTCCGGCCGGCGCACGCGGAGAGCTGCCTTAAGGGCGCTGGGCGTGCTGGCCGTGACCTTCCATGACGCCGCGGCTTTTTTGAGGAACGCGGCGGCGTCGAAGCCCTCCAGATTGCGCAGCACCCGATGCGTCGCCAGAATCTTCAATCCCGGCGAGTACATGTTGACGAAGGTCATCATCACGTACTCGGCCGCGGCGTCGCCGGGATTTTCGTTGCGATACGCCAGAGCGGTCTCGTAGCGATGGTGGCCGTCGGCGATCAGCAGCTTCTTGGGCGCCATCAGATTCCTGAATGCGGGCGATGGTGGCCGGATTGGTGATGGCCCAGACGCGGTGCCGCGCGCCGTCGCCGTCCAGAACGTCGAGCATCGGCGCGGCTTGCGCCGCTTCCTCCAGCAGCCGGTCGACCGCGCCTTCCGGATCCGGATACAGCATGAAGATCTGGCCGAAGTGCGCGCGGGTATGGCGCAGCAGCTCCAGGCGATCCTTCTTGGGACCCGACAAGCGTCTGCTCATGGCGGTGCACGATGTTGGCGGAATAATCCTCCACCTTGCCGATGCCGATGAAGCCCTTGCGCAGGGCGCGCTCACCGGTATCGGGAACCTGGAATTCCTGGAAATAGGCGTACAGGCCGGGCGCGGGATCCTGCGCGAGGATGCCGTCGCGAATCCAATCGTTCAGATACTCGCGCGGCGCGGGTATAGACGTTGTCGGCGTCGTTGTCGGAAGCGATGGCGCTCGCCCAGGATCACGCGAACCAGGTTATACGGGCTCGCGGCCAGGTACGCCGCCTGCATCTCGGGACTGATCTTGTCGTAGGGCTGGGTGAGCAGCTGTTGCCGGATCGCCAGCCTTAGCGGTGTAGCGATACGGCCGGAAGGGTTTTATGGTGGCCAAGAAATCAGAATAGCTGCTTTCGCGATGGCCGCGGCTGCCCACGCGGCGATCGGAGCGCTGACCAGCACCGGCCGCGCGCTGACCAGCGTTCGCGCGAGCCACGGCGAAAACAGGTGCGATTCGAAGTTGACCACGGCGACGGTGAGCATTTCGTCATCGGGGCGGTCCGGCGTGGCGGGCTGATACACCACCTGGACGTTGGCCGGCGTCATGCCGAGATAGCCGGCGGCGGCTCGCAGGCTGCTGGGTTTGCCCGTACAGCACCAGGTTGACGATCGGCTGGGGGCCTTGCCACGGGATGCACGCGCGCCCCAGCGCGACAGCTGCGCGAGCCCGCTCCACCAGAGCCTGATGCGCGAACAGCACCTGGCCGCAATCGGCTACGCCCAGCAGCAGGGCGAGGAAGACGAACAGCACCAGCGTGGCTTCGACTAAGCTTTGGCCGCGGCGGCCGCTTCTCGACAAAGTCGCCTGCACAACGGAGCCTGGCTCGGCCGAGCAGTCGTGGGTCCGTAAGGGTTCGAAAAGCCGAGCCGGCCCTGTGCCGCCCTCATGGCTCGCGCTCCGAAGGCGCGTAGCGGCCGACGAAGGGGAACTCCGCCACGGGCCGATGATCGAGGTGAAGGATCCGAACATCGCGCCCACCGAATAGTGCACGATGCTTACGTCCACCGCGCGCGGCGCACCGCTTTCGCCCTCGACCCAGGACACCTGCACGTTTTCGGGCTTCAGATTGGGGGTCACGGGAGCGGCGCCGGCCGCGGGCCGCTGGTTTCCATACACCACCACATTCTGAATCGCGGCGTTGCCGTTTTCGAGATCGCCGGGCGGAAGCGGCGCGATAAGTTCGCGACGCCGCGTAGCGCGCGCCATTGCCCACCGCGCTCACCAGCTCATCGTAGACGTAGAAGGTGTAGCCGAACTGAAAGGTCCCGGAAAGGCAGGCGATCATGACGCCGGCGCACAGCGCCAGCTCGATCATGGCGTGGCCTTTTTGACGGCTCGCCGGCCCTTTTTCGTCCGGGCGTTCATTCGTCAGCCTCACCGGATTCGATGGCGGCCACGCTGCGCGCCGGAACGGTGAACGATTTCGGTCCGCCCACGGCGCGCAGGAACACGATATCGACTCCGTTGGCCGGCGCGGTCACGCGGGCCATGGTCAGACGCCGAGGCGTCCTTGGGATCGCGATCCCAAGTGCGCGCCGTCGGCGCTGAACTCGATGACCACGCCGGTGAACGGTTGCGGTGCCCAGGTTCCAGCGCATGGGCAGGTGCGCCACGGCGTCGCGCGCGCGGTCGAGACCGGCGCTGGTTCCGTCCAGCTTGGCGGCGGCGGTCATGGCGGCGGAATCGGTGAACACCTGCGCCTCATTGCGGGCGATGTAGATGCGGCCGAGATCGAAGCCATGCCGAGCATCGCCAGCAGCAGCAGCATGGTGACGGACATGGCGATGAGGACAAAGCCCCGCTGGCGCGGCGATGGGAACCCACGAATACTTAACGGCAGAATCGGGGCGAAGCGTTAGAGCGAAAACCGGGGAGGGGCTAAAACCGGGGACCAAAAACCTGGGACAGTATACTCATTTCCGCCGGACGCGCGTGTCGTCTGATGTCAGTCCGCTGGTCCGGCCGAAATGAGGATACTGTCCCGGTTTTTGGGCTGCTAAGCGTGGACGGGGCGTCCGGAAATCTTGGCGGCGCGACCGGGGCGCACCAGCAGAGCCGCGCCGGCCAGAGCCAGGCCGATGGCGATCCATTGGGTGATGGACAAGGGCAGGCCGAAGGGCAGGGCTTGCTCGTGGAAGCGGGTGAACTCGATCAGGAAGCGGGCGATGGAGCTGAGGACCAGATACAGGCCGATGATCTGGCCGGGCTCATGCTTGCGGCCGAAGCGCCAGTAGAGGAAGCGCGAACAGCAGGGCTTCGGTGGAGAATTCGTAGAGCTGGGAGGGATGCAGGGGCATCTCCAGAGGCACGCCGGTCAGCGCCCAGGCGTCGGGATTGTGAAAGGTCACGGCCCAGGGCAGGGACGTGACCTTGCCCCAGCAGCAGCCCGCCGCGAAGCATCCCAGCCGTCCGATGGCGTGTCCCATGGCGACTCCGGGGGCGAAGGCGTCGCAGGATTCCAGCAGCGGCAGCTTGTTGTGGCGCAAATAAAAGTACGCCATCACCAGCGCCAGAATCAGGCCGCCCTGGAAGACGCCCGCCGCCTGCCAGAACGAGAGCGAGAAGATCTGCACATCCGGCCAGTCGAAGCAGATCATCAGAAGCTTGGCGCCCAGCAGACCGGCCAGGGCCGCGTAGATGGCCAGATTGGTAATCAGCTCCGCGTTGAGGCCGCCGCGCCGCGCCAGGCGCACGGTGACCCACAATCCTGTGAGAAATCCCAGCGCCACCAGCACGCCGTAGGTGGGCAGATAATAGGTTCCGAACGAAATCAGCTTAGGCAGCAACCTGACTTGAGCATAGCAAATGGCCGGCCTCGCGTCCGCGATGCGTTCTGAGCTGACTTTGCGCTATTGGCTGATGCGCAGCAGCGAAGAGGCGATCGCCTGGAACATCGATTCGAGCTGCAGGGTGCTGGCGGTTTGCTCCCAGATTCCGGCTGGCTGGGTTGTTTGATAGTAGGGGTTGGCGTAGGCCGCCGCCGTCGGATCGTAGAGGACCGGCTCAATATTCATGCTGATTGGTAACGATTTGCAGGAAGCTGCGGATCCACCGGGTCGGTTCCGTTGCCTTGCAGGTACACGGTATCGATTACGGGATTGTAGGTGGTGTCGGCGCGGATGGTATAGGCCATATTCGTTGCCGAAGTCATGCTGGCCACGCCGATGCTGTTGGGCGTATCGGGGCGCAGATAGCCGCTGTAGGGCCCGCTTGTGAAGGTGTTGTTCGGGGCGCCCGCGCCAGTGGTCGGAATAGCTGGTCCACTAACCGCCCAGATTCTTGCAGTTGGAGTTTCCCGTGGTGATCGGGGTGCCGGCCGGCGCGCACGATAGTTGGTTGAGCGAGTGGTATGTAATCCACTGGAACCACGGGAGAAGTCACCGTGGTTCCGGCCGAGTTAACAATATTTATGAACGAATTTCCAAAATAGTCTGTGTTTGGGATGTACGCGATGGTCTGGCTGGTGAAGGCCGTGCCGTTGGAACTCCCCGGGCAGGCCGGCCGGAACGGTGGGGGCCGAGTCGGTGGAGAACATCTGGACCGGGCCGTCCCTGGTTCCGCCGCTAACGCTAGTAGGCGGATTCCTGGGCGATCACACCCGAGACCGTGCCGGCGGTCGTGGTGCAGACCGGCATGCCGCCGGTTCCGCTACTTCCGGCGCGGCAGGTGCCAGCGAGCACCTGGTCGGGGCCTTGGAGGGATTGCCTGCGACAGTCACGCTACCCGTGCACGGGGTCTGGCCGGATTGGTGCACATGGCTCGTTCAGCCGTTGGTCGCAACGCTGGACGAGAAGCCGTTCGCGGGGGTGCACGCCCTTGCGCCGCGCTCATACGCGAGTCCACCTTGGTCCGCACCGGGAACGTCGCGTTCACCGCGTTCGGCACGCCGTCGGTGAACAGGACGATGACATTCTGCGCCAGCTTCTGGTTGACGGTCTTGATGTCCTGGTAGGCCTTGTACAACGCCGCGGTGGTGTTGGTGTTGCTCGCCGCACTGAATATTGGCGATCGAGTTGGCCATGCCGGACCCTCCCGATTCCCAGTAATTGGTGGAGGCGGTGTAGTCGTCGTACACGGTGTAGTTAAAGGAAATCTCGCCGAGGTAGTCGTAGGGACTGAAGTACTGCAAGAACTGGATGGCCGAGTAGACCATGGCCTCGCAAGAGGAGCTGGACGAGTTGATGCTGGCAGGGATCGTGCCCACGGCGGTGTCCCGAGTGCCCATGGACGCGGATTTATCCAGCACCAGTTCCAGCACCAGGTTGCGGCGCGTGGCCGTGCCAGTGTCGTTGACCGTGAGACTATTAATTCCCAGCCACTTCATGAAGTACGTCGGGGCCTGCACCTGAACAAACATGGAGATGGTCAGAACGCCGGTCGGATTCCCGACGAGTCCGTGTTCACCGTGAAGGTGGGCGTGATGATGCGGGTACTGGCAAGCGTGCTTGTGTTCATGTAGCCGGAAGGGAAGTTGGCGTTGAAGAATGCGGTAGCCTGCGTGGTGGCTTGCGCCTGCGCCGCCGCTACCGTGCTGGCCAGGTTGATGCCGCGTCCGGCCGCCAGCGCGGATGAGTCCGCCGCCGCGCTGAGCCGCGTGCGGATCACAAAGGCAAAGCCTCCGTCGATCGCCAGTCCGACAATCGGGATCATCACCAGCATGAAAATGGCGGTGAGATAAGCCGCAATTCCCCTCTCCCTGGATTTGCGGATCGATTCGAACGTTCTCTTCGGCATAATTCGGTTTACTCCTTCAGGAATTCAGTTACGACAAATTGCGCATGTAGATGGTCGGCGCCTGCATAAACGAGAAGAGGTTGTACGCGCTGCTGTTGGCGTACACCTCGGAAACCCACGTGTATTGGTCGGAGGTGAGCGTGATGATACTGGAAAAGCTGGCTGAGGCGATGTCGCCGGCGACGGTGCAAATCTGATTGGCGGTCAGGAACCCATTGGATTGTGGAGAGGAGCTGGGGTTGCCCACCACGCTCGATCCCTGCGCCGTGTTTCCGATGTTGAGGCGCATGGCGATCACGTACTGGCCCAGATTGGGGCAGGTGGCCGTGGTTCCGTCGAAATTGGATACTCCGTTGGAGCACTCGAGCGGGCCGACGTAATAGACCTGGCTCAAAATGATGACGCCGGCGCCGGTGCTGCTGGGGGTCCACGAGCCGGCGGTGTTAATGCCCAGCGAGGGTCCGGTGCGCAACAGCAACTCCTGATTTATGGTTTGGGACAAGTCGATGCCGCGGATCATCAGCACGTTGCCGTTGCGGCAGATTTCTCCGGCCTGAATGGCGCGGACCAGCATCAGGCCCATCTGAAAGGAACCGACCAGCATATACAGCAAGACCCAGGAGACCAGCGCCATTTCGATGAGGAAGTTCCCTTTTTGCCGGCGCCTGGCGATATATTTTTTAATCATGCTTGCTTTCTCCATTGCGGGCTACGGCGACGGGTAGGTAAAGGTTCCCACCGGCAGCCCTTCGAGGACGTCCAGCGAGGACGCCGAAAGGTTGATGGACTTTCCCGGCATAAAGTTGGGTAGAGGGACCATCCAGTTCCAGGGGTAGCTGCTGACCCGCACCTCGATCACGTTCCCGGTCTGATTCAGGTTGGTGACGATGTAGCTGGGCGTGGTACTGGTGGTATAGGGAAGTTGCGCAGACGTCGCAGGAGTCGAAAGATTGTCGGGAAAATAATAGTTCACTTGGATCTTGCTGGCGCCGGTGGTGCCATCGGGCAGCGTCAGGGTGCTGTTCAGGAAGCCGAAGGCGTTATTCTGCGCCACCGCCGTCATGGCCGCGGTCTGGCTGGTGTAAGTGGTTCCGTTATAGACCAAGTTGTAGGTGATGCCGAAGCGCACGGCTTCGCGCGTGGCGTTCTGGAATGAACTCTGTATGAAGATGGAAAATGAGAAGTCCATGATGCCCAGCATCAGGGCAAACAGAGGCAGAAAGCCGAGCGCCATTTCCAGAGTGTCGTTACCTTTTTGGCGCGGTTTCCGGACAGCGGGCGGGAGTTTCACGGGCAGGCGTTTCATTGGGTCACCCTTCGCCCCCGCGTAAGCTGGGCCAAAATCGGCTCCAGCGCCAACGGCGACTCGACCGCGGCGATCACGTTCCTGCTCTGGTCCAGCAGCAGATAGGGCTTGGCCGGGTCCACATGATAGCGGTTGGCGATGCTGCCGGAATCCAGGATCTCCGACCATACGAATTCGTTGTCGGTGCAGATCTGCCGCAGCGTGGTAGCGTTGCGGGCCGACGCGACGCCCACCACATCCACGCCGCGGGTATGAAAGCGCTCGTAGACGGCGTACATCTCCTCCGCTTTCTTGATCCCTCGCTGATCCAAAGCCGACCAGAAGTAGACCACGATGTTGGGCGTTCTCTTGGAGCTCAAATCCACGCGGTTGCCCTTGATGTCGACCGCCCGGAAGCCTGCGAAGCTAAGCGGCAGAGGCGTATCTCCTGGATCTTTCGTTAAGTCGTGCTTCGGGCCGGCCTTGGAGTCGGCCGCAGCGGCCGGCTTCAGCACGGCGGGAGGGGCCGGAGGCGGGGCCGGGATCAGCGGGGGGTGCGTCCGGACTTCCTGCTCAAACGCGACGATGGCCGGATGCACCGGCTCACTTCCCAGCCTGGCCCCGCCGGCAAAGTAGCCGTCCACCGGCTTTCCGTCGACGGTGGCGGTGACGGCGTAGCAGGTTCCTGTATCGGTAGCGAAGCTGTAGCGTATCTTGACTGGATCCGAACTGGCGACAGTGGTCACTGTTTCCGAGCCTTCGCCGCAGGATTTCAAGAGCGGAAACGCCGCCGGCGCTTGGGCCTGCGCGCATGCCGCGGCCAAGAGCGCAAAGGATGCGGCGCGCACCCCTAGAGCGAGAAAGAATCGTTTCGCGCCGCACCCCGTTTTGCGCGAATTTCTCAAACGCGCAAAGGGTGCGGCGCGCACCGCTAGAGCGAGAAAGAATCGTTTTGCGCCGCACTCCGTTTTGCGCGAATTTCTCAAACGCGCAAAGGGTGCGGCGAGCGCCTTCAGGCGCCCCGTGCCACGCGAAAATCGGCTGCTGATGGTCATCCAACCTGCTAATCGGCACTCTCTCACCTAATCCTAAGGGGCGGCTCCATTTTGGTCGATCAGGGGAATTCAGTGGTAAACCCCGGTAGGTTGCCTTACCCAGACTAAGGATGCTGCCGTAGATCTAGCCGCCGCGAGGTACTACCTCCGTTGAATCCGCGGGTCCCTCGCTGGTTCAATACGCCATCCCAACTTTCCGCCTGTTCCCCTCCGCAGACGCGTGGTTTATTTTTGAATGCGGAGGAAGATCTTGAGTCTCGCTGTCCTCAAACGCTTCAAGATAAAGCTGGCTCCGTCAGCCCTGACTCTCATCGTCGTTCCCATGCTCGCGGCGTCGCCAGGCGCGCTCCGTCCGGCGACCAGAGGCTTCGGCGTCGAAGAGCGCCCGGTGGCCAAGGGCGACGTCCCGAGCCCCCGGCCCTGGCCAGGATGG
>CAVXWB010000163.1:0-7958 GCA_963765185.1 Bryobacterales bacterium
GAAGTGAACCGCCTGGCGGGAACTTTAGGCGCGGGCGATCGTACCAAGCTGGCTGAGTATATGGATTCCGTTCGCGAGATCGAGCAGCGGATTCAGAACACCGAGACGCACGGCGCGCAGTCGGTCGAGCTTCCCGAGCGCCCCACCGACATTCCCGACTCCTTCGAAGCGCACACCAAGCTGATGCTGGATCTGCAGGTGCTGGCCTATCGCGCCGACGCGACGCGCGTGTTCAGCATGGTGTTGGCGCGCGAGCTGAGCCCGCGCACGTATCCCTTCATCGGCGTGCCGGAGCAGCATCACGCCGTCTCGCATCACCGCAACGATCCGGATCTGATCGCCAAGAAAGCCAAGATCGACAATTATCACGTCCAGTTGTTCGGGTATTTTCTGGAGAAGCTGCGCGATACGCCCGACGGCGACGGATCGCTGCTGGACCACAGCCTGATCATGTACGGCGGCGGTATGGGCAACGGCAATCTGCACCGGCACACGGATTTGCCCTGCGTGCTGGCAGGGAAGCTGGGCGGCAAGTTCACCACCGGGAAACATCTCAGCTATCCCGAAAACACCCCCATGGCGAATCTGCTGGTCACCATCCTGGACAAAGCCGGCGTGCCCGTCGAAAAGATCGGCGACAGCACCGGACCGCTGCGGCCGGATTATCTTTCCGTGGGTTGATCAGCGGGCCGAGAACCTCCGCGGAAGTAATCTCTCCCGTAGGCCCCGCTGATAAAAGCGATTGACGACTGCCTTTCGACTACGGATTGAGCCTCCGCGAACACCCGCTCAAGCGGATCGGTATCTATTGTCGGTGCGATCACCCCCGCTTTATCTGTTCACCCCCATTCACTAAGACCTCACCACCTCCTTTTTTGGTGTACGATCTCCATAGAGGTGAAGGGGAGGATGGTTCCAGGTAAGTTCCCAAGGAGAGTAGCGTGGTTTTGCTGCGCCCTGGCGCTGCCGCTGTTGGCTTTCGGCGCATCCACCAGTCCAGTCGCGGATGCCGCGATGAAAGGCGACATCGCGGCCGTGCGTGTGCTGATTCAGCAGAAGGCCGACGTGAACGCTCCCCAAGCCGACGGCGCCACCGCCGTTCAATGGGCCGCCTATCGCGACGATTTACGCCTGGCCGATCTCCTGATCGGAGCCGGAGCCAACGTGCAAGCCGCGAATCGCGAAGGCGCCACGCCGCTCTACCTGGCTGCGATTCAGGGAAGCGCAGGAATGGTGGAGAAGCTGTTGAAGGCCGGCGCCAATGCGAATGGTGCGGGGCCGCAAGGCGAGACTCCCTTGATGCTGGCCGCGCGCAGCGGGAATTTGGATTCCATCAGGCTGCTGCTGAATCACGATGCGCAGGTCAACGCGAAGGAGAAACTGCGCGGTACCACGCCCCTGATGTGGGCCGTGGAGCAATCCCATCCCGCCGCCGTGAAGCTGCTGATCGAGCATGGCGCGGATGTCAACGCCAGCGCCGCTCCCGACGCCGGCGGGAAACCGCGCAACAACCTGGCGAATCCGCGGTCCCAGCGCGTGAACTCCATTTTTGGAACCGGCAGCGGCGCCGCGCAGCCCAAGCGTAGCGCCGCGGAAGTGGCCGCGGTCCTTACCGCCGCGGGAATCGACCCGAAAATCGTCACTGGATTCGGACTCGATCTGGGAAATCTTCCTCCCGGTCTCGATCTTTCCGCGTTGATCCAACAGATCTCGGAGGCGGGATTCGGCGGCACCGCCAAGGACGGAGGCGGATTGACGGCGCTGGTGCTGGCCGCTCGCGAGGATTGTCTCGAATGCGCTCAACTGTCTGCTCGAGGCCGGCGCCGGCATCGACCAAGTCACCGCCTACGGCTGGACCCCGCTGCTCACCGCAACGCAGAACCGTCACTACAACTGGCCGCCTATCTGTTGGAGAAGGGCGCGAATCCGAATATCGCCAACAGCGGCGGCTGGACGCCGCTGTATCTGGCCACCGACAACCGCAATATCGAGAGCGGCGATTATCCCGTGCGCACGCCGGACATGGATCACCTGGAGTTCATCAAGCTGCTTCGATAAGGGCGCGAACGTAAACGCGCGGGTCTGCGGACCCGCAATCCGACCGCCCGCCTGCGTCGGCGATAGCACCGAAACGCGGACCAATTTCACCATGCAGTGGCTGTTCGAGGAAGGCGCCACGCCGTTTCTGCGCGCCGCCCAATCCGGCGACATGGCGCTGATGAAGCTGCTGCTGGATCACGGGGCCGATCCGAAGATCTACACCGCGCACAACGTGACCCCCTTGGCCGTGGCCTCCGGAATCGGCTGGGTGGAAGGCGTGACCTATGAATGGTCGGAGGCCGAGAGCGCTGAGGCGGTAAAGATGTGCCTCGAAGCTGGGCATCGATCCCAACATCAGCGACGACGAAGGCCGCGCGGCCCTGCACGGCGCGGCGCACAAGGGCGATCCCAAGGTCATCCAAGCTGCTGGCGGATGCAGGCGCCAAAATGGACATCACGACGGAGGCAGCCGCGACACCGTGAACGGCGACCTGGTGGATGAGACCTTCATTCCGCTGGACTGGGCCCGCGGACTGGTGCGCGTCGGCGTGCAATCCGCCATCGCCCACCCCGACGCCGAGAAACTGCTGGTGAAGCTGATGCAGCAACAGGGCATCCCCGTTCCGCCGCCGCCCAAATCGTCGATTTGTTTGTCCAAGGGGATCAACGGCTGCCAGTAGATTTCGGTTCACGCCACCGCATCTCGGATCACGCCGCGCTACGCGGACGCGATGAACGGCGTCACTCAGCTGCCGGCGCGATCAACCAGGTAGCCGAAGCTCGACTGCGGAAAGCGGCGCGTTATGCGGATTTTGCCGAATACTCTGCTGCCGGCTCGTCCGCGAAGGGGCGATCTGGCCGCAGCCGCAACGCCAGAACCGCGCCCAGCAACAGCAGGCAGATCGACGCGATGAACGGCGTCACCCAGCTGCCGGTGCGGTCCACCAGATAGCCGAAGCTCGACGGCGAGATCAGGCCCGCGATTCCAAAGCCGAAGTTCATCATGCCGCTGGCTGTGCCTGCGTAGCGCGGCGCGATGTCCATGGGCACCGACCAGATCGGCCCCACGATCAGCTCCGCAAAAAAGAACGCGAGCGACAGGCACACGGCGGCAACCGTCAGATTGTGAATCAGCACCACCGGAATCAGGAAAACAACGCGCCCAGGAACCCGGCCACGATCACGCCGCGCCGCGCCACCGCCAGACTGCGTGTCTTGCGCAGCAGACGGTCGCTCACCACGCCGCCCATCGCGTCGCCGATCACTCCGGCGAAAAGCACTCCGCCGGAAAAGAGCGCTGAGGCTTGCAGGTTCTGATGATAGTTCTCGAAGAAGAACGCCGGGATCCAGGTCAGGAACAGCCACAGCGTCCATCCGTAACAGAAGTCCACGATGGTCACGGGCAGCATGTGCCGGGCCAGCCGCAGCCAGGGAATCGTCCGCTCGGCCCCGCCGCCTGGAACCGGCAGCGTTTCCATGACCGCAGGGGTCATGGCCGGGTGCTCGCGCGGATCGTCGCGGAAATACGAGGCCCACACCACCAGCCAGAGCAGGCTCACCGCGCCAAGCATCACGAATGATTCGCGCCAGGTGGAGAACACCAGCAGCCCGGCCACGATCGGCGGCGTTACCGCGTTGCCGATCCTCCCGAACGAATGCACCAGCCCTTGCGCGAATCCCCAGCTCCCTCGCGGAGTCCAATTGGTCATCGCGCGCGTGGCCGTGGGGAAGCCGGCTCCTTCGCCGAATCCCAGCGCCAGCCGCAGCACAAACAGCGAGGCGAATCCCGTGACAGCGCCCGTCAGCGCCGTCGCCATCCCCACCATCGCGCAACAAATCGCCAGCGTCAGCTTCGGACCCAGCTTGTCGCCGATCCAGCCGCCGATCAATTGAAAGAAAGCATACGGAATCGCGAACGCCGACAACGCCAGGCCCAGCTGCGTGTTGCTGATCTTGAGATCCGCCTTGATCAGCGGAGCCGCCGTCGCAATACTCACGCGATCGACGAAATACAGAAAGTACATCGCGCACAGCAGCGCCAGAACAACCCTCGGGGCGTCCAGCTTCTTCATGCCGTGGGACGCGTTTCGCCTTTGACTTGCGTCCGATGCAGGATGCGCCGCGAGTTGGGATCGAACGGGTCGCGGCGGTGCATGGTGCAGCGATTGTCCCACAGCACGAGGTCGCCCACCTGCCACTCGTTGTGCCACGCGAATTCTTCGCGGGTGGCGATCGACCACAGCTCATCGAGCAGCGCTTCGGATTCCGCGAGCGGCAGACCTTGACGTAGGCATTGCGCCTGCGTCCCAGATAAAGCGCGCGGCGTTTCGTTTCCGGATGCGTGCACACCAGCGGATGATAGGCGCCCGGCGACGTCACCGGGTCGTCGACCGCCGTGACGCCCTGGCGCACGATATCCACCGCTATTGTAGGTGCCGTCGTGCTTCAACATCGTCCTTCGATCGGCGCGTTTCAGCGCGTCCGGCAGCGATTCATAGGCGTGGTACATCCCGCAGAAATACGTATTGCCGCCCGAGGCGGGAACTTCCAGCGCATACAGCATGCTCGCCTTGGGCGGATCTTCCAGATACGACATATCCGTATGCCACGCCGCTTCGCCCGCACCCAGGCTCCCGATCGGCTCGCCATTCACGATCACGTTCGAGACCACGTAGATCTCCGGGTATCCTTCCACGAAGCGGCGTCCCGTCTCCTGAATGGGCGCCCAGTCCAGATCGCCGAAGCGCCGGCTGAAGGCGATCAGATCGTCGTCGGTAAGCTGCTGGCCTCGGAACAACAGCACCGAGTGATCGTTCCAAGCCCTCTGAATCGCGGCGAAATCGGCGCCGGTGACCGCCCGCAAATCGACTCCGCGAATCTCCGCCCCCAGGGGTTTCCCGCTCGGAAGAACCTCAATCGTGGTTGTAAGTACGATTTTCGGCAAGGCTAAAGTCCTTCCTGCATTCTGCCGATCCTTCTCATACCCTTTGTTCAGGCTATCACGGAGGCAATATGGGTTCGATAAGTAAGCTCGCAGACCTGGCCTTCACCGGCTCTTCAGACTCCGGTTCTTCCACGCCCACAAAACACATTCCGCCGGAGCCCCCCGTGGCGGACCAGGTGCAGATCGCAACCATTCCATCCTCGTCGCAGGTGGAACAGCTGCAAACCACAAGCCCCTCGAGCTTTCAAGCGGTTGTGGCCGATTCTATACGTAAACTCAGAACCGCGGCGATGCAATCCACCGACCCGGCGGAAGTCGCGGCCCTGTCGGACCTGGCGGACCGCTTCCAGCGCCTGGAAGAGGACCAGGTGAGCAGCCCGTCCAACACAGTGCAAAATTCGTCTCTGAGCAGCCAGTAAATCCGCTCAACACTTTAGCGACCTTTCTTCAAGTAAAATGGGAATACCATGCGGTACTTGGTGCGCGCCCGCGTCAACCCCACGGCAGAGGGGCGTCTGCTTCAGGCGATCGAACGCGGAACTCTGGGTCAAGGTTCCGTAGCTGGAAGCGAGTATCTGCGCAATATGCAAGACGCCAGGCTGTGTTCCGACGGCACGGTCCGGTGGGTTGAGGTGTGCTATTGTCCCACTCCTCTTGAAGAAGAGCGGCCTTATTGGGAGCAATACTTCAAGTTGGTCAAGGTGCAGGATGCGCATGACCGCGCCCGCTGCCGGGACCGGAATGGATCCGAGCCGTGGGCCTGCGAAAACTGCGATTGCACCGCGCCCTTGGAGCGAAAGCTGGCAACGCTGGGTGAGCCGTTCCTGAAGGAACTCCGTGCCATGCGAGGATCGAAGGCATGAGAAAACCGCGAAACATTTCGCGACGGGGATTCGTCGCCGCGGCAGCCATTCCAGCGGCGGTTGCGCAACCTGCCGGCGGCATCCGCGGATTCGATCACGTCGCGCTCCCCATGCAGAACACCGACGCGATGCTGGCGTTCTATCGCGGACTGGGATTGCAGGTGAGCGAGAACGCCGCGGCATGTTCGGTGTACATCGGCAGTCAGATGATCAATTTTCATCGTCCGGCAACGTGGCAGCGCGAAACCTTCACGCTGCGCGCTCCGGCCGCGAAGCCGCCCTGCGGCGACCTGTGCTTCGTGTGGGAGGGAACGGCCGAATCGCTCAAAGCCATGCTCGACCGCGGCGGAGCCAAGATCGTCGAAGGTCCGGTGGCGAGGCAGGGAGGGCGGCAGAAGGCCGCCTCCAGCGTCTATGTCCGCGACCCGGACGGCAATCTGCTGGAGTTTATGATCTACGCCTAGCAGCCCGCGACGAAAGTCGTCTGGCGCAAAAACCGGGACAGCCACCGTATTTCGCCCACCGGGAAGCCTCCATCGAATCAGCGCGCCTCTGTGGCGAAATATGGTGACTGTCCCAGGCTTTTGCGATTCGGCCCCTTCTGCCACGGGCTGCTAGCTAGGCGCGATCATCGGCATCGCCTGGCGGATCTGCTCTTCGGTATTCATGACCAAGGGACCCCGCGCCATCACCGGCTCACGCAAAGGACGCCCGGCATGGAGCAGAGCGTGCAAGGGCGCCGCGCCGGCGGCGATCTCCACTTCTGAGAGGCCGCCGTCATCCCTCCGGTTCAGCCAGACCACATCGCCCGCGCGTACCGGAGCTTGATCGCCGCCGATCCAGCCATCGCCTTCCAGCACGACTATAAAGGCGTTGTAATCCACGGGCAGCCCGCGCCTCGGACCGAGGGCCTACTGATGGCAATTTCAGCTATCCCCAACGGGCGCGGCCCTGAACGGATCACCACCTGTCTGCTCCACTACCCAGATCCCCCCGTGCTTCCTTCTGCAAGCACGGTAGAGCGAATAAGAATCTACTTCCTTGAATCCAGCCCGGTCTGGACCCGGATCGTAGATCTCGATAACGAACTGATTCATCTGCCGCGTGCCATAGACAACAGCACAGTGCCCCTGACCATCTTGACCCAGTTCCCCTAAAAAGCGAGTTGTAGTCAAACCCGACAATTGGAAAGTGGTTGGACTCCGTAAGGACTTTGAGCCGGTCCTCAAACTCCCAGTCTTGAAACCTGGAAATTGGCTCAAAGCTGCATTCTAGAGATCCGGCCATTGTCCTTAGGACCGCGTTTAGCGTGGAGGCTACCGGCGCGATCCCCCACGACTCTGGGTCCGGATCGAAGCGGATGGAGGTCACGCCACGCTCAATCAATGCAGAGGCGTCACTTCCCACGGGTAAGATAACGCCAAGATGGTTAGCGATGGCTGTGTAATCAAGCTCTAGCCCAGCGGTCTCCTTGGCTGCTATCTGAAGGCAAGCAGCAAAGCACAGATGACGCGCGGGTAGGTCACCCAGTCGTTCCGGTGTGTTCACGTCGAAACCGACTGTGAAGATAAGAGTCGTACACAATCTGCGACCACGTTTCGAGCCTTTCGTAACTGTCCCCTAGGCGTCCCGGCAGAGCCCAGTCTCCATCCATTTTGGTCGTCTCCCGAACGGTCACGTCACGCGAAGAGGCTTCGATCTCGAAGAGGACTCCCAGGTGCACACGCCCGACATCGGTCGTATCGTCGTTTATCAGGCCGATAAGGCGCTCTTGGTAACCACGGGCGATGTGAAGCTCCTCGTTGACCTCACGAGTAAGCCCGTCCTGGATCAGATCCGCGGGGGCTTTGCAAAATTGGCGGTTTGTTTTTGCGAGCGGAGCAGGAATGTCATCGCTTCTTCGCGCAGAGCCATTATATGAGCCCTTGAAGTGAGACGCCGCGAGGGTCACCCAGACGATCCCTCCGAACCGCGCAGTCGACCGGCCGTTCGACGTCGCTCTTTTCACGACGGCGCGTCGGGCGGAGATTTCTAGGCATGCCGGAGACGGGACGAACGGCGCCGCCAGGTCGGCGCGCGAGTGGGCGCAGGCCCTCGGCCCCTACCGCCGC
>CAVXWB010000164.1:0-19759 GCA_963765185.1 Bryobacterales bacterium
CAGCGGTTTGGTGTCGCCCTTGCGGGGAGTGGCGGGCTCGGCGCCGACCAGCGGAGCGGAGTTGCGTCCGACGATGTAGCCCATGACGAAGAACACGCCAAGCAGCACGACCACCACGAAGAACATGCTCAACAACTGCTTGTTCCCCAGCACTAACTCGAATTCCCCGTCTTCGTTTTTGGCCACTTATGCGTCCTTGGAGGCAGCCGGCGCGGGGCCGGCGAATTTGTCGAGCAACCGTCCTACTGACGAGAGTATATCCAGGGAAGCGGGAACACAACCGTTGTGTTCTTTTCCGAACCGATTTCGACCAATGTTTGCAGATACCGTAATTGTATCGCGACAGGCTGCCGGGCCATTGTCTCGGCGGCGCGCGCCAGGTTTTCAGCGGCTTCGGCTTCGCCCTCCGCATGAATGATTTTGGCGCGACGCTCGCGCTCGGCTTCGGCCTGGCGGGCGATGGCGCGGATCATCTGATCGGGAAGGTCCACCTGCTTGACCTCCACCATGGAGACCTTCACGCCCCAGGGGCCGGTGTGCTCATCGAGCGCGGTCTGCAGTTTCAGATTGAGCTTTTCGCGCTGGCTGAGCAGCTCATCCAGCTCCACTTCGCCGAGCACGCTGCGCAGAGTGGTCTGGGCCAGTTGCGAGGTTGCGTACAAATAATTGGCGACCTCGAGGACGGCCCGGTTGGGGTCGACGATGCGGAAATAGATCACGGCGTTGACCTTGACGGTGACGTTGTCGCGGGTGACGACGTCTTGCGGCGGGCACTTCAAAGGCTTCGACGCGCAGAGACACGCGCACCATGCGATCGAGAGGAACGAAGACCAGGATCACGCCGGGGCCCTTGGGTTGCGGGCGCACGCGGCCCAGACGGAAGATGACGGCGCGCTCGTATTCCGCCAGAATTTTGATGCTGGAAACCAGGTAGAAGACGATCACGACAATGAAAACGGCGGGAACGAACGAGAAGTCCATGGAATCCCCTTTGACTACAATACCTCCATTGAATGTTTTATAGGAAGCGGGGACATTTTGGCGGCGGCGCGGACAAGCAGGCCAAAGAGAGCCAGCGCGGCGAGCGGGGCGACCGAGGTCCAGACATAGAGCGTCGCCGGCGATGCCGCTGTAAATTTGCCGTACTTCTGGTAATAAGCGGTGAGGATCGCGACCGGGACGGGATAGAGCAGTGCCGCGATTGCGAGCGTGCCTGCGAGCAGAGGCCAGGAGCGCTTTTGCAATGCATAGCAGAACAGGAGCGCGACGCCGGGATATTGCATCACTTGATAGTGGGTCCAGCAAACCGGCGCTGCGGCGAGACTGAGCGAGATCAGGGCGGCCATCGCGAAGGGCAATTGCTCCGGCGATAGGCGGCCTTTGATTACGAACGTCAGTATGGCCAGGCCCGCGAGCAGCGTCGCGAGGGCGACGCCGCTGGAGATCACGCGACGGGTGCCGGGCAGGCGCAGATGCGGCAGATCGTTGCCGGTTTCCCAAGCGCGCGGCAGCGAGCCGGCTCCGGGCGTGGGCGGGTCGAGAATCCGCAAGACCACTGAGGGCAGAGACCAACTGAGCGTCGCGGGCGTGCCGGTCCAGGTGTCGGTTCCCGCAGGCGTTTTAGGACCGTCGAGACAACAGGCGGTGAAGGCCCAGGGAAGCGCGAGCAAAGCTAAGGCAACGCTCGCGAGGCCGGCAAGTCCGCGCCAGTCGCGCCGCAGCAGCAACGCCGCCGCCAGGACGCCGGGAATGAATTTGAGCGCCAGGCCGAATCCCGCGGCCGCGGCCGGACGCCATCCGCGTTGGGTATACGCGATCGCCAGCAACAATACCAGCGGAGGGCCGAGCTGGCCGAGCGCGAGGCTCTCCACCGCGGCGCCTCCGAATGCCCAGACGAATGCGATCGAGCAGGCGGCGGCCCAGTCGCGACAAATGTGCTTCCACATCAACCAAGCGGCCGCGAGCAGGCACGCTTGCGAGAGGATGAACCAGACCCAGCGGGCAGCGACGTAGCTGAGCGTCGCGAGCGGCGTCAGCAGGCATGCCAGCAGAGGAGGATAAATGTAGCCTTCCGTCACGAAGGGGCTGCTTCGGCCGAGGATGTTTTGCGCGGCCTGATAGTAGAGGGTGAAATCGCTGGGATGGCTGAGTTCGGGGATGACGTTCCAGACGGTAACGCGGAAATACCAGGCCGCGCAGAGCAGGCAGAAGAGAAGCGCGACCCAAGGTACGCCTTTTTTCATGCGGGGTTGGTCTTGAGGAACTCGCGCAAAACGGAGTGCGGCGCGATCGGTCCCTGGATTGATTTGGGGGGCGCGCCGCACCCTTTGCGCTCCTGAGGGTCATCGCAGGATTTCCACCAGCAGGACCCAGGCGCTGGCGACTCCTGCGATGAGAGAAAAAACCAGGCCGGCCGCGAGCCAATACAATCCTGCCGGCGAACCGCGCAGCAACAGGATTCCGGAGACGAAGAACGGGATGTTGGCGAATTGCGTCTGGACGATTCTGGTGATCACCCAATATCGCGGGCGACCTGTTTTTGCTGATCATGTATCGAACCTGAAGCACGGTCTGGGTGATCCAAAGAGCGGCGCCGATGGCGAGGAACTCGATGCCGAGGGCAACGGGCGGCTGGCGCGGGATCATCGCCGTCGTGGCAATCACGAGAACCCCGAACAATTGCAGGAGGGATTCCGCGGCTCGCCCGGTCAGTCCGGTTATCGAGAGGATGCGCGAAAGATTGATGGACACTGCGACGAAGACGAGCCCGGTGAGCGTCGCCGCAGCGCCGGCCTGGACGGACAGGTAGCTGCTCCAAGCGTCGATCGCATTCATACGAGACATGCTAACAGGGCGGCCAGCGCGGCCACGCTGACGGCGGCGGAGCGATACAGGGTCCGCGGAACGAAGCGGAAGTCGATGGTATGCGGTCCGGCGGGAACGCTGACGCCGCGGAAGGCTGCGTCGGTGGGATAAAGGCGCGCGGGGGTTCCGTCGATGCTGGCTTCCCATCCCGGGTAATAAGATTCGGCGGCGACGAGGAACGATGGGGCGGAGGCCTCGGTTCTCAGGCGGATGGCTGAGGGAGTATACGACACCACTCGAACAGAGCCGGGCGCTGTCTCGAACTGCTGTGCAGGCGCTTCGACGACGGCGTCCTCAGCGGGACGAAAGTCCGGCGATTGCACGATCGCCGCAGCCTGCGCCAGAGTATCGACGGGGCGCACGTGCTGCACGAAGAAGAAGCGCTCCATGACGGCGGTGTTCTCATAAATTTTGTAGCCGCCGGTTTGGCTCGCCAGCTTCAGTCCCGGCGCGTCGAGATCGGTGAGCGACAGCAGGGCGCGCACGTTCATCAGGCTGAGCACGGGCGAGCGGGGATTCTCGACCTGATAACATGTGCCCCAGCGCGGCCCGGACGCGAAGGCGAGGCGCGCATCGATGGTCCGCTCCGGCGCCAGCGGATCGCATCCGTTGGCGCTGGGAATGCCGATGACCGCCCCCGCATTGGACCAAAGAAAAGAGACTCCCGGGCGGGTGTCGTAACGGTAGGGCGGTTGGGAGCTGTCCGTGATCTCGCGCAGCCGTGCGAGGATCTCGGGATTGCCGTCCACGGAATTGTGCGTGATGCCGGGATCGAGCTTGGTCGACACCTGGTTCATGGGGCGGCCGGAGCTGACCAGGATGAGATCGCAGACGATCACGATACCGGCGGCGATCTGGAGGGGGGTGCTCGGAAGCAGGCGCTCCGCGCCGAGGCCGGCGAGAACGGCGAGCGACAGCGAGAACACGCAGAAGAGAAACTCGGGATGAATGCCGATGCGGAGTTGCACGGGCAAGGCCGCCAGAGCCGCTCGCCCGAGGGCCGTCTGGTCGCCGAGCATCGCCAACGTGAAGATGGTGAAAAGCACCGCGAACACGCGGGGCCATTGTCCCTGCTTGGGTCCCGGCTTCCAGAAGATGGCGCCGAGCGCGAGCGCGAGGCCGAGGAGGCTCGAATATAGATAGAGGAACGTCAGGTCGGTGGGTCCGTGAAACTTCGCGACATTGAACACGTTCCAGTAGTTCGGGACGATGAGCGAGAGCAGAGCGCCGGGCGGGATTCCGCCGCCGCTTCCCAGCCATTCGGAACGATACTTGGCCACGCTGTTGTAAGTGAGCTCCGCGGTGGGAAGAATTTGAACGGCGGCGAGCAGGAGGGCCCAGAGCGACGCCAAAAGGACGATAGCGCCGGCGCGCCAGCTCGAGATGCGGAACAACGCCAACAGGATTGCGAGGCAGAGCGCGGAGCTGAAGGCGGCGACGGCTACCTGGGGAAGTCCCGCAAAGACGGTCATCGCCAAAGCCGCGGCCAGGGCGGCCAGCCACCTGCGCCTGAAGTTGCGGGGTAACGAATCGGACGGCGGGACGAGGGCGTCCCGCGCGGACGAGGGCGTCCGCCCCACAAAAGTACTCAGTTCGATCACGCACAGCCAGATCAGCGGCAGCCAGACCGCGCCTTGCATCGCACCCATGTGTTCGGCCTGGGCGGCGAAGAAGCAACCGAGCTCATAGACCGAAGCGCCGATCCAGGCCGCCGCGGGGCGAACGTTCAGCCTCCGCATCAGCTCGAAGGCGCAGAGCCCGGCGAATGCGATCTGAAGCACGACGGAGATCGCCAGGAGCTTGGGCAAGATGGCGTCGCCGAAATGGGAACCGGCCAGCGTGGCGACCAGCACGGGAGGGTAGAAGAGAGCGGCTTGGATGTTGGCGAACAGCGGCACTCCACAGTAGGTGTAGGGATCCCACAGAGGGAATGCTCCACGCCGGAAGGAATCGGCGATGAGCGTGCCCAGCGGGACGTGCACTGCTCGGAAATCCCAAGGGAAGATGAAATCGCGTTCGAACAAAACGCGGCGGTGAAACACCAGGACAGCGGCGACCAGGGCGAGACGATACGCGACCAGAGAAGACCAGCCCGTCGCCATTAACCTCTTGGGCATTAACCCACGAGCTGTTTGGCGCGAAACTCGCGGTAGGCGGCGCGGACGGTCTGGATCTGTTTCACGTGGCTCTCCACGTGTTCGGCATTGTGCCGCAGCAGATCGAGCAGCGAGGTTTTTCCGCGCTCCACGTGCATGCCGGTGCGGGCGAAAGCGGCTTCGGGCAGGTCCTTCACCAGCTCGTAGTTTTCGGTGCGCAGGCGGCGGAAGGTTTCAAGGGCCTGGGAGATTTTGCGGCGGCCGTAATCGAGGTTCCTGGCCCAGGCTTCCTGATCGTAGGCGCCCAGGGTGGGATTGTCCTCGGCGGCGATCAGGCGCAGGCGCATGGTGGTGACGGCTTCGGAGTCCGACAGATGACAGACGATCTGGCGCACGCTCCATTTGTCGTCGGAGGGCTTGTAATCGAGCTCGGTTCCGGCCGCGCCGGTGGTGACCACGGCGAGCAATTCTGCGCCGCGGCGAAATCGTTCCAATATGTCTGCCAATTCGCTCACTGTGGAACCATTATAATGATTGCGAACAAGGAGTAACCGATGAAGACACGAATTCTCTTATTGGCGATGGTGGTGGTGAGCAGCGGCGTATCCCAGACGCGCCAGGAGCGTCCGGTGCGCCAGGCGGTGCGCGGCGTTCACGGCGCCGTGGCGGGCGGAAGCGAGTACGCCACCGAAGCCGGCATGCGCACCTACTATCGCGGCGGCAACGCGGTGGACGTGGGCGTCGCCTCCATGTTCGCGGCCTCGGTTACCGAGCTTTCGCACTTCGGCCTGGGTGGCGAGGCGCCGATTCTGATCCGCACCAAGGACGGCAAGGTGCACGCGATCGCAGGCGTCGGGACCATGCCCAAGCTGGCCACCGCGGATATGTTCCGGAAGCGCCCGCTGCAAAACGGCGAGGTGGAGGTGCGCGGCAAGAACGGCGAGACCGGGCTCAAAGGCATTATTCCGGTGGCCGGGCTGATGCCCGCGCTGGTGCCGAGCATGGTGGACGCGGGCCTGCTGGCGCTGCGCGAATACGGAACCAAATCCTTCCAGGAGATCATCGCGCCCGCAATCGAGGACGCCGACGGTTACGCCATCGACGACATGCGCGCGCAATCCATCGCCGCCAGCGTCGAGTTTTTCGACCTCTGGCCCACGTCCAAAGCGCACTTCATGCCCAACGGAAGGCCCCCGCAAGTAGGCGAGATTTTCCGGCAGCCGGATACGGCCCGCACATTGCGCGCGATGGCGGCGGCAGAGAAGAAAGCGCTGGCGGCCGGGGCGACGCGCGTAGCTGCCATCGACGCCGTGCGGGATTATTTTTACCGTGGCGAGATCGCGCATAAAATCGACGCGTTCAGCAAAGCCAACAACGGGCTGATTCGCTACGAGGACATGGCCGCGTTCAAGCTTCAAGTGGAAGAGCCGGTCTCGACCACCTTTCGCGGCTATCAGGTGTACAAGCCGGGGTTCTGGAGCCAGGGCCCGACCATGCTGGAGCTGCTGAACATCCTGGAAGGATTTGACCACACCCCGCTCAATTCCGCCGAATACATTCATCGCGCCACGGAGGCGATGAAGCTGGCCTACGCGGATCGCGACACCTATTTCGGCGATCCCAAGTTCAACCACATTCCCACCGCGGTGCTGCTGTCGAAAGAGTACGCCGCAGAGCGCCGCAAGCAGATCGGCGCGCGCGCGTCGATGGAGTTTCTGCCGGGCAAGATCAACGGGAAGATCGGCCAGCATCCCGCGCAGGTGGATATGGCGCACGTGCACATCGACGACGCTTTGATCGCCAAGGACACCACCTGCATCGACGCCATCGACGCGGACGGCATGGTGTTTTCGGCGACTCCGTCGGGCGCATGGATGCCCAGCGTGATCGCCGGCGACACCGGCATTCCGCTGACCCAGCGGGCGCAGCAGTTCGTGCTGGTGCCGGGGAATCCGAACGAACTGGCGGGCGGCAAGCGGCCGCGCGTGACGCTGAGCCCCACCATCGTGACGCGGGTTTCCGACGGCAGGCCGGTGATGGCGCTCTCCACTCCCGGCGGCGACAACCAGGAGCAGGCGCTGACGCAGATTTTACTGGACGCGCTCGAATTCGGAATGAACGCGCAGAACGCGGTGGAAGCTCCGCGATTCCAGACGCGGCACTTGGTTTCGAGCTTCGACAATCACGCCTGGAACATCGGCGACCTGATGCTGGACGAGCGCATTCCGCAGATCGGTGGCGCAGGAGCTGCTGCTGCGTGGGCATCGGGTGAACATCATGTCGCGCTACAACAACGGCGCGGCGCCGGTGGCCATCAAGTTTCTTCCCAGCGGGGTCATCGAAGCCGGCGCGGACCCGTTCTACAACCGCTCCGCCCACGCGTATTAGCGTACTTCGATGATGGACAAAGGCCATGGGTTTTGGTGGGGCGGACGCCCCGTCCGCAGCCCGGCCCCCTGGCCGGGCTTGGAGCGCGACCAGGGGATCGCGCGCGGACCAGGGGGTCCGCCCCACATCAAGCGTGACACTGCCTCTGTTTGATCCGCCGTCCGCCGATCGCGGAGGGTTTGATCGCGCGGGTCTGGCTTCGCGGCTGCGGGCATTGGCCCAGGAAGGCATCTGGATTGGGACCAGTTCCTGGAAGTACGAAGGCTGGCTCGATCAGATCTATACGCGCGAGCTGTATTCTACTCGCGGGCGATTTTCGCAGAAGAAGTTTCAGGCGGAGTGTCTGCGCTGAATACGCCCAAACGTTTCCCATCGTCTGCGGCGACTTTTCTTTCTACCAATTCCCGACGCCCGAGTACTGGCACAGGCTGTTCCGTTCCGCGCCGGAGCGATTGCACTTCGCCCTCAAGGCGCCCGAGGAAGTAACCGCGGAAGTTTTTCCGAAGCACGCCCGCTA
Organism: Bryobacterales bacterium; assembly: GCA_963765185.1. GTDB lineage: Bacteria > Acidobacteriota > Terriglobia > Bryobacterales > Bryobacteraceae > Palsa-187. The sequence goes on from CAVXWB010000164.1 coordinate 7,867, forward strand.
TGGCCCTCGCGCGGGAGTCCGCAACGAATCCTATCTGAATGCGGATGCCTCTGCGGCGATGTTTCTCGAGCCGCTGCGGCCTTACGCCTCCCGCCTGGCGGTATTGATCTTCGAATTCGGCGCGCGCGGCGCAGGCCCGCGGGAGTTCCTGACCGCGCTCGATCCATTTCTCGGCCGGCTGCCCGGAAGGGTTCCGCTATGCCGTCGAGGTGCGCAATCGCGAGTATCTCCAGCCGCGTTATTTCGATTGCCTGCGCGCACAGGGGAGTGGCGCACGTCTTGAACGGCTGGACGCGCATGCCTCCGCTCGCCGAACAGGCGAATCTTCCCGCGCCTGCCGATTTTACGGTGGTACGCGCGCTGCTGCGTCCGGGCCGGGCTTATGAGGATGCGGTGGCGCGATTCCAGCCCTACAACAAGATCGGGGAGAGAATCCGGAGTCGCGCAATGCGCTGCGCGACTGGATCCGGCGAATGCGCGAGGAGCGCGCGCACGTCCTACATCTTCGTCAACAATCGCCTGGAAGGGAATTCTCCTGAAACCATCCGCGCGGTGACGGAGGCCTCAGGGCAGTGATCGGAAAATGACGCTGCCGATCGACGATTTGCTGCCGCGGGTCGTCGCAGCGCTGGCGAGCTGATGCCAACCTGGTGATCGAAGCGCCGCCTGGCGCGGGCAAGACCACGCGAGTACCTCCCGCTCTGCTCGCCTCATGTGCGCGGGGAGATCCTGGTGCTGGAGCCTCGGCGGCTGGCCGCGCGAATGGCCGCGCGCCGCGTCGCCAGCGAACTGGGTGAGAACATCGGCGAAACGGTAGGCTACCAGGTGAGATTCGAAGATATCGGCGGCCCGCGCACGCGGCTCCGATTTCTGACCGAGGGCGTACTGACGCGCCGCCTGCTCTCCGATCCGGATGCTGAAGGGCGTCGAGCGCGGTGATCCTGGACGAGTTTCACGAACGGCATCTGGAGGGCGATCTCGCTCTGGCGCTGTTCGGCGGCTGCAAGTTACTCGCAGGCCGGACTTGAAGCTGATCGTGATGTCGGCGACGCTTGACGCCGCGCCGATGGCGCAGATATCTCGGGCGATTGTCCGCCGTGCTGCGCTCCGAGGGACAAGCTGCATGAGCTGAGCGTCGAGTACACGCCACATTCGCCCGCGCCGCTGGAAGAGCGGGTGGCCGCGGCGCTGGAGCGGCTCCTGCGCGGGCGGACTAGCCGGCGATGTTCTGGTGTTTCTTCCGGGCGCGGCGGAGATCTCGCAAAGCCGCACGCATTCCGGCGGTATCGCGGAGCGCGCGGGGCTACTGGTGCTGCCGCTGCACGGCGATCTTTCTCCCGCGGAACAGGACCGCGCGGTCGGCCCGGCGGACCAGCGCAAGGTGATTCTGTCGACCAACGTCGCGGAAAGCTCGGTGACCATCGAGGGGGTCACCGCGGTGATCGACAGCGGCCTCGCCCGCGTGGCCGCGGATTCGCCCTGGACCGGAATTCCGTCGCTGCATGTCCAGCGGATCAGCCAGGCGTCGGCGACGCAGCGGGCGGGGCGGGCCGGCCGCACTGCGCCGGGCCGCGTGATTCGGCTCTATACCGCCGAGGATTTCCATCGCCGCCCGCCGCCGATGCGCCCGAGATCCTGCGGCGGGAGCTGTCGCAGATCGCGCTGCAATTGCGCGCGATGAAGGTCGGGCGAACTGGAATGGCTTGACGCCCCGCCGGAAGCGGCCCTGGCCGCGGCGAACGCGCTGCTGGACCGGTTGGAGTCACACCGTGAGATGGCGGATTTCCGCTTCCTCCACGTCTGGCCAAGCTGCTGACCGAAGCGGCGCGGCGCGGCGTTGCCGGGGAAAGGCTGCGCGGCCGCGGCGGTGCTGAGCGCGGGGAGCGAGAGCGAGGATCGGCAGGGCGATCTGCTGACGCTGATGGAATCGGAATGGCAGCCGCAGACGCGCCGCGTGTTCGATCAACTTGCGGCGGGGGTTTCGCCGGGACGCGACCGCGAATGCCGACGACTCCGCGCTTGCTTCAATCCGTGCTGGCGGCGTTTCCGGATCGCGTCGCGCGCCATCGCCGCGAGGGCGATCTGCTGCTCTCCTCAGGAGGCTCGGCGCGGCTGCCGGATTGCCGCCACGAATTTCTGATCGCCATCGATGTGGAGGAGCGCCGGGACCGGGGCCTTCCGCTGGTGCGTCTGGCCGCGCCGGTGGAACCGGAATGGCTGCTGGACAAGGCGACGGAGCGAACAACTCTCGAATGGAATCGCACGGCGGAGCGGGTGGAGCAGGTCGACCGCGCTGCTCTACGATCAGCTGGTACTGGAGGAAACGCGGGCGCCCGCGCCGGATACCGAAGAGACCGCGCGCTTGCTGGCCGCGAAGGCGCTGGAAACCGATATCGGGCGCTTCACCGATCGCGAGGAGTTGGAGCAACTGCGGGCGCGCGCGGCTTTCGCGGCATTCGAAATCGACGTCGAGGCGGCGCTGCGTGCGCTGTGCCGCGGGCGTTCGAGTTTTGCGCGAGCTGGCCTGCGCGCGGCTTGTCGACGCCCTGCGTCCGCCGCGACTGGACCGGCTGGCTCCGGAGCGGATCACGCTGCCCGGCGGCCGTCAGGTGAAGGTGCATTACGAGCTGGGAAAGCCGCCGTGGATCGAATCGCCGCTTGCAGGATTTCTTCGGCGTTCGCGAGACTCCGCGCATCGGCGCGAGTCGCCGGTGGTGGTGCATCTGCTTGCGCCGAACCGGCGGCCGGTGCAGGTCACCAGCGATCTGGCGGGGTTTTGGGAGCGGCTCTATCCGCAGGTGCGGCGCGAGCTCTCGCGCCGTTATCCCAAACACAAGTGGCCGGAGAAGCCAACATCAATAGAGATCCTAATCAATAAAAGCCGGGGTCTATAATCGAGAGATTGTGCCCACTGGCCTCCTGCTGACCGACACGCCGCGCACCTGGCCGCGGCATTCCTTGTGGGCGTGATCGTGGGGGCGCAACGCGAGGCCACTCCGGGCGACCATCCGGGACTGCGCGATTTCCTGTTGATCGCGCTGGCCGGGGGCGTGTGCGGCCTGCTGGGCAATCCGTATCTGGACGCGGCCGGGCTGATCTCCCTGGCGGGCCTGCTGACGGTGTTCCATTTCGAAGAACGCGAAAAGCGCACGGGGATCACGACGGAGCTGGCCGGCATCGCGACCTTCGTGCTGGCACTGCTGGCAGGCTCGGCGCAAATTCACCTGGGTGAGCCGGTCGCGCTGGCGGCCGCGATCCTGATGGCGGCGTTTCTCGAAGCCAAGCAACGCCTCCAGCATCTGCTGCGCGAGACCATCACGGAGCCGGAGTTCAACGCCACGCTGGCCTTTGTCACAGTGGCGCTGGTGATTTATCCGCTGTTGCCGGAGGGCGCGTTTGGCCCCTACCTTTTCTTTTCGCCGCGCCAGGTGTGGATGTTCGTGATCCTGATTTCATCCATTTCTTACGTCGGCTATTTTCTGGAAAAGTTTCTGGGCGAAGAGAAGGGGCCTGGTGTACACGGCCATTCTGGGAGGCCTGGCATCCACTACCGCGGTGACCTTGCACCTGGCGCATTTGAGCAAGGAGCGCCCGAACCAGATGCTGGAATTGATGCGCGGCTTCCTGATCGCCAGCACGGTGCAATTCCCGCGAACGTTTTTGATCGTCGTTCTGGTAAACCGGGATTTGGCGATGGCCCTGGCCTGGCCTCTGGCGCTGATGACCGCCGCGGGAATCGCGATGGCTCTGACCGCGGGATGGATGGCCGGCCGCGCGCAGCATCCCTCGGACACGCCGCCGCGGGTGGAGCATGGCAATCCCTTTCGCATTCGACCGGCGTTGCAGTTTGGGGCCCTGTTCACCTTGGTGGTTTTCTTGAGCAAGGCTGCGGCGGCGCGCGCCGGCGACCAGGCCTTCTTCGGAACCAGCTTGCTAGGCGGACTGGTGGACGTGGCCACGGTGATTGCGCCGGCGTCGGACCTGCTGACCGCCGGGAAGATCGCCGTGCACCCGGCAGAAATCGCGGTCCTGCTGGCGCTGGCCTCCAACGCAGTCTTAAAGGCGGTGCTGGCGGCCATCAGCGGGACGTGGGGGTTTGTGCTGCGCGTCGCAGTGACGTACCTGGTATGGACCGCCGCCGCGTTCGCGGGATTTTGGATCGGTTAGGAGCGCAAAGGGTGCGGCGCGCACCGCTAGGGGGATCAGAAACGGTTTCGCGCCGCGCTCCGTCTTGCGCGAGTTCCTCAGAAGCCCGCACAGGGCCGGCTCGGCCCTCCAAACGACGAGGAACTCGCAAGTATTTCGGCGAGCCAGGCTCCGTTGTGCGGGCGAGTTCCTCAGAAGAGAGGCGGCCGTCTTTCGAGAAGTCCCAGCGCGTCTTCCAAAGCCGCGCCGGCTCGGAAGAGCGTTTCTTCCCGGCCCGGCGCGGACACCAGTTGCAGACCGATGGGTAAGCCCTCGGCAGAGAATCCGCACCGCATCGCCAGCGCAGGCCACCCCAGAACGTTGAAGGGGCGAACCAGACGCGTGCTGCCGATTCGAACATCCTCCGTGCCTGCGCCGATGCTGATCACCGCGTCCCCGATCCGCGGCGCAGTGGTGGGGGTCGCTGGGCAGAGCAGGCAGTCGATGCGGGTCCACAGCTGCGCGAGCCGCTTCGACAACCTGCGCCGCCGCCGTTGCGCGTCGAGATACTCGGTGGCGGGAATCAGGCAGCCGCGCTCGAGCGCAGCCAGAACGTCATCACCGAAATCGGCGGGCCGATCGAGATGACCCTTCCACAGACTGGACGCTTCGGCGGAAAGCACCAGCCGTCCGATGGAGTTCAGCTCCTCAATATCGGGGATCTGCACTTCCATCATGCGCGCGCCCAGCGCGGCCAGGGTCTGCACCGCGTGGCGGATGGAGCTGGTGATCTCCGGCTCCAACCGGTCGAAAAAGAAATTCGCGGGCACGCCGATGCGCAGACCGGCTACGCCGGCCTCGGTTGCCGCGAACGGTACAGCGACCGACGGACCCACCATCGCCTGAAAGCACACCGCCGTATCGCGCACGCTGCGTGCGATCAGCCCCACGTGGTCGAGCGTCAGACCAAGAGGCATCACGCCGCGACGGCTCAATCGGCCATAGGTCGGTTTCAGTCCCACCATGCCGCAGAACGCGGCGGGAATGCGAATGGAGCCGCCGGTGTCGGTTCCAGTCGCGGCGAAGACCAGCTCCGCTGCGACGGCCGCAGCCGAGCCTCCGCTCGATCCGCCCGGGATGCGCTCCAAATCCCACGGATTATGCACCGCGCCGAAGTGGGGATTGTTGGAAGTGATGCCATAACACAGCTCGTGCAAATTGGTTTTGCCGAGCATCACCGCGCCCGCGCGATTGAGTTGCGCCACGGCCTCGGCGTCATGCTCCGGCACGCGCTCCGCCAGGATCTTCGACCCACCCGTCGTGCGCACGCCTTTGGTCGAAAAACAATCCTTATGGGCGATGGGGATGCCGTGTAACGGGCCGCGATCCACGCCGTTTGCCAGCTCCTGGTCCAGAGCCAGGGCGCGGGCTCGCGCGGCCTGCTCCGTCACAGTTATGAATGCGTTCAGCGCAGGATTGAGACGGGAGATCCGCTCCAGCGCGAGGCCGGTCAATTCAGCCGAGGAGATCTGGCGTTTGCGGAGGGCGCGCGCAGCTTCGATCAGGGTCAATGGTTCAATATACAATATGAAGTGATAGTGCCCGTAGCAAAGGAAGGTAATTCTATGCGCGCATGTGGAATGCTTCTTGCAGGTTTGGCTTTTTTCAGCGCGGGTGCGGCGCGGGCGGCGGATTCGCAGGATCTGCCCTCGGACCGCATCGAGGAAATCATTCAGAAATTCGCGGCCAAGGAAGCCGAATTCGCCAAGGCCCGCGAGCTCTACACCTACCGCCAGACCGCCCGCATCCAAACGCTGGACGACGGGGGCAAGTGGGAAACCGACTCCGACATCGTGTTCGACAGCGAAGGCAAGCGCACCGAACACGTGGTGTTTTCCCCGGTCTCCACGCTGGAACTGGTAACGCTGACGCCGGAAGACATGGAGGATCTTCGCAACACCCAGCCTTTCGTCCTGACCACCACCGACCTGCCGAAATATTACGTCCGCTACCTGGGCAAGCAGGCCGTAGACGAAATCAAATGCTACGTCTTCGCCGTGAAGCCCAAGAAGCCGGAGGTGGGACAGCGCTACTTCGAAGGCGAGATTTGGGTGGACGACCGCGATCTGCAGATCGTCAAATCCTACGGCCGCGGCGTGGGGGCGAACAAGAAGAAGGGCAAGGAAGATTACCCCAAGTTCGAGACCTATCGCGAACAGATCGACGGCAAATACTGGTTCCCGACCTACACCACCGCCAATTCCACGCTGCACTTCAAGGAAAATGACGTGCGCCTGAAGGAAACCGTGCGCTACGAGAACTATAAGCAGTTTAAGGCTCAATCCACCATTACCTTCACACCGGACGACGACAAGACTCCGTCCAAGGACGCTCCGGCTGAAAAAGCCGTAGACGGTTCTCGGCAAAACACCCTAAACTCCGCCTGGGAGACCGCCGATAGCCTTTACGAGCAGGCTTATGACGGCAAGTGTATCCGCCCATCAGGAGATCGAGCATCTCAAAGGCACCTTTCTGGCCAGCCTGAATCACGAGATTCGCACGCCCTTGGCCGGGATCATGGGGATGGCGGATTTGCTGCTTGAAACCACCCTGGACGAAGAGCAGCGCGAGTATGTGACGGCCGCGCGGATGTGCGCGGAGAATCTGTTTGAAATCCTGAACGCCACGCTCGAGTACACCGCGCTCGAAGCCGGACAGATCACCTTGGACGACAGCGAGTTCAGCTTGCGGGAGATGCTGAATGCGGCGCTGGCGCAGCATCAGGCCAAGGCGCAGGCCAAGAAACTTCCTTTGACCCTCCTGCTGGACCCACGATTGCCGGAGACCATGCTGGGAGATGCGCCGCGGCTGCGCGAACTGCTGGGCCATCTGATCGGCAACGCCATCAAGTTTACGCACACGGGAAAAGTGGAAGTCCGCGTCCGGCCGGAGCAGGCGGACGCTTACAAGCCCGCACAGGGCCGGCTCGGTTCTCCCGGCCAGGAGCAACCCGGGAAGCATCCGCCGAGCGAGGCTCCGTTGTGCGGGCGGGCTCCTCAAGAGAGCTGGCTGGTGATGGAGGTGCGCGACACCGGAATCGGCATCTCGCCCGGCCAGATCGAGTTGATTTTTCAGTCCTTCCAACAGGGAGACCGCGGCCTGTCACGGAGCTATCCGGGGTTGGGCCTGGGTTTGGCGCTGGCGCGCAAGCTGGCCACGGTGATGAGCGGTGAAATCAGCGTGGAAAGCCAGCCGGGCGCCGGCTCCTGCTTCACGGCCCGGCTGCCGCTGCGCGCGGCGGTTTCGGACCGGGGCGGGCGCGGCGCTTTGGCTCCCGCGGCGTCGGGGCCGAAGATTCTGGCGGTGGACGATAATCTGGTGGGGCTGACGGTTTTGCGGCACGCGCTGCAACGCCACGGCATGCAGGTGGATTGCGCGTCCAACGGTGCGGAAGCGCTGGAAGCGGCCTCGCGGCGTCATTATGATCTGGTGCTGATGGATCTGCAAATGCCCGAGATGGACGGCCTGACCGCGGCCGTCGAGATGCGCAAGGTGGCGGGCTACGAGAGCGTGCCGATTCTGGCGCTGACCGCGAATTTCTCCGACGAGGTCCGCGAACAATGCCGGGCTCACGGCATGCAGGCCTACCTGTCCAAGCCGGTGGAGGCAGGCGAGCTGCTGGCAGCGGTTGCCCGGCACCTGCAGCACTGAGGAGCACCCCATCGGAGATCGGTCACGACTGGGAGCATGCCTCCGCGCCAATAGCCTGCTACGCTTGAATTTCAAACATGGCTGATAAAAAGCTGCAAGTCATCCCCCTTGGCGGACTGGGCGAGTTCGGGATGAATTCGATGGCCCTACGCTACGGGGACGACATTATCGTAGTCGACGCCGGGATGATGTTCCCTGACGCGGAACTGATGGGAGTGGACATTGTCACTCCCGACTTCACTTACCTGGAGCAGAACGCGGCGCACGTCCGCGGACTCATCCTGACGCATGGCCACGAGGATCACATCGGCGGCATCCCGTTTCTGCTGGCCCAGATTTCGATACCGGTCTACGGCACCGCCTTCACGCTGGCTTTGGTGGAACGGCGCCTGGAAGAGCACGAAATGCTGGATGAGGCGGACCTCAAGATCGTCAAGCCCGGCGACCGCCTGGAGCTGGGTCCGTTTTCGATCGAGTTCATTCACGTCACCCATTCCATCGTGAGCTCGCGTGGCGCTGGCCATCACCACTCCGCTGGGCGTTATCATTCACACCGGCGACTTCAAAGTCGATCCCACGCCCACCGACAATAACCTTTTCGACCTGCACACGCTGGCGGAATACGGCAAGCGCGGCGTGCTTCTGCTGCTGTCGGATTCGACCAACGTGGACCGTCCCGGCTACACCGAAAGCGAACGCGCGGTGGGTCCGCGTCTCGAAGACCTGTTCGTCCGCGCTCCGCGCCGCATGGTGATTTCCTGCTTCAGCTCCTCCATCCACCGCTTGCAGCAGATTCTGGATCTGGCCTCGGAATACGGACGGAAAGTGGCGTTTCTCGGACGCAGCATGCTGAACATCACCGAGATCGCGCACGACCTGGGACTGCTCTCGCATTCCCAACGGCGTCCTGTTGCGCCCGCAGGACGCGATGCAGATCGCGCCCAGCAAAATGGTGGCGATGGTTTCCGGAACGCAGGGCGAGCCGATGTCGGCTCTGTCGCGCGTGGCCGTGGACAATCACAAGCATCTTTCGGTGGGGCCCGGCGACATCGTGGCGCTCAGCGCGCGCATCATCCCCGGCAACGAAAAAGCGATCTACCGCATGATCAACCACATGTCGCGCCGCGGCGCGGACGTGGTCTACGGCACGATGAATCCGCCCATCCACGTCTCCGGCCACGGCAGCGCGGAGGAGCTGCGGCTGGTGCTGAATCTGGTGCGTCCGAAGTATTTCGTGCCGGTGCACGGCGAGTACCGGCAGATGGCCACACACGCGAAACTGGCGCAGCACCTGAGCCACCTGGGTCTGAGGGAGACGTTCCTGCTGGAATCCGGCGACGACGCTGGAGATCGATTCGGCCGGCGCGCGCAGGGGCGAGTCCGTTCCGGTGGGACGCGTGTGCATCGACTCCGGCACGCTGGACGAAGTGGTGGAGGATTTCGTGATCCGCGACCGCCGCCATCTGTCCGAAGACGGTTTCGTGCTGCCCATCATCGCCATCGACAAACAGACCGGCCGCATGCGAAGGCTTGCCGGAAATCGTCAGCCGCGGCTTCATGTCGATGGAGGACAGCTCCGAGGTGTTGCAAGCGGCGCGGCAGGTGGTGATGAAAACGCTGGAGGGATTCGAGCGATAGAGGAGCGCGGGGATTTCGGCGTGATGCAGGAAAAGATCCGCGCGGATCTGAAGCGCTACCTGACCAAGCACACCTCGCGGCGGCCGCTGATCATGCCCGTGATTTTAGAGGTTTAAGGTGCGTCAAAGGCACCTTCTCTGATCGTCGCAAACACGTCGATTACGTAGTCCCCGCCTTCTGGAGCGCGACGCACGTCGGTGTCCGTCGGGGGAGCGTTGTCGCAGACCTGCACAACTTTCTTGGTCGGAGTGTGGAACAATCTTAAGAAAAACCGATCGAACGGATCACCGACCGGTTCTACCTGAGGCTTAGTTCCCGGCCTACCGCTGAAGCTGAAGTGGTAACGGACAAGGTACTGCCCGTCTTTTAGTGGCGGCAGATCCCAGGTCTGCAGGTTTGCCTGCGCGGCGCTGGCAAGGAGCGCATTCCCGACTATAAGACCACGTCTGATGCAGCCACCTGGAAGATAACATCGCCCTGAATGTGCGCTGACCTTGCGATTGGTGGATAACGAAAGCCTTCGACATTGACCACGATCTTCGGAGTCTCCTGCTGCGCCCAAGCGGCAACACCGCAAAGCAGCAGACAGCCGAGTTGTTCAACGCCCCGGAGCATTCAAAACCCCTCCCGATATCAACCTACACCAACAGCATAGCCGCGTCATAGGCCTTCAATTTCGCGTCGCTGGTGAGCAGCGTCAGAGACTGTGATTTTAGAGGTTTAGTCCACGATTGCGCAGGCGGGCTTGCTCGGTAGCAAACACGTCGATGACGAAGTCGTCGCCGTCTTTCACGGTCGTTTGACGCACGACCGTGTTCGCCTCAAAGTCGCAGGCTTCCACCGTTATACCTTCTCCGTCGGAGCGTGGAACGCCCTAATTCGGTTTCAGATAGTGATGGATTTTGTTGCAGCAAATGTGCCGCTACGCCATTTACTAAAGTGCCGTTCGGGTTGCCGCTTCCGGGTGAACCACCATGCCGACAGGTTTGTTGATAATTAAAATGTGTTCATCCTCAAATACAATATCCAATGGAATATTTTCCGGGATAATCTGGGAGCTTACTTCTTCCTTGGTATCGAATATGACTACTTTATCAAACGGTTTTATTTTGTAATTCGATTTAACCGGTTTTTCATTCACAAGCACCATTTCGTCTTCAATGGACTGCTGGATCCTGTTTCGTGTCGAGCCTTCCATACGGGTCATAATAAATTTATCAATACGTAGTGGAGCCTGCCCTTTGTCAACCGTAAAAGAAAGCCGTTCGTATAATTCTTCATTATCCTGTTCGATATCCGCCTGATTTTTTTGTTCGTTCATGGTAAACTTTCTGCTTTCAAATTGTTGCTGCTTAGTATTGTTTATTTTTGCAAATTAAATCATTTGCAGTGGATAAACAGCCTATTCGTTTTAGAGTTGGAATTGTGGAATATCAGACAGCCTGGGATTACCAGGAAAGTTTATTGAAGGAAAATGTGCAGGTAAAATTAAATCAAAGAGAATCCGGGAATCAATCCGGTACTGATCCATTGTACATTACCTTCTTTTTTGCGAGCATCCCCCGGTTTATACGCTTGGCAAAAGCGGTCATGAAGAAAATATTTTAATTGGCAATGAAGAAATGGAACAAAAAGGGATCCAGTATTTTCATACGAACAGGGGAGGCGATATTACCTTTCATGGTTTGCAGCAATTAGTCGGTTACCCGATTTTGGACCTTGAAAAATTTTATACGGATATTGGGAGATATTTGAGAGAACTGGAAGAAGTGATTATTCTCACCTTAGCGGAATATGGCATCAAAGGGGAGCGAAGTAAAGGAGAAACCGGCGTTTGGATTGAACCCGGCATACCGGGCCGGGAACGGAAAATTTGTGCCATGGGTGTGCGTTGCAGCCGATGGATTACCATGCATGGCTTTGCATTAAACGTCAATACCGATTTAAGTTTTTTTAATCATATAATTCCCTGCGGCATTGCAAACAAGCAGGTAACCTCTATTCAAAAAGAACTCAACCATTTGGTGGATTTGGAAGAAGTAAAAGAACGAGTAAAGAAAAATTTCGAAAAAGTATTTCCGGTTGCTATAATGGGTTTTTAAAACTGCGATGGTTGGTTTTTCTTCATATCTTTTGAAATATGAACCTGCCTTCTTCAATCATTTCTTTCTCTTTGTAAAGTTTAAAAGTATACCATCCGGATCTTACAAAATTTACTTTGTCTAAAATTAAAAAGGGTTCTTTGAGTTTCTTTATTTCAAAAACCAATTTATTATTTTCATCAAAAAAATGGATAGAATATTTTTTTTCCGTATCCTTTAATATATTTATTATGACATTATTGTCTTTCCCGGTATAGACATAATTATAGGTAATAACTGGGGCTATTTTCACAACTGTGTCTGCTTTCATTTCAATA
>CAVXWB010000165.1:0-64918 GCA_963765185.1 Bryobacterales bacterium
ACTTTTCCACCTCTCAAAGAATCCTCCACTGCCGCAAGCGGTAACCTCCGAGCCGCTTGCGGGTGCTCTTTGCCGGGCGCTCTAGCGAGCGCCCGGCCTTTTTTGCGCATCTTTCTGGAACATTTCGCCCTGGGCATAAACCCATCCCTAACCTAACCCGGCATAGCCGGAACCAAACAGGCCCCGCGATGCTGCGTAACCGCTCCGTCCCTGTCGCAGTTCGACCGGATTCGTGAAAGTTTGAGGCTGTGAACAACCGCCTCCTGAGGTCCGTAAACATTGGATAAGACGCATGCGGTCTCGGCTCGGAAGGACCCGCGCCGAACCGCGTCGTGCAGCAAGCGTCATGCCGCGCGTTCATCGGAATAGGAACGGATACTTGTGGGTTGCTCTCCTTGGCGGGGCCTGCCGGGCACGAGCCGGCGATCGCGATGAGAGGAGAGCGCACGAATCCTCATGCCCTCGATGCGCAGAGGGGCCTTCGGGATCAACACCTGGATTCGGAACCGGAGCAGCGCGAACTCGGAGGTAAAAAGATACACGATAACACGGCATCCACCAAAAACCGGGAGCCGCTGCTCTGGTTACTTCAGCGATCCTATCAGGGAAGGCGGATAGAAGCACCTAGTAAAAGTTCCAGGAACCACCCGAAGGATTCGGGCGAGTATCGGGAATCATGCACGCTGCTTCGGTTCAAATCCGGCGTCACGACTGGCTTGGACGAGGGAGTTGAACGCTTTCTCGATGTGCAAAAGCGTAGCGGGCCGCCACGTGTGAGCGACCGGACTTTCCTCTTCCCTGTTGATGTCGGCGGTGGCGCTTCGCAGGAGCTCCGCAATCTTCGCGATCCGGTCCTTGCGCGTCATGCTAAGGTCAACCGGTGGATGATCATCCAAATCCTCGCGATCAAGGACCGCTGCACGATCCAGTTCGGTGATGGCAGCCTCAGTCTCTTCATCCGCGACCTTCAGGCTTTTCGCGATCACCGGCTCCTCGGGTACTCTCAGCAAGAGTTGCGCTGCACGTGGATCTCTGCGCGCAGAGGCGTAGTGCGGATAGCGGCCCTCGGCACGAGAAGCCAGCGAAGCTAAAGGGATCCCCAGAGCAAGCAGCGTTAATCCAAGCGTTCTTGCAATCATTGCCTTCCTCCCGGCAGATGGATTTTAATTTTCGGCTACTTCAACAGCGTGGCCGCTTCTTCCACCTGCGCCGCGAGCGCGCGCAGAGCTTGCGCCACGCGCCGGGCCTGCTCATTGGCCTCGTCCCAATGCTGCGCTTCGACGGCCTCGCGAATGCCGGGCAGAGTCTTGGCGTCGTAGCCGGTGTACAGGCCGGGCGCGTAGAGCTGGTGCCGGTACCATTCGCGGCCCGGCAAACCGCCCGGCCGAGAGCAGCGTGCCTTCGGCCTTCTGGAGCGCGTCGTTTACTTTGACGAACCGACCCGGGGCCGGCGGGCGCTTCATCGCCAGCGCGAGTTGCTCCTCATAGGCCTTCGATGCCGCATCCAGGCGCATCAGTTGAAGCTGCACTCCGCGCAGGTCCAGCGCGCCGGGGCGCCTCTGCTGGGCTTGGATCAACAGAGCCTGTTTCTGGATATTGTCGGCGTACCCGCGCACGGTGCGCTCCAGCGCGCCGAATTCGAAGGGCAGCACAGGAGCGTCCGCCAGGCGCAGGATGGACGTGGCCATCACCTGCGACAGAACTTTCCCATAGGCCAGGCCGCCGTCGGAGAAGCGGTCGAACCAGGCCAGGGTGTCGTAGATGGAATGATACACTCCCGCATTGCCGCCGTCGAAACCCAGGTTCATGCTGGCGACGCCGGCGTGATCGAGAAATGGAACGTAGTCGGAGCCGGAGCCGAGCGGCGTCAGATGAAACTCGGGCGGCGAGCTTTCCTGAATCCGTCTTCCTTGTTCGTTTCTGCCGCGCGGCGTCCTGGCCGCGTCGAGCCTGGCCGCGTCAAGCAGACTGCGCGGGCCGGCCGGTTCGTTGATGTCGCGCAACACCTCAGTGAGGAATGTCTCCAGACTGTGCGACCCTCCGGCGATCAAGGCGCCTCGACCGGTGTTGTCCGAATTGAGATACACGGCGGCTTTGGCTTGGAGCTCCTTCAAATGCTTCTCGGTCCACTCGGTCGAGCCCATCAGACCGAACTCCTCGCCATCCCACAGCGCGAACACGATGGTCCGCTTGGGCTGCCAGCCCTGCCGGTGCAGGAGAGCGAGCGTGCGCGCGGTTTCGAGCAGCACGGCAGCGCCGCTCGCCGGATCCGACGCGCCATTCACCCAGGCGTCGTGATGATTGCCATAGACGATCCATTGGTCCTTGTACGCGGAGCCCGGAATGGTCGCGATCACGTCGTGGAGCGGCTTGGTGGACCAGTCGAAATCCACCTTGAGATGCACGATCGCCGGTCCCGGCCCGGTGTGATAGGCGATGGGCAGCGCGCCGCGCCAGGTTTCCGGAACCATCGCTCCGCCGAGCTGTTCGAGCAGAGGTTTAGCGTCGCCGTAGGAAATCGGCAGCACCGGAATCTTGAGCAGCGACTTGGCCTCCGCCAGCGACAGGCGTTTGGCGCCCGGCTCGGCGGCCCATCCCGGCGACAGAGGATCGCCCGGATACACGGCCATGTCCAGCACGCTGCCGCGCTGCACGCCCAGCTCCGGCCGCATGGGACCCTTGGGATACACGTCGCCCTGGAAGTAGCCGTCCTCGCGAGGGTCGGAATAAATCAGGCAGCCCAGCGCGCCGTTTTCCTGCGCCAGCTTGACCTTGACGCCGCGCCAGCCGCGGCCGTAGCGCGCGATCGCGATCTTGCCTTTGACGTCGATGCCTTGGCGCCGCAGCTCCTGGTAATCCTCCGCGAGGCCGTAGTTCACGTAGACCAGCGGCGCGGTCACGTCGCCGGAAGCGGAGTAGGCGTTATAGGTGGGGAGCTGGCCGGGTTCATTGGTGCCGGGGTCTTCGGCGATGGCGGGTTCCTTCAGTTCGGCGTGAAACTTCACCGGCGCGGTCATCTCCAGCAGGCGCGAGGTGGGATACGGCATCAGCGCCTCGAACTCCTCCGTGTGCACCTCCAGTCCCCAGTCCTTGAGCTGCGCGGCCAGATAATCGGCTACGGCTTTGGATGCCGGCGAGCCGGCCTGATGCGGCTTGGACGCGATCCTCTCCATGTAGATGCGGATGCGCGCGGGGGTGGGGATGGCCTTGGCCTTTTCCTCGATTTCATGTTGCGCCTTCCAATCCTCGGGAGGGAATCCGCGAATGGGCGGGAGGGTTTGCTGGGCGAAGGCAGCTACAACCGTTGCGGCGAGCGCCCAATGTGGGGCGGACCCCCCGGTCCGCGATTGTCCAATGGGTCGGGCCCCCTGGCCCGGCCTTCTGCGCGACCAGGGGGTCGCGCGCGGACCAGGGGGTCCGCCCCACCAGCCGAGACTTCTCACATTATGCTCCCGGCCGCTTCTTGAGGAAGGCGAGGAATTCCTGCGGGTCGGTGGCGCGATCGGCGAATTTCGCCACTACATTCTCGTTGGAATCGAGCAGCGCGTAATACGGCATGGCCGCGACCTGGAAGCGGTCTTCCTCGAACTTCTGATTGGCTTCCGAAGCCGCGTCGGTGCCGTCGATAAACAGCTCCACCGGCACCAGGTTCTTCATCGCGTCCACGATCTCCGGCCGGGGGAACATGTTCGCGTCCATCCATTTGCAATTGGTGCAGGCGTAGCCGCTGAAATTCACCAGCACCAGCTTGTTTTCGGCGCGGGCGCGATCCAGGCCCTCGCGATACTGGTTCTTCATCCACAAAGGGCGGCCCGAGGCGCTCGCCGATCCGCCCGCGCTGTCGGCCGCCGGAGCGGGAACGTAGGCGTCCAGCGTGCCCAGTCTTCCGCCGAACATGCCGGGTAGAAGCGTAAACGCGAAGATCAGGAACGCGCTGGCGGTGAGCAATCTTCCGATGCCCAGCGCTTCGCCGGCCTCCACGCCTTCCAGGCGCAGCAGCCCGAGCAAATACAACCCCGGCATCGCGAACAGCACGAACCACGCGGCCAGGAAACGCTCCCGCGTCACCACGCCGGATTGCAGCACCTGGTCGATATTGCTGAGGTATTTGAGCATCAACGCCAGCAGCACGAATCCCATCACCACTTTCACGCGCACCAGCCAGCCGCCGCTCCTGGGCAGCTTGGTCAAATACGATGGGAAGGCGGCGAGAAAGAAGAACGGCGAAGCGAGGCCGGCGGCGAAGGCGACCATCCCCAGCACGGTTTGCGGACCTTTGGATTGGGCTGAGGACACCAGCAGCGATCCCACAAACGGTCCCACGCAGGCGAATGAAGTGAGCGAGAACGTCAGGCCCATCAGCAGCGTGCCCAGATAGCCTCCGCGCCGCGAGGCGTGGTCGAGCTTGGTGAGCATTCCGGAGGGCAGAGTGATCTCGAACGCGCCCAGCAGGCTTAGCGCGAACGCTCCGAAGACTGCCGCGATGAAGCCGTTGACCCACGGGTTGGAGGCGAGCTGCGCCACTCCGAAGGGTCCGACGGCCGCGGTCACTCCCAGGCCCAGAGCGCAGAACAACGCGACGATGCCCAGCGAAAACACCACCGCCTGCAGGATTCCTCCGCGCTGGCCCAGGAAGAAGGAGACGACAACGGGGATCATCGGAAAGACGCAGGGCGTGAATACCGAGAGCAGCCCCAGGCCGAAGGCGGTCAGCAGGAAGGGTCCCAAAGCGCCGGATTCCGCGACAGGCGTTACGGGTGCGGCTGGGGCCTCGACGGGGATGGTCGCTGCAGCCGCCGCGGGCACGCTTAGTTTAGCGGGTGTGTAGCCGGACGGAATCGCGAATGCGGACAGCGCGGGCGCGCCCGGGTCGACCGTCAACGTGAACGCGGCGGTCTTGGTCTTGGGAGGCTTGCAGGTTTTGTCGTTGCAGGTTTGATAGCGGACCTTCGCCGTGAACGGAAGCTCGCCCGCGGGCGCGTCCTTCTTCAATTGCGCTTGAACCAGCAGTACCGCCTCGCCGACGAAGGTCTCCGTCTCGTAGCCGAAGCTGGGGTCGAGCTTCTTTTCGGGCTGGGGCTGATACAGCGCGAACGATTCCACGGCCGGTGAGTCCGCGAAAGAGACCGTGGTGGGGATGGGAATGTTGTCGGGCGTCGGGCTCAGCGAGTACAGGTGCCAGCCGGGCTCCAGCTTGGCGGTCAGTTGCAGAGCAACCGTCGCGCCCGGCGCGGCCTTGGCTGCATCGGAGGAAAGCGTCCATTGCACCGGATCGGTCGACTGCTGCGCCGGCGTCTCTGTGCAGAAAAGCAGGCACGAAGCAAACACCGATGCGATGATCCAGAGTTTCATTGGGCCGCTGCCAGAGGAGGTGCGCTGCTATCGATCTCCTCTTCAATCTTCTCATTGATGCGGCCCTGCGCGAATTCGGCCGCGACGCGGATGGCGTTCTTGATGGCGTTGGCGTTGGAGCGGCCGTGGCAGATGATGGTTGACGCCCTTGACGCCCAGCAGCGGCACGCCGCCGTATTCGGAGTAGTCGACGCGCTTGCGCAGCTCGCGGTAGGCCTGGCGGGAGAGCACCGCGCCCAGCTTGCGCGTGACGGTGGCCTCCAGCGACTCCTTGAGCATGTTGCGGATCATCTTGGCGACGCCTTCGCTCACTTTTAATAGCTACGTTGCCGATGAAGCCGTCGCACACCACCACGTCGGCGATGCCGGTGAAGATTTCGCGGCCTTCCACGTTGCCGATGAAATTGAGCGGCAGGGCCTTGAGCAGCGGCAGCGCGGCCTTGGTGAGATCGTTGCCCTTGTGCTCCTCCTCGCCGATGGAGAGCAGGCCCACGCGCGGGCTGGGATTGTGGAAGATGATGCGCGAATAGATCTCGCCCATCACGGCGAACTGCGCCAGCATTTCCGGCGTGGAATCGACATTGGCGCCGACGTCCAGCACCACCACCGGCGTGCCGGTTTCCGAGCGGCATGGCGGCGGCCAGCGCGGGACGATCCACGCCGCGAATCATGCCGTGAACGATCTTGGCCGTGGCCATGACCGCGCCGGTATTGCCCGCCGAGACCACTCCCTGCGACATCGCCTTCGTGCATCAGCCGCGAGGCCACGCGGATGGAGGAATCCTTCTTGGTGCGCACGGCCTTGGCCGCGGAATCCTCCATGGTGATGAACTCACTGGCGTGAAGGACTCTCGATGGGCAGATCCGCGGCTTCGGGGTGCCGCGCCAACTCCTTGCGCAGCACGTCCTCCACGCCCACCAGAATCACCTTGACGTCAAGACTCCGGGCCGCGGCGAATGGCGCCTTCGACCTCGGATTTGGGGGCGTGATCGCCCCCCATGGCATCGACCGCTATGGTCAGCATGGGAGACAGGGGACGGCTATTCTTCGACGACCTCGATCACTTCGCGGCCCTTGTATTTGCCGCAATGGCCGCACACGCGGTGCGGCAGCTTGGGTTCGTGACAATTGGGGCATTCCGACAACCCGCTGCGTTTCAACGCGTCGTGGGCGCGACGGGTGGAGGTGCGCTCCTTAGAATGTCTGCGTTTTGGATTCGGCATACTGTCTTCTCGTTTTCCTTTTGCGCCCTTTGGGGGCTGTTATCGAATACTTTTCAGCGCCGACCAGCGGTCGTCCGAGGTTTCCGCCTGGCACTGGCACTGGTTCAAATTCCGGTTCTGCCCGCACACCGGGCAGATTCCCTTGCATTCGGCGCGGCAGAGTCTCTGCATGGGCAGCGAGAGCAGCACAAACTCGCGCAATACGTCGTTCAAATCCACGCCGTCGCCTTCGTAAAACCCCATCTCGACTTCGCCCGGGTCGAGCGCTTTTTCCTCGCCCAGCCCTTCCGCCACCGGCCGGTAGTACAACTCAAAATCCCCGTCGATGGGGCAATCGGCGCGGCTCCAGGCAACGGTCGCAGTCGGTTTGCATTTGCACCGACAGATGCCCTTTGACCCGAACCTCATCCAGAAAATCGCTGACCAGTTCCGCTTTTCCGGCGGCCTTCAGAGGGCCGATTTGGCGAAGCTTGAGATCGGGAAACTCGATCGCGCCCGCGGCCAGTTCCACATCGAACGGTGCGGCGCGAAGTTCCAGGTCTCGAATGTTAAAGAACACGGCGCACACCTACTCCGGGTCGGTTAAGTCACTAGTATATCAGGAGTCAGGCGCGAGGCGAGCGCCTGTCTTTCGGCCCAGAAATCTGCGATAAAGAAGGATGGAGTCTGTCATGCCCGAGATTGCCGACGCCGCTCCTCCGCGTAAGCGCTTCACGCGGGAAGAGGTCGACCGTCTCGCCGAGACCGGGGTTTTCGATGGACAACGGTACGAGCTGATCGATGGAGACTTGATCGACAAGATGGGACAGAACCCTCCGCACTCGTTTGCCATTCAGCTTCTCATGCGATGTCTAACGGGTCTTTTTGAAGGGGATCTGATCAGGGTGCAGCATCCCATGGAGGCCGCGCCAGGAGATCGCGAACGAAGTCTGCCGGAGCCCGATGTCGCCGTCCTCCGTGAAAGGAACATCGAGCACCGGAGCCGCCATCCCCGCGGCGATGAGATGCTGCTGGTGATCGAAGTCTCCGACACCACTACCGCATTCGACCGGTCCCGCAAGGCCAAACTCTACGCGCGCGCCGGCGTCGCGGAATACTGGGTGCTCGATCTGAACGGTCGCATGCTGGTGGTTCACCGCGAAACGGACGGCACTCAATATCGGCAGATGTTTTTACATGGGCCCGAGGAAGCGGTCTCAGTCCCCGGCCGCTCCGAAAGCATCCGCGTCGCCGACATCCTGCCGCCGGCCTGAACTACGGGGCGTAGGGCGGCTCGGGTGTTCCACGTCTCGAATGTAAAGGAACGCGACGCAACGCGCGGATGTAAAAAAAGTTGGTGGTCGCCAGGATCAACTACGTCGGGAGGTCGGGAATGAGGCGAAACCGCGCCGCGTCAGCCAACGAGCCTGTCGTAGTCGGCGTGAGTCCCTATCCAGAACCAGAGCACGCCATCGGGCAGGTCCACGCCCACCGCACGATGGTGCAGGCCCACGCGGACGGACCAGAACCTATGGACCTTCTTGAAATGGAGTGACGGATGGCGTGAGTCAGCTCGCAAGAGGGCGAATGCTCGGTCAGCGAGTGCCTGCACCGGAAGGGGAAGGCGCGATGGCAGGCCCAGAAATCCGGTGCCGCCCGATGAATCACAATTTCGTAGCTCGTCCGGCCTGGTAGTCCTGCAAGGCTCGGTCGGCCAATTGGTCCAGCTTTCCGCTCTTCACGTCAGAGTCGATCTGTTGGTCCCAAGCGTCGGAATCGAATTCGGCGAACCAGTTGCGGAACGCTCGTAGCTCCTCGGCAGTGAGTTGCTTCACTTGGCCTTCGATGCCTTCCACTCTGCTCATAATGCCTTTCCTCCCAGGCTGCATTAAACACCCCGATGATACAGTAAAGAGACATGGTCGTTGAAATTGAGGGGATTCCGCTGCATCTGGCGCATCCGGACGAGCTGACCGTCAACTGGGTGGGCCAGGACGAGGTCATGCGCCAGCTTCTGGCCGCCTGGCTGGTGATCGATCCGCAGGATCTGCCCATGAATCCGCGCCTTCTGGGCAAGCCCGGCGTGGGAAAAACGACGCTGGCTTACGCCGCGGCCAAGCGCCTGGGCCGCGAGGTGTACATCCTGCAAGCCACCGTCGATACGCGCCCGGAAGATCTGCTGGTCACGCCCGTGATCGAGGGCGAGTCGCGGCTGCGCTATGTGGCTTCGCCGCTGGTGACGGCCATGCTGCGCGGAGGCATCGTCATTCTGGATGAAGGCAACCGCATGAGCGAGAAGAGCTGGGCCAGTCTCGCGCCCTTGCTGGATAATCGCCGCTATGTGGAATCCATCGTCGCCGGCATCAAGATCAAGGCCCATCCGCTGTTCCGCGTGGTGGCCACCATGAACGACGACGCCAGCACTTTCGATCTGCCCGAGTATATCCACTCCCGCCTTCAGCCGCAAATCATGATCGATTTTCCGGAGCGGCACGAGGAGTTTGCGATTCTGCGCGAAAACCTGCCTTTCGGCGACGATCATATTCTTAATTACGTCACCGATTTTCTCCAGCGCGCGCATTCGGCCGATGAGCGCTATACCGCGCGCGACGGCATCAACATCGCCCGCTTCGCCATGAAGCTGGCCAGCGAAGAGTCGAGCGGAGCCTTCCATCAGATACCGCTCGAAATCATTCATATCGCGATCACGCAGACGCTCGGCGAAGAGGCCCTGCGCTATGTCCCTCGAAGCTGAGATCAAGCTCGGAGGCCTGGAGCGCGGCCGCTATCTCTACTTCCCGGTAGCGCCGGGACGCGTGGAATTTTCTGTGGCACTGCGGCGCTTGCTTCTGGAACAGCGCCCGCAGGTGGTCGCGATCGAGCTGCCTTCGTTCCTTGAAGACACCTATCGGCGTGCGCTGGCGCGCCTTCCGGAGATGTCGGTGATTCTTTACACCGAGGAGGGCGGGGAAGACGACCGAGCCATCTACGTGCCGGTCGAGCCCGCCGATCCCTTCACTGAGGCGCTGCGCACGGCCGTCGAGATCGGCGCGCAGATTTTGTTTCTGGAGCCGGACTCGAATGAGCGCCCGCATCTTCCCGATAATTACCCAGACACCTACGCGATTACGCGCATCGGCCTGGGCAAGTACGTGGAGGCGTATCGCGTGTGGCCGCAGCCGCGCACCGAGGAGGTCACCGCACACGCCTCCGCCATGGCCTGGAAGCTGCAAGGCGCGGACCCGGATGCTCGCATCGTGGCAGTCGTTTCACTGAATCTGCTCGATCCGCTGCTGGATGCCATGGAGATGCCGCAGGAGGCTCCGGTGTCCAAGCGCCGCCAGCCGGATGTGCGCCTGCTGAATCCGCATCCGGATTGCCTCGCCGAAATTACAGTCGAGTTTCCGTATTTGCAGGAGCGCTACGAATTCTTCCGGCTCGACTTGAAGAATCCCGAGACGCTGGATCGTCCAAGGGTTCAAATGGATCTGCTGCGCGAGGCCGAGGCCAAGTACACGCAGTCCACCGGAGACAAGCTGGCGCATTGGCAGCGCCGGCTGATTGCGCGTTACACGCGGAATCTGGCGCACACCAGCAACGATCTGACGGCCAATGTCTACGATCTGACGGTGGCGGCGCGCTCCATCGTGGACGACAACTACGGATGGGAAGTGTGGCAGATGGCGAATCGCTATCTGGCGCAGCAGGAGGCGTCGAATCTGGAAACGGCGCGGCTTTCCGCCGGAGAGATCTGGATCAACACCAAGCGCCTGCGCATCCGCCGGCGTCTTCCTCGGCCTAAGCAGCGTACTGAAACCGGCCGGCCTCAAGGCGCGCAAAAAGGAAACGGAGCCGGGCGAATGGGCGCGCCAGACCACCGGCAACGCCATCTGCTCCTATCCGCCGGAAGACCTGGTGATCGAGGAATACGGGCGGTTTTTGAAGAAAAAGGCCAAGGCGATCCTGTCCGAGGAGCGCGTGCGCGTGGAGCCGTTCACGACCTCGATTCTGGACGGCATCGACATTCGCGAGACCATTCGCAACTGGAGCCGGCGCAAAATCTACGTGCGGCAGGCGGATCGCCTGGCGGGCGAGGTCGGCGCGGTGGTGGTGATTTTCGACGAAGATCGCGAGGACCGCTATCAATATCTGACCACCTGGCTGGGCGAGCATCAGAATGAATCCGACATGGCGTTTTATTCCACCTTTCCGTTCGACAACCTGGTGGGGCCGGGCATCGGGCGCGCCGAATACGGCGGCATCCTGATGACGCTTCCGCCGCGGCGGCTATTCGATGTGTGGTCGGATACGGATTACGATTTCGCCGAATCGAAACCGGAGCGGCTGCTGATGGCCGCGCTGGATTATTCAGTGGAGCGCTTCGTGGTGTACGTTGCCGCGCGTCCTCCGCGGTCTATCTTCCGCTCCATCGCCTCGCATGTCGGGCGCAAGATTTTGTATGTGCCGATCGGCGCGCTCTCGCCGGCCAAGCTCAAGAAGCTGCGCGTGGTCCACGTGCTCGACAGCTATGAGCGGCGAAGCGAGGCCAAGGACTATCTGTGGTAGATTTCCGAAAAAATGGGGACACCATAGCCTGTCCCGCCCCGAAATGTGGCCGACAAAATCCGGTCTATTGAGGCTGGGACAGGCAATGATGTCCCCATTTTTTCCGGCTAGCGTTTGTCGACCACAATCACGCCGCCCTTGACCACCACTTTGGTCTTCAGCCAGTTCCAATAGCCCTCCAGCGGATCGCCGTCGAGAAGAATGATGTCGGCGAGCTTGCCGGCTCCAGCGTTCCGAGCTGGTCGCTCATCTGAATGTAGGATGCGGTATTCGGCCCCATCATCTTGATGAGGTCCTGCATGGAGAACATCACG
The DNA here is from genome assembly GCA_963765185.1 of Bryobacterales bacterium. Taxonomy (GTDB): domain Bacteria; phylum Acidobacteriota; class Terriglobia; order Bryobacterales; family Bryobacteraceae; genus Palsa-187. Next base: position 11,436 of record CAVXWB010000165.1, read on the forward strand.
TTCAGCATTTTCAGCTCATGATCGAGCCCGGCTTTGCGGGTCGTAGGTTGGTGTCGGTGCAGTAGCCGAGCATGACGCCGGCGTCCCATATCGTACGCGCATTCACCGGCATATATCCGGCTTCCTCGCCCAAGCCGGACGCCGTCGACGATGCCTTCGGGCCACGGCTTTCCGTCGCGGAAGCGCGGCTTGTTGTCGTCCGCGAAAACCCCGAACACGGGCGAGCCGAAGCTGACCGTCCCCAGCACCTTCACACCCGCGGCAGCCACTTTTTTGGCGTCCTCTTTGCTCACCCAATCTTTGTTGGGCAGGTGGACCAGCAGCGGCACGCCGGCGTCGACGGCGGCCACCATCGCCTTGGAACTCACGGCATGGACCTGGACCATCACGCCGACCTTCTTGGCTTCGTCCACCATCGCCTTGAGAATTTCCGATTTCTCTTTCGCTCGGCCCCGGGATGGGCGTAAGGGCGATCTCGCCCGTGAACTTGATTCCCATCGCGGCCATCTTCCGCACCTGCGGCGCGAGCCATTTCCGGAGTGTTGTTGGCCAGCCTCAAAGAGCCCGAAGGGATGATGCGCGGTCCATTGATCAGGCCCTTGTCGATGTGATCCCGCAGGGTGATGTTTCCTTCCGCCGGACCGCCTCCGGAGAGGACGGTGGTGTAACCGGCTTCGAGCAGCGCCTGCATCTGCGCCTTCTCGTTGGGTCCGGTATTGATGTGCCGGTGTCCATCGATGAAGCCGGGCATGGCCGTCATGCCTTTGGCGTCGATGGTCTTTGCATTCCGCCGCTGGCGGCGGACGGCGCGCCGGGCGCAACGGAAACGATTTTTCCCGCGCGCACGACGATCGATCCGCGCTCGATCACGGCTCCGTTGGGCGCCGATGATGCGGGCGTTGGTGATGGTAAGGTCCTGCGCGGAGAGCGAGGCAAGCGCCCCCAACGCAAGGCCGGCAAGTATCGTCGAGGTGTGTCGTTTCATCGTGATTCTTCCTTCGGCTTCCTATGATATACGATGAATCCCTTGCTTACCGTTTCTTCCAACGATCCGTTAGCGCGGCCAATTTGTCGTCCATGCTGGGCTGCGGAGCCGGCTTCTTCGGCATCTTCAACGCGCCCTGCGTTTTCATGGACCCCGGCGTTTTCATAGACAATGCTATGCGCTTGGTTTTCGCGTCGGCGCTGAGCACGTGGACCTTCACGATCTGGCCAACCTTGACCACATCGCCCGGTTCCTTGACGTAACGGTCCGACAGCTCGCTGATGTGCACCAGTCCATCCTGATGAACGCCGACGTCGACGAAGGCTCCGAACTTGGTGACGTTGGTGACGATGCCTTCAAGCGTCATTCCCGCTTGCAGGTCGCCGATTTCCTTCACGCTGTCGTTAAAGCTGGGCGCGAGAAACTTGTCGCGCGGGTCGCGTCCGGGTTTGCGGAGCTCCTCCAGAATGTCGTTCAGAGTGTAGACGCCGGCGGCGAGACCGCTCTTGTCGAGCTTCTCCAGCAGCGCGGGCTGCGCAATGACTGGGAGACCAGTTGCTCGATGGGAACGTTCAAGCGTTTGGCGATCTGCTCGACCACCGGGTAGGACTCGGGATGAACGGCGGTGATGTCGAGAGGGTGATCGCCGTGGCGGATTCGCAGGAAGCCGGCGGCCTGCTCGAAGGTCTTGGGGCCGATGCCGGGCACGGCGGTCAATTGAACGCGGGAACGGAAACGGCCGTGTTCGTTGCGGAACTCGACGATGCTTCTGGGCGGTGCGTTCGTTGATGCCGGCGACGTAACGCAGCAGGGCCCAGGACGGCGGTGTTAAGGTCCACGCCGACGCGGTTGACGCAGCTTTCAATTACCGTCTCGAGCGATTTGTGCAGATGGCTCTGATCGACGTCATGCTGATACTGGCCGACGCCGATGGACTTGGGGTCGAGCTTGACCAGTTCGGCCAGTGGGTCCTGCAAGCGGCGCGCGATGGAGATGGCTCCGCGAACGGTCAGGTCGAGGTCGGGGAACTCCTGGCGCGCGATTTCGGAGGCGGAATAGATGGAGGCGCCGGACTCGTTGACCATCACGCAGAAGATCGAGGCGAGGCCTTCTTTCTTAAGAAAGTCGCGGACGAAGGCGTCGGTTTCGCGCGAAGCGGTGCCGTTGCCGATGGCGATGGCCCGGACGTTGTATTTCTCGATCAGCGTTTTCAGCGTACGCTCCGCGCCGGCGACGTCGTTCTTGGGCTGGAACGGATAGATGACGTCGTGACCGAGAAACTTGCCGGTGTCGTCAACCACGGCGATCTTGCAGCCGGTGCGGATGCCGGGGTCGAGTCCGAGCACGGCGAGCTGGCCCGCGGGAGGGGCAAGCAGCAGGTTCTGAAGATTTTCGCGGAAAACCTGGATGGCGTCGGCGTCGGCGCGCTGCTTGAGCTCCAGGCGAACCTCGGAGGTGATGGAGCTATTGAGCAGGCGCTTCCAGGCGTCTTCCGCGGCGAGGTTCAATTGGGGAGTCCAGTCGCCGGGCTGCTTGTGGATCTTGCTCTTGATGAGGTCGAGGGGGCGCTGCGGATCCAGTTCGATGACGAAGTAGAGGACGTTTTCCGTTTCGCCGCGGCGGATGGCGAGCATGCGATGCGAGGGGATGTGTTTGACCGGTTCGCGATAGTCGTAATACATCTTGAACTTCTGCTGCTCGTCGACGGCGTCCGCGGCTTTCTTGCTGACGATAACGCCTTCCTCGAACATGGCGTGGCGCAGAGGCTTGCGAATGTCGGCGTTGTCGCTGATGGTCTCGGCAAGGATGTGGCGCGCCCCTTCGAGCGCATCCTCCACGCTGGCGACGCCCTTTTCGGCGTCGACAAAAGACGCCGCAAATGTTTGGAGCGGCAGGCCCGTTGGCTCCTGGTTCCACAGATAGTCGGCGAGCGGCCCCAGGCCTTTTTCACGCGCGATCATGGCCTTGGTGCGGCGCTTGGGCTTGTAGGGGAGGTAGAGATCTTCGAGCTCGCTCTTATCGAGAGTTTGATCGATACGGGCCTTCAACTCATCGGTCAGCTTGCCTTGATCCTGAATGGAGGCGAGGATGGTCTCTTTGCGTGAAACCAGCTCGCGAAAATAGAGCGAGCTTTTCTTCGATGGCGCGGATCTGGACCTCGTCCAGGTTGCCGGTCGATTCCTTGCGGTAGCGGGCGATGAAGGGGACGGTGGAGCCTTCGTCGAGGAGCTGGACGGTGGCGAGCAGGCCCTTCATGGGGACCTGGAGCGTCCGGCGACGTGAGTCAGAAGATCGGGCGACAGAGGCTGAAGTTCGGACATGGAAGAATTAAGACCTATTTTAACGTGCCTTAGGGGGAAGGCGAAAAAACGGGGACACCATAGCCTGTCCCCGCCCCCGAAGGCCGTCCGTTGTCGGCTATGTTTCTGGGCGGGGACAGGCAATAGTGTCCCCATTTTTCGCAGTATCACCATTTTTCGCAGAGCACTCGACTGTCTTGACCGTCAGAGGTTCGTTTTCGTAGAATACTAAGCACCCCCCGAGATTCGCATTTTACTCTCTCCCCCGGCGAGTTCAATCATGATTGCTTGTCCGGAAGCATCCGCTGAGACGCCGTGGGTCGCGCTGGTTGTTCGGCCCCGCGCCGAGAGAAAAGTCCAAACCGGACTGGCCAACGCCGGCGTTGAAACGTTCGTGCCTTGGTATGGAGTGCGCCACAGGTGGTCGGACCGGATCAAGGTCATCGAGCAGAACCTGTTTCCGGGTTACGTTTTCTGCCGCCTCACGTTCGCGGAGCGCTGGTTGGTGATGGGCAAGCCGGGAGTGGAGCGGGTGGTGAGCTTCAACCGCACGCCGGCGGAGATCCCGGACGAAGAGATCGTGACGCTGCGCCGCGCTGTCGCATCCGGCCTTCCGCTTGGCCCGTGGCCATTTCTCAAAGACGGCCAGCGCGTGCGCATCGAGCGCGGAGTGCTGGCCGGGATCGAGGGAACGCTGACGCGCGATTCCGCGGCTTGGCGCGTCGCCGTCAACGTCCTCGCGCTGCACCGGTCCGTTGCGGTGGAGGTCGATCGGGACATGATTCGTCCCATCTGATGGGTTGAACTTTTCTGTTGATACCCTGTGCAAAAACCATTCGTTTTAGAGAATGTCTCTTGATTTTGTATTTCTGAGGAATAGACTAGAAATTCAAAGGGGAGTCCAATGGGACTTTCCTAGCGTTAGCTTTGTCTTTTCCCCCGCCTACATTCGCAAAAAATCCAATGGTGAATACAATGAACCTGAGATCCATGAACGGTATTCGGCGGCGGGACCGCACCATGGTGTTCCGCTTGAGCCAGGACGAATATGAAAGTCTGCTGGCGGCGACCTCTGAAAGCGGCGGCCGCAGCGTCTCCGATTTCATCCGCACGGCCGTGCTGGCCACCGTGGAGAACGGCCTGGATCACGCGTCCACGCCGGGCCGCCTGCGCGAGCTGGAACAGCGCGTGCGCAAGCTGGAGACTGCATACCTGGGTCTGCTCAAGGAGGGTGCTTGAAGGCGCCTCTGGCGCTTCTTGTGGCCATCGCCGGCCTCGCGTCCAATATCGCGGAAGCTCAAGTGCGGCAGTCCCTGATGGAGGAAGTGGGGCGCGAAAATCTTCCGTCGCAGCAATTGGGTATCGACGATCTGGTGGCCGTCTCCGTGTACGATGCGCCGGAGCTGACGCGCACGGTGCGGGTCGAATCCGACGGCGCGATTCACCTGCCTCTGCTGCATGATGGCGTCAAGGCTTCCGGCCTGCTTCCCCGCGATCTCGAAACCGCCGTCGCAGGCGAGCTGACCTCCGAGCAGATCCTGGTGAACCCCGTGGTCAAGGTCACCGTGGTCGAATACCACAGCCGTCCCGTGGCGGTGATGGGAGCGGTGAAACTGCCGGTGACGTTTCAAGCCGTGGGCGTGGTGACTTTGCTCGACGCACTGGCCAAAGCGGGAGGGTTGAACGATCAGGCCGGCGCGGAGATTCTGGTGACGCGCGGCGGTTCCAACTCCGCCGCCGAGCGCGTGTCCGTGAAACGTCTGATCAATGACGCCGACCCCAGCGTCAATTTCGTGCTGCACGGCGGCGAAGAGATCCGCGTTCCGGAGGCCGGCAAGATCTTCGTGGTGGGCAACGTGCGCAAGCCCGGCGCCTTCCTCGTGCGGGACGGCAGTGAGAATTCGGTTTTGAAGCTGGTGGCCCTGGCCGAGGGGCTGGCGCCCTTCCACTTCAGAACTGCGTATGTGTACCGCCCCGACGCAAACGGCACGCGGCAGGAAATTCCGGTGGATCTGGATAAGATCCTGGACCGCAAAGCGCCCGACGTGCCCCTTCAGGTGAACGACCTGCTCTACATTCCCGACAACAAGGGCAAGCGGCTGACCGCGAGCGTGCTCGACAGGCTGGCGGGCTTCGGGTCCTCCACTGCGTCAGGGCTGATCGTATGGCATTAGCAGCAAAAAATAGGCCGCTGATGAACCCGGATGAACGCCGATTGAAAACAAGGACCCTGGCCCCCGCGAATCTGCGTCGCGAAAAACCTGGGACAGGCACCACATTTCGCCCCAGAGGCGCGCTGGTTCGATGGAGGCTTCCCGGTGGGCGAAATATAATGACTGTCCCGGTTTTTGCGCCCGACGACTTTCACCACGGGCTACCAGGACAGTCACCCCACTTCGCCGCAGAGGCGCGCTGATGAAATCCGACAACCTTCCGGCACTGCCGGAAACCTATCGCCCGGCGCCGCCGCCTACCATCATCGACGCGGATTACGAGCCGCAAGCCGCGCACGTTCCACTGGCGCACTATCTATGGATCCTGCGGCGTCACGCCTTGAAAATCGCGGGCGGAGTGCTGGCCACCACTTTGGCCACGCTGATTGTATCGCTGCGGCTGACGCCCATCTACGAATCAACAGCCACCATCGACATCGACCGCCGCATGCCCACCGGCGTGCTGGGCCAGGAAGCTTCCGAAATTGTCAACAACGACGCGGACCAGTTTCTGGCCACGCAGGTGAAGCTGATCCAGTCCGATTCCGTGCTGCGCCCGGTGGTGGACAAATTCCACCTGCGCGAGGTGGAAAAGGACGCGCTCGAGGAAGCCGTCGATACCTCCGCGGTGAGTCTTGAAGCTCCCGTGATCCTCAAGCACCTGCAAGTCACGCGGCCGCCCAATACGTACATTCTTCAGATCAGCTACCGCTCTCCCCATCGCCAGCTTGCCGCCGACGTGGCCAACGAGATCGCCGTCTCCTATCTGGCGCACACCTACCGCATCCGCTACAAAGCTACCGCCAGTCTGAGCGAGTTCATGGAGCGCCAGCTCGAAGAGCTGAAGGCGCAAATGGAAAAATCGAGCGAAGCCCTGGCCAAGTATGAGCGCGACCTGAGCGTCATCAATCCCGAGGAAAAGACAAATATCCTCTCCGCGCGCCTGCTGGAATTGAATACCGAATACACCAAGGCGCAGTCCCGGCGAGTGGCCATGGAAGCGGCCTACAACGCGGTCAAGGGAGGCTCCCTCGAATCGGCGGAAGCTTCGTCGCAGGGCGACGCTCTCAAGAAGCTCACCGAGAGCCTGAATCAGGAGCAGCAGAAATTCGCGGAGATGAAGAAGCATCTGGGCGTCAATCACCCCGAATATCAGAAGCAGCAGGCGCTGATCGACGAGATCCAGAGGCAGGTGGAAGCCACGCGCGCCAGCATCGCCCAGCGCGTGGAGAGCGAATATCACGAAGCCGCCAACGCCGAAGCCATGCTGGAGCAGAAAGTCACCGAGACCAAGACGGATTGGGACGATCTGAATTCGCGCTCCTTCAGTTACCAGTCGCTGAAGCGCGAAGCCGACAGCGATAAGCAGCTCTACGAGGAACTGGTGCGGAAAATCAAGGAGGCCGGCATCAACGCAGGTTTCCAGAACAGCTCCATCCGCATCGCCGATGAAGCGCGTCCCGGGCTCAAGCCGGTATTCCCGCGCATCTGGCTGAATGTGCTGCTGGCCTTTCTGGCCGCCGCCTTTATCGGCGTAGGCGCGGCCGTGCTGGGTGACGTTCTGGACAATACCATTCGCGATCCGGACCAGGTGATGCGGCTGATGAACACGGACGTGATCGGCTCGCTGCCGGCGGTGAAGGATTGGAGGAGAAGGCTGAGCCCGATCCAGTCCCTGAACGATTTGAAAGAGGCCGCGGCGCCGGGAGGGACCAACGGAACTGCCGGCGGCGATGGCAACAGCAACGGGCATGGCCGCGAGAGGAGCCGAGGCCAAGGAAACGGCGGCACGAAGTCGCGCAAGCTTCAGGCGCTTCCCTCGGTTGGCGCATCGGATCAGGCGCTTTCCAACTACGAAGAGGCCATTCGCACCCTGCGCAATTCCATCCTGTTGACGGACTTCGACCGCCGCTTGCGGAGCGTGCTGCTGACCAGCGCCTCGCCGTCGGAAGGGAAATCGACGGTGGCCGCGCACCTGGCCGCCACGCACGCCAGCCAGCACAAGCGCACGCTGCTGATCGACGGCGACCTGCGCCGCCCCAGCGTGCATCGCCTGTTCCAGGTGCCCAACAGCGTGGGGTTGTCGAATGTGCTGTTGCAGCAGATTTCCTGGCGCGACGCGGTGATCCGCATGGACGATCCGCAGGGACTGGACGTGCTGCCGGCCGGGCCGTCCACGCGCCGGGCGTCGGATTTGGTGGGGATGGGATTGGCGCAGCTGATCGAGGAGGCGTCGCGCGAGTATGACCTGGTGGTGCTGGACGCGCCTCCGCTGCTGGGTTTCGCCGAGCCCTTGCAAATGGCCACGGCCGTTGACGGAGTGATCGTGGTGGCGCGCGCCGGCGACACCAGCCGCAAGGCGCTCAGCTCCGTGATCACGACGCTGGCCCGGCTGCGCGCGAATTTAGTGGGCGTGGTGCTGAATGAGGTGCATCGCGAAGTCAGCGCCGGATATTACTACTACTATGGCCACTACAAAAAGTATTACGGCCGGCCCGCGCACGAATGACGCAATCAACCCTCGCTGAGGTCTCCGAGCCTGGTTTGCTGGCAAAAGTGCTGCGTTCGGGGCTAACCCGGAACGTATTTTCCCTTTACGCCGGGCAGGCGTCGATCTGGCTCCTTCCCTTCATCACCGTCCCCTACCTTGCCAGAGTGCTGGGCGTCTCGGCATGGGGACGGTATTCGCTCGCCCTCGCTCTCTCAACGCAACTGGCGCTCTTGGTGGACTATGGGTTCGGCATCACCGCGAACCGCACGGTGGCCCAGCAGCGGACTCAACCTGCGAGAATCGGCGCGACGATTGGCGCCGTGATCGTAGCGAAGTTGATACTGGCCGCCATAGCGCTATCGATTGCGGTAATCGAGTACCTCAGGATTCCGTCATTTCGCGAAGCCCCCGCTCTATTTTGGTTTTCTGTAGTCGCTGGAATGCTCCAGGGCGCCACGTTTTCCTGGTGCCTCTACGGAATCGAAAAAATCGCGATGGCCGTGGGCCTCGACTTGGGCAGCCGTCTATTGGCGGCCGCCAGCGTGCTTCTGGTGACGGGACCCGCCGACGCGTGGAAATTCTTCGCCGTCCAGACGGTCACAAATCTGTTGGCTTTGGCGCTCGGGTTCGCCTATGTCGTTCGGGCCAACGGCGTCGCGCGTCCGGAGTTCCGCGCGATTGTCTCTCTCCTCCGGCATGGCTTCAGCGCCATGCTGAGCCGCTCCGGCTTCGTCGTCTACAGCGGCCTCAACATATTCCTGCTGGGCTTGTACGCCAGCAGTGACGTGGTGGGGCAGTACGCCGGCGCCGAGCGGATCGGCCGCGGGATCACCGCTCTAACAGCGCCGCTGTGCATGGCGATATTTCCCCGCGTGAGCTACCTTCTTACGACAGACCCTGTCAGGCTGGAACGCTTGCGGGCTCTTGGCGGCGCTGCCACGGTCGCCGTGGGCGGCCTTGCCTCGGCGGCGACATATATTTTCGCGCCGGTAGTGACGCGGATGGTGCTGGGAGCGGCTTACGGCGACTCCGCTGCCATTCTCCGCGTTCTGAGCGCACTACCGCTTCTGGTGGCCGTCAACCAGGTTCTGCTCTATCAATACTTGCTTCCAGAGGGAGCCTTCGACTACGTTGCTGCGAGCCTGGCTGGGACAGCGGTGTTGATTTTGGCCATGGCGGCGATCCTGGGCTGGGCAAGGAGCTCGACTTCAATGGCGGCAGTTGCGGATGTCTCAGAGGGTGCTGCTGTCGTTTTCCTTCTGTCGCGCCGTATCCGGGATCGGGCTGCATCATGATCGCGGCATCGCACGGTCGCTATTTTTCCGAAATACCCGATTCACGATGCGTTCCCCTGGGGATCTTTTGATCAAGCCGACGCGCATAAAGGAGGCGCTCTAGGTGCCTTCCAGCGACCTTCCGGAGGTCTTTGCGGCGCAGCTCGTGTTTTGGGCCCTCCTGCCTTTCGTCCTTTTCGCCTCGCCAAGGTGGGCAGTCCTCGCCTGGTTAGTGATGGGCAACCTGGACGCCACCGGTCCGAGCCAAGCGGTCTCGGTGAGTATTGGCTGGATAAACGTGGCAAAGGGAATCGTCCTACCTCTCTTGCTGTGGTGGCGCATGCGCCGGGTACCAGGGAGGATGTCTTCGACGCTTCCCGCGAAGCTGTGGGTAGCACTTACCATCTATGCGGCCGTGGCGACGCTCTGGGCGCCATTTCCGCTGGCGGGGGTGAAATTGGTAGGGAACATGATCGGCATTCTCTTGATGTTGATCGTGATGGAAAAATCCGCGCGCGGCGGCTTCCTTACTGCGCGGACCATCAACCTGCTGGTTCTGGCGTCGCTAGGGCTGGGCATCGTTCAGACTTTCTACTTCGGAGGTGCGGCATACGGATTCGACGGACCCGACCAGCCATCGCGCTTCTCCAGCTTTGTCGCAGCCCAGCAGTACGCGGCCTTCTTGGTGGCTTTCCTCGCAGCAGTTCTTTGGCAGTTTGAGTCGAGCCTTAGGATACGCCTTCCGCTCTGCGTAGCGATTTGCACGGCGCTGCTGCTGAATGGGAGCAGAACGTGGTTCTTGGGTGCGTCTCTCGTCCTGGCGGTGTACATGTGCCTATCGTTCCGCCGTGTTTTCGCAATCTCCTCTCTGATCTTCGCGTCGGCGATTCTCTGCGTTCTGCTCGCGCTCAACCTTAGCCCGGTACTGCAGATGGACCTTGTTGAGGACACGTCATCGCGAATCGCGGCGACGTTGACCGCCCTATTTACAGGGGAGGACACCTCTCATCACGTAGGTCTCGCGGAACCTGAACTTCAGGCTAGCCATCTACGAAGACGCATTTCGGGATCTGGAGACCAGCGGCGCTCGCGAGCTTTTGTTGGGGCACGGCACTTCGAGCGGGGGCAATGTGATCCTGCGAGTGTTTCCTGCTGCGTATACGCTCGATCGGGTGGATCCCAACCGGGCCATTCACAACGAGTGGAACCGCGCGCTGTATGAATGGGGCATCCTTGGGCTTGGCCTGCTGGTGTCGGCGTTTGCATCGCTCGTCTTCGGATTGATCTCGATCTATCGCAAAGATCCCGGAAGGGCCAGAATCTCGGCGGTGCTCTCCTTCATGCCGGCATTCTTGATCGCGTTTTCGACCGAGAACATACTAGCCGGAGCCGGGAACGCAGTGACGATGAGCCTTGCCGTGATCCTCGCCTTCCTTTGGATGCCGAGGAGCGTTCCAACACTTAGGAGGTCGAGTGCGGGGCGCTGAAACGATAGCGTTGCTGACAAACTTCATTCCTCCGTACCGGCTGCCTCTTTACGAAGAACTCAGCCGACGATGTGGCGATTTTCAAGTTCTGCTGTCGGCAATCACTGAGCCAGGTCGCACGTGGACGAAGGATTGGGGTCAGCTCTCCGTGCGCCTGCAGCGGAACATAACCGTTCGCGGAAGGTGGCGACATCCTAACCAGTTCTCGGAGCCGTTAGCCATCCACTTCCCCTATGACACGCTTCCCCAGCTCTGTCGCGTCCGCCCAGACGTCGTTGTCTCATGCGAGATGGGAATGCGCACCGTCCAGTCAGCTCTCTATCGCCGCTTCACAGACAGCCGGCTGATTGTCTGGGCCACCCTTTCGGATGTGACCGAGCAAGGTCGAGGTCGCGTACGTGAATGGCTTCGGGCGCGACTCTTACGGAAAGCTGACGCGGTGATCGTTAACGGTGAAAGTGGCGCGCGATATATCCAGGCATATGGGATTTCGCGCGAAAAGATCTTCGTAGTCCCTTACACAACTAACTTAGATCCGTTTCTGGCCCTGCCCGCGAATCGTGATCCGCAGCTCAGGCATCGTCTCGTATACGCAGGAGCGCTAACGGAGCGCAAGGGCGTGGTTCCGTTTCTGACACACCTGGCGGCCTGGGCCGGGCAGCATCCCGGCCGTCAGTTGGAGCTGCAACTTGCGGGTGATGGCCCGCTAAGATCGCAGATAATTGGCTTTAATGCTCCACCGAACCTGACCCTCAGACTGCTTGGACCCGTGTCCTACGATCAATTGCCTTCGGTCTACGGCGACTCCGGCATTCTCGTGTTTCCGACACTGGCGGACGAGTGGGGCTTGGTTGTCACTGAGGCCATGGCTTCGGGTGTTCCCGTGCTGGGGAGCCGATACAGCCAAGCCGTTGAGGAGCTTGTTAAGGACGACGAGAGCGGATGGACGTTCCGGCCGGACTACCCTTCCGAGGTTCGGAGCGCCCTTCACCGCGCACTCAATGCACCGATCGGCCGCGTGAACGAAATGGCGGAGCGATCGCGCGCCAGAGTTTCCGGTCTGACGCCCCCCGCCATGGCGGATCGGATCATGAGCGCTGTTGAATTCACACGAAAGCAAGCGACATCGCCCCCACGGCGTCATCATCATGCCACGCCTCGCACATAAGCTCGCAGCCCTCGCGCGGGAACCGCGCAACGCCCCTGTCAGGGTGAGGAATAAATTGAACGCGTGGCTTGACCGATTCGAACAGCCTTGCAATCTTTCGTCGATCAACGATCCGGGCGACGTCGTTGAAGTGGTCCGGCGCTTCCTGGCACCGACTACTCCGCCTGAGATCCCTCCGGGAATCGACGAGGTCGAAAAACACGTCGAACTTGCCGCTCAATCACCCGGGCAGCCGTCCTTTGAAGCTACGCATAACGGAACCAGGACGCTCGGCAGAGTCTGCTATCTCCTGTGTCGTGTGCTGCAACCGCGCGCGGTAGTCGAAACCGGCGTTGCTCACGGGATCACTTCGGCCTACATGCTAACGGCGCTGGCTGAGAACGGGCACGGCAAACTGCACAGCATTGATTTGCCGCCGCTGTGTGCGGACGCGGATGACCGTGTTGGCGCGTTTGTGCCTCGGAAGTTCCGAGAGGGTTGGGATCTCCGGATTGGCTCAGCCAAGCACTTGCTGCCGCAAGTCATCCGCCAGGTCCGGACGATCGATATGTTCGTCCACGACAGCTTGCACACCTACAGCCACATGAAATGGGAATTTGAGGCTGCGCTCGCTGCGCTCCGCCCAGGCGGAGCCTTGATCGCCGACGACATCGAAGGCAACCGCGCCTTCCAGGAAGTCATTCGGCGCCCGGAGGTGGACGCCTGGTTCGCGATCCGCCAGGAAGGCAAGTCCGCCTTGTGTGGCGTACTAAGGACAAAACGGTCTTCGCATGCTATCCATCCTTAGCGCGCACAATTATTATCAGCAGCCGGGCGGCGAAGATCGCGGCTTCGCTTATGAGTCGACGCTACTCGAAGCTCATGGCCACACGGTTGCCCGCTATTCGGAACACAACCGGCGCATCGGGAAGTCCCGTTTGAGCGTGGCCGGCGGAACAGTCTGGAGCATGCCTTCGTTCCGCCGGCTAGGCGCGTTGGCGCGGTCGCGCCCGTTCGACCTGGCACATTTTCACAATACCTTCCCACTCATTTCGCCATCGGGATATTACGCTGTTCGCAGCGCAGGATTGCCCGTCGTGCAGACCCTTCAGAACTACCGGCTGCTTTGTCCGGGAGCAACGTTCACACGCGAAGGCTCGATCTGTGAGGACTGCATCAACCGCAGCTCTCTGCTTCCCGCAGTGGTGCATGGCTGCTATCGAAACAGCCGAACGGCAACGGCAGCGGTTGCGGCCATGCTCCTTACTCATCGAGTAGCGGGAACCTGGCAGCGAGTTGTAGACGCGTATATCGCCGTAAGCGAGTTTGGACGCAGAAAGTTTATCGAAGGTGGTCTGCCGCCGGACCGCATCTTCACCAAACCCAACTTCCTGCCTTTCGATCCGGGCGTGGGCGACGGCCGGGGCAACTACGCACTCTTCGTCGGACGGCTCGCAGAGGAAAAGGGCGTCCGCGTTTTGGCGCAAGCTTGGGGCGCTCTGACGGGCATGCGCTTGTTTGTGGCGGGCGATGGCCCCCTGCAAGGGACGCCCTGGCCGGCGGGCGTAACTGCGCTGGGGGCCCAGACGCAGGAGCAGGTGGTCGCGCTGATGCGCAATGCCAGCGTACTGATTTTCCCCTCCGTCTGGTACGAATGCGCACCGATGGTAATCGTGGAGGCACTGGCCTGCGGTCTTCCGGTCATCGCATCGGACCTGGGCTCCATTCCGGAATTCGTGCTGGACCGCCGCAACGGTCTCCTCTTTCGCCCCGGCGACGCTGAAGACCTGGCCGCTAAGGTCCGCTGGGCGTTCGGCCATCCCCAGGAGCTCGCGGCCATGCGGGTCGCGGCTCGGCGCGAGTTCGAAGAAAAGTACACCGCTGAGCGCAATTACAAAATGCTGATGGAGATTTACGAGCGGGCCATCGAAAACTCGCGCCGCCGGCGGGCCGTCGCATGAGCGTCGTCGATCGCACCGCGGCCCACCGCCTGCTCGGCGTTCGCGTCGATCCCGCCACGCTTGCCGGCGTCACCGGCCACATTCTCCAGTGGGCGCGGGAAGGGCAGTCGCGATACGTCTGCTTCGGCACCGTCAGCGCCTTGATGGAGAGCCGGGATTCGGAAGCTTACCGCAACGTACTGGAACAAGCGGATCTGGTCACCTCCGACGGAATGCCTCTGGTCTGGCTGCTGCGGCGGAGCGGCGCGCGCCAGGCTGCCCGCGTCTACGGCCCGGATGTGATGCCTCTGGTGCTGGAGGGCGCGGCTCGCGAGGGGCTTGCCGTCGGCTTCTACGGCGGAACCCAGGCGACGCTGGCACGGTTGATCTCGTTCGCACGCGCTCGCTTCCCCGGCCTGAAGATCGCCTACGCGGCCTCACCGCCTTTCCGGCCCGCGACTGCGGCGGAGGAGGCAAGCACGATACGGCAGATGCAAGAAGCGCGCGTGCGGATCCTCTTCGTCGGCTTGGGCAGCCCCAAGCAGGATTTCTGGATGCACGCGCATGTCGAGCATATAAATGCCGTGATGCTGGGAGTCGGCGCAGCCTTCGATTTTCTGGCAGGGACCAAGCCGCAAGCTCCCCCTTGGATGCAGCGAAGCGGCCTGGAGTGGCTCTTCCGTCTGGCCACTGAGCCGAAACGGCTGTGGCCGCGCTACCTGCGCCACAACCCGAGATTCCTTGCCCTGGCGCTGGCACAGTTGCTTCGCACCCGTATCGCTTCACACCCGTTTCAGTGAGCACCGCCGCACGGCCTAGCCTCGTTGTTCGTCCCGTCCCAGCTATCGCCTGGGCGGCGTGGGCCGTCTGCGCGGCCGATGTCGCGGCGCTTGAAGCTGCGTTCATTCTGGGACTCGGCGTGCGGCGTTTTCTCGGCAACTGGCTCACTGCCGAGATTGGGCCCACCCAATACCTGGGCATTGCCGCGGGCCTGCTGCTGCTGCCGCTGATCTATTACCAGATCGGCCTTTACCCCGGCTATTTGCTGGGTCCGGTGGAGCGGCTGCGGCGCAGAACGCTGGCGACGCTGGCCGTATTCGGAGGGCTGGTGGCGTGGGACAATCTGGTCGCTCGCGGTGTGTTCTCGCGCGGAGTCCTGCTGGCCGCGCTGGTCTTCGCGCTGCTTCTTCCGCCGATCGCGGAGACGGTGGTGCGCGGCGCGCTGGTGCGCCATCGCAGATGGGGCATGCCGGTGGTGATGCTCGGGTGCGGCAGCGGCGGGCGCGCGCTGGCGCGCACGTTCCTGAGCCAGCCGGCGCTGGGGCTGCAGCCGATCGCGTTTCTGGATAACCGGCCCGAGACCTGGAACACAACCGTGGAGGGCGTGCCTGTGGCGGGTCCCTAGGATTGGCCTGCGATTTCGAGCAGCGCGCGCAAGCCGCCATTCTTTCGCTGGCGGACCTTGGCAAACACGACATCGCCTCGCTGCTTCAGGAGTTGAATTTCCCCAGGCTGATCGTGGCGCCGGATCTGGCGGGCGTCGCCAGCTTGTGGGTTTCGGCGCGCGATCTGGGAGGCCAGCTCGGCCTGGAGATCAAGAAGAACCTGCTGCTGCGCCGCAATCATGCGCTGAAGCTGATGATGGATCGTGCGCTGGCGCTGCCTCTGTTTTTGATCAGCCTTCCCGTGATCGCGCTCGCCGCGCTGTGGATCAAGCTCTCCAGCCGCGGACCAGTGTTCTACAGCCAGATGCGGGAGGGGCTCGACGGACGCCGCATCCCGGTCTGGAAGCTGCGCACCATGCGTGTGGATGGCGATCGCCTGCTGGAGCAGTGGTTTGAGACGCACCCGGAAGACGAGCTTCACTGGCGGCACTTTTTCAAGCTGCCGCATGACCCTCGGGTGGTGCCTGTGATCGGCCGCTTGCTGCGCCGCACCAGCCTGGACGAACTGCCCCAGCTCTGGAGCGTCCTCACCGGCGAGATGAGTCTGGTGGGCCCGCGTCCTTTGCCGGATTATCATCTGGAGCAGTTTCCAAGCGAGTTCCGCACTTTGCGGACGCGCGTGCTCCCGGGATTGACGGGGCTGTGGCAAGTCTCTGTGCGCAGCGACGGCGACGTGAGGGCGCAGGAAGCGCTGGACGCCTTCTATATCCGCAATTGGTCGCCCTGGCTGGACCTTTACATCCTCGCCCGCACTGTCACGGTCGTTCTCCGCGGCGATGGCGCGTATTAGCTGGAATCTCGATCCATGCGGCCTCGATAACATTTGCTGATTGCGACCATCCAAACATTTGTCTTGACCGGCCAGCCGTTGGCTGCCATCCTTATTTGTGGCCGTTCGTTATAAAATAGGAAACTCGCGGGGGAAGATCACCCTCCACGTATTCCTCCGCCTGACCGCCATGGACGTCTGCTGCGGCCCCCCTGCGTGATCCCGGCTTCCCGATTGCTCGCTTAAACTTTGCTTGATTCGAAGCAATAAGGACTGGTATCCATGAAGTCTCGCCCGATTTCAAATTTGATGCTCATTCTCGCGGCAGCGCTGTCTGCCGTTTCTCTGTTGGCCCAGACGGCGCCGAAGATCACCACTCCCAAGGAGGCGCTCGGGTTCAATATCGGCGACGACTACATGGTCGCCAACTATACCCAGCTCGAAACCTACTGGAAAAAGCTTGCCTCCGAATCCGATCGCATGAAGCTGGTGAACATGGGCAAGACCGAAGAGGGCCGCGACCAGTGGATGGCAGTCATCACATCGCCCGCGAACCTGAAGAATCTGGATCACTACAAACAGATCTCCGCCCGCCTGGCGCACGCCGAGGGAGTCACTGAGGAGCAGGCCCGCCAGTTGGCCAGCGAGGGCAAGGCCGTGGTTTGGGTCGACGGCGGACTGCACGCCAGTGAGTCGGTCGGCTCCCAGCAGCTCATGGAAATGGTGTACCAGATGGTCAGCCGCACCGATCCCGAGACCATGCGTTTCCTCAATGACACCATCCTGCTCTGCGTTCAGGCCAATCCCGACGGGCAGGAGCTGATCGCCAATTGGTATATGCGCGGATCGGAAAAAGCGGACGCGCCGCTTAAGGAACCGCAACAGCGGAACATGGGCAATCTCCCGCGTCTGTGGGCCAAATATGTCGGCCACGACGACAACCGCGACTTCTACATGTCCAACATGAAGGAGACCACCAACATCAACCGGCAATTGTTCATTGAATGGTTTCCGCAGATCATGTACAACCATCACCAGACTGGGCCGGCGGGCGCGGTGATCTTCATGCCCCCGTTTCGCGATCCGTTCAACTACAACTTCGATCCGCTGGTGCCGCTGGGAATCGAAATGGTGGGCACGGCCATGCACAGCCGCCTGGTGGAGGAAGGCAAGGGCGGCAGCGCCATGCGCAGCGGCGCCAACTACTCCACCTGGTGGAACGGCGGATTGCGCACCATCACTTACTTCCACAACATGATCGGCATCCTCACGGAGATTATCGGCGGGCCCACGCCCATCGATATTCCGGTGGTTCCCAGCAAGCAGTTGCCCCAGGGCGATTGGCCCATGCCGGTCACGCCGGGTCCGTGGCATTATCGGCAGTCTATCGACTACGAGATCACCAACAATCGCGCCATCCTCGATCTGGCGTCGCGCTATCGTGAGACGTTCCTCTTTAACATCTGGCGCATGGGCATGAATTCAATTGAACGCGGGAGCAAAGATTATTGGACGGTCACGCCCAAGCGCATCGAGGCGCTGCAAGCGGCGGCGGCCGCAGCCAATCCGCAGGCGGCCGGCGGCGGGCGCAATCGTGGCGGAGCGGCAGCGGCGACGGCCGAGCCGGCCGCGGGCGGCGATACTGCCCCAGCAGGCGGCGGAGGCGGCGGCGGCGGTGGTGGACGCGGCGGCGGCGGTGTTCCGATGGAACTTTACAACTCCGTTCTGCACGACCCCAAGGTGCGCGATCCGCGCGGGTACATTCTTCCCTCCGACCAACCCGACTTCGCCAACGCGACCGAGTTCATGAACGCGCTGATCAAGAACGGCATCACCTGCCTGAGGGCCACTGCGGCATTCCAGGTGGCGGGCAAGAGCTATCCGGCCGGTTCCTACGTTGTAAAAACCGCCCAGGCCTTTCGCCCGCACGTCATGGATATGTTTGAGCCGCAGGATCACCCCAACGACTTCGCGTATCCCGGCGGCCCGCCCAACCGGCCCTACGACATCACCGGCTGGACTCTGGCCTTGCAGATGGGCGTGAAGTTCGACCGCATCCTCGACGGCTTTGACGGTCCGTTCGAAAAGATCGCAGGGGTGCTGCCGCCGCCGCCCGGTTCCGTGAACGGTCCGGCCAGCCCGGCCGGCTATCTCATCAGCCACGAGATCAATAATTCCTTCATCCTGATCAACCGTGTGCTCAAGGCCGGCGGCCAAGTCTACTGGCTTAAGAGCGAGCAGACCGTGGATGGCAGGAACATCGGCGCCGGCGCGATCTGGGTGCCGGCTTCCGCGGCCGTGCGGCCGATCCTCGATAAGGCCTCGAAGGAGCTGGGCATTCCGGTCTACGCCCTGGCGAAAGCGCCCGCGGGCGATGCCTTGAGGCTGAATCCGATCCGCATCGGGCTCTACGATTCCTACGGCGGCAGCATGCCTTCGGGCTGGACTCGCTGGTTGTTCGAGCAGTACGAAATGCCCTTCCAGGTGGTTTACCCGGCCACTCTCGACGCGGGCGATTTGAAGAATAAGTTCGACGTGCTGGTTTTCGTATCCGGGGCGCTCAACGTGGGACGCGTCGGCGGCCGCGGGGGTGGTGGACGCGGTGGTGGCGGCGGGCGCGGTGGCAATGCCCAGGTGCCCGATGAATATAGCGCGATCGAGGGCCGCATTACCGAAGAGACCACCATTCCTCAGCTCAAGAAATTCGTGGAGCTGGGAGGAACCATCGTCACCATCGGCAACAGCACCAACGCCGCCGCTGAAGCCTTCGGCCTGCCCGTGACAAATTACCTCACCGAGGTGGGGCCGGACGGCCGCGAGCGAAACCTTCCCAACGATAAATTCTACGTGCCCGGCTCGCTGCTCAGGATGAATGTCGACAACACCAACCCGCTGGCGTACGGCATGCCCAAACAGGTGGATGTTTTCTTCGAGAACAGCCCGGTGTTCAAGCTGGAGCCCACGGTGGAGTTGCAGCACACCTCCCCGGTGGGCTGGTTCTCCGGCAAGAATCTGCTGGATAGCGGATGGATTTGGGGCCAGCAGTATCTGGATGGCGGGACTGCCGTCGCTGAAGCCACGGTGGGCGAAGGCAAAGTGGTGCTGCTGGGGCCCGAAGTGAACTTCCGCGACCAGCCGCACGGCACTTATAAACTGTTATTCAACGGGTTGTATTACGGCAACGCGAAGGCCGCCATGTTGCAGTAGGGCCGGTCGCATCCACATGTGTGGTACGCTTGACCCCCGGCCTTCCTATCCCTTAACCTTCTAAGAAGGCTTTCGGTGGAGCTAATTCTTCCTCCAGTAAAATGGATCTGAGTTGTGCCCAAAAAGCGCTCTTGAAAGGGGATGCGCAGGGACTTTGGAAAGAGCTGACGGCACTCTATCCAGATGAAGATACGGAGCGGACGGGAGAACTTGTCCTCTACGTGCTGTCGGATACAGCGCCGCCGCCGGCCACAAGCAGGCCAGAACGGCTGTTTCTCGAGAGCATCGCGGAAACCAAAAGACTTCTGCAAGGCGCATCCCCGCGGGGATTGAGGCACGGATTCATCGGCGCAGACTTAGACTTTCTTTGCGATACCGACGGCTTGGCTGGTTGGAGTATTCCGCAGTGCTTGAACTACCTGCTGCTCTGCCGGATTCGACCGCGCAAACCGAGCGTGGTGGTCACCAGCATGCGCGACGATGGGATTTATGTCCTGGAATGGGTCGCACACCACCTGGCGTTGGGTTTCAATCACATCGTCATCTATACAAACGACAACGCAGACGGATCAGAGGAACTTCTACGCCTGTTAGCGGCGCATAACATCATCACGCTGCTGGAGGGCGAGACATCCGGATTGGTTCCTCCGGATGCCAAAGCTTTCGGACATGCACTCCACTTGCTTCACAAGCTGCGCGAGTTCGAATGGGCGTTGTTCGTTGACTCGGACGAATATTTCATGCCAGCGCCGCAGTATGGAAACTCCGTGTCAAACCTGCTTGCCGCCGTGCGGCAGCGGTTTCGCGCGGAGCTTCCCTCTGGGATTTGCTATGACTGGTTGTGGTACATAAGCGGGATGGCCTACGCGCGTAAGCCGCAGCTGTTGCTGGAACGATTTCAGCATGCCAGGCCGCATCATCTCTCGAAATGCCTGGCACGAATCCAAGATGTTGTGTCGATGCGGCAGGATCACTTTCCGGAGGTCAGAAGGGGCGGCGTGCTGATCGACTCGGCGTTTGATCCCATTGAGCTAAGTTCAATCTTCAACAGAGTACCCGAATATTTTGGAGGCCGGATCAACCATTACTGGCCGCGATCGTTTGAGGAGTTTGCCATAAAGAAGGCCCGCGGCGCGTCACTGAAGCTGGATGCAAACTTGTTCAACCGGCCATTCTCCAAGTTTTTTCATTGGAATGGGCTTGAAACTCCAGAGAACCACTACCCTGTCGATCCTATGCTGCTGGGGAAGGTGAAACGAAAGATCGCGGAATTGGAGACGCTTGAAGGCGTCCGCGCTGTGGCCGCGAAGATCGATCTCAATTTCTCTCGCTTCGTAAAGCGTGTCGACAGAAACGGCGAGCTCCGCAAGATTTACGAGGATTCCAAGGCGGCGCCGGAGGAACTGTAGAATTCGTGGAAATCATGATGCCGTCGCGGGGTTACCTTTTGTGCTGCGTACAGCGCACAGGGAGCAATCTTCTGGGGCAGGCTTTGGCTGGAGTGGGTATCGCCGGCCGGCCGGTCGAGTACTTTAATCCCTTTGAGCAGAACAAGCCGTGGATGCGGGACATCTTGGGCGACCTTTCTATGGTAGAAGGCCTGCCCAAAATCTTGATGGCGGGAACAACACCGAACGGCTTGTTTGGCGCCAAGGTCCATTGCAGTCATTTCCGATATCTTGGAATGAGCGTCAACCGAGAATGGGACGACTCGCAGCGGACAGCGATGTACGAATTACTGCGGTCAGGATTCCCCAGCCTGCTTTCGCACGCAGCCGCTCGTGAATTATTGCGCTCGCGATTCTCGAATCCTACGTGCGCACGCAACGGCTTATGCGTTTTTGAAGTCACGCCTGCCGGATCTGCGCATGATTTGGCTGAAGCGCCAAAATATGGTTGCTCGGGCGATATCTCACTTCCGTGCGCTGCAGACGGGTATTTGGCATCGGACCGCACCCGAAGCCGGAACAGCCTCGGGGGCGCAAGTGTACGACTTCGATCTGGCTAAGATCCACACTCTGTATTGTCTCGGTTGTTTTCACGAAGAATTGTGGCAAAGGTTTTTTGAAGAGCATGAAATCTCCCCCTATTGCGTGACCTACGAAGAACTGGTGACCGACTACGAATCGACGGTTCGCCGCGTGTTGGAATTCTTGGGTGTCGCACGTCCGGGAATGTTCATTGCTCAGCCTCTCTCTCTGAAACAGTCTGATGCCCTATCGGAAGAGTGGGAGGAGCGCTACCGGAAAGTGAGCGCGGAAATTGGCATCTGAAGGGTTGCTGAGTCTTCCCGCGTTGCAAAGGACGCTTGCGCAATCCCGCCGCGCATGCAAGGATTGAACTTGTTCGAGCGGTCGTTTGAGGAGTTTGCCATAAGGAAGGCCCGCGGCGCGTCACTGAAGCTTGATGCAAACTTGTTCAACCGGCCATTCTCCAAGTTTTTTCATTGGAATGGGCTTGAAACTCCAGAGAACCACTACCCTGTCGATCCTATGCTGCTGGGGAAGGTGAAACGAAAGATCGCGGAATTGGAGACGCTTGAAGGCGTCCGCGCTGTGGCCGCGAAGATCAATCTCAATTTCTCTCGCTTCGTAAAGCGTGTCGACAGAAACGGCGAGCTCCGCAAGATTTACGAGGATTCGAAGGCGGCGCCGGAGGAACTGTAGAATTCGTGGAAATCATGATGCCGTCGCGGGGTTACCTTTTGTGCTGCATAGAGCGGACAGGGAGCAATCTTCTGGGGCAGGCTTTGGCTGGAACGGGTATTGCCGGGCGGCCGGTCGAGTACTTTAATCCGGTTGAGCAGAACACGCCGTGGATGCGGGACATCTTGGGCGGCCTTTCCATGGTAGAAGGCCTGCCCAAAATCTTAATGGCGGGAACAACACCGAACGGCTTGTTTGGCGCAAAGGTCCATTGCCGTCATTTCCGATATCTCGGAATGAGCGTCAACCGAGAATGGGACGACTCGCAGCGGACCGCTATGTACGAGTTACTGCGGTCAGGATCGCCCAACCTGCTCTCGTACGCAGCCGCACGTGAGTTATTGCTCTCGCGATTCTCGAATCTGCGTGCGCACGCAACTGCTTATGCGTTTTTGCGCTCGCGCCTGCCAGACCTGCGCATGATTTGGTTGAAGCGCCAAAATATGGTGGCGCGGGCGATATCTCACTTCCGTGCGGGAAAAACGGGTATCTGGCACCAGACCTCATCGAATGTTGGAATAGCTCCCGTGAAGCAACTGCACGACTTCGACCTGCCGGAAATCCACACTCTGTATTGTCTCGGTTGTTTCGAGGAAGAATTATGGCAACGATTCTTCGAGGAATATGAAATTTCTAACTATTGCGTGACCTATGAAGAACTGGTGACCGACTACGAATCGACGGTTCACCGCGTGTTGGGATTCTTGGGTGTCGAGCGCCCGAACATGCTCATTCCTCCGCCTGTCTCTTTCAGACAGTCTGACGCGCTATCGGAAGAGTGGGAGGAGCGCTACCGGAAGGTGAGCGCGGAAATTGGGATCTGAAAGGAAAAGGAGTGGCTTTAGGATATCAACTTAACGATGCCCATATAGTTGATTACGAAATCTACAAACTTCCAGGCATCGATATTGGGTTTCGGGGCCCTCCGCCCAGCGGGAACGAGTATGTGGCTTGTGTTGGCGCCGCACAAACTTTTGGGCGTTTCGTCGAAGCACCATTTCCAAGGCTGATTTCCCGTGCTCTGGGTATTGAGGTGTTAAACCTGGCGCGCGGCGGCATCGGTCCCACGTTCTATCCCAGCAATCCGGGGCTCATGGAGTACATCAATCGCGCTTCGCTTGTTATCGTACAGGTTCTGTCGGGCCGCAGCCAATCTAATTCTCTTTTCAGGCTCGTCGACCATCGCGAACGTGGTATCAATCTGGTGAGTGGCCGCGAGGAGTCAGCGGATGAGTTTTACACCTGGCTAATGGGCCAGGATGTCCAGTTGGCGCGGAAGATTGTCGCTGAAACCAGAGAAAACTATGTTTCAGAAATGATGCATTTGTTGAGCGCAATCAAGCCTCCCAAGATTCTTCTTTGGTTCTCCGTCCGGAGCCCTGACTATCAAGAGCGCTGGGAGTTGCCGTATGGGAATTTGGCGGGGGAATTCCCGCAGTTCGTGAATCGGGAGATGCTGGATCAGCTGCGCCGCCGTAACGATGTCCATTACGTCGAGTGCATATCGCGCCGGGGCTTGCCTCAGCCTCTATTCGATCGATCGGGCAATCCTACATGGTTCAATGATTCCTCGTTGCCGGGGTCGGAACCAGTGAAGAAGACTGAGAACCGCTACTATCCCTCCCCGGAAATGCACGAGGATGCGGCAACGCTGCTGATACCGGTGTGCCACGATGCTCTCGCCAATCGTGCTGACAGAAGCCACACTTTGGGCTAACCTGAAGGGGATATCGAGGTGGCGACTGCGACAAATGTGGAGCTGGAGATGAACGCTGTAGCATCTCAGTCGGGATTGCCCTCCGCGGAGGCGCTTCTCAGCAGCGGGCGCTTGGACGAAGCCAGAGCGGCGTATCGCCAACTTTTGGACCAGGAGCAGAACAATATCCAAGCGCTGATGGCATTGGGCCACATCGAAAGGCGGCTTGGTGACGATACGGCCGCATGCGATTATCTGCGCGCTGCGGTCACGATCGATCCGAACAATATCCACGTATTGGCGGATCTCGCCGAAGTGTTGCGAGATTTGAGTCGACCGGAAGAAGCGACTTCAATTTATCGAGAGATTCTTTCGAGAGACGCGGGGCATGCGCAATCGCACATGGGTTTGGGATGGATTTCGCGCGCAAGCCACAACGATGAAGCCGCGGTCGCACACTTCACGGCCGCGGGAGATTGTTTACGCGCGGCGGCCGAAGCTGACCCAAAAAATATCGATATCCTGGCACAACTGGCGACAGCGCTGCGCGAGTTGGATCAACCGGAAGAGGCAATGTCGATTTATCAGAAGATTCTTGCCGGCAACGGAGGGCATGTGCAATCGCACATGGGGTTGGGCTGGATCGCCCGTGCAACCCGCAACGATCACGCCGCGCTGGTGCATTTCCAGGCTGCCGCCGATCTTCTGAAAACTGCCGCCGAGCGGAACCCAACTGATGTCCAGGCGCAGATCAGCCTCGCCAAGGTTCTTGTGCTCGTGCGCCGATTCGAGGAAGCCGAAGAGATCTATAAACGCGTAATCACGCAAGCGCCGAACCATTCGCAGGTTCGCGCGGCTCTGGGCGCCCTGGCGCGGACAAGATTCGACTGGGCCGGTGCATTAGAGCAATTTCGCGCCGCCGCAGAATCCGATCCGAAGAACGTGCAGTTCCGCATTGATCTTGGCCGCGCATATTGCGCCCTCTCAAGATGGAAGGACGCCGAGCGGAGCTACCGGAGCATCCTCAAAGACTCGCCCAGGAATATCGAAGCGATGATCGGGCTGGCCGAGACGGCAAAGATGCGGGGAGATACGCGGGCCGCAGTGACTTTGTTTGAGGATGCCGCGGCCGCGGCGCCGCTGGATTTCCGTCCCAAGCAGGAGATACAGCGCTTGAAGATGGCCCTGGGAGGCTATGATTGGCGAACGGAAATAGAGGAAGCCGTAGCCGCCGCCCGTTCTACCAATGCGCCGCTCCAAACGCAAATGGAGGCGGCGAAGATTCTGGTCGAGTATGGCTTGACCGAGGCCGCGCGTCCCGTCCTTTCCCGCCTGGAAGTGCGCTTCCCCGCCGCCCGTCAGCTTCTGCTGGCCGTTCAACAAATGGAACGCATGGGCCTCGCTCAGCCTGTTTCTGAGTCGTCAGCCTATGCCGATCCGGCTGAAAGTCAGATGGAATCCTTGCAGGGATTTCTGGAAAAGCCGAATCCGAATTCCGATACTCTTTTGATCGTATTCGCGGGGACCAATCATCGGCTTTGGATGACTTTTTCACTCCTGCACAAGATATTGCGGAAAACAGGAGTGAGCGTCATATACTGCCGGGACCTTCGACAGGAGTGGTACGCTCGGGGCGTTGTCGGATTGGGCGACGACTTCAATTCAACAATTGACGGTTTTGCAGCATTGGCCACCCGATACCATGCAAAACGAATCCTGACGCTGGGGAATTGCGTCGGCTGCCACGCAGCGCTTCGCTTTGGCTTGTTCCTGGGGGCTCAGGGCGTGCTTGCACTGAGCCCCAAACTCCTGCCCGAAGAGAGAATGGAGCCTGACCGGAAAGCGCAGTTTGCAAGCATACGTGGAAGTCTGTCCACCGAATACAAGGATGTTGATATTCGATATCTTGAGGCGGCTACGCGACCAAAGGTATCTCTTATCTTTGGCGAGCTTTGTGCCGCCGATGCCGCTGCCGCGCATTCCATGGCGGAAGTGCCTGGCGTCACGCTCGCCGGCATTCCGGATTCGGCTGACACGGATAGTGTGAAGGACTTGCTGGTGCGCGGCCTGCTCAGCCGTTGCTCCATGAGTTCGTTGCCAATGGAGTGATTTCGCCGGAACTCCACGCGCTGATCTCCACTTCCGCTAATCCGGAATACAGCCGCTGAGGGAATCGTGCGAAACCCAGATGCATCGACAATCGGCGAGGCGCTCATTTGGCAAGCGGCGCACCGGCCGGATAAACGGGCTTTCCTGTTCCTGGAGCGGGGGGAGCGAGAGACCGAGTCACTTACCTTCGGCGAACTCGATCTTCGGGCCCGAGCGATCGCCCAAGTTTTACACGACAATAAGCTCTGCGGCCAACGCGTGATCCTGACATATCCCTCCTGCCTCGAATTTGTGGCCGCACTTTTTGGCTGTTTCTATGCCGGCGTGACCGCCGTTCCGGCCCCCGTCGCCAGCTACGGGAATTCGTTGGCGCGCATTCGTACGATATTGGCGGACGCAGAGGCTGCGGCGGTATTGTCGCTGCGATCGCTCCTCTCTACCGAAGCCGAACAACCGAGCGGGGCCGCGGGATTGCACATTCCGGAAGTGATTTGGATTGCCACAGACGAGATCGCAAATTCCGGCGCCTGCCTGCCTCAACCTGTCGAACCCGGCGCTCTGGCGCTCCTGCAATATACCTCCGGATCGACGGGCAGTCCGCGCGGTGTCATGCTCACCCACTCGAATCTGATCCACAATCAGCGGGTTTTGGCCCGCGCGTTTGATAGCAGCGCCGGCGACATTGGGGTGAGCTGGCTGCCGCTCTATCACGATATGGGGCTCATGAGCAGCGTTCTGCATTCGGTGTATCAGGGCGGCTTCTGCGTTCTGATGCCGCCGCTTTCCATTATTCAAAAGCCCATCCGGTGGTTGAAGGCGATCGACCGTTATCGCGCGAGCATAAGCGGGGCGCCCTGCTTCGCCTATGATCTTTGTGCCCGGCGGAACGTTCCTGGAAACAACCAGGATCTCGATCTTTCCAGTTGGCGAGTCGCGATTTGTGGCGGCGAAGCGATTCGGCCGCAAGTGCTTGAAAAATTCGCGGAAACATTTCGCACTGCGGGTTTTGACTCTAAGGCGCTATTGCCCGCGTATGGTCTCGCGGAGGCGACGCTGCTGGCGACATCATCGCCCGCAGGGAGCGGGATGACCACGATCGGCTCACCGGACGCAGTGGCCGGCGATGCAGGCGGCGGGGGAAACGCATGGCTCAGGCAACTGGCATGCTGCGGACAGACCTGGGAGGAACAACGGGTTGCGGTTGTCGATCCGGACTCATGCCGCCGCCTGCCGCCGGATCAAGTGGGCGAGATTTGGGCTCCAGGGTCCCAGTGTCGCCGCAGGATACTGGAACCGGAGCGAGGAGACCAGAGCGACGTTCCAGGCCAAGCTGGCCGATGAAGCCGATTCGGGATCTTGGTTGCGCACCGGAGATTTGGGTTTTATGGGCCCAGACGGTCTTTTCGTGACCGGGAGGCGCAAAGAAATCATTGTAATACACGGCGTCAATTACGATCCTCTCGACATCGAAACCGAGGCTTGCGACAGCGATCCCTCGCTTTCATCAGGCGGCGCCGCGGCTTTTTCCATTGACCATGGTGACGGCGAAGCCGTCGTGCTGGCGCTCGAAATCGAGCGCGGTGCGATGGGAAGCGTTGACGTTGACCTTTTGGTAAGCAAGGTCGTCTCGGCCGTGAATCGGCGCTTCGGGCTAACCATCTACGATCTGGTGCTGCGGCCGGGGGCGCTCCCGCGAACAACCAGCGGAAAGATCCAGCGGCACCTCTGCAAGGAACTCTATCTCACAGGGAACCTGGGGGCGCTTCCGTCGATCGACCATTCCGCGCTCGGCCGTTGCCGGCCCCACGCGAACGAGCTCGTCTGATGCCGACACGGTCCTACGATCCGCTGCGCGAATTAGACCCGGCGAACCGCGAAGGGATCTACGCGGAATTGCGCGAGAAGATGCCGGTTTACTGGAGTTCCGTTCATGGCGCCTGGATTTTGACGCGTTACGCCGATGTCAGCGCGATTCTCCGGCATCCCGACGCGCTCCCCTTAAGCGTACTGCCGTTCGTGCAATCGCTTTGCCAGCGCGGCAACCTGGATTTGTCCAGCCTGCTTGGGTTCCGCTCCTCACTTTCCTTGTTGATGGGTCCGCCGCGTCATGACGCCGTCCGCCCTGTGCTGGCTCAGGCTCTCGCCGGAATTCGGCGTTTGAATCTACCCGAGCTGCTGGAACGGCGCGCGGATCTGCTTCTTGAATCCGGAGAACGCGACGGTTCCATCGATCTTGCCGAGGGTTATGGGAGAGCGTTGGCGCTGTTTGTCATTGGCTCTTTCCTGGGGATTCCTGAGGAGGATCTCCCGGAGCTGAGCGGACTCGCCG
Organism: Bryobacterales bacterium; assembly: GCA_963765185.1. Lineage (GTDB taxonomy): Bacteria > Acidobacteriota > Terriglobia > Bryobacterales > Bryobacteraceae > Palsa-187. The sequence goes on from CAVXWB010000165.1 coordinate 39,533, forward strand.
TCGATCTTATGGCCATCTTCGAGCGAACTCTGCCATCCGTGAGTGCGTTGATCAGGTTGAACAAGTGCGCCGCCGCGCTATCGGACTACTTCGCGCGTCAAATCGCCTTGAGACGGCAAAACCCGGCGGATGACGGCACCTCGCTGCTTGTACGGCTAGCTGACGAACGGCTTGAATGCAGCAACGAAGAACTGGCAGGATATTGCACGTTCTTTTTCATCGCCGCGGAGGAAACGACGTCCGCCGCCATATCCGGCGCGGCTCTCCTATTACTGCAACGCCCCGCTTTGCGCGCGCAACTGGCCGGCGATCCTTCGCGCGTTACAAATGCGGTTCGCGAGTTGCTAAGATTGGTATCTCCTGTGCAATATGTCGGGCGGCAGTTGCGTGTTGATATTCAAGTCGCAGGGCAATTGATTCGCGCAGGTGAGCCGATTCTACTCATGCTAGGCGCAGCCAATCGCGATCCCGCGGCTTTTCCAAACCCGGATGAACCCGAACTCGACCGGACAGGGCCGGAGGCGCTCGTGTTCGCGGCTGGCCCGTATCGCTGCATCGGCGCCCAGCTTGCGACGTTCGAGGTCGAGGTTGCCGTCAGAAAGCTCCTTGCGAGGCCCCGCATTCAGCTTTCGCCGCAATCGCCGATATGGATCGACCGCAGGAACATTGCGCCGCTCAAGCGGCTGCAAGCCGATTTTGCACATTAGGAACAATGAGCACGACGGAGGAAAGATTGTGGGTTCGAGCGGGCTGGACTCGGTCGATGCCAGCCTCATGATTTTCGTCTATCGAATGGCTAAGGCGGCTTGGGCCATGAATCGGCGCTTCGGCTCGGCGATCCATGTTCCCGCGCGGCTGCGCCCTGGGACGCTTCCGGAGGCCGCCTGATGCCGACGCTACCCTACGATCCGCTGCGCGAATTCGTCCCGGCGAACCGCGAAAGGATCTACGCGGAATTGCGCGAGCGGATGCCGGTTTACAGGAGTTCTGTTCGCGGCGCCTGGATTTTGACGCGCTACGCCGATGTCAGCGCAATTGTCCGGCATCCGGACTCGCTTTGGATAGGTGTAATGCCGTTCCTGCAATCGGTTTGCCAGCGCGGCAACCTGAACTTGCCCGGCCTCCTTGCACTCCGCTCCTCGCTTTTCTTGTTGATGGGTCCGCCGGGCCAGGACCGCGTCCGTCCTCTGCTGGCCCAGGCTCTCGGCGGAATTCGGCGCCTGGATCTACCCGGGCGGCTGGAGCGGCGAGCGGATCTGTTACTGGATCTCGGGGAACGCGACGGTTCCATCGATCTTGCCGGCGGCTATGGAAGGGCGTTGGCGCTTTTTGTCATCGGCTCTTTCCTGGGCGTTCCCGAGGACGATCTCCCGGAGCTAAACAGACTGGCCGTCGATCTCTGGGCCGTGTTCGACCGAATCCTGACGTCTGTCAGTACGCTGATCAAGTTGGACAAGGCCGCCACGGCGCTGCTGGGCTACTTCGCGCGTTTGATCGACCTGAGACGTAGAATCCCCGCGGACGACGGTGCATCGATTCTTATGCGGCTGGCTGACGAACAGCTTGGATCGAGCGACGAAGAGCTGGCAGGGTATTGCACCTTCTTTTTCATGGCCGCGGAGGAGACGACAGCTGCGGCCATATCGGGGGCGGCTCTCATATTGCTGCAACGCCCTGCTTTGCGGGCGCAACTGTCTAGCGATCCTTCGCGGATTCCGCACGCGGTCCGCGAGTTGTTAAGATTGGTATCTCCCGTGCAATACGTCGCGCGGCAGTTTAGCGCCGATATTCGAGTCGCAGACCAGCTGATTCGCGCGGGCGAGCCGGTCATGCCTATGCTTGGCGCGGCCAATCGCGATCCCGCCGTCTTTCCTAACCCGGATGAGCCCGATCTTGACCGTTCGGGACCGGAGCCGCTGGTCTTCGCGCCCGGCCCGTATCGCTGCATCGGCGCCCAGCTTGCTACGTTCGAGGTTGAAGTTGCCGTCAGGAAGCTCCTGGCAAGGCCCCGCATTCACCTTGCGCCGGATTCGCCGGTGTGGGTCAACCGCTTGAACATTGCGCCGCTAGAGCGGCTGCAAGCCTGTTTCGACGATAAGGACTAATGAGCACAACGGAACAAAGATTGTGGGAATGGGTTCGAGGTCATCTGGCTAAGACCCTGGGCGTACCGCCCGAATCGATCGAGTTTGACAAAGCGCTCAGCAACTACGGGCTGGACTCGGTCGATGCCATTCTCATGGCAGGAGAACTTGAGGAGGCTTTCGGCATCGAGCTCGATCCCGCGAGTTTCATCGAGTGCGATTCATTCGAATCCGCGATCAAGTTATTGGCTGCTCAAGTCGACAAATCGGAGAAAAACGCCGCGAGCTCGTGATTCTCGTCTATCAAATGGCCAAAGTGGCTTCCCGGAGCTGGGTAACGGCGGCGAAATTTGCGCCGGACGCAGAGGGATCGCTTCCGATTCACTGCCATTACGTGGTTCCGCGTAATCGAGAACGCATGCAGGCCTTATTGGGTTTGCCGCCCGCTCAGCAAACGATTGCCAATATGTTGTTCCCGAGAGCTCTGCTGCGCGAGGGCGCCTCCGTCTGGGGACAGATCGAATCGGCTCGACAAAAACAAGAAAAAATCAAGGTTGTCTCGGGAATGCGCGATCCTGTGGCGCGATCCATCTCTCTTATCGTTTTTTTGTCGGATTTTTACGGGCACGTCTCCCGCCCTCTTAGCCCTCATGTAGCCATGTCCGCCGACTACGTGGTCGCCTCGTTGCAGGAAAATTGGAGATTGGTACTGGAACGCCGCGAGCCCGGCCAGACCTTCGAATGGTTGTTGTGGTATCTGACCGATGGATTCCGGAATTGGTTTGCCGACGAGATTGGCGTTGCTTTCGGGGTCGACGTGCTGAAGGGTGCGTTTCAAGCCCAAGAAGCGGTGCAGCGAATCAGCACCTCCTTGGCGAATATCTTGATCTATCGTGTCGAGGATATGTTACCGGAGGCGTCTGGCTGCGCTCGCCTTTTGGCGCAAGCAAGCACGTTTCTGGAAACCACGCTGACGTCATTTCCGGCCGTCAACACCAGCAGCACGCGCCGCTCGCGCGCACTCTCTGAGGAGGTCCGGCGCAAATTCTGGCTGCCTGCCGATATGCTCGACGCCATCTACGGCGAGCCTGTCGTGCAACACTTTTACACTCCTGCCGAGATCCTGGGCTTCAAGAAGCGATGGAGCGGGAGCTAAGCGGGCGGAGGACGCAGGCGTTCAAACGGGCGTGCGAATCGCTCAAAATGCGGATTGTAATAAGGATCCGCAATTTCAGCCTCCGTCCAGCGTGAGCGAAACCAGGCCGCCTCCGCGCGATGCCGCTTCTGCTGCGCTTCGGACAACTCACGGCCGCGTGATTTCGACTCAAAATGATAGAGCACCGCAAAGGGATTATATACAACGCGATAGCCCGCTTTCCGAACCCTCATACAATAGTCGACGTCATTGAACGCGACTTTAAGATTCAATTCATCAAAACCGCCGTCCAATTCCTGGAAGATCGCGCGCCTGGTCGCAAGGCAAGCGCCCGTCACCGCTGCAGCGCTGCGCAACAAGTGATTTCGCCCAAAATAGCCACCCGTTTCGCTGGCGTCGCCGACGGATTCATGTCCAGCGACACCTTCAACGCCGAGCAGCACGCCGGCATGCTGGATGGTGCCATCCGCGTAGAGCAGCCTCGCTCCCACCGCCCCCACATCGTCGCGAAGCGCGTTCGCCACCAGCTCAGTGCACCAATCTTGGGTGAGGACAACGGTGTCGTTGTTCAGAAAGATCAAAACCTCCCCTCCGGCTTCGCGAGCACCCGCATTATTGATTGCGGACCAGTTAAACGGGCCTCGAAAGCGAATTATGCGGATCTGTGGATTCGCGGACAGGGCAGTAAAATATTCGAGCGTCGCAGGTTCAGCGCTATCGTTGTCAACCAGCAGAATTTCATACGGACCGGGATAGGCGGCAACGGAGCTCAAGATGCTATCGAGGCACGGACGCAATAGATCAAGCCGGTCGCGCGTTGCCACCACAATCGAAATCTTTGGCGTCACGGACGGCAGCTGCCAGCGAACGCGCGTCGCAAATTGCCGCGCGGAGCCCACCGGATCGTTATGGGTCTCGACTCTGGCCGCCAGATTCAGCCGTCGCAAGTGATCGTCAACCGCCGCGACGATGTTCCCCTGAATCTGCTCAAAGAGCACGGGAGTGCGCGAAACCGAGCCTGGGGTCACGCGCCAGTGATAGAGCACACGCGGCAAATGCAGAATATCGGCCGCAGATAAGGACGCTACGACGCGAAGGAGAAGGTCGTGATCCTGCGCGCCCTCAAATCCGGCGCGCAGACCACCGGCGGCAACGACAACGTCGCGACGCACAACCACGAGATGGCAAATATAATTGATCGCAAGCAGCAGGTCCGGATCGAAGCCGGGCTTGAAGAACGGCGTATGATGAACACAACGGCCGAATTCATCTTCCTCAATTCGATCCTCATCGGAATACAACAGGCTGTACTTCGATTCCTGCAGCGCCAAGGCAATCCGATACAGAGCATCGGGCGCAAGCTCGTCGTCGTGATCCAGGAAGGCGATGTAGTCGCCGGAGGCGGCCTCGATCCCTCGATTCGTGTTGCGCGCAATGCCCTCGCGAGCGGTGGCGTCCACAAATCGGATGCGCGGGTCTGCGGTGTAACGCAGCCGCAGCGACCTGAGTTCGTCGCGGTCCGATGCGTCGTCGCTGACGACGAGTTCCCACCGGTCGTAGCTTTGTTTCCGCACGCTCTCAATCGCTTTGTCGAGCAATCGCGTGTCACTCTTCCATGCGGGTAAGATCACGGAAATCAAAGGTCGATAAAGGAACCGTCCGCTTCGAACGCGCTCCTCGGCAAGAATATCGGGCGAGGGCTGGTAAAATCGAGCCCAATACTCGTCGTAGGCTTCGATGGGAATGCTGGCCATGCGGCCAATGACCGGCAGCCGCGCCTCAATCCGGTCCAAGGCTTGCCGCAACTCAGCCAGTTCATTGCGGGTGGCGCTTAAGGCATCCCAGCCCCGCGCTGCATCGGCGTACACAAGCGAGCTTCCGCCGACTTGCACGCGGGATACAGAATCAAGAGCCACCAGCGTACGCCCGTGAGCAAAACTCGCGCGATGGGCCGCCGCAATTTTGAACGCGAAACCGAAGTTTCCATCGCCACCGACGAAGTCCCGCACATCAGGTCGCGGTACGGTGCACGAGGAAGCGCCAATAAAGGTATCGTCAGCGTAGAATTCCAGAGTAACGGGAGTGGATTTATCGCATAAATCCACAGCCCAGCCGCGAATTTCAAATGCCGAGGCGGCGTCGACAACCCCGACGACGGAGCGCTGTGACGACGGCTCTCCCTCCAGACGCGCGCGCAAAACAAGATCGATTTCCGCTGCGACCAAATCCGGCGCCACGGCGACCAGTTCGGCATCCGACAACAACAGCTCGAGCAGCTGTTCCCAAGTGCGCGCCGTCCCCGCGGCGCGGCGGGTAGACGCGCCGATCGGTAACCGCCGTTGAGCCCAGTCGATCAGCAGCCACAGTTGCGAATCTCCTCGCATACTGTCCGACAGTTCGCGGAGAAGGACGGAACGAAGAACGCCGGTCTGGAACTCCTCCGACTCGAAAATATCGCGAAGCAGGACCGAGATATTCTGTGTTGCAAAAAGACTGCTCGAAGCGTTGGTTGGCGTGCGGCCCAGAAACAAATTGAAGCAATTGGCAACATCGCTGGAATCCAGTGGCTGGCCCGGTTTGGTTGGCATGCTCATCATCTCTGGTTGATCCGGGTGGCAATCCCAAGGTCGGGGGGTTGCTCCATCGGCAGCCGGCGCTCAATCAGCGCATGCAGCAGTTGATCCCAACGCGGCAGGATGACGGTATTCGTATCGAAGTCGCGAACCGCGGTGGCGCGGGCAGCGTCACCGATCTCCTGGAGCCGGTTAGGATCGTCCAGAACCTCATCTACGCGGTCGCAGATCTGATCCATTGAGAAAAAATCGACGGCCAGCCCGTTCTCCCGGTCGCGCAGCACTTCAACTACCGGAGCGGTCGCGGAACCGACGATTACGCAACCGGCGGCCATGGCTTCGATGAATGACCACGATAATACGAACGGGTACGTCAGATGGACGTGAACGGAGGAAACCTGAAGCACGTTCAAGTAGGTCTCGTAGGGGACTTGTCCAAGAAAGTGGACGCGATTCAAATCCAATTTGTCGCCTACTTCGGTCATGAGCATCTCGCGGTAGGTGCCGCCATAGGGCGGGGGATCGCTATAACTCAGGCCGTCGCCGCCAAGGATCAGCACGTGCGCGTGAGGCCGCCGGCGCAGTATCTCCGGCAGAGCGCGCATGAAGATGTGAAAACCCCGGTATGGCTCCAAATTGCGGGAAATATAAGTAATGATTTCGTTCTCCCGGCTAAGGTTTATGTTTTGGCGCGCCAGCTTGATCCAAGCGGCGCGATCGGGCCTGACCCTCTCGGTGTCCACGCCCTCATGCAGCGCCAGAATGCGCGCCTGCATTGCCGCCGGGAATAAACTGCGCTGCCAGGCCGTTGCGGTATGTCCCCAATCGCTTTCCGCGAAGCTCAGCCGGTTCACGGCGTTCCAGACCTGCAAGCGAGCACGATCGCCCGCGGCATGGGGCGCGAATTCCGGATCGAATCCGACGTCGGCTCCTTGTGCATGATAGAAAAACTCGAAATACGACAACAGCGGTACATCGGGAAACGCGTCCTTGACGAACAACGTCTCTCCCCAGCCGCAATGTCCAACCACAATGTCCGGAACCACGCCGCTGTCGCGCAAAGTCCGGCACACGTCCGCGACGGCCGCACCCGAGCGCACGGCGGCATCGAACGTAGCGGTGTAGGGATGGCAGCTGGACAGGGCGGGCAGCGTGGGCTTGTAAACCAGCTTGCGGATTCCAGGTAGTCCGTGATGCTGCGCCTGCGTGATGAAATACACCTGATTGCCCGGGTCCGCCGCCAAACGGCGAGCGATATGGAGGTATTGTGCCGGACAGTTCTGATGGACAAAAACAATGGTCATGTCAAAGATCTAATTTCGCCATCAGCGCTTCGCGCCTTTCGGGGCCATCCGACGCCTGCGGCAACGCCAGAGCGATCAGCTCCAGGTTACTTTTGCGCCGCAGCAGGATCTCGCTAAATCCAGCCTCCTCCAGGCGCTGAAGGAGCAGCGTTGGCGTGAAGCCGCAACGGTGCGCCATGGCAGTATTCCCGCGCGCAATCGCCGGGCCGAACCCCCACATCATGTCATGCGCCGTTACCGGACCGGCTGCCGACTCATAGATCGTCTCGTGGAGCCGGTCGGTCGCAATCCAATGCGCGATCGCCTGCAAGTCCGGGACGATAATGCAAGCGAAGCCGGTCTCGCACAGGACTCTGCGGAATTCGGCGAGCGCCTTGGGCACTTCGCACGCGAACAGGTGCTCCACGCAATGAGAGGACCACACGGCGTCAACGGCGCCATCCGGGATTGCGGAAAGGTCGGCGATGTTTGCCACCACGTCCGGCTTCAACCGGAGGTCGACATCCACACGGATCTGTCGCCATGTACTGAGGAACTCCGGAAGCCGTGAGTTATCCGCCGATCCGCAGCCTGCGTTGATGAATACGAGGCGTCGCCGGGCAGCCGATTTCTTGCGAGGCTTCACGATACTCATTCAGACGGACCGCGCTGTGACGCACAAAGCAATTCCATCGAGCGGATCGCCCTCCACTTCAGAGCAACATAGTTCGCCGTCCTTGAGCGGCCCAACCGTACTGCCGGAAACAAATTTGCCGGTATAGGCGCAATCATAACGCTCGGCGACATCCGGCTTCAGACGAATGGCGAAACCCATGATCGGCAGCCCTCTGCCCCGGCTGCCGCAGAGGATTTGATTACTCAGCCACGGTGTCTCAAAGCCGTTCGCGGTAATGCCGCGGTATTCCATCGCATCGGGTCCAAGCGGACCGGCAGACAGGATCGCAAACGCCTCGATCCATAAGTTCTCGCCCATGAAACCAGCCCAACCGCCGTCGAAGCGAATGTCACCAAAATTCCTGATATGCGCGAGGATGTGCGGTTCAAGAACTCCCGCGCCGGCTTCGCCGGCAGGGAGCTCCGGCGTATCCAGCCGCCGGACATTGATCGCCAGAGCCGCGCTGCTCGGCGAATGCAGAGAGGTCAACAGCAGGGAAACACTCCCACCCGAGATTCGGACCATGATTGAATCGCTGCCTCGGGCGAGCCATCTATCGAAGGTGCCGGAGCTTGCCAGGAATTCGACGGTCCCCGGGGACAGCATGGGAGCGGGCCCCACCTGTAATGCCGGGACGGCGAGTTCTTCCGCCGGAGCCGCAGAGGCTCCCTCTTGAATGCCGAAGGCGTAGACGCCAACCGGAAGCGTCAAAAGTTTCGCGGATGCCTCAAGTTCTTCGGGTACCGGTTTCGTATCGCTCATAGTAAGTTCCTTCTGTGAGTCTGAGTTAACTTCCCGCACCAATCGCAGCAGGGAATCGTTGATGCCCGCCGGCGTAGTCAACAATGGTAGCAGCTCCGCCGCGGCATACGCGCTCAAACGCTCGGCAATCGCACCCATATCGAAAGCCACAATCGGAAGGCTCCGGCGAATGGCGTGGCTGAGCGCATAACACCACGTCTCCGGCGTGACGGAGGGGAACAAGGAAATGTCGCACTGCTCCCGTTCAAGCAGGGTCTCGGCTTCGTTCTCAGCGTAGGGGCCGCAGATGAACACGCGCCCGGTCGCCAGCAGAGATTCGTCGTCGCAGGTAAAGCCGATGACCACGAAATCGAGATCGAGATTTCGTTCCGCGGCGTCCCGTGCACATTCGAGCAGAATCTTATATCCCTTTTGGATGCTAATAGCGCCAATCACGGCGACGCGAATCCGTCCGTCCAGCGCCCGTTTTGACGGAAGCGCCGGCTCAATCGGCGTTTCCCAGCCGGTTACTTTCATCGGCAGGCTGGGGAAGTAGCGAGTCAGCCTGGTGCGCACGTCCTCGGACGGCACGATTACGGCGCTGGCGCCATCTAGAATCCGGGCGCTCCGCGTACGTAAAGCAGCCACGGTGAGCGACTTCTGCAAAGAGGTTCCGTGATCGCGGATGCAGGCTTCGCAGGCGTCAACCGGCGGTTCGCCGCAATAAGCTCCATTTCCACCGATGAGCGTGACGCGCGGGCAGACCCATGAATAGTCGTGAACGTACACGTCATAACGGATACCCAGGCTGGCCGCTAACTCCAGCGCCGCAACCGGGAGTCCGACGAAATGATGAAGCTCAATATTAGACAGCCGTAAACCGGACAGTAGTTCAGACAGGACCGGCGTCTCTTCCGGCAGGTTGAAGGCGAGGTTCTTTAAGTCGCGGTCTTGAGTACTTAGAATCACCTGGTTGACGCGGCCCTCGGTTCCGGAAGGCTGAAGGATGATGACCGTGTGCCCCGCGGCGCTCAATTGGGACTGTCTCATCTCGACGTGCCGTTTTACGCCCCCGGAAAGCTCCAGCGCCACCAGGAGCACCGGCTCGCGTGCGTCCCTGCGGAGGCGGTGCATGTCAATGGCTCGTCTTGCCTTCAGCAGAGGATTCGCGGGCAATGAAGCCGGCGATCATCCCGTCGTAGCCGGGATGAAGCGCATTCAGAACGCGCCGATTTCGTTCCGTCAACATCTCCTTCGCGCGGCCGTACGAGCGCCCGCCTCGATGTCCCACGAACACATCCGTTGCGGCCACATGACGCCATCCCAGCCCGGAAGCGCGCAAACAGAAATCGTTCTCCTCGCCGTAGCCTCTCCCGAAGCTGTCTTCGTCGAGCCCGCCGGTATCCGTCAGACAGTCACGCCTGATATACAGGCAGAAGCCGACACCGACGGGCAGCTCCGTCCGTTTACCGGCGTTTACTTCGCGCGCAATGCGATCGATCTCGGCGGTCTCCACCTTGGTTCGCTCGCGCTCCGCGCCTCCCGGATAGCTCACGATCGAGGCGTCTTCGCCCAGCGGCGTAACGGTCCCGATGTCATCCGCGAAATAAGCCGCGCATTTCAATCTTTTAAGCCAATCGCCGAATACTTCGGTATCCGAATAAAGCAGGATTACGTCGCGGCCGGCATGCAGGTTTATCCCTCTGCTGGCCGCCCGGGAAACCCAATTGATTGGGTTCGTCAGCAGTGTAATCCGGTCATCCCGCGCCAAACCCGCCAGCGCTTCGCATAATTCCGCGTCAGGGCTGGCATCGTTTACCACAACCAATTCCGCCTCGCTTCGGTCTACGGTCGCCAGACGCGTTCGATACAGAAAAGAGTTCGTCAAATCCCGCGTAAACCGGAACGACGATATCTACAATTTGTTTCGATTTGTCCCGATCCGGCGCCGACAAGGATCGCGCGTTTCGACTTCACTCCGACTGGAGTTGGCGTGATCGGCTGTATTCCGACCGGACTGCCGGCCAGCGGCGAGCATCTTCCATCGGGTAACACCGCCGAAACTTCAAGCCGCGAGGCGCCCTCCGCCAAGCCGTCCAACGGAATTGAGAAGAGCGAGCCCGTGGAATCGCCCGCGGCCGATCCAGCAGGCAACCGAATCGGTTCCTCGCCGCATGGCCCGATGGCGAGTGCGATCGGGAGCGCCGGCGCCCAATCCAGACGCGCTTTGCCCACCAGCTTTTCGTTTTCCGCGATTACCCAGCCGAAAAGGCCAAAATCCGGGGGCCAGGCGAAGTCGGAACCAAGCAGCGGAAGATCGCCCGGGGTGAAGACGGTAATGCGGCCCGAAACGCTGGCCGGCGCTTCGAACTCGAACGAGTCAAGGCCGTTCCGTTCAACCACGCGGAGGGCCGGTTCATAAACCTTTCTGTCCGCTGCGATCCTGACACTATTTCCCGCCCGTAGCTCGCCCACGAAGCGAAGGCTGGTGTCGACGCCGACCCATCCCGAGAAGCTGCTGTGCGTGCGGCATAATCGCGCCGCCAAGGCCCGCAGATGCTCCACCGAATCCACGGCATATCGCCGCAAAGAGTGTTGCGCAGGCGGAAGCGGCATCATCGAACAATCCCTGATCGCAAAGCGCCTCTGCGCGGGCAACAATCGCATCCGGTTCTTCCCGGCCCTGCAACTGTTCGGCCGCGGCCGATGCTTCTCCCAGTCGCATCAGGACTCGGGCATGCACCAGGAGGCAGGTCGGATTCTCAGGTGCAAACCGAAGTACGCAGTCTGAAATGCGAAGGGCCGCCTCCAGGCGGCCCTCCTCTACAGCGCGTGCAATATCGCCAAAAAGTGACTCGAGGCGGAATGTCACTGCCCGTTCCAATACTCACGTCACACAAGTGAACTGAGGCTTCGGCCACCTGGCTGCTGCCATTCAAAACGGTTAGTGATGCAGCTTGGAAATGTCGTTCGCGGACAAACCTGCGATGTTGATCGTAGTCTTGTCGGAAAGTGTAACCGTATGCACGCTGGTCCTGGCGCGTGTTTCGTCCGCCTTGACGCCGAGGGCAGTAGCGCCCCTGACATTGATCGTATCGCTGCTCAGACTGAAGTTCTCGGGGCCATGTCCATGCAATGTTTCTGCAGCGGATGGAAGCGCGCCAGTCGCTTTCGCCGAGCCACTCACCACCGTGTCCGTGCCGGTGCCCGCACCCACCGTGTGAGTGCTGCCGCGGACGCCACCCATGAAGGTGTCGCTCCCCTCACCGCGCATCAACGCCAAACTCGCTGTCTTGTGTGACAAACCTCCGGCCGCAGTGGCGCTACCCAAAGTGCCGATGGTGCTGGTAGTACGGGACCCGGGTACGTTTCCGGATCTCAGCTTATCCAGCGCCTTCTGGGCGGCTTGCTGCTCTGCTTGTCTCAAGCTCTTTCCCGGCCCGGTACCCGAAGCACCACCAGGTAAAGTAGTGGACATACTAAGCTCCTTCCTATCCGCTTCGTCTAACTCGGCGACGAATTATGAACATTCCGTAAGGATCTCCCTTAGAGGAGATCACGCTTAGGCCTCCGACAACGGATTTTGTATTTTTCCTAGTATACGCGGAGGCTTAGGACGTTGCAAGGTATAATTTTAGCCTGTTCAAGAATTTTTGAGAATTTCCGGATCGAGGCAAACGCCAGTTGCACCCGGACTTCCCCTATACCTCCTGATCAAATATTTGATCGGTCGGCAGGCGCGGTTCGAGTAGAGCGAAAAGCATCTATTTCCGAATGGAAACGGCCACACACCTCATAACCCATTGGTCTTGAACCGAATTCAGTGCTGGGGATCGCGATTCATTCTATCAGGGGTGGCGCGGGAGTTCGGAGGGCAAGGACGACGGGCGCGCGACTATCCCGGCACTCGCCTCTGCGACGGAGATATGGTTCGTCTCGAGCGTCGTGCCGAGGGTTTCGTCGAGCGCAACGCGAGCGGCATTGTATGCCAGCAGCGCCAAATTCTCGGAGGCCTGGGCCAGGATGAGTATGCGCTCCTGCTCCACCACGTCCGCCACAGTCGCTGCGCCCAGCCTGAAGCCATCCTGCTCGGCCTTGAGCAGCCGTTGGGCCACGTTCAGGCTCTTTATCGCCGTCTCATAACGAATTCTGGCTTGTCGCAATCCGATTACGCTATTGGAGACGTCCGATCCAATCTGGTTGGAAGCCTTTTGGGTAGCGAGATCGGTCTGCCGAAGTTGGAGCTGATCGATTCCAAAGTCAGCCTGCGCCTGCCCGTTGCGGACCGGCGCCGTGATTCTGGCGCTAGCCTGGCCGGTCGGCAAGTCGTGCCGGAAGACCTGGCCGAGAGCGGTGCCCAGCCCGCCTGCGAAGTAAGGATCGGGAGTCTCCACCTGCCCCTGCGATTTTGCAGTTCGCGGAGCCCCAGCCAGTCCCGCGTCACTTTCGCCGCCGGAAACCTGGAGCGAAGGCAGGATTCCGTTCCTCGACCCTAGCGCGGAGACTTCGGCGCTTTTGAGCGATAGCCTCATCACCTCTAAATCGCTTCTGTTCGCGAGGGCCTTCCCAATCAGTTCCTGGAGCGGTGGCAGATTGTCCTGGTCGGGTATGTCGAGCCGGTCGATCGGCACCACCCGCACGGCAGCCAGCGCTGGATCGGCGACTCCGCTCCGGCTGAGCATGTTCTTCAGTTGTAATTCCTGCTCATCGAGACTCGCTTGCGAGATCTGCAGATCCCTGGCGGCGGTGGCGACCTGAGTTTCCGCCGCGATCAAATCCAGCGGCGTGAGCGCCCCGATTTGCACCGCTTTTTTGGCGTCATCATACAGAGTCTGCGCAAACTCCACGGCGCTGGTCCTCAGGTTCAGGTCCGCCTCGCGGGCGATCAGCCCGAAGTAGGTATTCAGAACCTGATCCACCGTCGAAATGACCTGCAATTTGAAATTCAGGTCGGATATCGTTACGTTAATCTTGGCGACCGTAATCCCGCGAGCATTCACGGCCACTCCAAAATCTTTCAGGAGATTGTGACTCATTAAAACCGAGAGGTTGGGGGCCACGGAAGGATTTACAAAATCGCTGGGCGCATTCTCATTCAAATAGTGCTCGCTGTAGGTGGCCGTCACGCTGCCTCCGGTGAGGAAGCCCTGCTGGAAGGTCCCCGTGTAGACGCGCCCAGTCGAAATCAAATCGGGAACATTGCTTATCACGGTGTCCGATTCAGGCTCGGTCCGATGACTGAACCCGGTTACTTCCTGAAAGGACGGATCGAGCGATTCGGTAATCGTATTGGCCGGCGAAATGGCCGCATCGGTGGAGACGGCTCCGGTGGCGGCGGAGCCGACGGCCGCCAGGCTCCCCATTGCGCCCTGCCCGTTTGCGGCCGAGGCGGCTGCGGCCGAAGCTTTGGGAAGACTCGGCAGTTGGCCACCGGCTTCGGCTCGTTGCACCTGCCAGGGTGCGGCAATCAGGCTGTAGCGCGACACTTCGAGATCGAGGTCGTTCTCGAGCGCCAGCGCAATTGCGTCCTCCAGCGTCAAATACAGGACGCCGGCTCGAACTAGATCGCGCAGACGCGCGGAATTCGCGAGGCGGACCGGGGGTACATCCACAGCCACATAAGGCCGCACGATCACGGGGGCCGAGGACTTGATCGGCTGGATGGAGGCCTCCTGCGCGCGAACCAGTTCCATCGGGCAGGCGTGGCACAATCCCACCGCAACGCATTTGCGCAAGGCGATCCAGAAGCGGCTGCCGCGGGTGGTCACGGCCGCACCCCCGTGGGCAGGTCGGCCGGAAGCGTGGATGGCCGGGAGATGTGCCCCGCCAACGCCTCTTCTACAGAGACATTGTTCGCTTCCAGAGTTTTCCCCAGTGCCACGTCCAGGCTGATGCGGGCATGGCTGTAGGCCGCCAGCGCTTGTACCTCCGAGCTCTGGGCCGTGGCCAGGTCGCGCTGATCCTGGACCACCTGGTAAACAGTTCCCCCTCCCAGCTCCCTTTTTTTCTCATCGCCGTCCAGAGTTTCTTGCAGCAGAACCCGGACTTTGACGGCTGCATCGTATCTGGTGCGCGCCTGCTGGAGTCCGATCACCGCGTTCTGCACATCCAACTGAACCTGCTTGACGATCCTCTGCAAATTCAATTCGTTGGTCCTGATCTCGAGAAGATTGATGGCGTAGTCCGACTGAGCCGCGCGATTGCGTATCGCGAGGTTCAGTGCGAAGCCCGCGGCATAGCTCGGATGACTGCGTTCCGCGATCTGTCCCAGCAGACTCCCGTAGCCTCCGGCCAGCGCGTTGTTGGCCAGGTCGACGAAAGCCTGGAGATTCGGCTTCAGGGAGCTCTTGATGCCGGCCAGGTTCAATTGATTACTCTTGAGGTTGAGCTTGCTTTGCTCGATCTCAATGCGATGGTTCAGCGCTTGGTCGACTAATTTTCCCTGAGGCTCGAGCTCATCCTTCGCGGGGATGTCGATCCGGTCGAGAGGGATGATGCGGATATCGGCCAAAACGGCATTAGCGACTCCGTCGCGGCTCAACGCATTCTTCAGAACGTTTTCCTGCTGGAGCAAACCGGTCTCCGAAATAGCCAGGTCCTGCTGGCTCTGGTAGAGCTGCGCTTCGGCTCGCGCCACCTCAATGTCAGTCAGTGCGCCGATGGCGAACTCCCTGTTGGTGAGGTCCAGCAGTTGCTGCGCCGAGGCCACTTCCTGTGTGTGCGCGCGCAAGTCCTCGTTGAAGCCGACCAGGTCCCAGTACAAGTTGAGAACCCCCGATACGGTGTTAATCAACTGCTGTTGAAATTGAAGATCCGTGACCTTCATGTTATTCTTCTGCACCAGAATGTTGCGGCCATTTACCGCGGAACCAAATCCTTGCAGCAGGTTCTGGGTCAGCGTCAGATCCAGGGTCCCGAAGTTAAAGGGATTCGGGCTGAACAACTGGCTATTCACCCTGGTGTGCTGACTGGCGTAACTCAAGGTGGCGCTCAATCCGACGGACCAGTTCTGCTGGTATTCCGCCTCATAGCTTTCCGTGTTTTGAACTAATACGTTGGTTCCTGTCAGGATGATGTTGCTCAGCGGGGTGTTGGCGTGCTGGTAGCTTGCGAGCGCCGTAACCGTCGGATCGAAGGAAGGGATTGCCGGCCCCAGCGGCATGATGACGCCGCCGCTGGAGCCGGA
The DNA here is from genome assembly GCA_963765185.1 of Bryobacterales bacterium. Lineage (GTDB taxonomy): Bacteria > Acidobacteriota > Terriglobia > Bryobacterales > Bryobacteraceae > Palsa-187. The sequence continues at coordinate 55,232 of CAVXWB010000165.1, forward strand.
CGAGCCGCCTTCACCCAAGCTGGATGCTCCTCCGCCCGAGCTGGATGCTCCTCCACCCGAGCTTGCTCCTCCGCCCGCGCTTGCGCCGCGCCCGCCCGCGCTTGAGCCGCCCATCCCGGCGCCGGCCAAACTGCTGCTTTGCATGCTGAGGCCCTGCGGCGGCGGCGCTATGGGCAGATCGATGTTGCGCAGCGCTCCGCCGGCCTGGGCCCGTCTCAGGACCTCTTTCGCCAACAGCGGTCCGTAGCGCTGCACCTCCACGTCCAGGTTGTTTTCGATTGCCAGAGCAACTACGTCCGGCGCGGAGAGGTAGAGATTGCCCGCCCGCACCAGCGATTCGAGTCGTGGCGAATTCGCCAGGTTGACCGGCGGTACGGTTCTGGCTTCGTAAGGGCGGGTCAGCCAGCCGAGACCTCCGGTTGCCGGCTCAATCCGAATTGCGGTTTGAGCGGCAGCGGAGCCGACCAGGAGCAGCGACGCGCACAACAGAGAAAAAAATGCTTGTAATGGTCTCATGGGATGGATTTTTGCCCATCCATAATCAGAACACGAAAGAGAGGTATCCAGGGCCGAATGATGGGGTCCCGCGGCGGCGTCGTTCGGCGTCAGTGCTCGCGCCCGCCCTCGACTCTACCAGCCGCAGGAGGATGTGGCGCACGCGCCCACGCGTGCCGTGTCGAGACTCCTTCTCGACACCCGGTTGGGACGCAGACAGGCTGCCTCGGCAAGGCGTCGGCAAAGGTGCCGACGCGGCACGCAGAAGTGCGACGCAGAAGTGCGTGCGCCACGTTGCTGAGAAATGCAGGTCAGGGACGGATTGCAAACATGCGCGGGTGGTCTTACGCGGATGGTACTATACAGCGAGTGGCCGTTTTGCTCGGAACTGCCCGCGGCACGCCGCAGTCAGCTGAGTATGACGCGCAATAGACGAACCTGATCGAGTTCCTCCTGCCCCGGAGAGATACAGAAATTGTCCGTCCGTAATGGACCCTGCACCTTGAGCGATTTGTCCGCCCATTCGGGAGTCCGCAGCGTCGCAGGAAATGAACAAGGCGTCAATCTATAAGTACCGCGATGCGCTGGACCTTCCGGCCGCCGGTGCGGATCATCTGGGCGCCGGCTTGCCCGCCAGCGTTTTTGTGGAAGCTCCGGGGAAGACGCGAAGATTCAGAGCGGCGCGCCCCATTTTCACGACGATCCGGATGGCGTGGGATTGTTCCCCGCATTTGGGGATGACACAATCATTTGTCCTCCGCCCTTCGTCGTCTCGGCTCGAAATGCCCGGGTTGTCGGCTTCCGCACGGTGCTCACCGAAGACGGGTTTTTCTTTAACGACGATTCGATCAAGGCGCGGTTTCGCCGCGGGTTTCTGACACAGCTGGGCATGCCCGATCCGTTGAACAAAGAGACCGGCTTGTGGCCTGCCGGCGCAACCAACCGTTTTGCGCTGGAACCCGGTGACAGAGAGGTCCAACGCATCGAGGGAACGGCGATTCTTCTGAGTTCTCAGGAGCCGTCAAACTACGGGTCCTGGCTCTTTCGCGTTCTGCCGAAATTGCACACGGTCGCGCAGCTCGGCCTGCGGGTGCCCCGCGATACCTGCTCTGGGTTGAGATCCCGACTTTCCAGGAATATCTAAAACTAATGAACATTGAGGAGCACCAAATTATTCATCACGACCCGAAGAACGTCATTTATGAGCTGGATCACGTAATTGTTCCCTCAAATCGGAATAATCAGGCGTTTCTCGACCCGCAGAGCGTCGCTCTCTTTGCCGGCCTGCGCGACAGATTGGGAGGACCCCGGCAGCCGGGAACCAGGATTTACATATCGCGTATGCAAACGCGGAACACCTCCTCGCGGCTCATGCTAAATGAGCCGGAATTGATCGAGCGGCTGAGCGCCCTTGACTTCCGCATTGTTGCCCCGGAAACGCTTTCGGTTGCCGAGCAAATCATGGTGTTCTCCTCCGCCGAGATGGTCGTCGGCCCGTCGGGGTCGGGTATGTTCAACGTGGTGTTTTGTCATCCTGGAACCAAGATCATCGATATTGAATCAGAACCGCATTGGATTCACGCGCACCGCAGCCTGCTTGCATCCTTTGCGCGCTCCGTTATGGCATCTTCGTCAGCAACGCGACGGATCACGATTTCCGGGACCACCACAAGCCATGGACGGTGAATATCGACGCACTCATTTCGCGAATTGAGTGCGTTTTCGCAAGAATGAGGGCGGCGCCGCCGAAGGCGCAGAGATCGCCTGCCGAAAGGCGCCGAAACTGCCCGCCGAAAGGCGCCGAGGAGCGAGTGATATCCCTGTGTCGGAGGTCATCATGTTGTCAGGGCCACAGGATGTTCCCGAACTGCCGCCTTTCACGCTCGTTTCCCGTATGGCCATCGGCTACAGGGTTTCGCGCGCGCTCTACGTGGTGGCGCAGCTGGGCATTGCCGATCTTTTGAAAGACGGCCCAAAATCGGCGGAAGCACTGGCGGCCGCCACCCAAAACAATGCGGACGCCCTGTATCGGTTACTGCGCGCCCTCGCGAGTCTCGGGGTCTTTGCCGAAACCGGGCCGCGCGAGTTCGCGTTGACGCCCCTTTCCGACGTTCTTCGCAGCGATGTTCCCAATTCTGTTCGATCCGTGGTGCTGTTTCTGGTGGAGGACCTGCATTGGGACGCATACAAGGACTTGCAACACAGCGTCCGAACCGGACAACCAGCGTTTGATCACGTGTTCGGACAATCAATGCGGGAGTACGTGAGCGAGCACCCCGAGGCATCGCTGCTGGTTGACCAGGCCACGGCAGCGTTTTCGAACTCCCTCGGACCGGCCATCGCCCAGGCTTATAATTTTTCGAGGTTTCAAACCATCATGGATGTGGGCGGCGGAAACGGGACGTTGCTGGCCGCGATCCTGAAGAAACATGTGTTCCCTCGCGGTATTCTTTTCGATGTTCCCCAGGTCATCGAGCAGGCTCGCGCCGCCGCTCTTTTACCGGAAGGCCGCAGCGAGTCGATCGCCGGCGATTTCTTCGAGATGATTCCGTCGGGAGCCGGAGCCTATCTGTTCAAGAACGTTATTCATGACTGGCCGGACGACAAAGCCCTGGCGATCCTGCAGAAGTGTCACGGCGCCATGGCGGGCGCCGGTAAACTGCTGCTGGTTGAACAGGTAATTCCGCCGGACAGCAGCCGGCATATCTCGAAGATGGGGGATATCGAAATGTTAGTCATGCAAAACGGCCGTGAGCGAACCGAAAAGGAATTCCAACAGTTGCTTGCCGATGCCGGCTTTCAGCTGAATCGTATTGTACCGACGAAGGCGCAAATTTCGATCCTCGAGGCTTTGCCCGTATAGTCGGGGCGGCCGCGCATGACGCTTTTAGTACTAGGACCGCTCGCCTCGCTGTCGAGCGGTTGGGAAGAAGGGTGACGAGGCGCTGCTTCCCAAGCCCGCCCGGCAGACCTACGGCGGCCTTGGTACTAGTTAACGCTTTTGTTATCACCGGATTTTACAAGATTAGTTCTTGCAAACACTTAAGACATTTGCTATGCTATGTCTCTCAGGAGCTCAACTGGATGCGATCTCTACTGAAGAATCAGTACTTTCTCGCCTTTGTACTATTGTCGGTCACCTCCGTGGCGCTTGCCGGAGACATCTCGATTGACGGCACCTGCGTGGATGGAACCTGCCCGCCCCCAACCGGAACCTCCGATGCGATACAACTCGGTGGATCGATATCACCGACGGCCGGCAGCGACAACCTGGTGTTTGGCGACACCGACACGTACTCGGTCTCGTGGACCTATTCGGCATCTTTCACCTCCGGCACAGCGATTTCCGTCGACCCGATCGTCACTTACACCGGATCCAGTCCGAGCGTTGGCAACGACGTCGTCACCTTCGACTTATACCAGAGTTACTATGACAGCGGTCCCGGCACCTGGGATGGCCTGTATACCGAAACCATTCCGTTGAACATGAGCGGAAATGTCGGAGCCGGAAGCACGGTGTCTGGTGAGCTGTTCTATTACACCGATGAAGATCCCACCCCGCAGGGGCTCGGCTTGGCGGGGCCCTTCGGCCCCGGTTCGAACACCGGCACGAGCTCGGCAACTCTGACGGGCCTTGACGGCGACAACCTGGTCGCCGAGTTTGAATTCACATACGACTTCGAGGCGGGCACTATTCCGGGCGCCGGTGCGAGTTCCACCCCGGAACCCGCTCAGGCTCTGCCGTTGGGTCTCGCCCTTCTGGGCATCGCGGGCTACCGTGTTGCCGCGCGTCGCCGGGCATTCCAGACGAGCTAACACAGACCGTCGTACAGAAGAATTTCAATCGTAATCCGCAGCCGCGGCGCCGCTGAGGCTTGCAGCTATTTCTGCGCCGCCAGCAATCCCCGCTCGGCCATCGCCTTCTTCAGAATCGCCGCCGCAGGTGGAAATTCCTTCTTGGCGTTGGCGAAAAACACGCCCTCGGCCACCAGCAGAGGCGTCCATCCGAGCTTGGTCTTGGCATCCAATTGCGCGCCGTGATCCACCAGGTACTGCACAATCGAGGGCTGTCCGGAAACCACTGCGCCGATCAGCGCCGTGCTCCCGCTCCAACGCGGATCGCCGACTCCTTTATCCAGCAGGTCGTCGATGTTCAGCGGATAGTACAGCAGCGTGTAGCTCACTTCGCCGGTCATGGGATAGTCGCCGAAATCGGCGTGGGCGTTGATATTGTTGCCCGCCTCCAGCGCCAGCTTCACGGCTTCCAGTCTTTCCGGCTCCGTGACTCCGGTGAACGGGCCGGGGCTTTCCCCTTCCCAATAGTCGAGCCCTGAAGCCACCATCAGCGGCGTAACGCCGGCTTTGGTGGTGGTCTTGGGATCGGCGCCCGCCTCCAGCAGCAGGCGCATCAACGGTGCGTCGCCATTCTTCGCCGCCACGTAGAACGGAGTCGCTCCGACATAGCTGAGGTAGTGCCGGCCAAGGTCGATATTGGGAGGGTTCTTGGCCGTGCCGCCCTCTTTCCCGAAACCTCGACTCCTTCCAATCGACGCGGATATTGGGATTCGCGCCATGCTTCAGAAGCGACTTGGCCAGATCCAGGCTGCTGAGGTTCCCTTCCGGCTGCGGAGTCCCCTTGGCGGTATTGCCCACGGCCGCCGCGCCATCCGCGCCCGGCTTCCGCATCCACGTGAGAGCCAGCAGGGCCGACCCGCGCGGGTCAGCCGCATTCGGGTCCGCGCCGCGATCCAGCAGAACGCCGCCCATTTCGAAATACGCGTTGACGATGGCCATGCCCAGCGCGCTGGTCGAATCCGGCGCGGCGTCGTTCACGTTGGCTCCGTGATCCAGCAGTACCTTGGCGGCGTCAATATGATCGTTGCGGACCGCGAACAGCAGGGGCGTGAAGCCGGCCGTGGATTTCGCCTTCACATCCGCGCCGAACTCGATCAGCACCGCCTCGGCCGCGGCGTTGCCTTCGGACGCCGCCCACATCAGCGCGGTCTGTCCTTTGTAAGCTTCCTTCACGTTCGGATTCGCGCCGGCCGCAAGCAGAACCTTCACCGCATCGGCCTTGCCGGTGAGCGCCGCGGTCATCAGCGCGGTCTGTCCTTCTTCAGAAGTGCCGTTCGGATCGGCGCCGGCTTTGATTAGATGCTCGATCATCGCGGCGTTGCCGTTGGTGCAGGCTAGCGAGAGCGGCGTGATGTTGTAGCGCGTCGCGGCCTTGGCGTTGGCGCCCGCGGCCAGCAGCAGATCGGCGATCTCCAGATTGTCGCGCTGCGCCGCCCAGTGAAGCGCGGTCGAGCCATCCGCGTCGGCTGCGTTCACCTCGGCGTGCTGGGCGAGCAGAGCGCGCACCTGCTTCGCATCGGTGCTCTTGACCGCGTCGATCAAGCGCTGATCGGCGAAGCAAACGGCCGCGGACGACATCGCCAATAACAGGGCCAACAGCAGAGCTTTCATGGCTCCTCCTGTGCCGACTAGTATATTACAAACGAACGAGATTTCCTGGTCTTCCGGTTCGCGCAGATGCGAAAACTGCAGACCTGAGCAGGCCCGGCCCTCCTTTGATCCAAGTCAGCTTGGGTCGTGAATACTCAGTGGAGAAACCCTTCTTCAAACTCAGCATAGGACAGAACTTCCAGTCCGAGAGCCTCGCGTACGCAACGACCTCGCCGAGAAGATTTCGCTGACGCTTATCGTTGCAGACAAATACGGTGCAGTAGGGCAGGTACGTAGACATAATCGTATCGTTACGGCCCGCACGAAAAGATGGCCCGATTTTGACGTCCTCGGAAGCAACGTTCCCATTGCTGCACGAGCATTGCTATCAGCATCGCCCGAAACGGGGGGAACAGATCGTAAAATTGTCGAATGCTCTCGGCACCGCCGTCTACCCCATCGTCCCTCTTGTAGAGCATCTTTCCCCATGCCTGAAGTATTGCGTCGTCCTCCCCTTCAAAAAGTTCAACCAGACCCTTTAGCGATGTAGGCTGGTCGACCTTCGCATTTTCGTCAAATGAATCGCTGAGCCGCTGAAATGTTTTGACCCACTGTTCTTCAGCTCCGGAAAACTGTTTTCTCTGCTCCTCCGAGAGGCCATCATCTATAGGAGTGCGGGCAAGGTGCTTCTCCATCTTCTCGGCCCGCCCTAATCAACATTTTCTGCCACTGAAAATTGGAGCGGTGCTCTTCAAATACTCGAATTGAACTCTCCAGAATCTTATGGTGTGGACAAGTGATATCCCCCGGACATCTCAACATCCGCTCGACGTCGAAGAGACGCGCCCGAAGTTCAGCATTCTCGGTTGACACGAGCTCGGCAATAACCGTCTCGGTCATGCGAACGTGACAGTTGGCGTTGATCTTTGCCCGAAGGGCATCGAAGTCCGTATCCTTTGCGAGCCGATTCACGACGCTCGTATCGAAGCTGACAATAGGGCGGTTCATCCTCTCGTTTTCCTTCTCGCAGGTTCAGACTCTGCGTCCTCGGGCACCCCTATTTTCTCACCGTTGCCACTGAGGAATTCCTGCGGCGCCTCTGGGGCTGCGGGGCGCGCCGAGAACTGCATTATCGATTGCCTTGGCGCCCTCTGTTCGCGGGCAAGTGGACGCAGCGCGTGGTTCCGTTGGTGAAATTCCTGGGCCGGCCGGCGGCGCGCCACGCTTGAACTAAACGAGATATCATTGGTCCGTGCTGAGCCGCGTACAGCTCTGGCCCCCGATCCTTGCAGCGGTGAGCGCGAGCGCATTCGCCGCAGCCGGCGGCTCCGGCCGCGGCGCTCACGCAATACTGCCTGACCTGCCACAACGCGCGCCTCAAGACTGCGGGCCTGGTTCTGGACCCCGCCGATCTGGCGCACGTCAGCGCCAAGCCGGAGCAGTGGGAAAAGGTGGTCGCAAAGTTGCGCAGCAACGCCATGCCGCCCGCGGGCATGCCCCGGCCGGATCAGCCGACTTATAATTCGGTCGCCACGTATCTCGAAACCGAGCTCGACCGCGCGGCCGCGCAGAATCCGAATCCCGGGAAGCTTCCTCTGCTGCATCGCCTGAGCCGCACCGAGTACGAGAACGCCATCCGCGATCTGCTGGTTCTGGACGCGCTGCCCAAGGAGATGGATTATTCGCTCCTGCTGCCGCCCGATAATTCCAGCAGCGGCTTCGACAACATCGCGGCTCTGCTGTTCGTTTCGCCCGCCATCATGGAGCGGTATCTGGATGCCGCGCGAAAAATCAGCCGCTTGGCCGTGGGCGATCCCAGCTTGCCTGTGATGGTCAATTCCTACCGCCTCTCGCCGGAGCAAACTCAGGATGCGCGCGTGGATGCGCTGCCGTTCGGGACGCGAGGCGGGTTGGGTGTGCGCACCTATTTCCCTCTCGATGGCGACTACGCCGATCAAGTTTGAACTGGCCGGCGCCGCGCGCGAGCCGCAGCAGATCGAAGTCAGCGTGGATGGCGAGCGGATGCAGCTGGTCACTGTCGGCGATGCTGGCGGTGGAGGACGAGGAGGAAGGGGTGGCCGTGGTGGACGCGGCGCAAGCGCAGACGACAAGCCGCTCGAAGTGCGCATCCCCGTGAAAGCCGGTTCACGGCTGATCGGCGTCGCGTTTGTGGAGCACGACGAAGCTCGCGATGAATCCACGGTCCGGCCCCGCATGCGCGGCAGAGGTTCGCAGCCCGCGCTGCTGACCGTGACTATCGCCGGTCCTTACGATGCCAAGAGCTCTGGCGACACCCCGGCGCGGCGTCGTATCTTTGTGTGCCGCCCGTCGAACAGCGCGGATGAAACTCCCTGCGCGCGGAAGATTCTTTCGACGCTGGCGCGCAGGGCCTACAGGCGTCCTGTGACGGACGACGATCTCGCGGATCTGATGCCTTTCTACACCGAAGGCCGAGCCAGCGGCGGTTTCGACATGGGCATTCAGAAAGCCATCGAACGTCTGCTGGTCAGCCCTCAATTCCTGTTCCGCATCGAGCGCGAGCCGGCGGGCGTGGCCAAAGACTCGGCGTATCGCATCAGCGATCTTGAGCTGGCCTCGCGGCTCTCGTTCTTCCTGTGGAGCAGCATCCCGGATGACGAGCTGCTCGATGCCGCCGCCGCAGGAAAGCTGAAGGACCCCGCTGTCTTGGAACGCGAGATCCGGCGCATGCTGGCCGATCCGCGCTCGGCAGGCGCTGGTGACCAACTTCGCCGGGCAGTGGCTGTATCTCCGCAACGTGCGCACGAAACAGCCCGACGTGCTGGTGTTTCCCGGATTTCGACGACAATCTGCGGCTAGTGGCTTCCAGCGCGAGACCGAGCTGTTCTTTGACGAGCATCCTGCACGAGAATCGCAGCGTGCTGGATCTGCTGACGGCCAATTACACCTTCATCAACGAGCGGCTGGCGAAGCAGTACGGCATCCCCAATATCGAAGGCAGCTACTTCCGCCGCTACACGTTTCCGGACGGAAGCGCGCGTGGAGGCCTGCTGGGCCAGGGCAGCATTCTCACGCTGACTTCGTATTCCACCCGGACCTCGCCGGTGGTGCGCGGCAAATGGGTTCTGGAGAATCTTCTCAACGCCGCGCCGCCTCCGCCTCCGCCCAACATTCCCGCACTGAAGACTGAGGGCAAGCAGGCCGGCGAGACGCTCTCCATGCGCGAAGCTATGACCCAGCATCGGGCCAATCCCAGTTGCGCGAGCTGCCACGCGCGCATGGACCCCATCGGATTCGCGATGGAAAATTTCGACGCCGTGGGCCGCTGGCGCGACACCGATAACGGCAAGGCCATCGATACCTCCGGCGTGTTCACCGACGGCTCCAAGTTCGATGGAATCGCCGGACTCAAGAAGGTCCTGCTGGCGCATCCGGAGCAGTTCGTCCACACCGTGGCTGAGAAGCTTATGATGTACGGTGTGGGGCGCAATTTGCAATATTTCGATGAACCATCCATTCGCGCGGTTGTGCGCCAGGCCGCTCCGGACAACTACACCTTCGCGTCGCTGATTTTGGGCATCGTCAAGAGCACCCCGTTTCAAATGAGGCAGTCACAATGACGTTTATCACCAAGCGAGCATTGCCGCGCCGGACCTTTCTTCGGGGCATGGGGGCGAGCCTGTCTCTCCCCATGCTGGACGCCATGGCGCCGGCTCTTTCCGCCGCGACGGCTGCGCCGCCACGGCTGGGCTTCGTCTACGTTTCAAA
>CAVXWB010000166.1:0-22139 GCA_963765185.1 Bryobacterales bacterium
CCACCTCCGGAGCGCCCTTGACCAGAGTAGCCGTCACCGGAGTAGGCGTCGTCTCGGCGTTCGGCGACACTTTCGGCGAATTCTGGACCGGCGTGGCCGGAGGCGTCAGCGCGATCCGGCCCATGACGCTGGTTCCTCCCGGCTCCTTGCGATTCCCGAATGCCGCGGAAGCGGCCGCCTTCGATCCCACCCGTCACTTCGACGAAAAGGAGATCCTGTATCTCGACCGCTTCGCCCAATTCGCGGCCGTGGCGGCGCGGGAAGCGCTGGCTTCGGCTCACCTCGCAGCTCCGCTGGGAGACCGCGCGGCCATCGTCACCGGCTGTTGCACCGGCGGCCAGAGCACCGAGGATGAAAATTTCCTGGCCCTTTACGCCGGCAACCAGAGGGTCTCGCCCCTCACCATTCCGCGCGTAATGGGAAACGCGGGGGCCAGCCGCATCTCCTCGGAATTTGGGATCACCGGGCCGGTCTACACGGTTTCCACAGCCTGCTCGTCTTCGAATCACGCCATCGGCCAGGCCTTCTGGATGGTTCGCAGCGGCGCTGTGGACGTGGCTCTGGCGGGTGGCAGCGAGGCGCCCTTTTCGCTCGGGTTTCTTAAATCCTGGGAAGCCATGCGCGTGGTTGCGCCGGATACCTGCCGGCCGTTTTCGCTGGGCCGCCGCGGCTTGATTCTCGGCGAAGGCGCGGCCATGCTGGTGTTGGAGCCTCTCGAAGCCGCCCGCGCCCGCGGAGCCCAGATCTGGGGCGAGATCGCGGGCTTCGGCATGTCCTCCGACGCGTATCATTTGACGCAGCCCTTGGCCGCCGGAGCCGCGCGCGCCATGCGCTCCGCTCTCGCCGATGCCGGCGCGTCTCCCGACGCCGATGCGGTTACATCAACGCGCACGGCACCGGAACCACCGCCAACGACGCCACCGAAACCGAAGCCATCCGCGAGGTCTTCGGCGCGCACGCCGGCCGGCTCCTGGTGAGCTCCACCAAATCGATGCACGGCCATGCGCTGGGCGCGGCGGGAGCGCTCGAAGCCGCCGCGACCCTGGCCGCTCTCCGCGGCGGCATCATCCCCCCCACGGCCAACTTCGTCGCACCCGACCCTGCCTGCGATCTCGACGTGGTCCCCAATCACCCCCGCTCGGCCGAGGTCGAGTGGGCTCTGTCTAATTCCTTCGCTTTCGGAGGGTTGAACGCGGTGCTAGTGTTCCGAAGGGGATAGCCCGTCGTATTCGGTTGGGGTGAGGTCAGGCTAATCGGAATGGTACAAAACAGTACAGTTTGATCTTGGATTCCCAGCATCTTTCTGGCATCCTCGAAATATCAGCGAGCAATCCCTGAGGGCCGATCGGAGGACGGCCTTCAGGGGGGCACGAGGGATTTCGCTATCATCAACACGATGGCGTTTTGCAGGCCCCTCACCGGCTTGATCCTCGGCAGCCTCGTCGGCTTGGCTCAGTCCGCCTCGATTCACGCAACTCTGAAGGACGGCGTGATCCGCTACACCGCGGCAGACGGCCAGAGCAAAGCAATCAACGTGGGGAAGAAATGCGGCGACCTGTGGGTAGCGCCGGATGAGAGCGTGATCGCCTTTATTGCGATCGACAAAGACTTGGGCACTGATCCTGCCGCGCCTGAAGTCGAGCCCTTCATCACGGAGAGCTCGATATACATTGCCCGGAGATCCGCCGGCCTTGCACCGGTCCGAGTTAACGTCGGTCCAATCCGAGCATATGGAAGAGATTTGAAGGCCTTCCGCAACCCACGTGTGGCTCCCGGCGAGGGATCGATCATCTTCAACGGAGTCATCTCGATAAACTCATATGAGGTATTCGCCCATGATCTCAAGACGGGACAGAACAAGGACATCGGAGGCGCTGTCGAATGGTGTGTCGAATGGGGTGGTTCACGCAGCGGCTCAGTTCTGATGCAGCGCCGCTACATCTCGGAGAATGTCATCAAACTCCACTGTCTACGCCTGGACCGGGCCAGGGAGTGAGACGGCCCTCGCCGACGAGTGTGAATACTTCGACGAGCTCGCCTCGGCCTGGAGCCACAACAACGGCGGCTCCTGTCGCTGAGTGCAAATCCGATCTCAAGCGTGAGCCTTCGCGGTCTCCAGCGCGCGCTCAATCTCCTGCTGATACGCCGCCAGCGACCCTTCATCCGACGCCTCGAAGCGCATCACCAGCACCGGCTGAGTGTTGGACGCGCGCAGCAGTCCCCAGCCGTGCTCGAACAGCACTCGAACGCCATCCACGTCGATCACCTGGTGCGACTTCTTGAACTGTTCGGCGACCCGCGCCACCACTTGAAACTTGACCTCATCGGGACAGTCCACGCGGATCTCGGGAGTCGACACCATCTTGGGCAGTCCGGCGAGCTGCGCCGATAACGGCTTGCCGCTCTTCGAGACAATCTCCATCAACCGGCAGGCCGCGTAGATGGCGTCGTCGTAGCCGAAATAGCGGTCGGCAAAGAACATGTGCCCGGACATTTCGCCGGCCAGCTCGGCATGCTCCTCTTTCATCTTGGCTTTGATCAGCGAATGCCCGGTTTTATACATGATGGGATTGCCGCCCAGCCGCTTCAGCTCGGCATACAGGACCTGGGAGCATTTCACCTCGGCGATAAAGGTCGCACCGGGCTTGCGGGTCAGGATCTCGCGGCCGAAAATCAGCAGCAGCATATCGCCATAAATCACGTCGCCGTTTTCATCCACCGCGCCTATGCGGTCGGAGTCGCCGTCGAAGGCGATGCCCAGGTCGGCTTTGTGCGCCTTCACGGCTTCCTGAAGATGCTGCAGATTTTTGGGAACGGTGGGATCGGGATGATGATTCGGGAATCGTCCGTCCATGTCGAAGAAGAGCTCGGTAGCCTCGACGTTGAGCCGTTGAAGCAGCCGGTGCACCACCGGCCCGGCGGTGCCGTTGCCCGCATCCAGCACCACCTTGATGCGGCGCTCAAAAGCAAACTGCGGCGCCACCTGGTCGAGATAAGCATTGATCACGTCCATATCCTGATGCGATCCCTTGCCGCTCAAAAAATCGCGCGCCTGGATCAGGTGCAGAACTTCCTGGATGGTCTCGCCATGCAAGGTTGAGGAGCCGCAGACGGTTTTGAATCCATTGAACTCGGCCGGATTATGGCTGCCGGTAATCATCACCGCGCCGTCGGCACCCGTGTGCACCGCCGAATAATACAGCAGCGGCGTGGGTATCACGCCGATATCGGTGACCTCGCAGCCCGAAGCCATCAGGCCTTCGAGCAAAGCATCGCGCAGCCGCGGGGAGCTCAGCCGGCAATCGCGCCCCAGGTTAATGGAGCGTCCGCTCTGGCGCTGGAGCAGCGTTCCCAGGCCTCGCCCCAACTCCACCACGTCCGGGCTCGACAGCTCCGTTTCGGCCACGCCGCGAATGTCGTACTCACGAAAAATGGTCGGCTTCAGCATGTTTTCTTCAAGGTAGCATTGCCGCTCACGAACCGGTTTCCGGCGATGAAGAAGCGTAGCGGCCAATCCACGTTGCGGGTGATGCCGATGCGCGGCGAGACGCCGATTTCAAACTCCTGTTCGCCTTCCGGCTCCCGCACCGTCCCCTGCACTGTCAATGCTCCGCGAGTCAGGTCCGCTCCGTTATGGCGCAGCGTGATGCCCAGCGCTCGGGTCAGTTTCCCGGGACCGTTGGCCAGGCTTTCGAGGCGGTCCACCCGCCTCCTCTGCCGCATCTCCTCGATTCCGCTGACCGGCTCCGCGGCGCGAATGAGAACGCAGCCCGGGCTGCCTTCCGGTTCCGCCACGACGTTCAAACAGTCGTGGATTCCGTAGATCAGATATACGTAGGCGTGGCCCGGCGGTCCGAAAATGACTTCCGTGCGCGGGGTGCGCCCGCGCCAGGCGTGCGCCGCCTCATCGGCCAAACCGAGGTAAGCCTCAGTCTCGACGATTCGCGCGGAGACGCCGCGGTGCACCAGAACCTTCCCCAGCAGCGCGCGCGCAACCTCGGTTGCGGGACGGGCGTAAAAGCGGCGAGGAAGAATATTTGGCGAAGCGGCTACAACCCCAGCTTGCCGTTGACCACCATGGCCTTCAGGTTGAACCTCGTCTTCACGACGTTTTTCCCAAATTTGGTGGAGAACTCGACGTCTTTGTCGTCGGCGCTAAGGGCCGTCTTGCGCGGGAACACGAAGTGCGCATCCAAGCTCCTGGTCTGCCCGCCCGGGGCGTTGAAGACGACGTCGGTTGCCACGATTGGGTCCTTATCCTTGGCGCTGAGCGTGGTCACTTGCAGAAGCGCCTTCTTGCTCACATCGTCCGCCGGACGCACCGTGGCGGGAAGTCCCGCAATCCAGATCACGTAGAACTCCTGTTCCGCATGCAACTGCTTCTGCGCGTCCGCATCGGTCGCGGCTTTATCACCGTACTTGGCTTTGACCAGCACCTGTTGAACCGTCGCCGCGCTCTGCCACCGGACGCTCAGCTCGATTTCCGGGATTCCGACGCCGCCGCCTCCTATGTCACCGCCGCCGCCACCACCCCCCGCGTCCTCCGCGTCCCCCGCCGCCACCGCCACCGCCGGTGCCGTCAATGCCGGGATCGGCCGAGGGGCCTTGAGGACCACGCCCGCCCCTGCCTCCTCCTCCGCCGCCTGCTCCGCCGAGATTGTCGAAGGCCACGGAGACCCTCTTGGCCCACGGCGAATCGGTCATGATTTTCTGAATATCCTTATCGCTCCAATCGGTGTAGGGTTTGACCCAGACATCGGCGGCCCACAGCGTGAGTGCGGCCACGAATATCAGCAAGGGGCCAGAGGCAAAAGTGAGTTTTTTCATGGTCGAGGAATAGTGTACAACAATTTTTCCCGAACGGGCAGTACAGTCAGTACACTAGAAAGATTCGGTTCATGCGCCTGTTTACCGCCATCGACATCCCACGGGTAAGCCCAGCCGGCGTCCGTATACATTTGTGCGCCCTGGTGGACCGGCTGCGGCCCCTGGCCAAACTTTCCTGGAGCCAGCCGGAGCAGTTGCACGTGACCATCCAGTTCATCGGCGAATGGCCGGAGCCGCGCATCGACGAATTAAATCAAGCGCTGGCCGGCGTGCCTCGCCCGGGACCCATCGAAATCGCCGTGCGCGGTCTGGGGTGGTTTCCGAACGACCGCAACCCCCGCGTATTCTGGGCAGGCATTGAGGCGGGTGAGCAGTTGAGCACGCTTGCGCGCGATACCGGCCAAGCTCTGGCTGCGGCCGGTGTGGAGCTGGAGGATCGGGAGTTCCATCCGCATCTGACTCTGGCCCGCCGAAGAAATCCGGTTGCGCTCGATCGCCTGCGAAAGGAGCTTGCAGAAATCCCCGCCAACGATTTCGGCTGCTTCCGCGCCGAATCCTTTTTCCTGTACCTTTCAAGAGGCGGAAGGTACATCAAACTTAATGAGTTCCCGCTCTTGCCAAAACTATGATTGGACTGCTGGCAATCGTCATCGCCTATCTGCTCGGATCTATCCCCTTCGGATATCTGATGGTGAAAGGTTCCACCGGGAAGGACGTCCGGGCCGCGGGCAGCGGCAATATCGGAGCCACCAACGTGCTTCGAACCACCGGACGCCTGCAGGGCGTCGCCACTCTGGCGCTGGATATCGCCAAGGGGTTTGCAGCGGTCTGGATCGCGGCCAAACTCACCGAAGACGCGCCCGGAACTGTACCCATGTGGACCAGCGCCGCGGCTCTGGCGGTCATGGCCGGCCATTCCTTCCCTGTATTTCTCCGCTTCCAGGGCGGGAAGGCGGTAGCCACCTTCTTGGGAGCTTTTCTGTATCTGACTCCCGAGCCGATGCTGGCCACCTTGGTTTTGTTTATCGCCGTTGTCGCGGGAACGCGCTATATTTCGGCTGCTTCGGTGATCGCCGCGGGAACATTTCCCCTGGGCGTGTGGCTGATTCTGCACCCTCCCATCGAGGTGCTGGCGGCTTCTCTGATCGCGGGCGCCTTCATCGTGTATCGCCACAAGGCCAACCTCGAGCGCATTCACGCGGGCACGGAGAACGTGTTCCAATGGAGCAGCCGGTAAGGCTCTTAGCGTGAATCTGGCGATCATCGGCGGCGGAAGCTGGGGCACTGCGCTGTCCCTTTTGCTGGCTCCTCGATTTCAGACCGTTCGTCTGTGGGTCTACGAAGCCGAACTTGCTCGCGTGATGAACGCCACGCGGGAGACTTCCGCCTTTCTACCGGGTTTCCGCCTTCCCGAAAACGTCGCGCCTTCGCCGCTGCTCGGGGAAACGCTCGAAGGGGCGCATCTGGTGGTTGGCGTCATGCCTTCGCGCCACGCGCGCGAGCTGTACACGGCCATGCTGCCGCATCTGAAGCCGGATTCGATCTTGGTCAGCGCAACAAAAGGTCTTGAAACGGTATCTCTCTTGCGTATGTCGCAGGTGATCGAGCAGGTGTGCAGGCCCCGGTTCAAGGCCCGGGTGGTGGTGCTTTCCGGTCCCACCTTCGCCCGTGAGATCGCCCAGGGCGAGCCTGCGGCGGTGGTCGCCGCAAGTCACGATCTGGCGCTTGCCCGCGAGGTCCAGGACGCGTTTTCGAGTCCGGCTTTCCGCCTCTATACCAACCCCGACCCGGTGGGCGTCGAAATCGCCGCCGCTCTCAAGAATGTGGTCGCCATCGCGGCCGGCGTGTGCTACGGTTTGGGCCTCGGCAGTAATGTTCAGGCAGCCTTGATCACCCGAGGCTTGGCCGAGATCACGCGTCTCGCCGTGGCCATGGGCGGGAAACCTCAGACCTTGGCCGGCTTGGCGGGTTTAGGCGATCTGGTACTGACCTGTAGTGGAAATTTGAGCCGTAACCGACAGGTAGGATTGGAGTTGGCGAAAGGCAGGAAGCTCAGCGACATCCTCGGTTCCATGCGCATGGTGGCCGAGGGAGTGGAAACCTGCGGCGCGGCCGTCGAATTGGGTCAGAAGTTCGGAGTGGATTTGCCGATCATTCAACAGATGCACGCGGTGTTGCATTCCGCCAAAAGCCCTCGCGAGGCTCTGCGCGACCTGATGGAACGGTCGCTCAAAGAAGAGTAGGACCAAGCCCTGTGTTTCGCGCGCAACCTTCTTCCGATCCTAGTGTTAAGAAGGACATGGAGGCTGTTGCGGCCCTGGAACGAGACGCCCAATTGATGTTGCGCGTGCGCCAGGGCGATGAAACCAGCTTCGCGCTGCTGCTGGAGCGGCACAGGGCTCCGGTGATCAACTTCCTGCACCGGATGGTGCAGAACCGCGCCGTATCGGAAGAGCTGGCGCAGGAAGTTTTTCTGCGCGTGTACAGGAGCCGCGAAACCTATGAGCCGACGGCCAAATTCACCACCTGGCTGTTTCGCATCGCCACGCATTTGGCGCTGAACTGGATTCGCGACGGCAAGAAGGAAAAAAGCAACGAGAGTTTGAATGAAGAAGTGAGTGAGGGCGTGGAGCGGCAGGTGGCCGACCGGCAGCCCAGCGTCGAGCAGACGATGATTTATGAAGTGAAAGTGCGAGAGATACGAAAAGCGATTGAGGCGCTGCCAGAGAAGCAGCGCGCCGCCGTGTTGATGCATAAGTACCAGGGTCTGGATTATTCTCAGATATCGGGAGCCCTGAGCTGCACCGAGTCGGCGGTGAAGTCCTTACTGTTTCGGGCCTACGAAACGCTGCGTTTGCGTTTGGCCCATTTGGCATGAGACACGAGGGAATTATGGATTGCATCAAAAACAACAAGCAGCGCGCGGAGATCCTGACGGACTACTGCGCCGGCGTTCTGGATCCCGCGGTTGCGCTCGAAATCGATACCCACACCGGGGAGTGTGCGGAGTGCAGGGACTTGGTGGAGGCGCAGCGCGTGGTGTGGAAGATGCTGGACGCCTGGACCCCGCTCGAAGCGTCGCGGAATTTCGACGACCGGCTATACGCGCGCATCGCGGCGGAGCAGGCTGAGCCGGGCTGGCGCCAGTGGCTGCGCCGCGTGTTCCTGCCGGCCACGCCGTACCGGTTGTGGAAGCCCGCCGTTTCGCTGGCGGCCGCCGGCGCGGTGGTGGGGCTGGCGCTGATCGTGCGCGTGCCGGAGCAACCGGCTGCTCCGTCGCACCAGAGCGTAAGCGTGCAGGCCGCGGCGGGTTCCGAGGAGATCGACCTCGAACAGGTGCAACAGGCGCTGGACGACATGGAGCTGCTCACGCCGGTGAGCCAGTCGCCATCCAAGCGTTTGTAATCCCAACCATTTCGAATCGCGTCGAATCGACAAGGGGCCTAGGTGCGGGTTGTATCGTTCATCTGCGGGAGCATACTGATGGTGTCTGGCGCCGGCCTCCGGCTGGAAGCCGGGCAACCGAAGGCCAAGCCCCCCGCTGCTCCCAAGCCCCCCTCTACTCCCAAGCAGGCCAACAAGCAAGCCGGCAAACAGGTTCCCGCCGAGCAGTTGCAGCGGCTGCTCAACATGTCGCCTGAGGATCGCGAGAAGAATCTTTCCAAGCTGCCGCCCGCGCAACGCACGCGGGTTGAAAAACAACTCAACAATCTGGACCGAATGACCCCGGAGCAGCGCGCGCAACGCTTGAATCAAATCAGCCGGCTGGAGAAGCTGTCGCCCGCCCGCCGCCAGGCAGTGACGCGGGAGGTGCAGGGCATTCAAAATATGCCGTTCGCGGAGCGGCGCGCCCGCCTGCACAGCCCGGAGTTCACTCAGTCCTATTCGCCCGAAGAGCAGCAATTGATCCGCGAGCGCTTCCCCGGCGCGGCCAAATAACCCGTCGACTCACAACCAAAAGGATCGATTTCTGAAGGAGTTACTCTTTCGGAAATCGCGGGCAAGCGCGGAAACCCGGGTACCTTGTGAGCGAAGACGAGGAGGCCGAGATCATGATGCCGTTACAGCAGGTAGGGCCGGTGATCACAGCCATCGGCGGATTAGGCACCGCTGCCTTTGGCTTAGTGGACGCAACCAAGGTGTTCTGGGGCGGAGTGAACCACATCGGTTTCAAAGGTATTCGCGTGGCAGTCGAGCGGCTGATCCCGTCTGCCGGAGAGCCGGTGAGAGGGTTGAATCTCCTGGCGACACTGAAGGCGAACTGGATGAATGGGACCGATTTGGGCAGCCAAAAATCCATTGCCAAGTCCCTGATCAAATTGAACCTGAATGCCGGCAACGCTGCGGCTGTGGCGGCCGCGGCCGGCGTGGACCCGGTGCTCCTTACGGCCGTCGCCAAACGCATCGCGGCCGGAACCTCGCTCAGCTCCGCGCAATCGGACGTCTGGGCCCGCTTCGATCTGATTGTGACCGCGCTGCTCGACGAGGCGTACCAGCGCAGCGACCAGGTGTATCGCAACGGGACCAAGGCGCTGGCGATGCTGCTGTCTGTCGCGCTCGCGCTGGCCGGTGGATGCGTGCTGCATACGGCTGCGGAATCCTTGCCATCGGACCTGGCCAAATCCTTTCTGGTGGGTCTGCTGGCCACGCCGCTGGCTCCCATGGCCAAGGACCTTTCCACCGCCCTGGCGGCCGCTGTGAACACCCTGCAACTGGGGAAGAAATAGCTCGGCAGATGACGCGCTTCCTCGATGTCCGACTTGCGCCAGTGGGAGGCGGCCTGGCTGCCTCCGTCGCGATTAACGTCGCGATCAACGAGGGCACCGCGATTTCCAATTACCGAAGCTTGGCCCCGGCGCAGTTGGCCGGAGATATCCAGAGCCGGCACGTGCTGATTGGAACCCACGGATTCAATGTCGACCGCGCCGGGGGAATCGCGCATCTGTCCAACTGGGAGGGGCTGCTTCAGCTCGCGCCGCCGTCCGTGTTTGTGGGCCTGCTGTGGCCCGGCGACTCGGTCTGGGCGCATGGTCTGGACTATCCCGATGAAGCGCGCATCGCCGACGAAACGGGCCAACGCATCGCTCCGTTTCTCGATGCCGAGTTTGGGGGCGCCGCAAGCATTTCGTTCGTCTCGCACAGTCTGGGGGCGCGGGTGATTCTGGAGACGATCTCCAAAATGGCGCGGCCGGTGCGGCGCGCCACGCTGATGGCCGGCGCCATCGACGACAATTGCCTCAACACCGAGTTCCGGGCTTCAGCGGCCAGGACTGGAGAAGTCTCGGTTCTCGCATCCATGCAGGACGCGGTGCTTCGAGACGCGTTTCCGCTGGGCAACTTCGCTGCGGGAATCATTGCGGCAGGGCATCCGTGGTGGCGTGCGGCTCTGGGCCGCGGTGGTCCTTCGAAGCCGTGGCCGGAGAATTTCCAGCCTCCCTTCGAGATCCCCGGCAACTGGAATTTCGGGCACGGGAACTACCTCCAGATCGACTCTCCGCCGCCGCCTCCGATTGCCCCGCCAACGGACGTTCCACCGCCCGGGTCCGCTGAGCCCGCCAACGGCGCGAGCGGCTGGCAGGAGGCGTGGTCCGCCGCCTTCGCCTCCACTCGCTTTCGATAAATCGCTCGCATTAAGGCGTTCCCCTGATGGCCGTTACTCCGCGCTGGTCCGATACTACGTTAGGAGTAACCAAATGCCTGAGGACAACACGCTCCACACCCTGCACGCCACCGTGCATTGCTACCTGAGCACGCTGCAAGCGGTGGCGGACGCCATGGGCGAAGCCTGCCCGGCGGTGGGCGGACCGTACCGGCAGCGCTTGAGCCGTCTGCGCGCGCGTCTGGCGTTCGATTCCAGCGCCGGCGCGATCGAAGAAAGCTGCGCGGTTGCGTTGCAGGAATTGCAGGAGTATGCGGGCGTGGCATCCGGCTACGTCGAAGGTCACCGCAAGGAGCTTCGGCGGGCCATCGCGAGCCTGGAAGAGATCATCCGCACGATCGCGCAACGCCAGGATTTTTATGGCGCGCGGCTGCGCCAGTTCGCCGTGCAAATGGAAAACCCGCCGTCCCCGGCCCATGCGAGTGAAGTGACGGCGCTACAGGTGGCCGGCCTGCTGAGCTGCGTCGAGAGCATGAGCCATGAATCGCAGTCGCTGCTCAAAAGAATGCGCGATGAAATGGCGCGGGTGGAGAAGCGGCTGGTCGAAGCCGAGATCACCGATCCTGTCACGGGCCTGATGAACCGCCGCGAGATGGAGCGGTGCATTGAAGCGGTGGAAGCTCGCGGCGAAGCGCCGGTGCTGCTGCTGTTCGACTTCAACGAACCACTCCCCGGGCGAAGTGGCTCAGCAGGTGGCCGCGAGGCTCGGCTCGCAATTTCGACATAACGACATCATTTCGCGCTGGAGCGATCGCCAGTTTCTGGTGCTGTTCCAGGGCCTGGCTGAAACCGCGCGCCAGCGTGCCGAACAAGTGGCTCCCTGGATTGCGGGCCGCTACCTTCTCGATACGGGGGCGACCCTGGAAACCGCAATCGAGGCTCGGGTGGTGGAAACTCGCGCGCCCGAACTGGCTCACTATCTTTAGAACTCTATTTCCCGGCGAACGCATCATTTCACAGCGAATCTGGCGTTTTCGACCGCGTCGCTCTCCGCCCCGGGCGCGGAGCTCCCGTTTTGTATTACTTTGATTAAGGTGTATTCATTCAAGGCGGTGCCCGTGTTGGTCACCGGAGCGGGGCGCGGGATCGGGAAGCGGCTGGCGATCGGCTTCGCGGCGCGAGGGGCGCGGGTGGGGCTGATGGCCCGAAGCAAGGCGGAGCTGGATTTGTGCCACCTGGAGATCGAGCATGCCGGCGGTTCGGCCCTGCGGCTCCGGGCCGACACAGTCGACTACGAGCAAGTGAACGCGTCGGTGGAGCGCATGCGCGTACAGTTCGGGGCGCATCCCAAAGTGCTGATCTGTTCGGCCGCGATCCTGGGACCGATCGGGGCCTTTGTGGAATCCAATCCCAAGTCCTGGCAGGAAGTGATCCAGACCAATCTGGTCGGGGTCCTGAACGCATGCCGCGTCGTGCTGCCGCATATGCAGGAGCGGCGCAGCGGTAAAATCATTATCTTATCGGGCGGCGGCACGACTCTGGCGCGCCCTAACTTCGCGCTCCACGAAGCCACCAAGACGGCCCTGATCCGTTTCATCGAGTCACTGGCGGAAGAGGTCAGCGACTCGAATATCCAGGTGAATTGCCTGGCGCCGGGCGAGGCCTATACGCACATGACCGACCAGATTCTAGCGGCGGGCGAGCGCGCTGGCTGGCAGGAGATCGAGGTCGCCAAGCAGGTGCGGATGACCGGCGGCGTGGCCGCGGAAAAACAGATCGAGCTGGCGCTGTTTCTGGCCTCCGAACAATCCAACCACATCTCCGGACGCCTGCTGCATGTGCAGGACGATTGGAAAAAGCTGAAGGACAAGACCGTCAATGCGGATCTGTACCGCCTCAGGCGGGTTCAAAAGGGCTAGCGGCGCGGCGGGCGGCCCGTGGCAGAACGGACTGCGTCGCGAAAAACCTGGGACAGTATACTCATTTCCGCCGGACGCGAGCGTCGTCCGATGTCAGTCCGCTGGGCCGGCCGAAATGGGAATACTGTCCCGGTTTTTGCGCCAGAGGCCGGGACGTCCTCAAATTGCTGTAATCTAAAAGACAGGTGGCGCGTCCCACCTAAAGACGGTCTATACTGTTAGGTGAAAGGAACTGGTCCCATGCGCATGCCATTGTACTTGCGGATTGCGTCAGGAGCGGCCGCTATCTTCCTCTTCTCCCTGCCCTCGCCCGCCGGCGACAACAAGGAAAACGATCCCGATCAGATCGGCAACCGCGATGTCGGCAAAGGAGTGAACATCTATTCGGTCGAGAAGGAGATTGCGCTCGGCAAGGGCTTGGCGCAGCAGATCGAACGGCAGGCCAAGATCATCGACGAGCCGCAAATTGCCGAGTACGTCAATCGCCTGGGCCAGAACCTGGTGCGGAATTCCGACGCCAAGGTTCCTTTCACGATCAAGGTCATCGACACGGAGGAGGTCAACGCCTTCGCGCTTCCGGGCGGCTTTTTCTATGTCAACTCCGGTTTGATCCTGAAGGCGGACTCGGAGGCGGAACTGGCCGGCGTGATGGCGCATGAGATCGCGCACGTCGCGGCGCGGCATGGCACCCGGCAAGCCTCGCGCGCCACTATCGCGCAGCTGATGACCATCCCGCTGATCTTCTACGGCGGCTGGACCGGCTACGGCATTCGCCAGGCCGCCAGTGTGGCGATTCCGGTTTCCTATCTGCAATTCTCCAAGGAGTTTGAATCCGAGGCCGACAAGCTGGGTCTTCAGTATATGTACAAGACCGGCTACGATCCCAACGCTTTCGTCGATTTCTTCGAAAAGCTTCAGTCCATGGAGAAGAAGAAACCGGGCACGATGTCCAAGCTGTTCTCCGATCATCCGCCCACCGGGAGCCGCATCGTGGCGGCGCAGAAGAACATTCAGGAGTACCTGAAGGAGCGGCCGGAGTACGTCGAGACCACTTCCGAGTTCAACGACGTCAAGGCCAAGCTGCTGGCGATGCATAATCGCCGCGCCAACGACCCGATGGATCCCAACAAGCCGCACCTGAACCGGAAACCCGGCTCGTCGGGTTCGGACAACGGCGCCGCCGGGAGCAACGGCGGGAGCAACAACGGGAACTCCACTGGTTCCTCGAGCGACGACGATCGGCCCACGTTGAAGCGCCGGCCGGACGACAGCAGCGGCAGCAGCACCAACAGCACCAATAGCAACTAAAGTCATTGTGGGAAGATCCCCGGAGTTGATCGCCGTCGTCTGCCCTTGCTGCGAGGCTGAACTGTTCATCGACCCGGTCACCCACGCGGTCATCCGCCACAAGGAGCATGTCAAGCCGCCGTCCCTGGCGGACATGGAAGCGGCGGTGCAGCGCTTCAAGGGTGAGGCTGGCCGGCGGGAAGACGCGTTCAAGAAATCCGTCGAGCAGCATAAGAGCCACTCCGACGTCTTGAACAAAAAATTCGACGAGATGCTGCGGCTGGCCAAAGAGAATCCGGACGAGCCGCCACCCAAGCGGGATATCGATTTCGATTAGGCCGCGAATTTCAAGTCATGCCGAAACCCGCAACTGCGCCCGCGCCGGCGCGCAAGCCGAAAACCGCCCTGGAGCGCAAGGCGCGCATCGTCAAGATCCTGGCAGCGCTTGATCGCATGTATCCTGACGCTACCTGCGCACTGCATCATTCGAGCGCATGGGAGCTTCTGGTGGCCACCATTCTTTCGGCGCAGTGCACCGACAAGAGAGTCAACGCCGTGACGCCGGAACTATTTCGCAAGTACCCGACCATTCAGGATTTCGCGGCGGCGAAACAGGAGGAGCTGGCTCAGGACATCCGCTCCACGGGGTTCTTCAACAACAAGGCCAAATCCGTGATCGGAGCGGCACGCAAGATCCTGAGCGAATTCGGCGGCGAGGTTCCGCGCGAAATGGAAGCGCTGCTCACGGTGCCTGGAGCGGCGCGCAAGACCGCCAACGTGGTCCTGGGCACGGCGTTCGGCATCGCCTCAGGCGTGGTGGTGGATACGCATGTGCAGCGCATCGCCCGGCGTCTGGATCTGACCCGGCAAACCGATCCGGTCAAGATCGAGAAGGATCTGATGAAGGCGATCCCTAAGCCCAAGTGGATCCTCTTCGCGCACCAGATCATTCATCACGGCCGGGCGTTGTGCGTGGCGCGTAATCCCAAGTGCGCGGAGTGCGGGCTCAATTCGCTGTGCTACGCCAAGGATAAGACGGCGTAGCGAGGCAATTTGAATCGCAAACGGGCGACGTATAGACGCACCCCGATTTCGCTTCACGAAACCCGCGGATTTCCTCGAGCGCCGTATTTGCGGAATGCCGACTAGATGGCCAAGTTGACAAAACTCCGGGTTAGCGGCAGGCGTATTCGCGAACCTGGGCTTTCAGCCCGCGCCTGGTGCTAGCCGATGTGACGGTTGAGGAAGTGTCACAAGGGGGCGTTATTCCGCCTAGTCTGTCGCTTAGAATTGGCAAAAGAGGATTCTTACCGACATGCGTGAGATTGCTTTGGCGGTTGCAGTTGCGACGCTGGCCGCGCCCACCGCTCGTTGCGTCGAGCCCGTTTCCTTTAGTCCAGCGGCTCTTGTGTCTCGCCAAACGGCCGGGGGCCAGCGGAGTTTTTATCGCGGTGTTCCCTCCAGCAGGGAAGGAGTTGGAGATTTCGCTTCCCTTGGTACCACGATGGTTCGCCTACGGACCGAGTGGACGATCGGTGTATGCGACAGCGCTCAAGGAGACTGGGCCGAGGTCCTTTACCGATGAGCGGGGCATGTTCAAGATCGAACTAGACCCCGTGCGTGTCAGTACCATCCAGGGCCTGGACGCCTTTGGCTCAATCGGCCCGTTTGCGGTTTCGCAGGGTGAGGATCTGGTCGTCTCCGGCGGCTCCAAGGGCACTAACTACCCGGCGAGTAGTTGCGGAGTGTATGAAATTCACCTACCTGCCGGAGACGTCAGCGCAGCCGTTGAAACCTCGGATTGTCGAGCGGGATCTCCGTGGCGGGTGCTGAGTCTCTCTCCTGAGAAGACAGAAGCGCTGATCTCCGCGAACCGCAGTCTGGCGTTGCTGGACCTGGCGAAGGGATCTATCACAAAGATCGAGGGGCAGCTTTCTGGTGGATCATTTTCGCCGGACGGCAGGTGGATCGCGGCGTTGCAGCTCGGAGATCCCAAGGCGCCCTCGAAGACCGTTCTGATTGATCGAACGAACCTCGCCAGCAGGCGCGATCTGGGTGGCGTGGAGGATTCCGAGGTGGTTTGGTCGCCCGATTCCAGGTTTTTGCTCCACGCAGTCTATCGGCCCGCTTGTCCCAGCCAGAATCCGCTGGCGCTTGAGACGCTGGAAGTCCAAACCGGCAATCGTTCGTTGATTAAGGATTCCATCTGCAATTCTGGATCGAGCCGCCAGATTGGCTGGATTCGCTCCGATATAAAGAGGTGACACAATGCGCGCGTGGATTTTTGTTGCCGTTGTCGCTCCGTTTTGTTTCGCCCAACCCCAAGCCGTCGCGCAGCTACCGAGCCTGAATCAAGTGCTGAGCTGGCTACCGGTTGACACGGAGACAGTTCTGGGATCGAACGGGCCTTTCGCCTGGGACCCAAAGTCTCTTTCCAGCGACCCTCCTGCGCACGAGCGCCTGACAGCGACCGAGCTTGAATTCCGGTCGCGCATGTTCCCCTTGGCGCTGCTCAATTTCAAGAATGGGGGGCTCGGGGAATTCGTCAAGGGCAAAACCGTATCGTTGGCGATCGAAGGCTCGCGCCGATTCCGGCCGCCGCGTGCTCTCGGCCTGATGCGCTACGAAGGTTGCCTCATCATGGTATTCATCCCAACCGTGTCGCTGGATGGAGCCGCCTTCATGAGGGCAGCCGCGAATTCCGCTGTCCGGTTTGAAGAGCGTAATGGAACTAGGATCGCCGTCTTCGAGGAGGAGTCAGAAGACGACACTTGGACCACCTTCGTAGGGTTTCCTCGCACCAATGTGGCTGTCGTGGCAACCAATCTCGATTATTTGGTTGCCTTGCTGGATCGCATGCGAGGAGCGCCGGGGACTCGTGCTCTTCCGCAGGACCTATCGGAATGGAAGCACGTAGATACGAACGCACCCGTCTGGGGGGTGCGGCATTACCGGAAGCAAGGCACGGAGTTGGACCCGAGTTCCCCTTTGCTAGCTCAGAGCTCGGCGAATATTCCTGACGCGAACGCCGTGGGGGTTACTTTTTCGTTCGCGCCCGCTGCGGAACGGACGGCTACGGTCGATTACCTTTCGGCGGCCCCGGACGTTCGGCGCATCCTCTCTGGCTATCTGATGATGGAAGACGCCGCAACCGCCGCTCCACGGGAGTTTCAGATGCGTCTGCGGCAACCTGCCGCAGGCTTGCTTGAGGCTTCGATTGACCTATCCGCAGCCGAAGCAGTCGAAAGGCTACTGTTCGGATTAATGGCGATGCTCGGCCACGCAATTTACCTCTAGCACAAAGCGGCCCACCTTGATGGACAACGCCCTACCCGTTGAAATGGAGTCCAAGGAACGCGAAGTCCGGGTCTGGGAAGCTCACAGAAGAATCAGGGCCGGGAACTCGATTGCCCTACCGGCTGGCTAGTGCTGTCTTCCGGCGTGCGCACTATCTGACCCGCTATCGAGAGCCGCCCTGTGCTACCGCGGAGCGGCTTCGCCGGTAAGATGCAGGCCCTTGTGGATGGCGTACAGCGCCAGTTCCAGGCGATCGGAAACGCCCAGCTTGTCGAAGATGTTGTGCAGATGATTTTTGACCGTCTGCTCGCTGATGAACATCTTCTCGGCCATCTCTTTGTTCTTGTAACCCTGGGCGACCAGTGCGACGATCTCGCGTTCCCGGGTGGACAGAGGGCTGCGCTCGCGGCCCTTGCCGCCGCCTCCTCCGCCCGCGCCTTCGAGGCCCGTCGAGAACTGCCGCATCACCGCTGCCGTGGTGTGCGAATCCAGCCAGATTTCGCCGGAATGGACTTTGCGGATGCTCTTGACGATCAAGTCCGGAGCGGTCTGCTTCAGCACGATGCCGCTACAGCCCAGCTTCATCGCCTGCACGAACTCGTTCTTGTCTTCCGAAGCCGTCAGCACGATCACGCGCGTTCGCTTATTGGTCTGCTGGAGCGCTTGCAGCGTCGCCAGACCGTCCAGGTTGGGCATGCGCAGGTCCAGGAGCAGAACGTCGGGGTCCAGCTCCCGCACCCGGTCCAGAACTTCGCGTCCGTCGCCGGCCTCACCCACGACATCGAAATCGTCCTCCAAAAGGAGCAGCTTCTTGAGCCCGTCACGAACGATGGGGTGATCGTCGGCAATGAGGATCCGCACCGTTCCTTTCCTGACTTCTTTCAGGTCGGGACCGTTCCCGGACGTACCGGTGGGATTCTCTCCAAGATCTCCATTGATCGGCGCTGCCATAAGACTCATAGGCCTCCTCAGTGCGATGAAGGACCGCGTTGCTCCAGTACCAATTCATCTATCGTCCCGATTGTAGGCGGTTCTAGTACTCGGGACAATTCATAAGCCCCTAGGGATTGCGCCATAGACTTGACCTACTTCGTAACTAAGGTCGTCTTAGTTCCACACTTGAAAAGGGGTTATGAAACGCCCGGGAAACCGCGTCGAGGAGTACGGATGACTGAAAATGGTGAGGGTCGCCAGAAACGTTTAGAATAACATAATGAAAGAGTTGCGATGATAACTGCGGACCCGGGCTCGGCCCTGCCGGACGCTCCCTGTGACGTGATTATTGCCGGCGGAGGACCAGCCGGGCTGTCCGCCGCCGAAGTGCTGGCCGGCCACGGGCGCTCGGTTACCGTGCTCGAACAGAATCACGAGATCGGGTCGCCGATCCGCACCAGCGGCGGCAGCTTCATCGACGAGATGGAAGCGCTGGGCATTCCGGCGCGGCTGTACCATCCCCTCTCGCGAGTGCGTTTCTTGAGTCCCAACAATTCGGCCAGCTTCGATTATCCGTCGCCGCGATTCTGCATTCTGGACGTGCGCGGGACCTTCCAGTACCTGGCGGAGCGCGCGATCGGCGCCGGCGCGCGAATTCGCCTGGCGACCCGGGCGGTGGCGCCGATCATGGAAGGAGGC
Source organism: Bryobacterales bacterium (assembly GCA_963765185.1). Taxonomy (GTDB): domain Bacteria; phylum Acidobacteriota; class Terriglobia; order Bryobacterales; family Bryobacteraceae; genus Palsa-187. The sequence goes on from CAVXWB010000166.1 coordinate 18,562, forward strand.
TTTGTGCGCGGCGTTCGCACGAATGACCGCGTCGAGGAGCAACAAGAGCTGCGCAGCCGGCTGGTGGTGGACGCCACGGGGTATCGCTCCACGCTGCTGAAGCAGAGCGGTCTGGATCCGGGTTTTCGCCGCTTCGGTGTCGGCTCCGAATACGATCTGTTCGCGCCGTATTGCGACCAGAGCGAAGCCGTGCTGATTGTGGGCGGCACGGTGGCGCCATCGGGATACGCGTGGGTGTGCCCGTGGGGCCGCGGGCGCGTTCGCGTGGGCGTGGGCGTGGTGCATCCCGATTCGAGCGAGAACCCGGAGCGCTATCTCGACCGCCTTGTTTCCCAAGCGGACCGCTTCGGCGTCAACCTGAAGGGCGCGCAGCCGGTGGAGCATCATTCGGGCCTGATCCCATCGGAGCAATTCACGGAGCGCTTCGCGGGCGATGGCATTCTGGGAGTGGGCGACGCTGTGGGTAACGCGTCTTCCTTGCTGGGCGAAGGCATCCGCTGGGCCATCCACGCCGGCCGCATGGCGGGCGAAGTAGCGGCGCGGGCGCTGGGCCAGGGCGACGTCTCGCGCGCGGCCTTGGAGCCCTTCGAACGGCAATGGCGCAAGCGCTTCGGCACGGACCTTCGTCTGGCGCACAAGATTAACGTGCGCATCTCCGGCTGGAACGATCGCAAGTGGGACCAGCGCACCGGATTGCTGAAGCTGCTGAGTCCGGACCAGTTCGCCGAGGCTCTGAAGACGAACCTGCGCGGGCGCTGGCTGTGGCGCTTCGCTGCTGCGCATTCGAGGGAGCTGGCGGCGGGGCTGCTTTAGCGTCCGGCCTGTTTGATACAATCCCAGTGGCGCAGGCCGCCAGTGGCGTAATTCGCGCTTTACGAGGACAACGTTGTTCCCAACCCGGCAAACGAACGCGGAGACGGTGCGCGCCACGGACGCGGCGCCGGAGCAAATCCCAGTCGGCGCCGTAGTTCAAACCAATGTCATCGCCCATCTGCGCTGGTACATTTGCGGCCTGCTGTTTTTCGCCACCACCGGCAATTACGTGGACCGCCAGGTGATCAGCCTGCTGAAGCCGCTTCTGGAGCAGGAGTTCCATTGGAGCGAAGCCACCTATGGGTGGATCGTCTTCGCGTTTCAATTGGCCTACGCGATTATGATGCCGCTGGCCGGGCGAGCTATCGACGCGCTGGGCACACGTCTCGGCTACCTGCTGGCCATGTCGGTATGGAGCCTGGCGGCGATGGCGCATGCCCTCGCCGGAAGCGCTTTCGGGTTCGGCGCGGCCCGCTTCGCACTGGGCATCGGCGAATCGGCCAATTTTCCGGCCGCGCTCAAGACCGTGGCGCACTGGTTTCCGCGGCGGGAACGGGCGCTGGCCACGGGCATCTTCAATAGCGGCGCAAACGTGGGCGCGCTGCTGGTGCCTCTGGTGGTTCCCTACCTGGTGATCCGTTTCGGCTGGAGATCGGCGTTTGTGGCCACAGGGATTCCCGGATTAGCGTGGGCGGCGGTGTGGTTCTGGTTCTACCGTGAGCCGGAAAAACATCCGAATTTAGGCGCCGGAGAACTTGCGTTGATTCGCTCCGATCATGAGACAGGGCAATCCGAGAGGCACGTTCCGTACTTGGAGCTATTGGGCAGCCGCGCCGCTTGGGCCTTCCTGATCGGTAAATTTCTTACCGATCCGGTGTGGTGGTTTTTTCTGTTCTGGCTCCCCGGTTTTCTGAGCAGCACGTACGGATTGGATCTATCGAACCTGGGGCTGCCTCTGGTGGTGATTTATACGGCTTCGATGGTAGGCTCGATCGGCGGCGGCTGGATTTCCTCGGCACTGATCAAGCGCGGCTGGACGGTGAATCGCGGACGCAAGACGGCGATGCTGATCTGCGCGCTGGCCGTGACGGCGTCCATCTTCGTCTTCAAGGCGGGAAATAATTTGTGGCTGGCGGTGACGCTGATCAGCATCGCGGCCGCGGCGCACCAGGGCTGGTCCGCGAACATTTTCAATCTGCCCTCGGACGTTTTTCCGCAGCGGGCCGTCGCTTCCGTGGTAGGGTTGGGCGGCATGGGGGGCGCGGTGGGCGGATTGCTTGCGTCGCCCGCCATCGGCTATTGGCTGGATTGGTCGGGCGGGGCTTACGCGCCTCTGTTCGTGTTCGCGGGCTCGCTCTATCTGGTGGCTTTGGGGATTATCCAACTCCTGGTTCCGGATCTGGAGAGGGTAAGCTAAAGGTCTCGATGGCCTTCATCACGGAAGATTTTCTATTGAGCAATCCCACGGCCCGGCGGCTGTATCATACCTTCGCCGAGCCCGAACCGATTCTGGATTATCACTGCCATCTTTCTCCGCAGGAGATCGCCCGAAACCGGCAGTTCGCGAACCTGTCGGAAATCTGGCTGGATGGCGATCACTACAAATGGCGGGCCATGCGGGCCAATGGAGTGGACGAACGCTACTGCACCGGGGACGCCGATCCGTTTGAAAAATTTCTGGCATGGGCGCGCACCGTGCCGCACACCTTGCGCAATCCGCTGTATCACTGGACGCACCTGGAGCTGAAGCGCTATTTCGGAATTGAAGAATTACTGAACGAGTCGACTGCGCCGCTCGATCTGGGATCGCGCGAATGAAAACTGCAGTCCACCGAAGACTTGCGACGCACGGCATTCTGGGGAAGTTTCATGTCAAGGCCGTGTGCACCACCGACGATCCGGCCGACGACCTGGACTGGCATCGGGTGATTGCGGCTTCCGATTCGCCACCAAGGTGTATCCCTGCTTCCGCCCCGATAAGGCGCTGAATGTGCATTTGCCCGAAGCAATTCAACGCCTGGGTGAAGAAACTGGAGGCGGCCAGCAACACCAGCATCGGCAAACTGGCCGATTTTCACGGATGCCCTGCACAAGCGCCATGACTTCTTCCACGCTATGGGCGGGCGGCTTTCCGATCACGGCGTGAACCACTGCCTTCGGCGAGTTCGCCACCGACGAGGAAGCGGCCAAAATCTTCAGTTGCGCGCGCGCCGGCCGCGAGGCCACGCCCGAGGAACACAGCCGTTTTGCCGGCTACATGATGCTGCATTTCGGCCGGCTGGACGCCGAAAAGGGCTGGACCAAGCAGCTTCACCTGGGTGCGCGGCGAACAACAATACGCGCCGCTTCCGCGAACTGGGCGCGGACGTGGGCTTCGACTCGATCGGCGATTGGCTGCAGATCGATGCGCTGGGCGCCTACCTCGACCGGCTGGACAGCGAAAACGCGCTGCCCAAGATGATCTTCTACAGCCTGAACCCGGCCGACAATTATTCTTTCGCCACGATGATCGGCAATTTCCAGGATGGCCCGGTGCCGGGCAAGATTCAGATGGGCAGCGGCTGGTGGTTCCAGGACCAGAAGGAAGCCATGCAGTGGCAGATGAACGCGCTCTCCAACTGCGGTCTGATTTCGCGCTTCGTGGGGATGCTGACGGATTCGCGGTCGTTCATGAGTATCCGCGCCACGAATATTTCCGCCGGGTGCTGTGCGACCTGTTCGGCAAAGATGTTGAGAATGGGGAAATGCCAACGACAGCGATGCGT